>JBDHLB010000035.1:0-44830 GCA_039586095.1 Gemmatimonadota bacterium
CAGATGCGCCTGGGTTGGATCCTTCTCGTAGTAGGTGTGCTGTTCTCCATCGTACTGGCTCAGGCTGCGCTCTATCAGGTCATGATCCTGTCGGCCGGCGTCGGATTCGTCGGCGTGCTGCTCATCATCAGCGGGCTCCTGCAACGGGCCGGGCGATACGACAACGGCTTCGTCACGATCCTGAACGATTTCCAGGATATGCCCCACACGATGCGGCAGCTGGCCTGGGTTCAGTTCTTCTCTTGGTTTGCCCTGTTCGCGATGTGGATCTACACGACGGCAGCCGTGACCAGTCACATCTACGGCACGAGCGATCCGACCTCGGCGCTCTACAACGAAGGGGCGAACTGGGTGGGGGTCGCCTTTGCGGCCTACAACGGTGTCGCGGCCGTGGTGGCCTTCGGCATTCCAGTCCTGGCCAAGAGGACGAGCCGGAAGATCGCGCACGCCATCTGCCTCGTGTGTGGGGCGCTGGGGCTCCTGTCCATCTTCACCCTGACCGATCCGCGTTTCCTTCTCGGCTCCATGGTGGGTGTGGGGATCGCCTGGGCCAGCATTCTCTCCATGCCCTACGCGATCCTGACCGGGTCGCTACCGCCCTCGAAGCTCGGCTACTACATGGGCGTGTTCAACTTCTTCATCGTGATCCCGCAGATCGTCGCGGCTGCCATCCTGGGCTTCTTCGTGGGTCGCTTCTTCGGCGGCGAGGCCATTTATGCGCTTCTGGTCGGGGGCGCCTCGCTCGTGCTCGCGGCCATCCTGACACTCCGCGTGGAGGACCGGGATGACGTCGCCGCGGCCGTCTCGGTTTGAGAAGGGCCGCATGATCGAAGACGAACCAGGGGTTCGCACATGAGCGGCTGGTCCCGCGCCGCGGCTCTGGCGAGCTTCGTCAGTTGGCTGCTCCCTGCCTGCAGCGTCCGGGCGCCCGTCTCGGACGCCGTCGACGCGGGGGTCGTCGAGGCGCATTCGGTGAGGTCGACGGAGGCCGCTGTCGCCCTCGATCCGACGCTGTTCTGGAACAGCGCGACCATCTACTTCCTCCTCACCGATCGCTTCCACGACGGCGACCCGACGAACAACCTCGCCCTTGGCCGCGCACAGGACGGCGCCGCGCTCCGCAGCTTCCAGGGCGGTGATCTCGCCGGGGTGCTCGAGAAGCTGGAGGACGGTTACTTCGACTCGCTCGGGGTCCACGCGATCTGGATGACGCCCTTCGTGGAGCAGATCCACGGCAGCACCGACGAGGGGACCGGCAAGACCTACGGATACCACGGCTATTGGATCCGCGACTGGACCGCCGTGGAACCCGCGCTGGGGACGGAGGGCGACCTGCGTGCGCTGGTCGACGCGGCCCACCGGCGCGGAATCCGCGTAATCATGGACGCGGTGATCAACCACACGGGGCCCGTGACGCCGGAGGATCCCGTGTGGCCGGAAGAGTGGGTGCGAACCGAACCTCGCTGCGCTTACGAGGACTATGCGACCACGGTCACCTGCACGCTGGTGGAGAACCTCCCCGACATTCGCACCGATCGGGACGATCCCGTGGAGCTGCCCCCGTCTCTCGTCGAGAAGTGGCAACGTGAGGGTCGCCTGGAACGGGAACTGGCCGAGCTCGACGCCTTTTTCGAGCGGACAGGCTATCCTCGAGCTCCGCGCTACTACGTAATGAAATGGCTCACCGATTGGGTGCGCGAGCTGGGCTTCGACGGGTACCGCGTGGATACGGCCAAGCACTTCGAGGAGGCGGTGAGCGCCGAGCTCAGGCGGGAGGCGGAGCGCGCGCTCGCGGAGTGGCGAGAAGCGAACCCCGATAAGGCGCTCGAGGGGCAGCCCTTCTACATGATGGGCGAGGTCTACAACTACAACATGACGTCCGGTCGGGAGTTCGACTTCGGGGACCGGACCGTCAACTTCTTCGATTTCGGCTACGATGGTCTGATCAACTTCGACTTCAAGCAGAACACCGGCGAGTCCCTGGACGAGCTTTTTACCCGATACGCGGCTGCTCTTGGCGAGGGAGACCTGCGGGGCGTGTCGATCGTGAACTACGTCAGCTCGCACGACGACAGCTCACCTTTCGATCCCGATCGGGAGGTGCCGATCGCGACCGGGACGCGTCTCCTCCTCGCACCTGGCGCGGCCCAGGTCTACTACGGCGATGAGCTGGCCCGACCGCTCCAGGTCGAGGACGCCTTGGGCGACGCGAACCTCCGTTCCGTTCTTGACTGGGCGGAGCTGGGGCGCGACACGAAGAAGGAGATCCTCGCCCACTGGCGGCGGCTCGGACGCTTTCGACAGGCCCACCCCGCCGTAGGGGCGGGTGAGCACCGTCGCCTGCAGGCGGAGCCTTACATCTTTAGCCGCGTCCTCGACACCGATGGGATCACCGATCGCGTGCTCGTGGCGCTGGACCAGCCGGTGGGTCCCAAGTCGATTCCCGCCTTCGGGGTGTTTCCCGAGGGAGCAGAGCTCGTGGACGGGTACTCGGGGATGGCCGTCACGGTGAAGGGCGGAAGGGTCTCGCTGGACTCGCCCTATCGGTTCGTGCTGCTCGGCGAAAGCGAATAGCGACGGTTGCCCGAGTGTTGCTAGGCCGGCGGTCCAGTTACTACCGTTGCCGCTCGTTCCGGCGCATGCCCATCACGAACACGCTACGTCAAATGTCCCATGGCGTTGTACTGCTCACCGTCGGCCTTGTAGTGGGCCAGGCCGCGAGTGCACAGGAGGCTGACTCCGGGCCCCGTCTCCGGGCCGAGATCCACGGTCCGACGGCGATTCGCTTCACGCTCGCGGGCGCGGAGCGGCCCGCCGAGCCCTCCGCCTATCGGCTGACCGACGGCCGGGGCCACGTCATTCCGATCGCCGAGGTGGTGCCCAACACGGCGTCCGAGTCGCTGCTGGTCCCGGGCCTAGAGTTGGATCCGATGCGGGTCCACTACCTGGAGATCCCAGGACTCGGCCTCCGAGCGCTGGTTCGACGGGGCCCCGTCTTCCGCAACCTCTACTCGCCGAAGCCCCTTGGGGCCGTGATCGCGGACGACGGGTCCGAGACGGCCTTCCGGATCTTCTCACCGCGGGCGGAGGCCGTCCGGCTGTACCTGTATCATGACCGAGATGACGATCCCGCAGAGGCGCTCCGCGTGGTGGAGATGACGAAGGACGAAGACGGCGTGTGGGAGGCCATCGAGGCCGGGGACCTGCACGGCACCTGGTACGACTTCACGGTCCACGGACCGGCCGATCCAGGAAACTGGTTCTACGAGACCCACCCGATTCACATCTCGGATCCGTACGCCCTGGTCAACGATGGCGCGACGGGGAGATCACGGGTGTGGCGGGACGGCCCGCCGCCTCCCCCCGTCGCCGGTGGTCGCCCGGCGATGGAGGGCGTCGTGGCGTACGAGGTGCACGTGCAGGACTTCACGGACCTCCTCCCCGTCGGAGAGGACGAAGCCGGCACGCTCCCCGCCATGGCCCGGGCGGGCCTCGTGAACGCGCACGGCGAGCCCGTCGGGTTGGACTACCTCGTGGATCTGGGCGTGAACGTCGTCCACCTCATGCCGGTGCAGGAATACCTGCACTATCCCGACGCCGATTGGCAGGCAGCCTTCGCGGATGACCCGTTCGCGCAGGCCATGGCCATCGATCGGGAGAACTACCAGTGGGGATACCGCACGACGCACGCCTTTGCGGTAGAGAGCCGTTTCCGGTCCCGGGACGCCGGGCCCGGAGCCGAGCGCGAGCAGTTCAAAGCGCTGGTCGGTGCGCTGCACGAGCGGGGGATCGCCGTGATCATCGACGTCGTGCCGAACCATACCGGCGAGAACATGGACGGGCGCCACCTCCTCCTCAACTTCAACGTTCTCGACCTCCCCTACTACTACCGGACCGATGACGAGGTCGAGCACATCGGACCGTTCGGGAACGAGGTCAAGTCGGAAGAACGGCCCATGGTCCAGCGCTGGATCGTCGACCAGCTCAAACACTGGGTGGAAGATCTGGGCGTGGACGGCTTCCGTATCGACCTGGCGGGGCAGCTCGACGAGCAGACCCTGATACGGGTCAAACAGGAGCTGCCGGAGGACCTGATCATCTATGGAGAGGCGTGGATCCCGCCCAGCGATCCGGATGTCCGGGCGAACCCCGACTGGAGCTGGTACAAAGCCGACGCCCCGATCACCTTCTTCCAGGACGACGCCCGGAATGCGTTCAAGGGCAGCCCCTTCGATGTGAGCGACCGCGGCTGGGCCGGCGGCGATGGTTCGGCACGAAAGGCCGTCATGCAGGCACTGCCCAACCGCTACGAGGAGGAGCCGCGCACGACCGACGGGATCTCCTACCTGGACATCCACGACAACTGGACCCTGGCCGACCGCTACGCGCTGAGTGAAGACCACAACGGGCTCGAGGGGGTGGAGCTCGCCCCGATGCGCATCGCGGCCGGGCTCCTGCTCACCTCAGCCGGACCGGTGGTGATCCACGGTGGCACCGAGATGCTCCGCTCCAAGGGACTGGCCCCTCACGAGGAGTTCGAAGTCGAGGCCGCCGGCGGACCGATCCTGTTCAAGGGTCGCGACGACACCTATAACCTGCGGGCCCCGAACCGCTTCCTGTGGGAAGACCTCGCGCCGGGATCCGACCAGATGGCCATGCGGGACTATTGGCGAGGGCTCCTGGCCCTCCGCTTATCGGAGTACGGCTCCGTCTTCCGCGTCGCCGAGGTACCGGAAGGGCACTATCGTTGGATCCTCCCGGAGGAGCCCACGCTTCTCGGCTATGTGGTGGGCGAACGGGTCCTCGTTCTGGCCGACAGCGGTACGCAGGGAGGCGTGTTCCAGTTCGAGCTTTCTGGTGGCGCCTGGCGACAGGTGGGGGCCGTGGAGCGTGTGGATTTGGATGGCGTGGAAGGCGAACAGGCACGGCTCAAAGGCGGGCACCAGCAAGTGTCCGTGCCTCCGGGTGCCTTTTTGGTGTGGGTGAGGGAATCGAACGAGTAGACACGAGCATGCGAATATGAGAACGCAGATGGGGAGGCCTTTCCGGACTCGACGTTTTGCCGTAGCGGCTACCATTGCCGGCGTAGCGGCCCTTTCCACCGCCGCGGGCGTGCACGCTCAGGAGCCGTCCCCGGCCGCCCAGCCGGCCCAGGCCGGTCAGTCGGTTCAGGTGGCGTCGCCGGACGGTCGCACCGTCGTGACGATCGAGACGAGCGAGGACGGACTGTTCTACAGCGTGGACCGCGATGGGTGGAAAGTGATTCTGCCTTCGCGAATGGGCTTCGAGTTCCGTGACGCCCCGGCCCTGCGTGACAGCCTCGAGATGACCGGCACGGCGCGCGCCTCGGTCGACGAAACGTGGGAGCAGCCGTGGGGCCAGGTGGCTCGCGTGCGGGATCATCACAACGAGCTGCGCGTGTCGGTGGCAGAAACGAGCACGGCGGGCCGCCGGTTTGAGGTGGTCTTTCGGGCCTTCGACGACGGCGTCGGCTTCCGCTACGAGCTGCCCGAGCAAGAGGGCCTCCAGTCCTTCGCGATCGTAGAGGAGCTCACCGAGTTCGCCATGGCCAGCGATCCGCGTGCGTGGTGGATCCCGACCGACGACCCCACGCACCGCTACGAGCTGCTGTACAGATCGGCTCCGATGAGCACGCTCGAGACCGTGCACACCCCACTCACCCTGGAGACGCTCGAGGGACTGCATCTGGTGATTCACGAGGCGAACCTCGTCGACTACGCGGGGATGAACCTCACCAGCTCCTGGGAGCGCGTGCTGCGCGTATCGCTCACGGCTTGGGCGGACGGCGTGAAGGTGTACGGGGAGACGCCGTTCGTGACGCCCTGGCGTACGATCCAGCTGGCCGACCGGGCAGAAGACCTCGTCCCCTCGGTGATCGGGCTCAACCTGAATCCGCCGAATGCGCTGGCTGATGTGAGCTGGGTCGAGCCGATGAAGTACGTCGGCATCTGGTGGGGAATGCACATCGGGACGGTGACTTGGGAGTCGGGACCCGCACACGGCGCGACCACCGAGAACACCCGCCGCTACATCGATTTTGCGGCGGAGCACGATATCGGTGGGGTCCTCGTCGAGGGGTGGAACGTCGGCTGGGACGGGAACTGGATCGAGAACGCGGATCTGTTCTCCTTCACCCAGCCCTATCCGGACTACGACTTGGAGGGCCTGGCCGCCTACGCACGGGAGCGTGGGGTCGCGCTCATCGGCCACAACGAGACGTCGATGGGCATCAAGAACTACGAGGCACAGCTCGAGGATGCGTTCTCGCTCTACAACCGTCTCGGGATCCGGGCGGTCAAGACCGGCTACGTGGGAGACAAGACCGAGGAGGGTCACGCCCACCACGGGCAGTACATGGTTCGACACTGGCGGAAGGTGATCGATGCGGCCGCGCGTCACGGCATCATGCTCAACGTCCACGAGCCCATAAAAGACACCGGCGAGCGCCGCACATACCCCAACATGATGACCCGCGAGGGGGCCCGGGGCATGGAGTACAACGCCTGGGGGAGGGAAGGCGGCAACCCGCCCGAGCACGAGATCATCCTCTTCTTCACTCGCACGATTCCCGGACCACTAGACTACACGCCGGGTGTGTTCGACATCCTGATCGCGTCCGTGGACGGCATCCCGCGCCCGCCCGAGGCATCGCGAGTGCGCACGACGCTGGCGAAGCAGCTCGCGCTCTATGTAGTGCTGTACTCTCCGCTGCAGATGGCCGCGGACCTGATCGAGAACTACGAGGGTCGGCCCGCCTTCCAGTTCATCCGCGATGTGCCCGTCGATTGGGAGGACACGAAGGTGCTCGAAGGAAAGATCGGCGACTACGTCGTCGTGGCGCGCCAGGAGCGTGGCGGCTCCGACTGGTTCGTCGGCGCGATCACCGATGAGGTGGCGCGCACGTTCGAGCTCCCGCTGACGTTTCTGTCGCCCGGTGAGCGCTACGTCGCCGAGATCTACGCCGACGGGGAGGGCGCACACTGGCTCCACGATCCATTTCCGCTCGTGATCTCGGAGCAGCTGGTCGATTCCGAGTCTACGCTGACACTCGACCTAGCACCGGGGGGAGGCCAAGCCATCCGGCTCCATCCGGCCAGCGGAGACACGCCATGAGCCTTCTCGCCAGCCTGGATTGGGCCGTCATCGCCCTCTACTTCGTTCTGGTCTTCGGCGTCGCCCTGTGGGTGACGCTGCGGGAGCGGGCGAACCGCGGCACCTCGACCGACTACTTCCTGGCCGGGAGGGATGCCGGCTGGTTCCTGGTCGGCGGCTCGCTGTTCGCGTCGAACATCGGGTCCGAGCATCTGGTCGGACTGGCGGGCACGGGTGCGGCCAGCGGTGTGGCCGTCGCACAGTTCGAGGTGCTTGCGTCGCTGATTCTGCTGCTCCTCGGCTGGGTCTTCGTGCCCTTCTATCTGTCGAGCAGCGTCTTCACGATGCCGGAGTTCCTCGAGCGTCGGTACTCGGCGAGCGCGCGCTGGTACCTGGCCGTGATCTCCATCGTCGGCTACGTGCTCACCAAGATCTCCGTGACGATCGCGGCGGGCGGGATCGTCTTCGAAGCGATCATGGGGATCGACTTCTGGACGGGCGCGCTCGTCGTGGTGGTGATCACGGGGATCTACACGATCATCGGCGGCCTGCGCGCCGTGCTCTATACCGACCTGCTGCAGATGTTCGTGCTCGTCGGCGGCGCGATTGCCGTCATGGCGCTCGGTCTCTCGGCACTGGGCGGTTGGGACGCGCTTCAGACGACGGTCGGCCCCGCGTTTCTCGACCTCTGGAAACCGATGTCGGACCCCGACTTCCCATGGACCGGGATCGCCTTCGGCGCGCCGATCCTGGGCGTGTGGTACTGGTGCACGGACCAGTTCATCGTGCAGAGAGTCCTAGCCGCCCACGATCAGGATCATGCCCGTCGTGGCACAATCTTCGCCGGCTACCTCAAGCTTCTTCCGCTCTTCATCTTCGTGATCCCTGGCGTCATCGCGTATGCGCTCTCGCAGCGCGGCGCGCTCCAACTCGACACGCCGGACCAGGCGCTCCCGACCCTGATCGGGGTTCTCCTGCCGGTGGGACTGCGCGGCCTCGTGGTAGCCGGGCTGCTGGCGGCGCTGATGAGCTCGCTCTCGTCGGTGTTCAACTCGACGTCGACTCTGGTGACGTGGGATGTCTACAAGAAGCTCCGGCCGCAGGCGTCCGAGCGTCGCCTGGTGCTCGTCGGTCAGCTCACGACGGCCGTGCTCGTAGTCTTCGGGCTGGCGTGGATTCCGTTCATGAAGTTCATTTCGGGGCAGCTCTACCAGTATCTGCAGAGCGTGCAGGCCTACATCTCCCCGCCGATCGCGGCCGTTTTCCTGCTGGGGATCGCGTGGAAGCGCGTGAACTCGAAGGGGGCCATGGCGGCGCTGCTGAGCGGATTCGTCCTCGGGATGGGCCGACTCGTTGCCGAGCTGAACAAGGGGAGTCTGGACGGGCTACTCTTTAGTTTCGCCGACATCAACTTCCTGCACTTCGCCGTGATCCTCTTCGCGATCTGCACCGTGATCCTGGTGGTGGTGAGCCTGTTGACCGCTCCGCCGCCGGAGGAGCAGCTGGCCGGGCTGACCTTCGCGACGGTGTCTCGAGGGGGGGAGGAGGCTCATCCGCGCCGCTGGAAACGTGCCGACCGGCTGCTAAGCCTGCTGCTCGTGGCGTGCGTCGTGGGTCTGTGGGTGTACTTCTCGTGAGGAAGCTGCAGACCGTGTAGAGCGACGCGCTCACTCCCCGGCTGGAATGTCGAACAGGTAGGCCCGCAGGCCGGCCAGCTCGGGCAATGGAACGTAATCGCGCACCCGGCCGTCGGCCCGGATTTCCAGCGTCGCGGCCGGTCCGTCGGCGCCGAGGAGCCCGATCGGCACGTGCCGTCCGGGCGGCAGCGCTCCAACGTCGGACGACAGCACGAAGTTCTCCAGAGGCTCCTCGCCCAGGTTCACGACGACCAGCACGGCATGGTCTCCCTGTCGTCGGAGAAACGCGGCCGCCGCCTCATGCCCCGTGTCGAGCGGAACCAGCTCCCCGGCGCCGAGCGCAGCGTACTCCGCCCGCAGATGGATGAGCACTCTGTACAGGTTGAGCAAAGAGGCCGGATCGTCGTCCATCGCCTCGACGTTCGCCGTGAGCGAATCGGCATGCAGCGGTTCCCACGGCGTGCCCTCGGTGAAACCGGCGGCCGGACCGAGGCGCCAGTGCATGGGTGTTCGGATCCGCGGATCCGGCTTGTCGCCGGTCATGCCGATCTCCTCTCCGTAGTACACGAAGGGGAAGCCGGGGAGGGCGAGAAGCAGGGTCGCGGCCAGCTTCGCGCGCGCCATGTCACCGTCCAGCCAGGTCATCGTACGCGTCTGATCGTGGTTTCTGAGAAACGGCGACCAGCGATCGGCCGCCACGACGTTTTGGAGACGCAGGACGGGTTCGAGCAGCCCGGTCGATGAGCCTGTCTTCACCGCATTCAGGATCGCGTCGGACACCTCGAACGCGAAGTAGGCGTCGAGCTGATCCGGGTAGTAAGCCAGCAGCGCGTCGGTATCGTCGAACACTTCACCGATCGTGAACGCCACCGCATCCGCCTTGCGGATGTCCGCCGCGTACTCCCGCAGCATCTCGTGTGTGCGCCGCACGTTTGTCGAACGCCCTTCATCGTCCTCCATCAGGTGGCGGACGGCGTCTAAACGAAAGCCATCCACGCCCATCTCCTCCAGCCAGAACGCGGCGATCCGCTTCATCTCCTCGCGGACGGCTTCGGTCTCCCAGTTCAGATCCGGCATCACGGGAGAGAAGAACCCGTAGTAGTAGCCGGTGCCGCTCGGTGCGCGGTGCCAGTTGTTGTCGCCGTACTCGTTGTCCGGTCCGGGAGCCTCCGCCCAGCGGAACCAGTCACGGTAGGGCGAGTCGGGGTGGAGGGCCGCATGCTGGAAGAGCGGGTGCCGGTTCGAGGTGTGGTTGACCACGAGGTCCACGAGAACGCGGATCCCCCGCCGGTGCGCCTCGTCGATCAGGCGCCGGAAGTCATCCTCGGTTCCGTAGCGCGGATCGACGCCATAGAAGTCGGTGACATCGTAGCCGTGGTAACTGGGGGACGGCGCGATGGGCATGAGCCAGATGCAGCGGGCGCCAAGATCCCGACGGGTGTCGGGATCGCCGTCGTTGATGTAATCGAGCTTGCTCATGAGACCTTCGAGGTCGCCGACGCCGTCTCCGTCGCTGTCCAGGAAGGATATAACGAAGACTTCGTAACAGACGGCCCCGTGCCTCCAATTCGCGTCGCTTGATCGGACGCCCTGCGCGTAACCGGTCGCGGTGGCGCAGACATGGCTGGAGATGCACAGCGCTGCGATCAGGAAGCGTTTCACGGTCTCTCTTGCATAGTTCTTGGGGGCCCGCTCTCTGCCAGGTGGAGAGTTGCCCGAGGAGCGGACAGTGGTCAGGACAGCCGGTGCCGGCAAGAATCGCCACTTCCCGGAATGTGATGCGCTCATGCAACAGTCACGGCCTGAGGCCGTGCCCCCTATCCAGTGGTTTCTAGCGAGTATCTGCCGAATCCTAGGGGAGATGCGGCCAAATCCTGCCGACAGATAGCAGCGATCTGACGACGTGCTCGGTCTCGCAGCCCCAGCCAGCATCTATGCATATGGCACGTTTTTGGCTACGCTTTCTGTCAAATCAAGGTACCGAAGGTGCGTGAGCACTGTGGGGTGGGAGTCCATGAGCTGGAGGAGTCGGGGAATGCGATCGCTCAGTCGGCGTTTTGCGCTGTTTTCACTCGCGACGGCCACTTTCCTTCTAATCACCGCGTGTTCTGAACGTGGGGTTCAGCTGCCGGAGGGGCCCGGTCTCCCGATCGGTTCAGAGCTGACGGGATCGTGGTCCGGTGTGGCGACTCCAATCGAGGTGACGATCACCATCGAGAACGTACTTGCGGACGGAAGCCTGTTCGGCTCCGGCGTCATCGGATCCGTCCACGCGGCCTTCGCGTTCGACTTGGAAGGTCTGTTCGAGGCATCCAGCGTGACCATGGTGTTCGGCATCGTCGGCGAACCGTCGATCAACTTCCGCGGCACGCTGACCTCTGACAATCGGATCGTCGGCACTCTGGAGGGCGGCGGCTTCGACGCGTTCGGAATCAGCCTCGAACCGGTATCTGAGGAAGGTGGGGGTGAGGAGGAGTCGCAGTTTGATCCGAGCCAGCCGCAACCAGGGGTGAGCGAGGCGTTCGCGGGGACGTACTCAGGCAACTGGGAGGTTCTCATATATGCCTTTCGGCCTAACCTGCCGGACCCCATAGAATGGTTGGGAGAGGGTTCATGCTCCGGCTCTGTCACGCTGGATCCCCAATCGCTGCTGGACCGTCTGTTCGGAAGGACGTTCAGCGGTTCCTACCTGATGCTGGACAGCGGAAGTTGCCTGGCTGATGGAATCACTGTTTCTGGAACTGTGAACGACGGACAGCTGAGAGGGGACGGAGGCGTCAACTTCGGGCTCCAGATACCTGGCTCAGCCGGGAACTTCTTCGAGGATGTGCTCGCGGGAAGCGGCTTCAAGCCTCCTCAGTCGCTGTTCGTGCTCTTGGGGTGCTCGATAATCAACAAGGACACCGAAAACCAGATGGACGGGTCGATCCTGGGCAACCGCTTGTCAGCCATCGCCAGCGCCAGCCTTGACTGCCCCGGTGGACGCGGCGGAACCGTAAACATGAGCGTCGCGATCGACGCCACGAAGTGAAGCCAGGAAACCTGAAGATTGCGAGAACAAGTCACTCAGATAGGGGATAGCCCAGTGCTCCAGGGACGAATTCGATTGGGTGTGGTGGCCGCGCTGTTGGCCGTCTCGGCGTCGTCAGGCGGTGCGTGGGCCCAGGCGACGGGCAATTTCAATGTGACCGCGAAGGCAGGAGTCGGAATTCCCGGCGGAGATTTGTGGCTCATTCAGGATCCGGGTTTCCACACTGGCGGGTCAATCGCCTTCTACTTTACGCCGAACATCGCCATCCGTGGCGAGGTGACAGCATCCTTCCTCAACAGTATCGAGGACTCCTTCGGAAACATCCCGTCGCCGGATATGGACCTGATCCATTTCGGCGGCGGATTCGAATTCAACTTCCGGCAGTGGGCCGACCAATCGTTCCCGATGACGTTCGTGGCCTCGCTCGGTGCGGGCGCAACGAACGTGAAGGCGGAAGAGTCATTCGCGGACGGCTCGTCGGTAGATTTTTCCAGCACGGTTTTCACCGCGAACGGTGCCGGTGAGGTCGGCTGGCAGTTCAACGACAACGTGAACGCGTTCGTTTCCTTCCAGGCGTATGCCATGTTCTTCGATGAGGAAGAGACAGTCGTGTTTGCGGATCGGTCGCCGGAAATCGAGCCTTTCGATCTGGCGTGGGAGTTTCCCGTCTCGCTCGGTGTGAGGATCTCCATCCAGTAGGCGGCCGGCAGTTCTGGTACGTTTGCTCGTTACAGGACGACTCGTGACTCGGCCGAGCCACGAGTCGTCCTTTTCTCTGCTCGCCGCGTTGTACAGGCCTGGTTCCGAGTGCTTCCCCTCCATACCTCACCGCCGCAGCGAATGACTCGCTCTGGCGGCCTCCGTATGACGACTCAACCCCCTGAAACGTTTTGGGCGGCCACTGCGTAGGGAGACCGAACGTAACGCGCGGCCAACGTCGAACCGTGTGATCTTTGCGCAGGTCGCCTTGGGCAATAAAGCATGGGAGAAACAAGCATGAAGCCACTCGAGTCGCTCGCCGCCACATTGCTCGTGATCGGCGGCCTCAACTGGGGCCTCGTGGGTTTGCTCAATTTCAACTTGGTCACGACGCTGTTCGGCGGTTTCAGTCGGATCGTGTTCATTCTGGTCGGCTGGTCCGCGATCTATCTGCTCCTCAACTGGAACAAGATCCGCCGCCGTCCATCCGTCTGATCCAGCAGTCTGGTTCACCGGTTGGCATCAGGATAAACGCCTGAGGAGGTCGCTCCGACTTCCCCGCGGTGCCCGGACGAGCCCGCGATGCATACGTAGGTCTCTGTAGGGCATTTCCCGACTTGCCCCTATCGCGAGCCCGTGGTCGTTTGCGCCCAGCGACTTAGACGCCTGACAAGCGGCGCCCGCCGCGTCGGGCTTGGCCGCCGTTTCGCTTCCTCATCAAGCGCAGCGGCGAATATAGGACGGGAACGGGTAACGGGCTCTCACCATGATGAATCGCTGGGTAGTCGTAGCGGGTGGCATCCTTGTGCAGGTATGTCTGGGCGGGCTGTACGCATGGTCGGCCTTCACCAGAAGACTCACGATCGATCCGTACAACCTCAGTCGTACCGAAACTCAGATCATTTTTGCCGTGGCGCTCGTGACGTTCGCGATCGTCATGGCCCTGGTCGCGGGCCGCTGGCAGGCCAGGGTCGGGCCGCGCCTGGTCACGCTCACGGGTGGTCTCGTGCTGGGGCTCGGCTACCTTTTCGCTGGCTTCGCAGGCAGCAGCTTCGCGGGAATTCTGGTCGGCGTCGGGCTGCTCGGCGGGGCGGGGATCGGGCTGGCCTACGTCTGCCCGATCGCGGCGCTCGTCAAATGGTTCCCCGACCGCAAGGGAATGATCACCGGACTGGCCGTGGCCGGTTTCGGATTCGGGGCTCTGATCTGGATCAAGCTGACGGGCGGTTTCCAGTTCGGTCCCATCGATCTGACACCGGGCTGGAGCGGGCTGTACGGAGCCGGCTGGTCGGTGAACGACGTCTTCAAGCTGTACGGAATCCTGTTTGCCGGGCTTGTCGGACTTGGCTCGCTCGTGATGGTGGACCCGCCGGAGGGCTGGCTCCCAGCCGGCTGGACCCCGCCCACTACCGCCTCGAACCGTTCGGGTGGCGTGGAGTTCACAGTCAGGGAGATGATCCGCACACGCCAGTTCTGGGCCCTGTTCGGCATTTTCGCGATCGGTTCGTCTGCCGGACTCATGATCATCGGACTCATCCGACTGTTCGGAATCGACGCGCTCTCGGCCGGCGGTATGGGTGTGGCGCAGGCTACGATCGTGACCGGAACGGCGATGGGTCTGTTCTACGCGCTGTTCAACGGCTTGGGTCGGATCGTGTGGGGCACGATTTCCGATCGGCTCGGGCGCAGGAACACGATCTCGCTCAATAGCCTCCTGCAGGGAATCATGATGCTGGCCTTCTTCTACGTGGGAGGCACGCCGCTCGGTCTGTACGCCGGGGCCGCCATAATCGGCTTCAACTATGGCGGCAATTTTGCCCTGTTCCCGGCAGTCACGGCCGACGTGTTCGGTAACAAGAGCGTCGGCGTGAATTATCCCTGGGTCTTCCTAGCCTACGGGGTCGGCGGCCTGATCGGGCCGATCCTTGGCGGTATCATGGGCGATCTGCAGGCCTGGATGTGGGCGTTCATTCCGGCCGGCCTGGCCTGCCTGGTCGCGGCCGGACTGGCGAGGACGCTCACGCCACCGGTTCGCGCTCCGTTACACGGACAGGAGGCTGCGGCACCGAGTCTGGCTTAGCACGAAATGAATAGCGGGCTCCGGCCGGCTCTTCGACCTCGATCGTCGACCCGCTCAGTTCACCTCGAGATCGATGCTGGCGACCTCCGGGAAACGCTCCTGAATCCGGGTCTCGAGGCGGTTGATCTCGCGGCCCAGCTTGCGCCCGGTTCGCCGCGCCATGCGCGTGAGGATCCGCGGCGCGGCTTCCGTCCCCGAGCGAATCTCATCGGCCGCACGGGCGACGAGCCTCGGGTCGACCAGCATACCCGCGTGGAACTCCACCTCCATCGACAGGCGGATCTTGCCCGGCCCCAGTACGCGTGTCTTGAGAGACACGACTTTCTCCACCGTGGGCTCCTGAGACACGAACGCGCGGATCTCGTCCTCGGTCGCTACGTCGACGGCGGACCCGATCAGGAATCGGCCGTTCAGGATCGCCAGGAGGATCGCCATCAAGCCCAGTAGAAGGCCGATGATGATGGACCCGACGGCATCGGGAATCGGCGAGTGAAGCAGCGCGGAGAGCGAGATGCCGGCAGCCGCGACCAGGACGCCCACAACCGCGATGGAATCTTCGAGCAGCACGGCGACGGTGGTAGGATCATCGCTCGTCCGGATGTGCTGCCAAAGAGAGCGCTCTCCCTTGTCCCTCCACACTGCCCGGACCGCGTATGCGAGGACGGCACCCTCGATCACGAGTGCGAGCCCCAGAATCGAATACGTCAGCGCTCCGGCTGCCTCAGCCGGCCCATGCCCGCCGAGGAGAGCAGCGACTCCATGGTACGGCGTGACGCCGAAGCCGATGAAGAAGATCCCAACGGCCGACACCAGATTCCACAGATAGCGAGCGCTCGCCTGACCGTACGGGAACTCTCGTGATGGCCCCCTTCTGCCGTGATGGATTCCGATCCACAGCAGAAACTGGTTCGACGTGTCGGCGATCGAGTGGATCCCCTCCGCGAGCAGCGAAGGGCTGCGGGACACGAACCAACCGAACAGCTTCGCCACGGCGATGAGGCCGTTGCCGAGAATCGCCGAGAGGACAACTCTCTCTCCGTGGGCACCGTGAGCCATGGAGCCAGGATGGAGCTTGGTTGGATGGCAGACAAGGTGAGATCCGCACATTGCGCCGCTGCTGCGCATGCGTTCTTCTGAGTCGCCTGAGCCCACGGACAACCCCGTTCATACCTCAACCGAACCGGTAGTATGACGAGCAACATGAAACGCACGCTGATTCTCGGGGGCGGCTTCGGCGGCATAACAGTCGCGACGGAGCTGCGGCGTGAGTTGGGCGACGAGCATGACATCGTGGTCGTCGACGGTCGCGAGCATTTCGCGATGGGGTTGCGGAAGCTGTGGGCCATCGTGGGAATGGGCAGCTACCGGGACGGCTCCCGATCGAGAAGAGCGCTCGAGGGCGGGGGCATCCGCTTTCTCCAGACCACGATTACGCGGATCGATCCGGAGAACCGCCGGGTGGAGACAGAGAGCGGTGAGCTGGAAGGGGACAACCTGGTCGTGGCGCTGGGTGCGGAGCCGCGGCCCGACCTCGTGCCGGGACTCGCCGAGCACGCTCACAACGTGTGGGATGCCGCGGGAGTGCCGGGTCTGAAGGCAGCGCTCGTCGAATTCTCCCACGGTCGGATCGCGATCGTCATCTGCGGCGTGCCCTATACGTGTCCGCCCGCTCCGTACGAATGCGCCATGCTGCTCGACGATCATCTGCGCGAGCGTGGTGTGCGCGAGCGAGCAGAGATCACGGTCGCCACGCTGCAGCCCATGCTGCTTCCCAACGCCGGGGCGGCAGGATCGGAGTGGTTGGCGGAGCAGCTCACGGAGCGCGGGATCGAGTTTCAGGTCAAGCGCGCGGTCGAACGGGTCGAGCCCGGCCGATTCGTGTTCGCCGATGGCCATCTCGAGGCCGACCTCATGATCGGTGTTCCGCCACATCGCGTTCCCGAGGTGGTCAGGGACAGCGGCCTGACGGGTGAAGGCGAGTGGATCGGCGTCGATCGGTCGACGCTTGAAACGGCATTCCCGGGCGTGTTCGCGATCGGCGATGTGACGCAGATCAAATTGGCCAACGGCTTACCACTTCCCAAGGCGGGGGTGATGGCCGAACTGGAGGGGAAACGCGTAGCCGCCGCCATCGCTGCTGATGCGCGCGGGGACGAAGCCTCCGAAGCCTTCGACGGACGCGGTTTCTGCTTCATCGAGATGGGGAAGGCTCAGGCGGCCCTGGTCCAGGGCAACTTCTTCGCGACTCCCGAGCCACAGATCCGTCTGCAAGACGGATCGGCGGAGCACGCCGAACAGAAGCACCGCTTCGAGGCCGAACGGCTGGAGCGCTGGTTCGGCTCGTAGCAGAGACGTAACCACCAGGATCCGCAAGAGGTGAAGATGCGAATTCGACCTCAAGATCAGAGCGTTGTCGATCGTGCCGCATGGGTGGTGTTGCTCGCGGTTGGCGCCACGGCATCGGTGCCCCCCGTGGCTGGGGTGGCCCAGGGGGTCCGTGTGCTCGCGGGCGGCACAGTGGTCGATGGCACGGGTGGCGAGCCGGTAACCGACGGTGTCGTCGTGATCCGCGACGATCGAATCGAGTGTGCAGGGACGCGCGCCGAGTGTGCCGTGCCGGCCGGCGCCGAGATGTTCGATGTGACGGGGAAGTGGCTGATTCCCGGCCTGGTCGATGCCCACATGCACTATTCACAGACCGGGTGGGCGGACGGTCGACCCGATGCGTACGATGCCCGCGAACGGTTCCCGTACGACGCGACCATCGCCCGCCTGAAGGACCCATCGCCGTTCTGGAAGTCGTACCTGTGCTCTGGCGTCACGGCCACGTTCGACGTGGGTGGTTTTCCCTGGACGTGGGGGATCCGCGACGAGGCGGAGCGTTCCCCGCATGCGCCTCACGTCGCAGCGGCGGGACCTCTGCTGTCGACCCGCGATCATTGGCTCAACCTGCCGGGTGAACGTCAGTTCCATTTCATCGACAGCGATGAAGCCGTGGACGCGGGAGCTCATTACGTGGCGGCCAACGGGTCCGACGCGATCAAGGTCTGGTTCCTGGTCCGAGAGACCTCCCCCGATGCCGAGGAGTGGAAAGCCCGCCTGATGCGGGCCGGTGAGCGTGCCCGCGAGCTGAACGTACCGCTCATCGTGCATGCGACGAGCTTGTGGGGAGCCAAACAGGCGGTTGCGGCCGGCGCTCAGCTGTTGGTACACAGTGTGAGCGATCGAGACGTGGACGAACAGTTCCTCGTCGCGGCGAAGGAAGCGGGGACGGTCTACACGCCGACCCTGGTCGTGACGGACGGCTACCGTCAGCTGAGGGCCCGGGCGTTCGAGTCGGTCGCGTATGATCTCGCGTGCGTCGATCCTGCCACGCGGTCCAGAGCGTTTCTCACTGATTCACTCCCCGACCGTCCCGACGAGACGACCATCGCGCAGGCCCGCGAGCGAGCGGCTCGGGAGCTCGCGCTGACCTCGGCAAACCTCATGCGCGTGCACCGGGCGGGCATTCCCGTGGTCGTGGGGACGGATGCAGGGAATCCGCTGACGCTTCACGGTCCGTCGATCTTTCTCGAGATGGAGGCGATGCAGCGGGCGGGCATGACGCCGATGGACGTGCTGGTCGCGGCAACGCGGAATGGCGCGATCGCAATGGGCCGCGGCGCCGACTTCGGTGTGCTGGAAGCCAGGCGCATCGCAGATCTTGTGGTGGTCGGCGCCGATCCGACGACGGACATAGCCCACACACGCCGCATCGAGCTCGTCGTGCGCGGAGGCGCGATTCACCGACGGCCGGACCTTGAGTTTCGCGACTGACGTACCGCCGCACCTCGGGGTGACGAGCCGAGTCGGGACGTCCCTCGGGCGCGCGAACGGCATCTGGATGGCAACGCTCCGCGGAGCGCCGGCTCTCTTTAATCGGTGGATGCTTCGCTCCCGGGACCGACTTTCGTGACAAGCTCGTAAAATCGCTGATCGACCCAGACTTGTAAACGCCGGGCAGGAACCAGGGGGGTGGACATGGAGCTGGCAACTCTCGCCAACATAGCGGAGATCTTCGGCGCCATCGTGGTCATCGGAGGTGTCATCTTTGCGGTGGCGCAGCTTGCCCTGTTCCGCCGCCAGCGCCGTGAGACCACCGCGATCGAACTGGCCCGCTCCATCCAGAGCCCCGAGTTCGCCCACGCCCTCCAGCAGGTTCTCTCGCTGCCGAGCGGTCTCTCCGCTGCAAAGCTGCGGCAGAAAGGGCCCGAGGTCGAAGAAGCCGCCATGCTCGTCAGCCTGACCTTCGAATCCGTGGGCATCATGGTGCACCGCCGGGTCGTTCCACTGAAGATGGTGTGGGAGCTGATGGGAGGCGTCGTGCTGGCGGCCTGGGAGCGCCTGGAGGGCTGGGTCATGGACGTGCGACAGGAGCATGGAAGAGAGAAGTTCGACGAGTGGATCCAGTGGCTGTGCGACCAGTTGGACCGCTACTGCGTCGAGGGAGACGATGCGCCCGCCTTCGACCGGTATCGGGACTGGAGGCCGAAAGCCGACTGACGGTGGTTGTTCCAGCGACTCTATCGCGCCGTCGGCCCGACTAGGACGGAGGCCGGCCTAAAGACCCCTGCAGGATCACATCCCACCGGGTGATTCTTCCGTTCTCCACCCTCACGCTCACGTCACCCAGCTCGGCCGACTCCAGCTGCGGTAAGACCTCCCGCGCCCGCTCGAGAGCCTCCCGGATCGCGTCCTCGAGACCTTCGGTGGAACTGCCCTGGAGGTCGACCCTGCCGGTTTGCGCGGTCAGGGCACCGTGGCCGGCGGTGTGCTTGGACAGGAACCGCTGCTGGGCGCGTTGGGCCTCCTCCTGATACAGACGCTCGGCTTCCGCGTCCGCCAGTTGAAGCTCCGCACACAGCTCGGTGAGGAACCGCTCTTCCTCCTCGTCGAGCTTGTAGTCCCGCAGCACCTCTTCCACCGCTGCGCCGTAGACCGAGCGCGCCACGTCGTCGTGAATCTGACCCGCATCGGGATCCTCGATACAGAGGATGTCCTTCAGATGCGACAGATCCTGGCTCTCTTCCTCGCTCAGCGAGCAGTCGACCAGGCAGTGCTCCAGATACCGCCGATACAGATTCCGACACGGAGCTCTCAAGCGGTCCCTGATGTCGACTCCGAACCCCTCGCACAACTCACGGATCTGGTCGGCCGTCACGTCGGTCAAGCGCTCGGCGTCGGCCAGGATGGACTCCAGCGCTCGCACGGCGCGATGGCGAGCGCGTGGGCCCATCACGCGTGACATGACGCCTTCACCGGCTTCCGATCTGTGTTCGAACGGTTCTGCCAAGGCTCGACTCCTGATAGGGGAAGATATGCTTCGGCCGGCCGCCAATCTTTCCCAACCGGGCGAGCGCAGCAAGGCGTCGACAGCCGGCGACACTCTTCGGAGTCCAAACGCGTACGTTGTGGAAGGAGCGCATTGCAGGCTGGTGAGTACCAGTGACCAGGTGCGACGGGTCGTCGGCGGGCGCTTCTGCGCCGACATTCTGAGGCCGAGGTGCCCCGCGAGGGGAGGAGCGACGAGACGACAATGACCCCGAACCGCAATCTGGCAGCGGCCCTGTTGATCGCCGCGGCGGCACTGGCGGCGATGCTGTGGGCAGGCGTGCCGAACCCCGCCCGGCGTGCCGTGGAGCTCGCCGTCGTTCGCGAGCTGGTGCAGCCGTTCCACGTGCTCTCGCCCGACGCTCAGGCGCAGGAGATTGCCACGTTGATCGGGGTTCAAGAGCGTAGTAACGATGCCCTCTTCCGGGTGGCCGAGGTTCTCGCCACGGGCGTCGGGCTGACGCCGCGAGGTCGGTTGGCGCTCCACATCTACACCGTCGACGGTGCGATCCCCGATCTGCCCGCGGCTCTCGAAGGCGTCCCCGTGGTCATCACTCCGGCCGAGCCGTTTGTCGCGCTACAGGAGCTCCGGTCGGGCGACGTGAGTCGGACCGACGCGCCGGAGGCAGGCTACACGCAATCCTCCGCGGATGACGGCGACATCAATCGGCGCGCAAGATTCGACCGGCCGGTTCCCATCGGCGTCTCCACGGGCCATACGGCGTCGACCGCCGGGACGATCGGCGCTCTCGTCACCGACGGCACGAGCCGCTATGCGCTGAGCAACCACCACGTGTTCGCGGCGGGTGGAGCCGCGGAGATCGGTGACATCCTACTGCAGCCGGGTCCGTTCGATGGCGGCGTTTCTCCCTCCGACGCCATTGGGACGCTGGCGGCGCTGGAGCCGATCAACTACTCGCTCTTCGCCAACAACCGCATCGATGCGGCCCTGGCGATGACCGATGACGTCGACTACCGGACTCCGGGCGATGGGTATGGAGCGCCGCGCACCACGCCCGTGACGGCGGTTCCCGGGATGAAGGTCAAGAAGTACGGTCGCACCACCGGTCTGACGCGGGGCACCGTCCAGACGATCAACGCGACCGTGAATGTGCGCTACAAGAACGACGTGGCGCGTTTCATCGGCCAGGTCATCGTGTGCTGCGCGGTGAGCGCTGGAGGCGATTCGGGCTCGCTGATCGTGCTGGACGATGTCGACGAAGAGGGCGAAGAGGGAGTTGACGATCGAAAGCCGCTCGGCCTCTTGTTCGCCGGCAACGGAAACTTCACGATCGCCAACCCGATCGAGGAAGTGCTGGATGCCTTCGATGTCCGGATCGTGGGAGACGATTCGAACTGATCCAACCGCGCTCAGCGTGCGCCGAGGTTCGAGTGCGTGCCCCCCACTACGCTGCCTCCCCGTGCGCACCGTAGCGCCTAGAGGAAGCGGAAGAGCCGTCTGAGCGTCAGAGCCGCGAAGACCACGACGCCCAGTGCGGTCGCCGCGATGATGGTTTCGAGCGGGTCGCGTTCCCTGGCTTTGCCAGGCGGCCGATCCTCGCCGACCGATCCCGCGGCTGCCCCAGCCGCCCCGCCGGCCGCCTGCGCCTGGTCGGCGTGCATGGAGCAGTAGCGGGAATCCGCCCCGGCTGACCGCTTGCAGCGAGCGCCTGCTTTCGTCTTACCGTGACATCGTTCCACGATTCACCCCCTGTTCCTACTATTCTACGCAAATCTGAGGACCAGGATTCAGACGTCGATGTCACATGGGGTCAGAAGCCATGCCTGCGGGCAGCGACCGCGGCCGGGCGGTTGTGTCACGAGGCGTCACCCGATGTTCGAGAGAGTCAGCACGAGAACGAGAAAGTGGCACGCGCTGCCCGCCAGGACGAACAGGTGCCAGATCGCGTGGTTGAAGGGCAGTTGCTTCCAGGCGTAAAAGATGACGCCGATGGAGTAGGCCGCCCCACCCGCCAGGAGCCAGGCCAGCTGCGGCCCCGTCAGTGCCTGCACCAGCGCCGGCAGGGCCAGGACAGCGATCCAGCCCATCGCCAGGTAGTAGATCGGGCCGAGAATCGGACGCTGCTCGAGCGAGCGAATCTTCCAGGCGATACCCAGAGCAGCCATCGTCCACGCGATTCCCGTGAGGGTCCACCCGAGGCCGCCGCGCAGGACGATCAAGCTGACAGGCGTGTACGTTCCCGCGATCAGCAGGAAGATCGCCCCGTGGTCAAACAGTCGAAGAACCCGCTTCAGGCTGGGCCGACGCACCGAGTGGTATAGGGTCGAGACGGTGTACAGTGTCACCAGCGACACGACGTAGACGGTCACGCTGACCAGGCTGAGCGGGTCTCCGCTGCGAATCGCCAGTCCCACGAGCAACGGGCCGGCTACGACGCTGGCGGCCAGACCCACGCCGTGCGTGAGCCAGTTCGCCATTTCTTCGCTTACGGTGTGCCGTAGAGCCATCGCGTCTCCGTCCCACCTGCCGATCCGGATCACGTCCCTGGGTTGGGATACGGACCGGCCGACAGTCTTCCCATTCACACCCGGCACCCCGTGCAGGTTCCCGGCCGTGCGGCATGAACGGCGAGGTCGCAGGGGAGTGCAACAGGGAAGCGGGCTGGCGTGGCCGCGAGAGATGCGGTAGGTGAAGAGGCACGAACGGACGAGTGCTGCTGTCGGAGCCGGTAGAACCGATAGGAGGGAGTGCCTGCCCATGGAAAAGTCGACTTCGGGAGCCAGACCGTCGTGGAGTCGAGGCCTCGTGTTCATCTCCGGGCTGGCGATGGCCTTCTTCTCGGCCCTGACGATCGAGCATTTTTTCGCGGCCAACTATCCCGAGACGATTTTCGAGGGATCGTTCTGCGATATCAGCGCGTTCTTCAATTGCGATTCGTCGGCGTATTCACCCGTGGCGACGATCTTGGGCGTGCCGCTCGGCTACTTCGGTCTCGTCGTAGGCACTCTGTTCGCCCTGGGCGCTGTGTTTCCCTCGCCCGCGTTCGAACGGACGAATCGCAGCCTGTCGCTGCTCACCCTGGTGGGAGTCGTCGCGCTGCTCGTCTACGCGGTCGGCGTCACGGGGACTCTGTGCCTGCTGTGCACGGGGTTCTACGTGTTCTCGGCGATCGCCTTTGTCGCCTTCTGGCGCTACGACGACGCGCGGGGGGGCCGCTTCGGCTCTCGGTTCCTGAATCCCTCGATCAAGCACCTGATCGCGATGGGAATCGTCACGCTGGCTGGAGCGTGGGGCTTCGCAGAGTATCACGCCACCCGCAGGGATGCGTTATCGGGAGGCGCCGGGGCGCGCGTGGTAAAACAGTTCTACAACCTGGACAGGGTCGCGTGGCCGAGCCTCATCTCGCCGTACTGGACGACGCGGTCCACCGAGCGCTTCGAGGAGGCACCCGTCCGCGTCGTCGCCTACGCAGATCTGCTGTGCCCCGACTGCCAGTACCTTGCGAGCCAGCTCTCACGACTGGAGGAGGAATTCGAAGGCGCGTTGAACGTCGCCTTCCAGTTCTTCCCTCTCGACGGGGCGTGCAACGACGTGGTCGAAAAGGACCTCCACCCCGGTGCGTGTGACGTCTCGTACATGGCGGCGCACGATCCGGCGAAGTTCCGGACGATTCACGACGAGATCTTCGCGAACCTGAGCATCGCCAAAGCCAGCGCGGAGTGGCGCGAAGAGCTGGGACGCCGGCACGGGGTGGGAGCGGCGCCCATGGACTCGTCGACTCGGGCGGTCGTGCACAGCATCATCGAAACGGGAAGGGAATACGCGAAGACCTCGGAAAGCTACTCGTACGGGATCCGGTCCACACCCACGATGATCATAAACAACCGCATGATCATCGGAACACTTCCCTACGAACAGCTGCGTGCGATCTTCCGGGCACTCGTGGACGAGGCGGAGGGACGCGAGACAGGCTTTCTCGAGAATTGGGAAGAAACCGAGTAAGCGCTTGGCGCTGCTTGCGTCGGCCGTTCCGTCAACCGCCGCGGGACTGAGCCACCAGCCCGACGATCTTCTCCAGGACGTCTCGAGCGTAATCCTTGTCCCACGTCAGTGCACTGGTGCGGGCGGTCACCTCGATCTTCGTGTTGCCGCTCTCCTGGCCCGTCAGCGTCACGGTCCGGTCGCTCTCCGCCGGCGAGCCCCGGTAGACCTTGCGGTTCGCTGCATCGTCTATCTCGAGTCCTGTACGCTCGATCGCGAGCTCCTCAAACCCGATCTCCGTCGCCGACGAGGCGGTGTCCATCGAGGCCGCAACGATCGACTCGACGCCCTGATTGGTGAGAAGGATCGCCGTACCTGCGCCCGCACCGGCAGCGGCCAGCACACACCCCCATGCGCTCAACGTCACGGGTAAGACCAGAATTGATTTCAGCCTGCTGACCCTCATGTCACCTCCCTGAGCGTGGCCTCTCGACAGACCACGAATCCGAACCGCCCTGTGTGCACGACCGTCTCCGCGTCAGACGATACACCGCCGAGCGCGATCGCGGTACCGTTCCCCGGAGACCATGACACATTTCTTTCGGCTAACGCGGGCTATCGGCGACGCGTCCACACCAGCACGATCCCGCAGGTGTCGCCCAGCCTTCGAAACTCGCCCGGCGCCGTCGCCGGATTTCGGTAGACCTCGATCCCTTCGATCACGTCCGGCGGAAGCTGCTGAATCCGTGAGAAGGCGTTGTCAGCCTCCTCGGGGCGCGGCTGCGTCACCAAGGTGATCAGGTGTCCGTCCAAGTAGATGAGAGGTGGACACCGATCACCTCGGCGGATGTCCAGCGAGATCGGCGCACGCTGAAGGCTCAGCTCCCAGCAGTTCGCCTTTCGCTGTGACGTGCCGATCATGCACTGCGAAAGCTGGACATTCGGCAGCCGACGGAAGCTGCTCACGACATCGCCCGATTCGAGGTCCTGCCGGGTGATGAAGTAACCGAGCCCCCGTTCCATTCGAGTGAAGAAGCCCGAGAGGTGCGGATTCCTGAGCGTGCGCTCCACTTCCACAGCGAGCGTCGGGAGCGCCACCGGTCTCGTCTCCAGCGTAAGGGCGACCAGCTGGATCGTCCCGGTCGTGAGGTCCACGCGGACCGTATCCGATGCCATGCCGAGGTGCTCGGTCACGAGACGGTAGTGGCCGTGCGCGACGCGAGGGATGAAGAAGGTGCCGTCCGAGCCGGTGAGCCGCTCGACACCTGCCTCGAGCAGCCGAACGCGTGCACCGACGACCGGTTCCCCCTCCTCGACGGAACGCACCGTGCCCTGCAGCGCGACGCCGGGGCCCGACACCGCGCCTCCCCCCGCGCCGACGGGCGACACCCGGAGATCTTGCACAACGACCGGGCGGTCGCCGATCTCGACCGCCACCGAGTCGGAGAGCAAGCCCGTGCCGGAAGCCTGAAGCACGAGGACAGCGCCTGGTCCCGTGTCGCACACCAGATACTCGCCCACGCTGTCCGCCTGAACAGCCACAGGTGCTGACGCCTGTCCCGCTTCGCGGAGCCATATCAACGCCTCGGGCACGGTCTCTCCGGACGCCGCGTCTCGCACCCGGCCCAGCAGCACCGTCCAGTCACCCTGGTGCGCGTCTTCCGGGTTTGCCGTGCCGCACAGCTGCGCGGCGGCCCAGGCGGCCGCGAACTCGTCCTCGACGGTCGTGACGGTGCCAGCCATGACTTCTACAAGGTGGGACGGGCTCTCGATTCTCCCGAAGCGGGGATCAGGGTGCTGGAACCTCAGCAGATAGCGCCCAGCCGGAAGGGGACCGAGTTCGAAACGACCGCCGCTATCGCTGCGTGTCGCGAACTCGGTGCCGACCAGGTAGACGGGAGCGCCGGCCAGGGCGCCTCCACCCACCCCGTCGACGAGATGGCCCACCACGCGCCCCTGCTCGAGACCGGCCTCCTGCGCCCGGAGCGATGGAGACGCCGTGAGCGCGACTGCCGCGAGGAACGCCGGCGCTCGTCCGATCCAGCGCAATGCAGCAACCGTCGTGCGCTGTGACCGAAACGCCATGCTATGAAGGTCGGATCGGGGGTGGATCTCCGCCGGACGCCGCCAGCTGCCCCTCCACCTGACGCTTGAGCCGCGCGAGAATCGCGCTCATCCCTCGCAGACGGAGCGGAGAGACCACCTCCTCCAGCCCGATTCCCATGTAAAAGCTGTTCGGCACCTCGAGAACCTCTGTTGGCGTCGCGCCCTCCAATCCTTCGTACAGCATGCCCGCGAAGCCGCGCACCGTGGGCGCCTCCGGCGGACAGTCGAAGAACAGACGAACGATACCGTCCGACTCCAATCGAGTTGCCAGAAAGAACGGTGTCTGGCACTCGTGAACTTCCTCGAGCACCCCGGCCTCTCGCATGCCATCCGGCAAGGGAGGCACGCGTCTTCCCAAATCCAGGAGCGCGGCCACACGAAGTTCACGGGGCGCGGAACGGAACTGATCGACCAGGGTCTGCAGTTTCTCAGGTAAGGCCATGAGTCAAGTTACGTGGAAACCAGCGAGTCGTTCCCGCCGGCCACGAGCGGGCCGCACCCGTCGACCGTAGTTTGAGCTTCAGCTTTCAACGGAACCATGTACGGAGGAGCCGATGCCCGGAATCCAAGATCCGCATCCCAAGTTTCAGGAGTACGCCCACCCGGAGAAGCTCGTTTCGACCGAATGGCTGGCCGCACACCTCGGCGATGCGAACGTCGTGGTCATCGAATCCGACGAGGATGTCCTGCTATACGATACTGGACACATTCCGGGCGCGATCAAGATCGACTGGCACATGGATCTGAACGACCCGTTGATCAGAGACTACCTGGACGCCGAAAAGTTCGCGGCGTTGCTGTCCGCGAAGGGCATCTCCCGCGACGATTCGGTCGTCTTTTACGGTGACAACTTCAACTGGTGGGCGGCCTACGCGCTCTGGGTGTTCTCTCTGTTCGGCCACCCGGACACCCGACTGCTCGATGGGGGGCGGCAGAAGTGGCTGGCAGAGGGACGCCCGACAACGACCGACGTGCCCATCAGGACGCGCACGGACTATCCAGTGATAGAGCGCGATGACGGGCCGATTCGCGCGTTTCGGGAGACGGTGCTGGAACACATTGGCGGCCGGGGTAGACTGATCGACGTGCGGTCTCCGGAGGAGTTTTCGGGAGAGCTGCTGCACATGCCCGACTACCCGCAGGAGGGAGCATTGCGCGGCGGACACATCCCGGGTGCCCACAACGTGCCTTGGAAGCGCGCCGCCGCTGACGACGGGACGTTCCGCTCAGTCGCCGAGCTACGAGCCATATACGAGGAGGAACTGGGGCTGCGGAAGTCGGACGACGTGATCGCGTATTGCCGGATCGGGGAGAGATCCAGTCACACCTGGTTCGTGCTTACCCAACTGCTCGGCTTCTCGAGCGTGCGCAACTACGACGGGTCGTGGACGGAGTGGGGCAACCTCGTCGGAGTGCCGATCGAAAAGTAAGAGGGGCCCTTTTCGCCTTGTAATACTCTGGAAAACACCGACACAAAAAAACTGCCAGGCGGGTTGTTCGAGGAGAACGCCCACGCCTGGCAGCTAGCCGTGACGTGCAACCCATGAGGGCTCACGCGCCTCAAGAATGACAGCATGTGGGCACGCGCGCAAGTCCCGAACGGCTGGACTGGCACAGGGGGCTATACCCTTGCTACGCTGTAGCATGCGTCTCCTCGTATTCAGCGATCTTCATCGCGATTTGTCCGCCGCACGCGGTGTCGCGAAGCGCGCTCCCGAAGCGGACGTCGTGGTCGGCGCAGGCGACTACGCCACCAAGCGTGAGGGTCTCGCGGGAGTGATCCGCGAGCTTCGCAAGATCGACAGGCCCACCGTGCTCGTGGCCGGGAACAGCGAGAGTGTGGAAGAGCTTCGCAGGGCCTGCGACGGCTGGGCCGCCGCGCACGTCCTGCACGGCGAGTCGGTCCACATCAACGACGTCACCTTCTTCGGCGTCGGGTGTGCCGTACCCACCACTCCCTTCGGCGCCTGGAGTGTTGATCTCGACGAGCAGCAGGCTGCGGAGCTCCTCCAGCCCTGTCCGCAAGGCGCCGTGCTGGTTTCGCACTCTCCGCCGCACGGTCACGTAGACAGGGCATCGACCGGACAGCACTTGGGCAGCACTGCCGTGCTCGAGACCGTCCGTCGGACGAGACCGGCACTCGTGGTTTGCGGACACATCCACGACGCGTGGGGACAGCAAGTGGAAATCGACGGCGTGCCGGTGCTGAACGCGGGACCCGCCGGGATGATCGTGGACCTGGGTTCCGACGGGCCAAGGCTGCGCTGAGGAGGTCACGACGTGGATGTTCTTCTGCTCGGTGTGGGTCTTCAGGGAAGAGCGGCCCTGTACGATCTGGCTGCCAGCCCGCAGGTGGAACGGATCATTGCCGCGGACCGTGATGTCGAGGGCCTCGACGCGCTGATCCGAGATGAAGGGTACGCGGGACGCGTCGAGTCGCACCGTTTCGACGCCTCGGATCCTTCGGCCCTGGATGCGCTCATGGGGGCCGGTGTGGACGTGGCGATCGACCTCTTGCCGGTCGCCTTTATCGAGTCGGTCGGTGTGGCTGCCGTGAGAAACGGTGTCCACCTCGTGAACACCTTCTACGTGCCCGTCGGCCTCGAGAGGCTCGACGACGCGGCGCGCGCCGCGGGCGTTTCGATCCTGCCGGAGTTCGGGCTCGATCCGGGTATCGATCTGGTCCTGACGGCCGAGGCGATCCGCCAGTTCGACGAGGTCACCTCGTTATTGAGCTACGGAGCCGGTATCCCCTCTCCGGAGGCCGCCGACAACCCCCTGCGTTACAAAGTCAGTTGGACCCTCGAGGGCGTGTTAAACTCGTACGTTCGCCCGGCCAGGGTGATTCGTGACGGGCGTCCGGTGAGGATAGGCCGGAGCGAAGTACTGCTGCCCGCGCACAGGCACGAGGTGGCGATCGAAGGACTCGGCACGCTGGAGGCGTTCCCGAACGAGGATGTGCTCGATTACATCGATCGTCTGGCACTGGACCCGAACCGTCTGGAGATCGCCGGACGATATACCCTTCGCTGGCCGGGACACTGCGACTGGTGGCAGACGGCCATCGCGATCCATTTGCTCGACGAGGACCCCGTCATCGTGGACGGTCATCCGGTCGACCGGCAGAGGTTTCTGGCGACCGCGCTCGAACCGCACCTCCGATACCGGGACGAAGAGCGCGACGTAAGCCTGGTCCGGATCGAGGTGGAAGGCTCTGCCCGTGGTCGACGGGCCCGGGCCGTGCTTCAGGTGCTGGATCAGCGCGATCCTCGGACAGGCCTGAGCGGGATGAGCCGTACGGTCGGTTTTACCGCTTCGATCGCGGCGCAGTGGCTGGGCTCTGGCACGATCGAGAAGCGAGGGCTGCTGTCTCCGACTTCCGATGTTGCCTACGAGCCTCTCGTCCACGAGCTTGCCCGTCGCGGGATCGTGGTCGAGTCCGACTTCGCGTTCGTCGACTGAGGTCGACCGACACCGACTATCGAGCGGGCTTCCGCCTTACGTGCCAGACGAGAAGGCCGACGATCGCAGCAATCGTGACCAGTGCGAGCGGAATCGGTTCACCGCCGCGAGCGACGACCCACACGGCCAGCACCACGCCGGTGAGTCCGCCGCCGCCGACCAGCCCCGACCCGAACAGCACGCCCTCCTCGCGCCGTCGCTCACTCTCGACCTCGGGCTGCTTCCTCGTGAGCACGTACCTTGTGAGTCCGCCCACGAACACCGCCGCCATCGTCGAGAGCGGCAGGTAGACACCGACCGCGAACGCGAGAACGGGAATCTTGAAGAGGGACGCGAGCAGACCGATCGCTACCCCGATGAAGATGAGAGCCCAGGGGAGACTCTGATCCAGCACCCCGTCGATCACCAGCTTCATGAGCACGGCCTGCGGAGCGGGAAGCTCGGCGCCGCCGAGCCCACCCGGCGTCCCATCGTTCAACAGGAACACGACCGCAGCCACCACTCCGGCCGATGTAATCACCCCGACCAGCTCGCCGATCTGCTGGAAGCGCGGCGTGGCCCCGAGCACGAATCCCGTTTTGAGGTCCTGCGACGTGTCGCCGGCGATAGAGGCGGCGATACAGACAGCAGTGCCGACCATCAGGGCCGTTGCCTTCCCCGCCAGGTCGGTCCAACCCATGGCGAGAAAGATCGCGCTCGTGCCCAGCAAGGTGGCGATCGTCATGCCCGACGTCGGGTTCGAGGTCACCCCCACCAGCCCCACGATCCGAGAGCTCACCGTCACGAAGAAGAAGGCGAAAATCGCGATGCAGATCGCGGCAATCGCACGTACGGGAATCGAGTCGATGTACCCGAGGATGCCTGGCACCAGAGTGAGTACCAGGAGAATCGCCGCGACGAAGAGAAGCACGTTCCGGAACGGCAGGTCCAGGTCCGTCCGTTCCACGCCAGCCGCCTGGATTCCCTTCGCCATGTGTCGCATGCCGAGGCGGAAAGACTCCACCATGGTCGGGATCGAGCGTATGAGCGTGATGATCCCGCCGGTCGCGACAGCCCCCGCCCCGATGTAGCGGACGTATCGGTGCCACAGCTCACCCGGTGTCATGTCGCGGATGAGCTTCTCCGTCTCCGGGTAGAATGGCATCGTGAGGTCCGCTCCCCACAGGTTGATGAGCGGAATGATGATGAGCCACGAGAGCGCCGCTCCCGCCACCATCACCGTGGCGATCCGTATGCCGAGGATGTATCCGACGCCGATCAGGGGAGGGGACACGCCGATCGATAGCTGTGCCTTGAGGGGCAACGTGAGCTGGAACGTGCCGAGCACGAACTTGACACCGTCCGTGATCAGCTTGAACAGCATTCCGACCCCGAGACCCCAGAACACGCCGCGCGCCTGGCTGCCTCCGCCCTCGGCCGCGACCAACACCTCGGCGCACGCCATCCCTTCCGGGTACGGAAGCTTTCCGTGCTCCCGTGCGATCAGATATCGCCGCAACGGGATCATGGAGAGAACGCCGAGCAGACCCCCGGCCATCGTAAGCAGCGTGACCTGAGCCCAGGCGGGCCGCATGCCCCAGATGAACAGAGCGGGTATCGTGAAGAGCACACCGGACGCGACCGACGAACTGGCGGAACCGACGGTCTGCGACATGTTGCTTTCCAGGATCGAATGGCGCAGTCCGAACGCGGTGAACACGCGGAAGGCCACGACCGTGAGGACGGCAACGGGAATCGAGGTGCTGATCGTGAGGCCGGCTTTCAAGCCGAGGTAGGTGTTGGCCGCTCCGAAGATGACGCCGAGGATGGCGCCCGCGATGACAGCTTTGACCGTGAACTCGGAGAGGGTCTGGCCGTACGTGAGGGGTGTATACGTCTCCCCCTCCTTGAGAACGTACGCGTTCTTTGGAAGCTTGGGACCTGTCATGGCGGGCTACATGTTCGGTGTGAGCGAAAACGGCGAACCCCCAATGTTCAGGTCTCGAGAGGAGCCGTCAACTTCGCGAGGCCAGAGAGCGAGCGGTTGCTGAAGATCGTACGAAGTCCGTTCCGCGACCCCAGAGCTGTATCGAGGCGCGGACGGTGGAACGTCGCAGGTGTCGTGTTTGGCCTCGCGGCACTGGTCGCCGGCACGCAGGGTCTGCGGGCCCAACAGCCGGACGGAGGGGCGGAGATGGAGACGCCGTCGCCGTCTTCGTCGGCGGTCATCGACACGGTCATGATTCTCCGGGACGACGTGTTCACGGAGGAAGAGGCGGGCCGCAGCTTTCTCTACCGTACCATGAATGCTCTCCATGTGCTGACGCGCCCCGGCGTGATTCGTCGCGAGCTGCTGCTGCGTGAAGGGGAGCCCTACGACTCGGTCCTGGCGGATGAGAGCGAGCGCAATCTGCGACGGCGGCGTCTGTTTGCCGACGTTCGGGTCGATACGGTGCGTGTCGAGGACCAGCTCGCGCTTCGCGTACGTACGCAGGACGCCTGGAGCACGAGACCCAAGGTCGAGTTCGCCGCCGCCTCCAACGGAACCGTCACGGGGGCGATCGGTGTCACGGAGTTCAATCTTCTGGGCACCGGAATCCCTCTGCAGTTCTGGTACCGAAAGACAGTGGACCGCGATGGCATAGTGACGTCCACAGCCCTCAATCGATTCGCGGGCACCGATCTGTTCCTGGGTGGGAGCTATCAGGGATTGTCCGATCAAAGGGCCGGCCGCTGGCGCGTGGGCCTGCCCTTTTACTCGCTGTCGGACCGCCGATCCGTCGATTACTCCGGTTACGCCTTCGACGGTCGGGTGTTTCAGTACCGAACCGAGGCACCGGGCGTTCGCGATACGGTGATCTGGCAGCGACGCGCGCTGTTGAATCGACTGGCCATCGCCTTCGCACCCGTGGCCGGCCCGACGCGATACCTGCGTGTCGGAGCGCAGGCCGAGGTGAGGCGCGAAGAGTACTTCCTGAGGGGAACGCCGGCGGAATCCGTACCCGACTCCGTGTTCGGACTCGTGGGTGCCTTCGTGGAGTACAGACTGGCGGAGTTCGACGTCGTCGAATTCTACAACAGCTTTCAACGGGAAGACCAGGATCTCAGTGAGGTCTTTCTCTTGGGCCTCAGGCTGGCGCCGGCCGGCTGGGGGTACGAGCGCACGGGCATCGGTCCGCGCGTGCGGCTTCAGGCCGGCGGACGACTCGGTGGAGTGATCGCTCGGGCGGTCGTCGACGCGAACGCCCTCTTCAACAGCGCGGGTCTGGACTCCGGACGGGTCGTGGCTCGGGCGACCGTAGGGTACAAGCCGCACGATCGGCAGGCCGTCCTCTTCGCGTTGACCGGAGGTTTGCTGGAAGATCCGGCGCCCGGCTCGGAATTCGATCTGGGGTTTCAGATCGCGCCGAGGCTTTGGTCCCCACACGCGTTCACCGGCACGAGATCCATGACCGCCACGCTCGAGCACCGCTGGTACGCGATCGACGATCTATTCCACCTCATCGGATTGGGCATCGCCAGCTTCGTCGATTACGGGGGGGCCTGGTTCGATGACCAGCAACCACGCTTCGGTGGCAACGTCGGAGTCGGTCTGCTGCTGGGCTCCGCCCTCACGGGATCTCCCCAGACCGGCCAGATCAGTGTCGGTTATCGGTTCGGGAACGACCTGCGGGGCCAGCGCTGGATCGTGAGCGTCGGGTCCGGCCTCTTCTTCTGAGGACCAGCCTCTGAGGGCCAGCCTCGGGTCCGATCACTCCTCGCGCGCCGACAGATACGACTGACACCAGGGCCACCAGCTTTGGGTGGGCCACGGCTTTGCCATGACCTCTCCGTCATCGAAAACGATGCGGTAGGGAGCCCAGGTGGGCTGGAGCTCCGAAGCCGGCGTCGAATCGGTCGCAAACGCGCCTTCAACGTCGAAAAGTCGACGCTGCGTCTCAGCGGTCGGAACCGTCTGCTGCTCGGACAACCACAGCGTGCAAACGCGCTCGCCTGCCGCGTCACGAAGGTGCAGGAGGCCACCGTATTCGGCGATGTTGCGATCGCCCAGGTTGGTCAGCGTGAGCTCCACCACGGGGCCCTCATGCGAACTCAGGGAGACCTGGAGTAGCGCTTCCATGGCCTTGGTGAGCGAGGCACGTTCCTGCCGTGCCGCCTGCAGCCCTTCGACCCAGGCTTCCTCGGAAGGAGTCTCCGTAGGCCGGTCGGCCTGTGTCGTTTCGGAAGGCCGACATCCGTTCCACAGGCAGACGAGTAGGACGGGTAGAAGTGCTCGCTGACGGACGTGCAGGCCGTATCGTCGCATGGTGATCTCTCCGGTCGCGGCCAGTATTCGAAACGCGCGGCCCTGTCGAACGGTAGAGTGAAAGCCGATCCCCGCCAAGCCCCGGACCCGCATGACGGTTTGCCCGCCCGCTAGGCGACCGGTACGATCCCCCCTGACATGCGAGACCGCTGATTCGTTCAACCAGCGGAGATACAGCCCAAGCGGAGTACGGCCCGGAATGACACCGCCAAACGAAATCCAGCGCGCCGAGTACGACGACCCTTCACTGCCATCCCGCTCTCGGTGGGGTCTTCTGCGTGATGCCCTCGTTCTTCAGGGCAAGCTCTTCATCGACGGAGTTCGGGATGCGATCCTCGGACCGGTGGGGCTGGTGGCCGCGGCCCTCGACATTCTCGGCGTGGGCCAGCGGGCCGGCCATCACTTCTACGACGTCGTCCGCTTCGGAAAGGCCACGGAGCGGTGGATCAATCTCTTTGGGGCGACCGATGCGCTGCCCGGCGATCCCTCTGGCTCGCGCCAGGGTCTGGACGCGGTCGTCGAGCGTCTCGAGCGGGTGGTGGTTCGGGAGTACGAACGCGGCGGGATGACCAGCAAGACCAAGGATGCGGTCGACCGGGCGATTGACCGAATACAGGCTCGGGAATGAGCGGAGAATACCTCGCGCAGGCGGTGGCCGAGTACGTGGCGACGACCCTCTCGTCGCTGTGGTCGGTAATCGCCGCGAGTGCTCGGGAGGCGATCCGGTTCGCCGAAGGGAATCGCGTGCTGCTCATCAGCGTGACTGTTGCCGTGCTCATTGCCTGGCGGTTTCTGAAGCCCCGATAAGCCATGAGGGGCGGGCCCGCGGAGCCTCCGTCGCGAGCACTGGCCCGAGCCGACGAGCTAGCGCGGCGGGAGACGGAGCTCGCCGGCCGCGATGACGCGGTAGGCCGGACGATACCTTTCCGCGTAATGATTCGAGTGGTGAGGGATCGGAAAACCGGTCAGCCCCTGCCGCACGTAGAACGAATGCAGCGCTTCTGCATCAAAGGGGAGTCGCCCCTCTGAGGCCAGCGTTTCCGCTTCGGTCCACCAGACCCGTAAACTCTCCGGAGTGGGGGCGTGTCGACTCGACGTCCGGGCGAGGGCTCTCCACACGGTCTCAGACTGGCCGCCGGCCGACAGATACGGCCGCAGGTTGACCCGCACGAGTTCTCCGTCGGCCGTGAGTCGCTCGGTCAGCGGCTCGGCCGGATCCGCACGCTGGCCTGTCGCTTCGTCGAGGAGCGAGGCCATCTCCTCCTCGAGAGCCCGTCGTGCCGCGAGCGTGTCTGAGAGCGCGTGACCGCTTCCGTGCGCCGCCTGGTAGAGAAGCTTGAAGAGGTCCTGGACCTCCATCTCCGGGTAGCGGGCAATCTGCTCCAGCAAGACTCCGGTGACACCGGCCTCCGCTTCACGCGCCGTGTTCATGCCCTCTTGCTCCGCCCTTTGCTCCGCGTTCACCCCCTCTTGCTCGGACGGACGTCGGCCGACTCCGTCACCCCCGCACGCTCCCCCAAGCAGCAGGAGGCAGGCGAGGGTTCCGACCCCGCGGGTCACGGATTCAATATGTTTCATGGATCGTACGTTACAGGGTAGCGGCCCCAGCCAGCTACACCGCACCGGAGACAGTGCCCGTACGGGAGGAGGTCGAGCTTGTGCAAGCGAGAGGTGGAAGCAAAGTATCTCGTGCGCGGTACCGCGTGGCGTGGACTCGGGTGCTCGCGACGGATCGTCCAGGGTTTTCTGTCCCGGGACCCGGATCGAGTGGTTCGGGTGCGGGTCGACGCCGAGAGCGGCCGGCTGACCATCAAGGGCCGCGCACAAGGTCTCGTGCGACCGGAGTACGACTATTCGATTCCGGTCGAAGACGCTCGCTCGCTGCTCCGTCTTTGCCTTCCTCACCTGATCGAGAAGGTGCGTCACGAGATTGCGCATGCGGGCGCGACGTGGGAAGTGGACGAGTTCGAGGGTGCGAATGCGGGGCTGGTTCTGGCGGAGATCGAATTGCCGGTTCCGTCGGATCGAGCGGGAATCGACGAGTGGAAGGCCGGCGTAGAGGCTAGCCTGCCGGACTGGATCGGACCGGAGGTGTCGGGCCTGCCGCGGTACTACAATAGTGAGCTCAGCCGGCGTCCGTTCTGTGAGTGGACCGAGCAGGAGAGGGGACCGCCCCCGGGCACCTGAGCAGAGCGTGGCCTGATCGGTGCTCGTATATTGTGGGTGACTCGGGTGCCAAAAAGGGGAGACTCCAGCTGCCGAGAGTGGATCATGGCTTACTACGAGTTCTACTGCAAAGAGTGCGAGACGACCTTCACCGTGCACGAGAACATCACGGAGCACGAGAAGCACCAGCACCCGCGATGCCCTGAGTGCGGGAGCAAGAAGACCGCGCAGCAGATCTCGCCGTTCTTCGCGAAGACCGCTTCCAAGACCTAGACTGCCGGTCGCGTGCCGACGCTGCCATCCGGAAGTCAGGTCTCCCGGTTCTCTCGGCTCGCGTACCTGCTTCTCCTCGGGCTCGCGACCCTTACGCCGCAGCCCTTCCAGTTCGCCGGCGTCGATCTGTCGCAGGAACTGGCACGTGCCTTCCATCCCTCGTACTCACCGCGGGACGCGGTCGATGCCGCGCGCAACCTCGCCCTGTTCGCGGGTTGGGGTGCCATGTGGGTCGTCACCTGCCACGAACGGGAGCGGTTCCGGCTCCTGGCTATCCCGGTGCTCACGGGCGCACTGCTCAGCGTATCGATCGAGCTCCTGCAACTGGGTCTTCCCTCTCGGAACACCAACGTTCTCGACGTGGTCACGAACACGGGTGGCGCGCTCCTGGGGGCGTTTCTCGTGGTGGGCTTCGAGCGCCGCCTGCAAGTCCGTCGAGCCGGCAAGTCTTTCGTCGGCGTCCCTGCGCTCGTCTTCGCCGCATCGTATGCAGGCGCCACGCTGACTGAAGCGGTCTTTCCCTTCGGCTCGACGCCACTGCCGGGAGTTTACGGTGGACCCACGGCACGCTTTGGGGCAGCGCTGGAAGCGTTCGAGCCTTCCTCCCTTTTCCAGCTGCCCCTGTTCGAATCGCTTCTCTTTGTGCCGCTCGGTCTGTTCGGAGTCGCGGCGCTCGTCGAGGCGGAGTGGAGCTACGGGAGGGCGACCCGCGCCGTCTCGCTCGGCGGTTTGATCGCGATGGGTGCCGCGGAGGTGGGGCACGGTATGCTCGCCTATCCTATCGTGCCGGGTGCGTGGATTGCTCACAGTGCCGCGATCGGTCTCGGAGCGCTTCTGGGGTCGCGGTGGATTCCGCGCTGGTCCCGGCGCCTCCGCGGCCGCATGCGCCCTCTATGGCTCTCTGCAGGCTACGTCGTGCTGTTGGCACTCTGGGCCTGGCGACCGTTCGGCCTGGAAACGAGTGTCGCCGCTCTGCAGGACAAGCTGTCGCTGGCACGACTCATTCCCCTGCACGCGCACAGCTGGCGAGTCGAGCTGTTCAGCGTGGCCGACATCGTGGCTGCGTTCTTTCTTTACGTTCCTGTGGGAAGCTTGCTCGCGGCCTGGCCACTACGATTCAGAGGGGTCCTGGCCCATCTTCTTCCCGGCCTCTATGTAGCCATGGGCACGGAGCTGGGTCAGATCTTCGTCACCGGCCGTTACCCGGATGGAACCGATCTACTCGTGCAGTGCGCGGGCGTCGCGATCGGCTGGGCCGTGTTGCGCCACGCCGGCTTTCGCCCGTACGGACAGATGCTCGTGGGTCGCAGCTAGGATTCAAAGGGGAGAGGGAGAGTCATGACGCTCGAAATGGTGGCCGTCGACGAGCCGATCGGGCTCAACGACTACGCAGAGGTGATTCCGCTCGCCGGTGCGGTCGAGGAGTTGCGGGAGCTGGCCGCGGAAGTGGTCCCGCGGCTCGCGGGCCGCCGCGTGTGGATGGTCAACTCCACGGCGGAAGGCGGTGGAGTGGCCGAGATGCTCCCGAAGATGCTGACCCTCCTTCGAGAGCTCGGCGTGGACGCTCGCTGGGTGGTCATCAGCACGGAGCGCACGGAGTTTTTCGCCCTCACGAAACGGATCCACAACCTGATTCATGGCGCCGGGGAGCCGCGCCTGACGGAGACCGACCGCGAGCTCTACGAAGCGGTGAGCCGCGAGAATGCCGCGCTTCTCGCGGGCGAGCTGAACACAGACGATCTCCTCGTCGTGCACGATCCGCAGCCACTCGGCAGCGGAGCGATCCTGAAGCAGCAACTCGGGCTGGAGAGCATATGGCGCTGTCACATCGGCCTGGATCGGGTGGTCCCGGCCACACAGGCCGTGTGGGGGTTCCTCGCACCGTATGCGAGCGCGTACGATCATGCTGTCTTCTCGGCGCCCGAATACGTCCCCGATTACCTGTCCGACCGCTACTCTCTCATCCGCCCTGCCATCGATCCGCTCGGTCCGAAGAACCGGGAGCTCTCGGTGAAGGAGGTTGCCGCCATCCTGCGGCGCGCCAGGCTGGTGAAGACGGACGCGGTGGCCGGAGGCCTGCCCTTCCTGAACCACGCGCAGCGACTGCGTCCGGACGGCCGGTGGGCCCCGGCTGACGAAGACGATATCGGGCTGCTGTTCCGACCGATCGTCACGCAGGTGTCGCGCTGGGACCGGCTCAAGGGCTTTGCGCCGCTGCTGGACGCCTTCGTGCGCGTGAAAGCCCGCTGCACGGAGAGCGGAATCACGGACGAGCATCGCCGCCGTCTCGAGGCTGTGCGCCTGCTCCTGGTGGGCCCGGATCCGCGCTCCGTCGCCGACGATCCGGAGGGTCTCGAGGTCATGGAGGAGCTCAGCTCCGCCTACCGGCGACTGGACCCAGATCTGCAGCGGGACGTGGCCCTGATCACCCTCCCGATGGAGTCACGCGAAGAGAACGCCCTGATGGTCAACGCCATCCAACGGTGTTCCACCGTGGTGGTTCAGAACTCGATTCAGGAAGGCTTCGGCCTCACCGCCACGGAAGCGATGTGGAAAGGCGTGCCGGTGGTGGCCTCCAGCGCCTGCGGGTTGAGACAGCAGATCCTCGATGGGTACGAAGGCCGTCTGGTGTCCGACCCCGAAGATACGGAAGAACTGGCCAACGTTCTGGACAAACTGCTGGCCGATCCCACGCAGCGGCGGACTCTGGGGCAGGCCGCTCAACGGCGTGTCTACCGCGAGTTTCTGGTGCTCTCGCAGCTCAGAGATTGGCTCAGGACCCTGATGGGTCGCCTGGACGCGTGACGTCGCTCGGAAGCGTCACGCCGCCTGGACGCGTGATGCGGGCCAGGCCGCGCTCGCGGCCCGGCCCGCCAGAAGTCAGAACGTCGTAAACACGGGATTCGAGCACTCGCTCAGAAGGTCGTCGTCGCCCTCACAGATGAAATGCGTGTAGATGACGCCTTTCCCCCTCAGTCCCGTGAAGTCGGAGTACGAGCCCGATTCCGTTCCCGGCAGCGTCTCGATGACGACACCGTCCCGGAACACGTAGATCACCGGCCACGGCACGTTTGACCAGTTGAGGTCGATCACGTGCCTTCCCTTTGCCTTCCGGCCTGACCCAACCAGGGTCGGCTCTCCGGATGGCGGATCGGAGACGGTGACGGACTGCTGCTGGTCGTCGGTGAGGTCGCCGTCATCCGTGACGGTCAGCGTCACGTTGTACGTGCCGGCGGACCCGTAGGTGTGGCTGGCCGTAATCCCCGAGGCGGAGCCACCGTCGCCAAAGGTCCAATCGTAGGAGACGAGGCTGCCATCGCTGTCGCTCGATCCGCTGCCGTCGAAGTCGCAGCTCAGATCCGTGCACGTGTAGGTGAAGGACGCCACCGGCGGCTCGTTGCCGCCCGGTGGGTCGCCGCCGCCCGATCCGTCATCCACGGTTACGCCGAACCGCTGCAGGACCCGATCGATCCGGTTGCCGATCGTGTGCGTGTCGCTTCCGGCGAACAGCAGAGACACGGGACGGTTGTTCCCATCGTCCGTCACGATCAACGAGCCCGAATCGCCCCCCTGGCTCAGGTTCGTGTAGATGATCTGGTCGTACATGTACGCGCTCTTCGTGCAGAACCACAGGAGCACTTCATAGCACACCTCGACCATCGCGTTGATGTCCGTGACCACGCCCACGGTCAACTGGGTCGTGCGTCCGTACTTCTTCACGTTGAGCCCGATCACGCTAGCGTCCACGTTGCCGTCGTCGTTCGCATCGAGGTCGTACGGCTGCGCGTTCGGCGTGCCGTAGCCGTCCGCCGGAGTCGAGACTTCGACATCCACCGCGGCCACCGCGGCGACGGCGGCGTCCATGTAGTTCTGACCGCTCAGGGAAAAGTCGATGGGCTCGTAGTCGGCGAGCGTCCCGATGAGATCGGCCGGGTAGGACCCGCCGTCGAACGGACCGGGCTGCAGAATCGGGTCGCCGAGGCTCCCGTCGTTGCTGTTCGCGAGCACATGATTGTTGCTGAGGATGAACGTCTCGCCAGAAGCGTTGACGACCCGCGCTCCGATCGTACCGGCCGTGATGTCCGGGTGGCCCACCGAGTAGCCCACGGGAGCCGGTCGAGCGCGGCTGGTCGTGTTGCCGGCGACGAACATTCCCGTCACGACAACCCTCACAGGAACTTCGTCGTCGAGCCAGGCTGGGATGCCGCCCACACCGGGACGCGCGGTGAACACCTTCACGGCGGCGTTGCCATCTTCGTCGAGTCCCACGGCCGTACCCACCACGCCTTCGATCCGCAGGAGACCGGGTGTATGCCGTCGCTGCGCGCTGATGGCGGCCCCCAGGCCGCTCTCCTGTCCGGAAATTACGCCCTGGAAGGCGTCCGCTCGCGTCTGCAAAGTTTGCGGTCCGGTGAGCGAATTCGGGCCATCGCTGCACCCGAGCCACAGCATCACCGCGAGCATCGATCCAGTGACGGAAGCGAGCGCTGGCAGCCGAAAAACATGGGAGCGAGACATGAATACCTCCTGATAACGGGGCGGCTCAGGCCAATCGGCACGTGCCAAGGAATCGTCGATGTCGGTTCGACGGTCGGTGACCGGTCTGCCCGTGAAGCTCAAGCATGATAAGGAGGTTGCAATTCGTGTTCCGGCGTGCGGACCGTGTTATGTCCGCCGCACTCGGCTGCGTCTTCCTGTTACAGCGTCCGACCTCGCCGGATGGATTCACCCCGTTGCAGCCACTGCTGGTCAGACGCCGCTCCGAAGTGTAACGTCCGTGTAACGAAAACGGGCCGACGGACCATCAGAACCGCCGCTCCGCTCACCCCGACCCATGGCCGGGCAACGACGCCCCAGCTGAGCCACCGATATGGAAAACGAACGCCTCCGCACGCTTCTTCGGATCGCGGGGCTGCTGTCGTTGCTGTACCTGTTCTTTCTCGGACTCGACCTGATGGGTCTGGCTTTCAAGCTCTTCGGCCGCGACCTGGCGGAGACCCTCATCGAGCAGACCGCCAACCCGATCGTCGGCCTGTTCATAGGTATTCTCGCGACCAGCCTGGTTCAGAGCTCCTCGACCACGACATCCATCACCGTGGGGCTCGTGGCTGCCGACGCGCTGACGATCGGAGGAGCCATCCCGATCATCATGGGCGCCAACATCGGCACGTCGGTCACGAACACGCTCGTCTCGATGGGTCATATCACGCGGCGCGAGGAGTTCCAACGGGCCTTGGCGGGGGCCACCGTGCACGACTTCTTCAACTGGCTCGCCGTGCTGCTCCTGCTTCCGCTCGAGATCGCGACCGGATATCTGGCCCGGGCGTCTCAGTTTCTCGAGAAGCTGTTGGAGGGGGTCGGCGGGATCGAGCTGTTCAATCCGCTTCGCGCCATCGTCCGACCGACCGCCGGGTGGTTCTCGCATGTGCTTGGCGACGTCGGCTGGCTTGTGCTGGCGCTGGGTGTGCTGCTCCTGATCGCGAGCCTGAAGCTGCTCGTGGATGTGCTCAAGCGACTGATGACGGCCCAGGCCGAGACGATCCTGCATCGCACCCTGTTTCGCTCTGCCGCCGCCGCGGCTCTGGCCGGAATCGCCGTGACCGTCATGGTTCAGAGCAGCTCGATCACCACGTCGGTCGTCATCCCTCTGGTGGGAGCGGGGATCGTAACGCTGGAACAGATCTTTCCGTATACGATCGGTGCGAACATCGGAACCACCATCACCGCGATGCTGGCTGCGCTCAGCACGGGCAGCCCCGCCGCCGTGTCCGTGGCGTTCTCGCACCTCTTGTTCAACATCACCGGCTCGGCACTCATCTATCTGCCGCGTCCCATGCGGGCCGTTCCACTCGCGATGGCCCGCAGCCTGGGGAAGGTGGGGAGCCGGAGAAGAATCCTGGCCGGAGTGTACATACTCGTACTGTTCTACGGGATACCGTTTGCACTGTTGTTCCTGACCGGCACACTGTGAGCGTGTCCCGTCCTTGGGTAAGGGAGAGGCAAAATGCTGAAGCGACTGTTCGGAGGTGAGGAGAGGTCCAAGCTCGTCGACGCTGCGTTCGATGACGTGACGGCCATGTTGCAGCAGTCGGCGAAGATGTTCGACCTCTCCCTGGCGGCGCTTCTGGAGAACACGGAGCTCGAGGTGGATCTCGACACGATGGACGACGTCGTGGACGAAAGCGAGCGCATGGTCCGACGCACGATTCTGCAGCACCTCAGTGTGAATCCCGAGCAAGACCTGGTGACCAGTTTGATTCTGGTCAGTATGGTCCAGGACGCAGAGCGAATCGGCGATTTCTCGCGTGGTCTGGCCGAGATTCAGCGATTCGCCAAACGGCCGAGGGGTGGCCCGTTCGCCGCAGAGCTGAAGGAGTTGGCGGCCCGTGTACGACCGTTGTTCGAGTTGTGCGAACAGGCGTTCCGTGAAGACGATGTCGAGTTGGCTCAGCAAGTCATCTCCACCCACAGGGAGCTGAAGCCGCTGTTGCTGAACTTCACGGAGCGGCTGGCGGCCAGCGACCTGACCGCGGACATGGCGATCGTCTACTCGGCGGCCGCCAAGATCCTGCGACGCGTTGGTGCGCATCTGAGCAACATCGCGTCCACCGTCGTCCAGCCGTTCGATCGCATCCGCCACGGAGACGAAAGCGCCTGAGGTGACATCGGCCCGTGTGGGCCAAGCTTGCCCCCTGGGCCGCCCCACTCCAGCTTTTCTGAGCCCTCCACGCACAGCTTCCGAGGTCGGATGGAAGATCGAAAACACCTGATCGAGCTTATTCGAGCCTCCGTGATCGGAGAAGACGAGGCTGTGTGGGGTCCGTACGGGCCGCGGCGGGTGACATACGCCGACTACGTGGCCTCTGGCCGCTCCCTCTCGTTCATCGAGGACTACATCCGCGAACAGGTGCTCCCCCTGTACGCGAACACACACACCGAGAGCTCGGGCACGGGTCGACAGACGACCCACTTCAGGGAAGAAGCCCGTCGCATCGTGAGGCAGTCGGTGGGGGCTAACGACGAACACTGCGTGGTGTTTGCAGGCTCTGGATCGACGGGAGCGATCGACCGCTTGATCGGGATCCTGAATCTGAGGATTCCCAACGACCTCGACGCCCAGTATGGACTTCGGGATGCGATCCCTCCGGAGGAGCGACCGGTGGTGTTCATCGGCCCGTACGAGCACCATTCGAACGAGCTTCCGTGGCGAGAGTCGATCGCCGACGTCGTCGTGATTCATGAGGATCTGCACGGCGGGATCGACTGCGAAGAGCTGGAAGGCGAGCTCGAACGGTATCGGGGCCGACCCCTCAAGATCGGGAGTTTCTCTGCCGCGTCGAACGTGACAGGCATCGTATCCGACACCCGCCACGTCTCGATCTGTCTCCACAAGCACGGAGCGCTCGCCTTTTGGGATTTCGCGGCAGCCGCGCCGTACGTAGCGATCGACATGGGTCCGGCCGGCGACGCGGGCGAAGATCGCCTGGACTACAAGGACGCGATCGTTCTCTCGCCTCACAAGATGATCGGGGGACCGGGCACACCGGGCGTGCTCGTGGCCAGACGGGAGCTGTTCCGGAATCGCGTCCCCGATGTGCCCGGAGGCGGGACCGTGTGGTACGTGAACCCCTCTGACCATCAGTACTTCGAAGACCCCGAGCACCGGGAGGAAGGGGGTACTCCGGCGATCATCGAGTCGATCCGCGCCGGTCTGGTGTTCCAGCTGAAGGATCGGGTCGGTTCGGATGTCATTCGGCGGTGCGAAGAGACGTTCATTCAGCGCGCGATCGCCCGCTGGGATCGCAATCCCAGCATCGAGATCCTGGGGAACCACGGGGCAGAGCGTCTTTCGATCGTGTCGTTTGTCGTTCGCCACGGGCAGCAGTACCTGCACCACAACTACGTGGTCGCGCTGCTGAACGACCTGTTCGGGATCCAGGCCCGGGGTGGCTGTTCCTGCGCGGGGCCGTACGGTCACCGACTGCTCGGAATCGATATCGAGACCTCGCACGAGTTCGAGCGTGAGATCGGTCGCGGCTGCGAGGGAATCAAGCCGGGCTGGGTGCGCGTGAACTTCAATTACTTCATTTCGGAGGTTGTGTTCGAGTACATCCTCGACGCTGTCGATTTGGTGGCGACGGACGGGTGGCGGCTGCTGGATGAATACCGCTTCGACACGCAAACGGGTCTGTGGACGCACCGGAGCGGTGTCGAGGCGTCGCCCATGAGCCTTGGGGAGATTCGCTATACCCCGGCAGGCCTCGAATACCCTCGTCGCCGGCAGCGGGAGCCCGAGGAGCGTCTGCAAGACTACTTGGCAGAGGCACGGGAGATTCTGGCGAACGCCAGGCCCGGGAGCGGCCCCGGAATCGAGGCGCCGGTGACCGAAGATTTCGAGCACCTTCGTTGGTTTCCCCTGCCGGGCGAGCCACCGGGGGATGACCATCCGACCTGTCTACACATCGGATCCCAGAGCGTCGAGGCGTAGGAAAGACAACGTGCGGTCCGTGTCTCGCTTCGTCCTGAAGTTGTTCGGTTGGAAGGTCGTCGGGCAGCACCCGTCCGAGCCCAAGTTCGTCCTCATCGGCGCCTATCACACCTCGAACTGGGACTTGCCCCTCGCGATACTGATTATGTGGGCTCTGAAGATCGACGCCCGCTGGGT
>JBDHLB010000105.1:0-6181 GCA_039586095.1 Gemmatimonadota bacterium
GAGCGGCACCGCGAGCGTGTTCTGGATCTCAGCAATAGTGCACATGCGACTACTGGGGAACTCCGGCTGGCACCTGCGCGTTGAACCAAGGACGCCTCCAAGATTCCCGGTATGGAGGGCACTCGTGAACCCCACGAGCTGGAGCGTCTGGGCCTCGCACGACGCCTGATTTGCGACCACGTTCACATCCTGCACCGTGAACCGCCCCGGGTTTGCCGGAGGCTCCATGGCTTGAGAGGATGGAGCGATGGCAAGAGCAAACAAGTTTTCGCAAGAGGTTCGTGAGCGAGCGGTCCGGCTGGTCTTCGAGCACCGGGGCGAGTACGCCTCGGAGTGGGAGGCGATGGGATCCATCGCTTCGAAGATCGGATGTACAGCGGAGACGCTCCGGAAGTGGGTGCGCCAGGCGGAGGTCGATTCGGGTCGCCGTGGGGGTTTGACGAGCGACGAGCAGGCCCGGATGAGGGAACTCGAGCGGGAGAACCGCGAGCTCCGACGGGCGAACGACATTCTCCGCAAGGCGTCGGCGTATTTTGCCCAGGCGGAGCTCGACCGCCGACCGAAGTGATGGTGTCGTTCATCGACGAGCACCGGGAAGAGCACGGGGTCGAGCCGATCTGCGCGCAGCTGCCGATCGCCCCGTCGACGTACCACGAGCAGAAGGCCCGGGAGGCAGATCCGTCGAGGCTTCCCAGGCGAGCCGTGCGAGACGTGGTGCTCCGGGATGACATCGAGCGAGTCTGGAAGGAGAACTTCGGGGTCTACGGCGCCCGGAAGGTGTGGCGCCAGCTGCTCCGGGAGGGCGTCGAGGTGGCGCGGTGTACGGTGGCGCGCTTGATGCGCCAGATGGGCCTCGAAGGTGCTCGCCGAGGACGTCGCTTCAAGAGGACGACGGTCGTCGACGAAGCGGCTCTGCGGCCGGCCGACCTCGTGCAGCGCAACTTCAGGGCCAATGGACCCAACCAGCTCTGGGTGGCCGACCTGACCTACGTCGCGACTTGGAAGGGCTTCGCCTACGTCGCTTTCATCACGGACGTGTTCTCCCGCCGGATCGTCGGCTGGCGCGTCTCGAACTCACTCCGGAGCGACCTGGCGCTCGATGCGCTGGAGCAGGCCGTCCATGCCCGCTCGGGTCTCGAGAACCTGGTTCACCACAGCGACCGCGGCGTGCAATACCTCTCGATCCGGTACACGGAGCGCCTGGCCGAGGCCGGCATCGAGGGATCGGTCGGGAGCGTCGGCGACTCCTACGACAACGCGCTGGCCGAGACGATCAACGGCCTCTACAAGACCGAGGTGATCCACCCGAACGGGCCCTGGCGCAACGTCGATGAGGTCGAGTTCGCGACGCTGACCTGGGTCGACTGGTTCAACGAGCGGCGGCTCCTCGAGCCGATCGGGAATGTCCCCCCGGCCGAGTTCGAGGCGATCTACTTTCAGAAGCAGAAGGAGACGGCCACGGGGGTCGGACTCAACTGAACGAGCCTCCGAAGAACCCGGGGCGGTTCACCGCCGGCAGGTTGACGACCTCGACCTCCTTCGGGTCGGCCTGGGCGACCGCGGAGACCAGAAGCACACCGATCCCAATGGCTAGCGAGAGTGCTCGCATCCTCACTCCTCCCCATCGCGGGCGAACCGCGGACAGGAGTACGCTAGCGACCAAGATGGGAGCCGCAGGCACCGACCCCTTCGACTACCCGACCGAGACGCTGCTGCGGCAGAAAGCCGCAGAGCCGACCGAGCTACGCGAGCTGCTCACCGCCGTCGCCGGTGACTTGGAGCGCCTCGCCTGTGAGTACCCGGACTTCGCGAGCCGCTTTCTGGCGCGGGCGCAGCGGCTCCGGCAGCGGCTGTGGAAGGCCGGATAGGAACGGCTACCCGTTCAGCATCAAGGGGGGACCGGGAATGCGAAGCAAAGTAGTGCTTCTCGTCGCTTCGTTGATCGCGGAGGGCGCACAAGCGGGTGCGACTGTCCCGGTCGAAGTGCAGCTCCTGGACCCTGGGACCTTCGTGGTCCAGGCGAGCGCTCCGGGAGGCGGGAGCAACGATCCTGATATCAGCGGGCCGGAGTTCGAATGGACCGCCCCGGCCTGGGCCGCCAACGGGTCAGGCAGCTTCGCGTTTACGGCAGGTCCGGGGACGCTTGAAGCTTTTAGCTCGGGAAACGTCTCAAGCGCCCCGCCGCTCGCGGCCGGTCAAGGAGTGCACATCGCCGTGCGGCAAGTAGTACCGCCGCGGGTCGAGCTGTTCGTCCCTGACTTCGGCGAAGCCATGACAACTGTGGCCTTTATGAAGCGGAGTTCGGAGAACGATCTTTCGGGGTCTGCGGTAGCTCTCGGCTCTTCATGCAGCGTGTCTTTCGACGACCAAGCGGTGTCAAGCACGAAGCTGGCCGGCGATTACGAATCCGATGTCGGATGGGGCGGCAACCTGAATCGAGCAATCAGACCCGACATTGATGCTTCGGAACTGAATGGTGGCGGACTCCGCTCGTTCGTCGCCGGCGACCGGGTGCTCCTAGACATAGCTGTATCCACAACGGCGAACTGCAACGTGCAGAACAGCGGTGATGCATCCTGCTCCGTTAACTGGTCCCACAACTGCGGATTCGATGTGCTGGCGATTGTCCCTGAGCCGCAGAATCGCCCCCAGACGCAGTGCTTCGACCAGGAAGACAACGACCTCGACGGGCTGATCGACCTCGCGGACCCGGACTGCTCGGACCCCTTCGACACAACGGAGTCCCCCCCTCCCGCTCCCGCGGGCTGCGGCTTTGGCCCCGAGTTGGCATTGCTGCTGCCAGGGCTGTGGTGGCTGCGACGCCGCAGGGGCCAGCCGACGGTCTGACCGGCGCACGGGACCTCGCGAGCCGCTTCCTGGCGCGGGCACAGCGGCTCCGGCTGAGGCTGTGGGAGGCCGGGACCGATCTCGCTGCGGCTCCCTGATCCGGACCCCCGCCCTGGAACGACTCTCCTAACGAAGGCCCCCGATCCCCGCCCGGGAGGCGTACACTCGGGGGGAGCGAGACGTGTCGTATGGGGCGCTTTGCCGCTGATCGCTGCTTCGCTTTGCTGCTGGGCCTCGGGCTCGCGCTGCTCGCGGCATCCCCCGCGACTGCCCAGAACCAGGGCCTCGTGGTGCGCGACGGCACCGTCGGCCCGGCGTTCGATCCGGGGGCGGATGGGATCGTCGCGCCCGGCTTCGACGACCTCGGCGAGCCCGCCGACTACCTGATCCGGGCCGACCTCGGCGAGCAGCATGGCGGGAACCTGTTCCACAGCTTCTCGGAGTTCTCGATCGGCGGCGGCGAGCGGGCCACCTTCACGGGCCAGGGCGCACCCGATCCGGGCGCGATCGACAACGTGATCTCGCGGGTGACCGGACCCGATGAGTCTCGGATCGACGGCGAGCTTCGCTCGACCATCTCGGGCGCGGACGTGTGGCTGCTGAACCCGAGCGGCGTAATGTTCGGGGAAGGGGCGAGCCTAGACGTGCCCGGCTCCTTCCACGCGAGCACGGGCGACTACGTCGGCCTCGGCGAGGGCGAACTGGCGCGCTTCTACGCCGACGGGCGGCCGAGCGTGCTCTCGACGGCGCGGCCCGAGGCGTTCGGGTTCCTGGAGGAGAGCACGCCGGGGCCGGTCGAGCTGACGGGGGCGTCTCTCGGCACCGAAACGGAAGGAGCGGCCGGTCCCGGACAGCGCCTCGAACTGGTTGGGGGCGACGTCACGCTCACGGACGCCGAGATCGTGGCGCCCGGCGCTCATGTGCACCTCGAAGCCCAGGGAGACGTCGCGCTCACGCGCTCGACCGTCGATGTGAGCGGCGAGGCGCCGGGCACGGCCTCCATCCGGGGCGGGCGGCTGGTGATGCAGGGCGGGGCCGTGCCTGCGGAGCGGTCGTTGGTGCTCGCCGAGAACAGGAGCACGGCAGAGCTTCCTTCTCCTGGCGGCACGATCCACTTCGAGGCGAGCGAGTCGGTACTCGTGGACGACAGCCTGCTCTCGGTGAACACGACCTCATCGGGCGCCGCGGGTGGGATCGAAATCACGAGCCCGACCGTCACGCTCCAGAACGGTCCGGGCTACTTCAACCGCGACGCACCCCGTAGCAACGTACCCCACCCGACCGAGGTCGGCGCGAGTGCGGAGACAGGCAGCAGCGGGGCCGGCGGCAGAATCCAGATCGAGGCCGCGACGCTCCTCGTCACGGAGGGTGCCTCTGTGAGCGCGCGCAGCTTCGGGCTCGGCGCGACGGGCGACGCCGGCGAGATCGACATCCAGGCGGACTCCATGGAGGTCTCGGCACGTGCCGATGTCAGCGCGGCTGCCTGGGGCAGCAGCGGGAACGGCGGCACGATCGACATCGAGGTGACAAAGACCCTCAGAGTCGATGCCTCAGATGATCCCGAAGGCCCGACAGGATACGCACTCATCGACACGAGCAGCAGCAGTCGGTCCTGGCGGAACGAAGACGTCCCCGTGCCCGGTGCACCAGGCCCGATCCACATCCGGGCGGGACAGGTCGAGGTCACGAACGGCGGCTGGATCAGCAGTGAATGTCTGGACTGCACCTCGAAGCGGGGCGATGAGGGTCGGCCCGAGGAAGCCGGAAGCATCGAGATCCGTGCGGAGCACATGCGGGTCATCGGCTTCAATTCGAGGTCCTGGTCCGAGGTCAGCGTCCGCACACTCCATGACGCGGGCGATGCTGGCACGATCCTGATCGACCTGGATGGCTCCTTGGAGCTCCTCGACGCAGGAAGCGTCGCTGCCATTGCAGAGAGCTGCTTCTTTGCCGGCCCGTCCTGCTCGGGTGGAACCGGAAACGCGGGAGACATCACAGTCCGCGCCGAGTCGGTGCTCATCGATGGGCCGTTCCAGCGTCCGGGGAGCGGTGACATCGCTGTGTTGGGAATTCGCGCGGACTCGCTCGGGCTTCAGAAGGGTAGAGCCGGAACGATCGACATCGACGTGGGGGAGCTGGTGGTCGCACCGGGCGGGGCCATCGCGGCCTGGAGCGACGTCCGGTCGAGCGGGGTTGGCACGATCGATATCGACGCGGACACCGTACACGTAGGCCTGCACCCGCCTACCGGCCTCGAAGGCCGTATTATTGAGGGCTTCATCACCGTCGGCAGCGCTGGACCCGGCCAGGCCGGCACCATTGACCTCGATGCGCGACACCTGATCGTCGCACCATTCGGCACAATCCACGCCAATACCAATCCCGGCTCGACTGGCAACGCCGGCACGATCGAGATCAACGCCGACACGGTACACGTGGGCCCGCATCCGGACTTCCCGAGCGAGCCCGGCAGCGAGCCGCCGGCAAGCGGCATCTCCGCGAGCAGCTTCGGCGCCGGGCCGGCCGGCACCATCGACATCGACGCCTCGGAGTCGATCTTCATCACCTACGAGGGCGGCGAGCCCTTCGTTCTGGAGCGGTTTCTCGAGGAATGGAGGCAAGGCAAGCCATTTACCCTGTCGGGCATCTTCTCCTCAACCCTCGGAGCGGGAGAGGCCGGAGGGGTTTCTCTCCGCGCACCCGACATCACGGTCACCGAGGGTGGGATTGTCGCGACTTCGACACTCGGGTCCGGGGACGCAGGTTCGATCGCGCTCGACGCGGAGCGCATCCGGGTGCTGAACGGCGCCTTGGTGGACAGCACCAGCGTTCTGTCCAGTGGCACCGCGGGCAGCGTGACGCTCACGGCGTCGAAGTCGCTCGAGGTGGGCGGTCGTCGCAACGGGCGACGGAGCAGGGTGGGCTCGGCGAGCCTCGGCACGGGCGACGCGGGCTCGGTCAGACTGGTGACGGACCGTCTCTATCTGTTCGGCGGCGAGGTCGCCGTCAATTCCGAGAAAGCCGACGGCGGCGACGTCACGGTCAAGGCGAAGAAGCTCGTCCACCTCGACGCGGGTGAGATCACGGCGGCCGTGACCGACGGCCTGGGTGGCAACATCACGATCGATCCCGAGGTCGTGATCCTTCAGGACGACCCTCAGAACGAGCTTCAGAGAGAGAGTCGGATCGTGGCCCAGGCCGCGGGGGGACAGGGCGGCATGGTCACGATCACGGCCGACAACTACTTCGCGTTCCCGGGCACCGTCGTGAGCGCCGAGGCGGAGCGCCAGGAGTTCTCGGGCACAGTCGAGGTAAACACCCCCGACGTGAACCT
>JBDHLB010000036.1:0-23866 GCA_039586095.1 Gemmatimonadota bacterium
GCCCCGGTCTCGAGGCGACGCCGGAGCGTGTCGCCCGCAGCCTGCGCTGGCTGACGCGAGGGTACGAGATGTCGGTCGATGACATCATGAATGGGGCGGTCTTCGAGGAGCCGCACGACAGCATGGTGATCGTCAAGGACATCGAGCTGTACTCGCTGTGCGAGCATCACATGCTGCCGTTCTTCGGAAAGGCTATGGTCGCGTACATCCCCGACGGCCACATCGTGGGTCTCAGCAAGCTCGCGCGTATCGTGGACGTGTTTGCACGCCGACTACAGGTGCAGGAGCGACTCACGGAGGAGATCGCCCAGGCGGTCGAAGATGTGTTGCAGCCGCGAGGGGTCGGCGTCGTCGTGGAGGCCTACCACCTCTGCATGATGATGCGGGGCGTGGAGAAGCAGAACAGCAAGACGATCACGAGCGCCGTGCGCGGGTTGTTCCGCAGCGATCCGCGGACGCGAGAAGAATTCCTCCGGCTGGCGCTCTCCCCGCAGTTCATCTCCTGAGGTCGCGGCTGTCGGCGAGTCGGGGGGATTTCCCGAGATGAGTGTCCGGCCGGGGGCCACGGCCGTGGTGACCGGGGGGAGCCGTGGCATAGGCCTCGCCATTGCACGCGGCCTGGCGGCCGAGGGCGTCCGCCTGCTTCTCGTATCGAGGGGTGGGCCCGCCCTGGAGGCGGCTGCCGAGCAGACCGGCGGACACGGGGTCGCGGCGGACCTGGCCACGGCCGAGGGCGTGGACCGTGTCGTGACGGCCGTCCATGCGCAGTTCGGCGACGCACCCGACGTGCTGGTGAACAACGCAGGGATCTTCGGGCTGGCGGCCGCTTCGGTCGTCCCTCCCGAGGACTTCGACTTGCACCTGGCCCTCAATCTGCGAGCTCCCTTCCGTCTGACCCGCGCGTTTCTACCGGCCATGCTGGCGCGAGCTTCGGGCGTGCTGGTGCACGTGGGCTCGGTGGCCGGGAGACAACCGTTTCCCGGCAACGCGGCTTACGGAGCCTCCAAGTACGGACTGAGAGGCTTCCACGAAGTGCTGTGCACGGAACTGGCGGGCACCGGAGTACGGAGTCTTCTGATCGAGCCTGGCCCGGTCGACACAGGCGCATGGGACATCTTCGAGCACCGCCTGGGGCAGGACCTGCCACCCCGTTCTTCCATGCTGAGGGCCGAAACCGTGGCCGAAGCCGTGTTGGGGGCGCTGCGGTCGGGCGCTCACGATGGAGACACCGAGATTTTCGTGCCCCCGGACTGACCGGCGTCGGCGCGCAGATGAGGATCGAGCTTACCGAGGTGCTCCGCTGTCCCCGCTGTACCGCCACGGCGGGTCTGGTCGCGTTCATCGACGATGCGGATGGCAGTCGGGTCCTCGAAGGATGGCTGGGATGTCCGTTCTGTGAGGCGCGCTTCCCGATTCGAGCCGGGACGGTCGACCTGACGGGCGCAGGCGGAAGGCGACCCCATCCCGCGGACCGGGACCGGTCGATCGCCGAGGCATGGCGCGAGGGTGCCGACTCGGCCGAGCGCGCGCTCGCACTCGCGGCGCTTCTCGGATTGCAGGAACAAACGGGCGGTTTCGTTCTGCTGGACGAGGCGCTGTGCACCCTGGCCGAACCGTTGGCCCGCCTGGCGCGGGGCAGGGAAATCGTCGCCCTTGTGCCCTCCCATCGCGGGCCGCCAGAGCCCGAGTCCGTCGCTGAGCCGGGCAGCGAGAGCGCCACTACGAACCTGGTTCTGGTCGATCCCGGTGCAGCTCTCCCTCTTCTCACCGGACGACTTTCCGGTATCGCTCTTTACGCCCCCGACGCCGAGCGCCTCGAGGCAGCGATCCGTGCGTTGCGGGCCACGGCGCGACTGGTTGTGCTCGAGCCAGATGCCCTTGTCGAGCGTGTGGCGCGAGCGACCGCGCTCCGTGTGCTGGCGTCCGACGACACCGCTCTGGTCGCGGTACGAGAAGTGACTTCCGGTTAGCGGTCGCGTTGCTGATTATCTGGGCCGTGTCTAACTTCGAAAGCGTTCGCTCGCGGGCGTTTCGGCCGCGAGTTCACCAGCGATAAGACCGGCAAGGATGCGACTCGACACGAGAGCATGCGCCATGGCCGCGGGCGCTCTGGCCGCCGTGATGGTCTTCGGCGCGACACTGTTGCTGCTCGCGCATGCCGGCCAGTCACCGGCGCCACTTCTCGCTCGCAGCGTACTTTTTGGCTACTCGATCAGCGTGGCAGGGGCGTTTGTCGGTGCGATGTGGGCGTACGCATACGGGTATCTCATCGGCGCCGGTTTCGCCTTCTGCTACAACCTCGCAGCCTCGCCGTCGAGACCGCCGGCTACGCCGGCCGTGGAGACACGCACCGCGGCGGACGAGCCGTCCCGTCCGACGACCGAGCAAGCCGAGGCGGAGTCGACCGACCAAGGCGCATAGCGAGCGGGTGCACGGGGAGAGCGGCGAGCGGGAAAGGATTACGGGCATGCCCTGGTGGAAGTTCTGGGCCAAAGACGAAGGGAAAGCCAAGCCGGACTACTATGAGGAAGGTGTGTCCCTCGTTCGTCAGGAGCGCTTCCACGACGCCCTCACCTCCTTCCAGCTCGCGTTACGCGAGAAGCCGAACGACCCGGCGACCCTGGAGCAACTGGCGACCGTCTATACTCGCACGAACCAATCCATGGAGGCGATCCGGGCGTATCAAAAGGCTCTCGAGATCCGCCCGCGGAGTCCCAGCGCTCACTACGGAATAGCGTTTCTGCTCCTGCGGAACGGTGATCGAGAGGGGGCTGAGAGACATCTGCGAACCTTCCTCGCGTCGGAACAGGCGGGCTGGGACGAAGACCCGCACGTTCAGCACGCTCGCTCGACACTCCAGCGCCTCATGGGCACGGCCGAGGGATACCCGTTGGTCGACATCTCGGACCCGATACCTGCCCCCGACGCCCCGCCGGAGAGCGATGCTGAAACCAATGCGTCAGGCGAATCGCGTGTGGATGATGAAGAGCCGGGGCGCGATCCGAACCGGTAACACGGCGCGAGGCGACCGGTGACGGAGGAACGTTCCGAGGCGGACTCCCGCACAGTCGGCTCGCCGGCACAGCTGGAGCCCGGTACGCTCGTTGACCTGTATCTGGGCGCCGCCGCTCGTCACGCGCGCGCCGATGCCCTCCTCCGGCGTCGCCCCGACGGTTCGTGGGAACACCTCTCTCACCAGGGGGTGGCGACCCGGGTTCGTGATCTCGCCCTGGGCCTCCGCGTCATGGGATACGATCGCGGAACACGAATCGGGATCCTCTCGGACACCCGTCTCGAGTGGGCCCTCGCCGACTACGCGATCGTGATGGCGGGACTCGTCAGCGTGCCCGTCTATCCCGTCCTTCCCCCCGACCAGATCGCCTATGCCCTTCGCCACGCGGAAGCACGGGCTCTCTTCGTCTCCGACTCGGAGCAACTCGCCAAGGTGTGGGCCGTGCTGGACGAGCTCCCCGATCTGGAGCGGATTATCGTTTTCGATCCGGAGCAGATGCCGGCGGAGGTCTGCGGGCGACTCGAGCCATCGGGCCTGGAAGCCCTGGCCGAAAGTGGACGAAACGCCGACGCGGCTCTGAAGGACAGCTACGAGCCGTACGCCCGCGAGACGCAACCGGAGGATCTGGCGACCCTCATCTACACGTCCGGCACGACGGGACCGCCGAAGGGGGTCATGCTCACGCACGACAACCTGTACAGCAACACCATCTTCGCGACCCGGCGCTTTCCGGTCGAACCGACCGATCGATCCCTCTCCATCCTGCCGCTCGCCCACGTGTTCGAACGAATGGCCGGCCACTACCTCATGTGGCATGCGGGCGTGTCGATCGCCTACGCGGAGTCCCGGGACACGATTGTTCGCGACATGGGTGAAGTGCAGCCGACGATCATGACGGTCGTTCCCCGGGTGTTCGACAAAATCCTGGAGACCGCCGAGGCAAGGGCCAGAACGGCGGGAGGTCTGACCTGGAAGATCTTCCGCTGGGCACGTGCCGTCGGAGAAGAGCGCGCCGGCCGCCGGCTCGAAGGACGGCCGATGGGTCTGTGGCTGCAGACCCGCGCCACGGTGGCCGATCGACTCGTATTCCGAAAGCTCCGCGACCGGACCGGAGGACATCTTCGCTTCTTCGTGAGCGGCGGCGCACCGCTGGATCCGAACGTGGCGCGCTTCTTCTTCGCGGCCGGCATGCCGATCCTGGAAGGATATGGCCTCACGGAAACGTCGCCGGTGCTCTGTTTCAATCCGATCGATCGGCCCCGTCTTGGGGCGGTCGGCCCACCGATCGACGGTGTGGAGATCCGAATCGCCGAGGACGGCGAGATCCTGGCCCGCGGTCGTCAGAACATGAAGGGCTACTTCCGTGACGAGGCAGCGACCCGTGAAGTGTTGCTCGAAGACGGGTGGTTTCGAACGGGCGACATCGGGCGACTCGACGAAGAGGGATACCTCCGGATCACGGATCGCAAGAAGGAGCTCATCATCACGGCGTATGGAAAGAACATCGCGCCGCAGCGGGTCGAGGAGGCCCTGCGCCGCTCGCCTTTCGTCAGCCAGGCCGTGATGTTGGGCGACAGGCAGAAGTATCCGATCGTCCTGGTGGTGACCGAGCCCAGCGCCGTGAGCGAAGAGGCAGCCCGGCTCGGCCTGAGCGGTGACCTGCCCGACGTGGTGACGGACGAGCGGCTCCATGCCATCATCGAGGAGGATGTCCTGGGTCGCTGCCAGGAGTTCGCTCACTTCGAGCGTCCGAGACGAGTGCTGTTGGTCACGGACGAGTTCACGGTCGAGGGCGGTGAGCTGACCCCGACCCTGAAGGTGAAGCGTCGTCACGTGGCCGAGAAGTATGCCGAGACGATTGCCCGCCTGTATCGGGAGGCCCGGTGAAATCGCTCGATCCGAACGGGGGCCAGGCGATGATCGCGCTGGTCACGGGCCCGAACCGTGACTCGCTGCTGCAGATCGGTCGCACGGCCGTCGAGGAGCGGCTGGCCGCCTGTGTGAACGTGCTGGATGACGTCGTCTCCGTGTACCGCTGGCAGGGGGCGATTGAACAGGAGGCCGAGTCGCTGGCGATCTTCAAGACGTCGAGCGCTCGGCTCCCCATGCTTCGGGACCGCGTGCTGGAGCTCCATCCGTACGACGAACCCGAATTCGTGGCACTGCGTGTGGACTCTGGCTCGCCCTCGTACCTGACCTGGATCCTCGATTCCGTGGCGGGTTGAGTGAGCCGCGGTCCCTTTCTCGATGCCCCGGACCGTCGATCGCAGACCGGGAGGCCCTGCCGACCCACAGGCAAGAAAGACCTTATGCGTACATATCTCGTGGTGACGGTCGCGCTCCTGCTGACGGCGACGCCCGCAAGCTTGGTTCGCGCTCAGACCTTCCCGACGGACGACCCCGTGATTCAGGCCATGTGGGCCGAAGGCATGGAGAACTCTCGGGCCTACGCCCTCGCACAGGCGCTGCTCGACTCGATCGGGCCCCGACTCACCGGCTCACCCGCACACGAGGCGGCCAACGAGTGGGCGGTCGCGATGCTCCGTCGCTGGGGCATCGAAGCCCGCAACGAGAAGTATGGAATGTGGACCGGGTGGCGGCGCGGGACCACGCACATCGATTTGCTGTCGCCCCGGGTTCGGACCCTGGAAGGGCTGATGCTCGCATGGAGCCCCGGCACGGACGGGCCGATCGAAGCCGGCGTGGTCTTGCTCCCGGACGAGGCCGACGAAGTGGCTCTCGAAGCGTGGCTGCCGTCGGTCGAGGGAAAGTTCGTACTGATCTCCTACCCGCAATCCACCTGTCGACCCGAAGAGAACTGGGAAGAGCACGGAACTCCGGCCTCGCTCGAGGCGATGCAGGCGGCTCGCGACGCGACCCGGAAAGCACAGGGCGAGCGGATGGAGACGCTCGGGGGCGAGGAGCACCTGCACCGCCGGCTCGAGAATGCAGGAGCCGTCGGGATCATCAGCTCCAACTGGTCGGGCGGGTGGGGCGCGCACCGCGTTTTCGGGGTCGCCCCCGATCATCGCGCGCCCGCTATCGCCCTGAGCTGTGAGGATTTCGGGCTCGTGTACCGGCTCGCCCACCACGGGCAAAATCCGGTGTTGCGGGTCGACGCGGACGCGGAGTTTCTGGGCGACGTACCCGTCTTCAACACGATCGGAGAGATCCCCGGTTCCGAGAAGCCCGACGAGTACGTGTTGCTCTCGGCACACTTCGACTCGTGGGATGGAGCGTCCGGCGCGACCGACAACGGCACCGGAAGCGTCACCATGCTGGAGACGATGCGCATCCTGAAGACCGTCTACCCTTCACCGAAGCGCACCATTCTGCTCGGTCTGTGGAGCGGCGAGGAACAGGGCCTGAACGGTTCGCGCGCGTTCGTCGCCGACCATCCGGAGATCGTGGGTGGCCTGCAGGCACTGTTCAATCAGGACAATGGAACGGGCCGAGTGGCCAGGATCCCGATGCAGGGCCTGACGGAGGCGGGAGCCCACTTCGGCCGGTGGCTGGCCCGTGTTCCGCCCGAGATCACGCAACACATCGAGCTTGGCATTCCTGGAATGCCGGGGGGCGGCGGAAGCGACTATGCGTCGTTCGTCTGCACCGGTGCCCCGGCGTTCGGCCTGTGGTCGCTCAGCTGGGACTACTTCTCGTACACCTGGCACACGAACCGCGATACGTTCGACAAGGTCGTGTTCGACGAGATCAGGAACAACGCGGTTCTGATCGCGATGCTCGCGTATTTGGCATCGGAGGACCCCGAGCGCGTGCCGCGTGATCGGCGGGTCATGCCGGTGGACGAGGAGACGGGAGAGGTGCGTTCGTGGCCGGCCTGTCGGGAGCCCAGACGGTCGGCTGACGCGGCGGACGACGACGGCTAGTCGGCTCGTCTCGACGCACACTGCCGTTCACCAGGTGCCGCGCGCCGCTCTGCGTTCCGGATCAGGTGCCGCGAAGGCCCTCTTCCGCCTGGTACCAGCGGAAGAACAGGATCCCGATCGCTGTCCAGAAGACGGCGCCGCCGCCCAGCTTCATGACCAGGCCGGCGATTCTTTGGTCCTCGCGAGCCGATAGGCCTCCCACGGGCGGCGCAAGCTCGTAGGTCGCGTAGAACGGGAGCTCTCCGAACACCAGAAAAGCGTAGGGCAGCGTGTTGAGGATCGTGTTGAGCAGCAGGTAGCCGATCTTCGCCACGTATGGAAAGCGCCGCTCCGGCACCGGGCACACCACAGGCCACCAGTAGATCGTTCCCGCTACCAGCCAGGCCATGTCCAGCGCAAACGACCCGGACTGTGAGGCCATCAGTACATCGACCAGGGCCGGCCAGTGTGTCGCGACGACCGTCGCGTTATACAGCAGAATCGCGACCAGGGGGTTCGTCACCCGACGCCACACCTCGTAGAGGCGGGGACGCCCCTGCAAACCGGCCAGGACCGTCGGAGGCAGCCCGTACAGGAGGAGGGGCGGGGCCACGAGAGAGATGAGGACGAACTGCACCATGTGGAGGCTCGCGAGGTACCCCGAGCCGAGCGCACCCACCGGCCAATCGAGCGCGAGCCACAACACGACGACACCGGCGACGAAACTGGCCGCGCGCGGGCGGGACCCACGACTTCTGACGAGAAGGCCGTAGGTCAGCGCGAGCAGACCGACGAACAACCAGACCCCGGGGTATGGACGCCAGGTCCATTCCCACGGAATCCCCTGCGCTGCACACCACCACTGCATCGGCTGAGCGCCCGCTACCGGCCCGATCCGTCCTGAGCTTCTTCGACGAGTCGTGGGAGGTCGTGGGCCCAGTCGGCCTGGCGGGTGCCGGACGGATAAGCCAGGCGGGCCGGGCCATCCGCCGAGAACGCGAGCACCTGCGACGCGTGGCCCACCGCATAATCCTCCATCTCGCCCATCTTCACGGCCGGTGCGAGCTTCAGCTGCCGCTGGATCTCGTTCACCTGTTCCATGTCACCCCGAAGGCCGATGAAGTCTCGATCGAAGGCGGCGAGCCACTCCCGCATTCGGTCCGGTGTGTCCCGCTCCGGATCCGTTGTGACGAAGACGGTTTTGATCGCTCTTCGTGCCGGTGATGGCAGGTCAGAGAGCACAGACGCGATGTTCGCCATGTGAACGGGGCAGATGTCCGGGCAGTGTGTGTACCCGAAGAACAGCAGGGTGACGAAGCCTTTCGTCTCATCGACGAAGCGGAAGGGCCGTCCCTCCGTATCCGTGAGGGTGAAGTCGAAGCGCGGTACCGGCTCCGCCAGCGCAACCCCCCGAAATCCCGATTCACGGGCGCGACGATCCGCATCGCGCTGTTCGACGGTGCGACCGCAGCCGGAGGCCACGGAAACCAGAAGCGCGAGCGCGATCCCTCCCAGCGCTGCCTGATGATTCTTCATTCTGAAGCGGCTCGGTGGCGCATCGCCACCGCCTCCTATACGTGCAGTCCAGTCCCGTTACCTGAGGATCTGGCTGACCACGACCAGTACGGTGCCGATAAAGGCCCCCAGGATGTACCCGAGTCGTATGATCAGATCCAGCTCTCGCTGCGTGATGGTTCGGACGAGGGACTCCACCTCCCGCACGGGATAGCTCTCGATCTTGGACTCGATTCGCTCCGATATCCTGATGCGCCTGGCGATCTCGGGCACCTGATCGGTCACCCATTCCCACGCGGGTGTCGCGAGGGAGTCACCCAGGCGCACCGCGGCATCCTCCTGCAGGAACCGATTCAGCCGACCGATCGGTCGAGTCAGCACCCGATCGGTCAGCGTTCCCGTCAGTTGCTCGATGACGGCCTGGCCCGGCTCGGATCTCAGCCCGAACCCCAGCCACGCGCCCAGCCGGTCGGGCGGCAGAAGACGCAGCAGGTCGGCCCACGTCTTCTCGCCCAGGCGCCACACCGCCTCTTCGAGCTGTTCGAGCAGGAACTCGCGTGCCCCGGGGTCGGAAGCGCTGTTGACGATCCAATCCGCGACGGAGTCGAGCCCCGATTTGACCTGGTCGTCGCCGATCCTCCCGAGCACGCTGATGGTCGGGCGTCGAAGGAACTCCACGATCGCGTCGTTCACGTTGCGCGCCATCACCGCCTGGACTTCCGTCTCCTTCAGCAACTCGCTCAGCTGCTCGGCGCCTTCCGTCTCGATGGTCCGCAGCACCTTGTCGACCGTCTCCTCGGTCACGATCAGACGAGCGACCACGCGCTGATGGAACTTGAGATCTAGCATGAACCGGTCGAGCAGCCCGTGGAGCGTGCGCTCGACCCGCTGACGCGCCAGGGGATCTTCGAGCAGGCGGCCCAACCGCTCCATTGCGATCGGCAGGTAGTCGTTGATCGCGTGTTCGACGGCGGCGACGAGTCCCGAGGGAATCAGCTCCTCGAGCGTGCGGCCCGGCTGAAGGACGTGCTCCGCCGCCTGATGGAGATGATGCCGGACGGTTCTTTCGAAAGCGTCCGAGGTGACAAGCTCGCCCAGCCAATCGTGGGCGCTCTTACGCAGCTCTGCGACCCTGCCGGGGTCGAGCACTTCCGAGAGGGTCTCGTTCTCGAGCGCCTCGGAGAGGTTGGCCAGGATCCGGCGAGCCTGGGTCTCGAACTCGGGCGACTCGACCGCGCGAATGATCTGGCTCTCCATCTCCCCGAGGATGTGCTCGATCAGTCCCCGTACCTCGGTGAGCGCGGGTTCGGGAAGCAGGTCCGCGATCGCGGGCTGTTCTCCCTCCACCAACTCCAGGAGGACCTCTCGAATCCGACTTTCGAACGCGTGACGCAACTCCTCGTCCTGTAGCTCGGCCGTCATGTCCTCGGGTGTGAGAAGCGTGCTCCCGACGACCCGTCCGATCGAGCTGGCCAGCCGTTTCTGGTTCTTGGGCACGGCTCCCTGCAGCCAGCCAAGCGGTCGACCCAACACACGGGGTGGCTCGTACGGGTGGAACAGCATCCATACAGCCACCCGGTTCGTAAGACCGCCGGCCAGCGCACCGAACGCTACAGTCAACGCCGCCTGCAGCCAGTCCACGCCCGAGGCAGTCTGGAGGAGAGCCGGGACTTCCTGAAGCGGCAGGATCATGGCAGCGGGCTCTCCACGCCGACGCCCCGCAGGACGAGAACGAGCTCTCCGACCGTCAGTTCGCCGGACAGCAGATAGAACCGCTCTCCGGGCTGGAAGGGGCGCGAGGGAAGAGCGGTCGAGTCGCGTTCCGCCACCCGCAGCCGGCCCGTCGCTTCCGCGTTGGGAATCTGGATCGTCCACTCCCGGGCGTCTCGCGGATCCGACTCCTCGTCCAGGCCGATCGCGGACAACCGAACGTCCGACCAGCTGTTCTCCACGCCCTCGATCCAGGTCCACGCGACCGGTGTAGGATCCGCCTCGCCGGGGACAGTCTGAATGAGCATGCCGTTTCCGAGCGAGTCAGCGAGAAGGAAGATTCGCTCGACGAGATCGGAGGCTCCCGCACTGGCCGGACGAGCCGCGCGGCGAAAGAAAAGGAGGCCGACGTCGGAGGCGTCGGCGAGATCGAGGCTGGCCAGACCGAGGCGGGCTCTCTGGCCCGTCCAGCCTGTCCATTCGGCGACGACACCCGATGGGGTGAGCTGTGCGTGTCGCTCGTTTCCCCGGAACAGAAGTCCGGAGAGCTCGGCGTCATCTCCGACCATCACCCGCAACTGCTCGGACGGGAGGACCCGCCACGCGGCCCGGGGGACGGGCAGGGTGTCGCTCAAATCGAGGAGTCGCTGCCAGCCTTCCGCGTCCGCCATCCAGGCACCGTAGTCCCGTCGCAACTCGGACTCCGATGCGTCGTTCGACAGCCGGACGTAGAGATGCCGCGCCGTCGCGCCCGCACCAGCGAACGCGAGTGTCGTCAGGTACCGCGCAGGGGTCGCCACTCCGATTCGACCCGGAACGGTCTCATCTGGCGTCTCGGCTGGAGGGAAGTCGACCCGCTCACCACACGCCACGAACAGGAGTATGGTGCCCGCGGCGAGCCGCGCGGCCCGGCGCCAGACAACCTGCAGCTGCATAGGAATCCGTCTCACAGAGTCAGTTTGGACAACCAGCATTCGAAACGGCGCAAGATAGGGGATTCTCAAGCGAGGTCACAGGAGCACGCATTTGACCGCCGCACAACAGAGGCCGAGATTCCCCTCACTTTTCACCGGGTGGAGATCGCCAACCGAGGCTCTGGAGCCGGCTCGAAGGCCACCGGGTGATCGACGGTCAGGAGCGCACATGCAGCTCTATACGAAGATCTCCATCGCCTTGCTTCTGGGAGCGGCCCTGGGGCTGCTCGCGAACCTGCTCGACATCGGCTGGCTGTCCACGCTCCTCATCGGGATCAGGCCGGCAGGCGATGCATGGATCAAGCTCATCACGATGGTCGTCATCCCGCTGGTGGTGGCCAGCCTGATCGTCGGGACCGCCAGCCTGGGTGACATCACCAAGCTGGGTCGCATCGGTGGCAAGACGATCGCCTACTACCTGGGTACGACCGCGATCGCCGTTACGATCGGCCTCGTGATCTCGAACCTCGTCGTACCCGGCGCTCGGATCGATCCCGAGGCCCTGGCCGATCTGCGAGACACCTACATGGCCGAGGGGGCGAGTCGGGTCGAGATGGCGCAACAGGCCCCCGACATGATCGACGTGGTGCTCAACGTGATTCCCCGCAACCCGGTGGAAGCGCTCGCCAGCGGGGACATGCTGCCGATCATCTTCTTCTCGATCTTCTTCGGCGCTGCGCTCTCCGTACTCAAGACGGACCTGCGGGCTCCCCTGCTCGCCTTCTTCGAGGGCGTGAACGAGGTTGCGATGGTCATGATCCACTGGATCATGAAGCTCGCGCCCTATGCCGTGTTTGCGCTGATCGGAGCCGTGATCGCGCAGTTCGGCGCCGACGTGCTGGGCAGCCTGCTCGTCTACAGCCTGACCGTGGTGGGCGGACTCGCCCTCCACCTCGGATTCACGTACACGGCCGCGCTGCGGGTCCTGGCCCGGGTGAATCCGTTCTCCTTCTTGCGCAAGGTCCGTGAGGTCCAGCTGATCGCGTTTTCGACCTCGAGCTCCAATGCGACGCTCCCCGTCACCATGGAGGTCGCCGAGGAGAAGGTCGGGATCAGCCCGGAGGTGTCGAGCTTCGTGCTTCCTCTCGGTGCGACGATCAACATGGATGGCACGGCGCTCTATCAAGCGGTGGCCACCATGTTCATCGCTCAGGTTCTGGTCGGTGATCTCACCCTGGCGACCCAGCTCGGGATCGTTCTGACCGCCACGCTCGCGTCCATCGGAGCGGCGGGCGTGCCATCGGCAGGGATCGTCATTCTCATCGTGGTGCTGCAACAGGCCTTGCCCGCGGGCGTGGACCCGGCGGCGGGCATCGCCCTGATCCTGGGCGTCGATCGCATACTCGACATGTGCCGTACCGCCGTGAACGTGACCGGCGATCTGACCGCCGCACTGGTCGTGGACCGTTCGGAGGCTCGCCGCACCGAGGTGCCCGTGCACATCGGACACCGGGGGGACGGCGTTGGCGCCGGCTCATCCTGATGTCCGCTCCCGGTAGCCGTTCCCGCTTCACCAGACCGGGAGCGCTTCCCGAGCATCTACCCCGATCGCTCCTGACCCTGGTCCTGGTCCTGGTGCTCTCGAGTGCACAGCCGCTCGCGGGGGCCATCCAGCAGGCTAGCCCCGACTCGCGAACGGATGAGGTAACGCCGGACACGGCGGTCGCGACCGCGGCCGTCCCGGACACGCTGCGCCCGCCCGCCCGTCCGCCGTTCGACGCGATCGACGCTATTGAGCTTCCGTTTCGCGTGGTGCTGTGGCCCGTCACGGTCGTTCTGGACGGCGTCTTCCTGCTCGCCGAACGACTGACCCTTCCCAGTCGGCCGAGCATCTTCGTGCGCGCGTTCCGCTCGATGCAGGCCGCGCGGGTGTACCCGGGCGTGGGCTCTATCGGGCGGCGCTCGGGCCTGTCGGCCAAAATGGACGTCCTTTCATTCGAGCCCTTCTTTCTCCAGACCGGGATCTCCGTCCGGGGCTCCCAGAGACACCGCGCCGGACTGTCGTTCGGTAACCCGCGCACCCGCTTCGAGGCGAGCTACGGTTTCCATCGGGATGCCGCGGTTCGGTTCTGGGGCGTCGGCGGCACGACACCGGAGACCGCTCGAGCAGAGTACCTGCGCGACCGGCAGGAGATCGGCGTGCGAGGCCGCATCCAGGTCAGCCGTCGCGTCGATCTGGGCGGGTCCGTCCTGTATGAGGACAATCGGGTGGACCGCGCCCTTGGCTCGGAGGTGGGGCCGCCGGATCTGTTCGATCCGGTGCCGTACGGCTTCCTGGAACGTACGCGATTCGTGCGCTTCGATGCTTCGGTCGGACTGGATCTCACACACCGTCGGGCGTTTCAGGTGCGGGGGGCGTCACTTCGGGTAGGAGCGACACTGTTTCGAGGGGTGAACGGAACGGAAACGGATTTTCACCGCTTCGGCGCCGATCTGAGTGGCTTCCTTCCGCTGAATCGGCGCCAGCTCCTGGCGATTCGCGCCTTCGCCGAGCTGAATCGTCTCGACGACGGCCCCGACATTCCGTTCTTCCATCTCGCGAGTGTCGGGAGCACGACCGGCCTGCGCGGGTTCAGCTCTGATCGCTTCACGGACACCGACAGTTTCGGCGTAATGAGCGAGTGGCGCTGGGAGATCTGGCGCGATCTGCACGAACGGAGCCGGTCGGAGTTCTTCCTGTTCTTCGACACCGCGGGCGTCGGCCCCGGTCTCTCGAACATCACCACCTCCGACGTGCGATTCAGCTGGGGCCTGGGGATGCGGTTGCTGACACTGCAGAGGTACATCGGTCACTGGTACCTGGGGTTCAGCGAAGAGGGGACCCGGTTCCGCATCGACAACAACGTGATCTTCTGATGAGGAGTCTCTTTCTTCGGCCGCCGAACCTGCGCGGGACCGCAAGAACCCGGTTCTCGGTCTCGGTAACGGGGTATGCGCTGCTGGGCATCGCGTCGCTCAGCGCATGTGCCTCGCCGGGACCGCTACCGCTCCGACCCGAGCCGATGGCCTACGCGGATACCGTTCCGATTCCCGAGCCCGCCGGCCGGGAGGCTCAGGAGATCCGGCGGCTGACGAACGAGGCCGTCGTCGAGGAATTCGGCCGGGCGATCAGCCTCCGCCGACTCACCGGCAATCACCACGAGGCCGTCAACGTCACGCACTTCGACGACGTGGTGAACTCCGCCTGGTTCGAGCATCGGAACGGACGCTTCCCGATGTCGACCGCGGCGATCGAGACAGGACCGGCGACCGTGGACGGCCCCGACACGAGTCGCGTCCTGACGGTGGTCGAGGCGAAGGTCCAGGGCATCTCGCCCGGTTTCGAGGTGCGCGATGCTCTCGGAAACCGGTACGTATTCAAGTTCGATCCGAAGGGGTTCCTCCACCTGAGCAGTGGGGCGGGGGTGATCTCCAACCGCCTGTTCTACGCCGCCGGCTACCATGTGCCCGAGGATTTCATCGTGATCTTCCACCCGGACCGCCTCGCGGCCAGCCCCGAGGCGACGGTGGTGGACGAAGAGTTCAATGAGCGCCCGATGGGCGATGAGGACATAGCCCGCGTGCTGGCGCTGGTGGACTCGCTTCCCGACGGCCGCTACCTGGCCGTGGCAAGCCGCTTCGTGCCGGGGATTCCCAAGGGCCCCTTCTACTTCGACGGTCGCCGGCCGGACGACCCGAACGACTATTACCATCACGAGTACCGTCGCGAGCTGCGGGGCTTGGCCGTCGTATCGGCTTGGTTGAACCACGTGGACATGCGCTTCGCGAATACGCTCGATGCGTATGTGGAGCCCGGCTATCTGCGACACTACCTGATCGACTTCGCCGCCACGCTGGGGAGCGGCACGATTCGGCCGCATTCGCCCCGGGAAGGTGCCGAGTACAACTTCGACCTGTGGCCCAGCCTCGGACGCATCGCGACGCTCGGCTTCTTCAACATGGGGTGGGAGGATCGTCCCTACGAGGTGATCGACCCGTCCATCGGCTGGATGCCGGTGGAGGATTTCGACCCGGGAACCTGGAAGGCGAACTGGCCGAACAAGGCATTTGCCTCGGTCACGCCGCGGGACGGCTACTGGGGCGCGAAGCTGGTCGGATCGTTCACCGACGAACAGCTGCAGGCCGCGGTTCGAGCGGGCAGGCTACCGACACAGGAAGCGGCCGACACGCTGGCCACGATGCTGTCGGTGCGTCGGGACCGGACCGTCGCCCACTGGTACGCCCGCGTCACGCCGATCGAGGAGGTCGTGGCACGCCGGGTGACCGGAACAGCGCCAGAATCCGAAGCGCTCGAGATCCGCTTCCGCGACTTGGGTCTCGAGGCGGGCGTGTGGGGTCCGGACGAGACGGTGTATCGATACCGGTTCCAACACGCGCATCGCGGGTTGGACCAGCGTGGGGTCCGCCGACTCTCGGCGACCGCGAACGAGCCGATGCTGCTTATTCCGCTCGCCGGCGCGAGACCCGTCGAGGCGACGTCGCCGTCGGAGCCCGAGCGCCTGGCGACGCTCGAGATTCAGGCCGAGCGACCCGGTGCCAACGGACGCGCGGCGGTGGTCTTTCTGCGCTGGGACGGTGTCGAAGAAGGGTACCGGGTGACCGGGCTGGAACACTGAGCGTCGTGCGCGACAGAGTTGGGCTAGAGCGGTCTCACTAGGACGGCTCCTCCCACACGCCCTCCCACAACCGAAGCGGAGGCGCAGGCACCGAATCCCGCTCCCCGCACACGCGGTACTGGATCTCTCCCTCGGCGAGACAGTGCCTGGTCGACCGCCAGGTCCACTGCTCCGGCTCTTCCATGTCGATCGGAGCCTCGAACACCGTGACCTCCCGCCAGTCGTCCGACACGAGGATGTCTACGTTCCGGTAATCGACCACACGAGTGTAGGAGAACGCTGCCGTGATCTCGCCACTCCTCCGATCCACGTGATAGATATCCAACCCGATTCTCGGACACGCGCCACACTGACCCGAGCCGTAATACGAGAAGAAGACGCGCGGCCCCTCCTTGATCAGCAGCCCGCTGTCGCCATGCTCGCGCGGCTCCAGGTAGAACTCCGGCACCACCATGTCCGCTCCACCTCTCCGCAGTTGGCTGTTCGCGTGTGTGGAATCGACAGTGGAAGACACGCGATCTCCCCGGCGATGCGCCAGAACCGGACCGCACAGGAGCTCGTCGTCGGCCAGGCGTCGCGTGTAGTAGCGCGCTTCGAAGACCGCGGGCGACAGACTGGTCTCGTACGGCTCGTACTGATATCCGGCCGCCACGTTGTCGAGCAGGAGCAGGGAGCGGAGGTCACGCTCGGAGCCCGGCCGGATGTACCGCACCGCGTCTTCGGACGGAACCCGGAAGTAGACGAGCGAGTCGGACTCGAGCACGACGGTCTCTGTCCCATACCGGCACGGCGAGAGGAAGTACTCGCGCGGCCGGGGAAGATACACCGTTCGCTCCCCGGACAGCGTGTCCCGATCCGATCCAGGCAGGGCCACCCCGACCCGCAACGCATCGACGATCAGTCCCCGGACCGGCGGGAGGGCCTCCCACGGAACCAGTAGCTCGAGCGCGTGACCCCTGTTCGGATCGTCTGTCCCGGACCAGGCGGATACGAGCGCCCGCTCCGAAGGCGTCAGGGGTGCGAGCACACCCCGGGCGCTGTCGGTCAGGGCGGCAAAGGCGACGGAAGCTCCGAGTCGCGTGACACTGTCCGGAAACAGGACCCAGCGGTGAACAAAGAGCCCTGCCAGACGCTCCCGGTGGACGACCTGCGCCTGATACCAGGCCCGGCAGGCGTCGACATCGCCTGCGATCTCCCCGCAGCCTTCCTCGCTTTCGAGCTTTTCGAACCCGAACTGATGCCCCCACCCGATCGGCGGCAACGTGAGCTCCCGTCCATCCGCCAGGGAGAGCTCCACGCCTCCCGAGCGCACGCGTCCGGCGATCGCGAGCCCCTCGGCCGTCTGACCGACCCACATCCAGCCGTGCGATTCCCCGTTGCCGGGCGACGACAGGCCAAGCATGGGTTCGAGCCCGTTCCACTCGCCAAGCTCGCCGTCGGCCCGGAACGCGTCGAGCCACGCGATCGTGTCGCCCCGTGCCCCCGGCACCGAAAGCGCCGGAAAGCTGTCGCGTCCGGCCCCGGCGTCGGCAGGAAACGCCGCTGCGGCGAGACCGCCCGCGAGGACCAGAAGGAACACCCGATGGGCGACGGCGGAGGCGGCCCGCTCGGTCTCACGCGGCTGCTCACGCCGCTCGAGGAGGCGCGTCCGCGGCCCCAGGCTCCGATCCAGCTTCCGCAGCAGACGCTCGATCCGGCGCCGGTTCACGCCCCAATCGCCCTTGCCGACGCGGGAGCGCGAGCGGGCCTCGACTCGCGTGAGCCCATTCTCATCGAGTGCGACCCAGATCGAGAGATCGTCGACGAAGCGAACGACGGGTGTCCGGCAGCAAACGGTAAGAATGCCGAGGCTTTCGTCCTTGTGGGTCAGCGTCCAGCGGGGGCGATTCTGAACGTACTCGAGCAATGTGTCCCAGACGCGCGCGAACGGTACGGTGTACAGCCGCCCCGCCGGACCGCCAGCCTCGCGCGTGTCCGCCACGTTTTCGTTCATCCAGCGGTGCAGTGTGTCCTTCCAGGCCATATCGTTCCCGGAAGCCAGGGAAGCGCCGGACGCCAGGCCCTTGAAGCCGCACGGCTCGGGCCGATTCGGTTGACCCTCGCGCCTGCGCCGGGGTACGTTGGCGGGCGCGCACAATCCTTCGACGGCCGGGCGACGCGTCCGGCCAAACACGCCGAGAAACGCCGTAATGCAAGCCATAATACCCCTGGCCGGCAAGGGAACAAGAGTCCGGCCGCACACGCATACGCGCCCGAAGCCGCTGCTCCGCGTGGCGAACCGTCCAGTGCTCGAGTACGTGATCGAGCAGATGCGAGAGATCGGGGTCGAGGAGGTGATCTGCATCACGGGTCACCTTTCCGGTCAGATCGAAGAGTATCTGGACACGGAGCACCCCGACCTGAAGAAGCGCTACGTGGAGCAGATCGAGCAGCTGGGTACAGCCGACGCCATCCGTCTGGCCGAGCCCTTCGTGACCGGACCCGTTCTGATCGTGTTCGTGGACACGCTGTTCGATGCCGACTTCGAGGTCATTCGGCAGCGTCCGGACGATGACGGGATCATCTGGGCCAAGGAGGTCGAGGATTACCAGCGCTTCGGGGTGATCGTCACGGACGAGCACGGTTACATGCAGCGTATCGTGGAGAAGCCCAGCGACCCGATCTCACGTCTCGCGAACATCGGCGTCTACTACATCCAGGACTCCGCACGGATGTTCGAGGGCATCTACGAAGTGATGAGCCGGGATCCGCTCCTGGGAGAGTACTTCCTGACGGACGCGTTCCAGTACATGATCGACCGCGGCTCAAGACTGTTCACCGCACAGGTCGAGGGCTGGTACGACTGCGGCAAGCCCGAGACCGTGCTGGACACGAACCGCGTGCTTCTGGACGGCGCTTACGCGAAGAGACCCGCCTCCGTACCCGAGGGCGTTCAGATCGTGGACCCGGTGTGCATCGCGGGATCGGTTCGACTGGAAGCGTCCGTTATCGGGCCCAACGTGAGCATCGCAGACGGCTCGTCCGTGACGGGGAGCCGCCTCCGCGATTGCATCGTCGGCGAGCACTCGAGTCTGGAGGCGTGCGATTTGCGGGCGTCGCTCATCGGCGATTATGTCGTGCTGGACGGTGTCACGGGACAGGTGAGCGTGGGCGATCATTCCGAAATCCATTCCAATCACGACTGAGGCGGGCACGTGGACAGGGAAGAGCTGATCTACGACTGGAATCGGCTTCCCGGGAGCTTCGAATACGCCGGGCTGCACGTCGAGCTCGACGACGAGACCCTGCGGGATGGGCTACAGAATCCCTCCGTGAAGGACCCGCCCATCGACCAGAAGAAACGACTCCTACACCTGATGGTGGACCTGGGGATTCAGGCGGCAGACATAGGCCTTCCGGGAGCGGGCCCTCGCGCGTACGAAGCCGTCATGGCCCTCGCGCAGGAAATCGCCGACCACGATCTGCCGATCTCCGCCAACTGTGCGGCGCGCACGGTGGAAGCCGACATCGAGCCGATCGCCCGCGTGTCGCAGGCCACGGGTCTCCGGATGGAGGTCGGGGCCTTCATCGGCAGCTCGCCGATTCGGCAGTACGCCGAGGACTGGGCGAAGGAGATGATCCTCGGTGCGACGCGCAAAGCGGTCGCCTTTGCCGTGCGTGAGGGGATCGACGTCATGTACGTGACCGAAGACACGACCCGCTCGCGACCGGAGTTTCTGGAAGAGCTGTACACGGCGGCCATCGAGTCGGGAGCCCGCCGGATCTGTCTGGCAGACACGGTCGGCCATGCGACCCCTCACGGAACGCGCCAGCTGGTGCGTTTCGCGAAGCAACTGGTGGCGAAGACGGGCGAACCGGTGAAGGTGGACTGGCACGGCCACCGCGACCGTGGCTTCGGATTGGCGAATGCACTGGCGGCTATCGAAGAAGGGGTCGATCGCGTCCACGGCACGGCGCTCGGAATCGGGGAGCGGGTGGGCAATACGGAGATGGACATCCTGCTCGTCAACCTGAAGCTGCTGGGCCTGCACGATCGGGATCTTCGACGGCTGCCGGAGTACTGTCGTCTGGCGGCCGAGATGTGCGGCGTTGGAATCCCCCACAATTACCCTGTCATCGGCGGTGACGCCTTCCGCACCGGAACCGGAGTGCACGCGGCGGCGATCATCAAGGCGATCCGGAAAGGTGACCGCTGGCTGGAAGATTGCGTCTACAGCGGGGTACCGGCATCCGAGGTCGGGATGCGTCAGCAGATCGAGATCTCGCCGGTCTCCGGACTGAGTAACGTTCGGTACTGGCTCGGCGCACACGGGTACGACTCGGAGGACGAAACGCTCTGTCAGGCGATCTTCGACCTGGCCAAGCACTGCGACCACACGCTGACGCGTGAGGAGATCGAGACAGAGATCGCGCATGTGCAGGAACGCGCGGGGCACGCGTAGCGATCGCGCCTGGCGATCGAGAGACAAGAGGAGTGGGGAAACCGGGATGAGGAACGGGTGTGTGAGGTGTACGGGTAGCGGAGCCCATGTACGCCGCGACCGCGGAAGGCGGCTGAGCCTAGCCGGCATGGCGCTTCTCGCCACCGTTGGCTTGGCGACTGACGTGGCCGCGCAGGAGGATGAGCCCATCCCCACCGTGCCGCCCGGCACTCCGGCGGTGCTCTTTCCGATTCAGGCGGCGCTGCCTACACCTGGCGGCGCCTGGCCCGGTGGCCTGACGTCCGAGCAGGAAGTGCTGGAGACGCTGCACGCGGAGATCTCTTTCGCGTTCGGGGAGGAACGGGACGCCGAGAGCTGGGCGCTGCCCGATGAACTGGTTCGACGGCTGAAGAGGAACCCGACCCTTCGCGTAAACCCGCACCGGCTGGCGTATCAGGCCCTGCTCCGCAAACCGCAGAAACACGATCAGATCCCCGAACCTCTCCACTCCCAGATGAGGCAGGTAGCCGCCCTGTTCAACGCGCGGCTCGCCGTGCTCCCCATGCGGGTGTGGTACGAACCGGAACCGCTCGATGAGGTGCAACAGCCAGCACGCGAGCCCGATGAGTCAGGCGACGCGTCTCCGGCTGCCGCCCCCGAAGCGAGCGGCCGCGTGGTGCTCCTGGCCGCTGTGATCGACACGAGGCGCAGCGCCGTGCTGTGGCACGGCAAGATCGAGGGTGGGTTGGAGGCGTCGGACTCTTCCCTGTTGCTCACCTCGCTGGCCTTTCGCCTTGCCGACCACCTCATCCCCTGACCGCGGCACGCGGATGCATCGAGTCACACTCATCCCCGGGGACGGAATCGGACCTGCGATCGTAGATGCCACGGTGCGGGTTCTCGCCGCCGCCGAGGCGCCGATCGAGTGGGATCTTCACATCGCCGGGATGATCGCCATGGACCGGGAGAACGATCCGCTCCCGCCCGCGACGCTGTCCTCTATCGAGCAAAACCGTGTGGCGCTCAAGGGACCACTGACCACACCCCTCGGCTCGGGGTTCCGCTCGATCAACGTCGCGCTCCGCAAGCATTTCAACCTGTTCGCGAACGTAAGACCCGCCCGCACGCTGTGGCCGGGACAGCGGTACGAGGACATCGACCTCGTGATCGTGAGGGAGAACACCGAGGGTCTGTACGCAGGCATCGAGCACTTCATCGGGATGGAGGACGATCCGCGGGCGGTCGCGGAATCCGTGATGCTGATCACGCGATACGGCTCCCGGCGCATTCTGCGGTTCGCGTTCGAGTACGCCGCGTCACACGGTCGCCGCAAGGTCACGGTGGTACACAAGGCGAACATCTTGAAGTACACGCAGGGGCTCTTCCTCGAGGTGGCCCGCAACGTCGCGAGCGAGTACGAGGGACAGATAGAGTTCGACGAGCGCATCGTGGATGCGACGGCGATGCAGCTCGTCCTCGACCCGTACCAGTTCGACGTGATCGTCACGGAGAACATGTTCGGCGATATCCTCTCCGACGAAGTGGCCGGCCTGGTAGGTGGTCTCGGGTTCGCGCCCGGTGCAAACCTGGGTGAGGACGCAGCGATCTTCGAGGCCGTGCACGGTTCCGCCCCGGACATCGCGGGGCAGGGGGTCGCGAATCCGTCGTCCGTGCTTCTCGCCGCGTGTCTGATGCTGGAGCATCTCGGGCACCCGGAGATCGCCGCCCGAGTCCGTGGCGCATTGCGGGCCGTGCTCGTCGAGGGCAGGGTGCTGACGCCCGATCTCGGGGGTACCGCGACCACCCGGACGTTCGGCGAGGTCGTGATCGAGAAGCTCGGGGACGCCCAGACGGAGGCCTGAGAATGCCGAGTGCCGGCAAACAGAAGTTCGGAGTTTCTGCCCACGCGCCACCCCCACCAGGGAAGAGGCTCGACTTCACGGGCGCCGTGTGCAGCGGTTGCGGAGCCGTGCATGCCGATGACGTGCTGGATGAAGACCGGTGGTGTCCGGAGTGCCACAAGCGCATGCAACGGCGCGTACGCGTCGGCCAGCATCTCATCGCCGGCTTGATCGTGCTCCCCTTCGCGGTGTGGGTCGTGACGCTGGAGAAGTTGGACTTTCTGCCCGTCTATGCGTGGCTGTTGCCGCTGCTGGCCGCCTATTACCTGGGGCTTCGGATCGGCCGTGAGGCGATCAAGGGTTACCTACGCTGGCGCCGAGTCAAGTGACAGCGGAGCCCGAACGGCGCATACCCGCGCGCGACGATCCAGCGCTTGCCGCGCGAGTCAGCGGAGTCCGAACCGCGTGTCTCGTCCTCGCCGGATCGCTCGCCATGCTCGGGATCGTGCTCGCGTTGAACCCGGCACGCTATGGCACCGCCGGGGTTTTCTTAGGAGTCACTTTGCTGGCTCTCGGGGCGGTGGGTACGGTCTTGTTCTTCCGCACCACCTGACCCCTACGTCCTGACCGAACGACCACTGAGCTTTGACGACCACAGATGCACGGAGTGTGAGAGATCATTATGAGCTTTGAAGGTGTCGACTATTTCGACATGGACGCCCTGCTCAGTGAGGAGGAGCGGGCGGTCCGGGACATGGTTCGCGACTGGGTCGAGCAGGAGCTGCTGCCGATCATCAACGACCACTACGTGCAGCGATCGTTCCCGGTGCATCTGATCTCCCAGATGGGCGAGCTCGGATTCTACGGGGCCAACCTTCCGGAAGAGTACGGCTGCGCCGGGCTCAACAACGTCGCCTATGGCCTCATCATGCAGGAGCTGGAGCGCGGCGATTCGGGGATTCGCTCCTTCGCGTCCGTACAGGGTGCGCTGGTCATGTATCCGATCTATGCGTTCGGAAACGAAGAGCAGCGGCACCAGTGGCTGCCGCAGTTGGCGAGCGGTGAGAAGATCGGCTGCTTCGGACTTACCGAGCCCGACTTCGGATCCAACCCCGGTGGAATGATCACACGGGCTGTCAGAGACGGTGACGAGTGGATCCTGAATGGCGCCAAGATGTGGATCACCAACGGGTCCATGGCCGACGTGGCGATCGTGTGGGCCAAGACGGGAGACCTGGACGACCCGGATTCGATCCGAGGATTCATCGTCGAGACCGATCGTGATGGCTTCTCGGCGCGCGACCAGGTCGGAAAGCTGTCCCTGCTCGCCTCTGACACGAGCGAGCTCGTACTACAAAATGTACGTGTTCCGGACGCCAATCGCCTGCCCGACGCGGAGGGCCTCAAGCCGGCCCTCATGTGTCTGAGCCAGGCCCGCTACGGCATCGCGTGGGGGGGCGTCGGAGCGGCCATGGCCTGCTACTGCGAGGCCCTCGACTATGCGAAGAACCGGCCCCAGTTCGATCGACCCATCGCCGCTTTCCAGATCCAGCAGGTGCGATTGGCCGAGATGCTCACGGAGATCACCAAGGGCCAGCTCCTTGCGCTCCAGCTGGGCCGGCTCAAAGACGCCGGGAAAGCGCGTGCGCAACACATCTCGCTTGCCAAGCGGAACAACGTGAACATGGCCTGCGAGATCGCCCGCGAGGCACGTCGGTTGCTGGGGGCCAACGGCATTCTCGTCGAGTACCAATCGATGCGCCACATGGCGAACCTGGAGTCCGTCTACACCTACGAAGGCACGCACGACATCCATGGTCTGATCCTCGGTCACGACATCACGGGGATCGCCGCGTACCACGGGTAGCGGCGCGGGGTCTCGCTCCGCGCGCTGCCGACGCCTCGTGCTC
>JBDHLB010000106.1:0-6165 GCA_039586095.1 Gemmatimonadota bacterium
ACGGACTTTCTCTTCGTCCTCTCGCCGCGCGGTGAGCAGAATCACGGGGATTCCTTCGGTGCGGTCGTTGCTTCTCAATTGCCTCAAGACCTCGAAACCGTTCGTACCGGGCAGCATGAGATCCAGGATCACCAGGTCGGGTGGATCGGCTGTAGCCGCCTCGATCGCACTCGGGCCATTCACGGCCGTGCTGACCCGATACCCCTTGCGACTCAGGTGGTAGACGATGACGCTCAGAATGTCTGGCTCATCGTCTACGACGAGTATGCGTTCGTCGAGCATGCTCTCCACGTCACACAGTTGCTGGTCGCCCGCCCCCGGCGACCCCTCGTCACCGGCTCAGCTGCTTGCTCGCAACGTCTTTCAAGTATCGCCGAAGTGGCTCGCTCTTGTACGGATAGCGTAACAAGAAGGTAACGATCGCTTCGCCGTGGAGCCGGGCGGGTCGCGGGGGCCACCGAATGGCACGTCGCTGCGCGTGCGTTACCGGGAGACGGGGAGAAAGCGGCGATCTGCTCCGATCCTGGCTGCGTCTCAGAAATCCACCTGGACGACGAGCGCGAACTGGTTCCCGGCGATCGTCGGCGCGGGTGGCGAGTCGTGGAGGGCGAACGCGTATTGTAGCCCGATCTTCGCGTAGTAGCCCGGATAGATGTTCAGCCCCACGGCGAGGAAGTCACGGCTCTCGCCCTGCGCGGGACTGAAGCCGTCGTAGCGTAGCACCGCCTCGAGCGCTCCCCACACGCTGTAACTGCCTTCGATGTACCCGCCGTACGCGTCCAGATCGTCGAGCTCGCCGTCGTCCGGGCCCTCGCCATCGTCCGGTTCCTCCAGATCGAATTCGCCCCGCAGATACTCACCCCGGAACGTGAAGGCGCGATAGCTGGCGTAGAAATCGGCACCCAGCAGGAGGCGTTCGCCGGCGAAGCTGTCTGGATCGAACAGGGGAACGGCGTCGGGCAGGGGCGTCACGAGACCCGGACCCAACTCGGCCGCGTCGTCGTCGGAATAGGCGATGCTCGCACCCACCTGGATCACCAGGTCCTCGTAGAACTCGATCGGGCCGATCGTATTGAACTGCCCCCGGGCCGCGAACATGTAACGGCCGTCGTCGTTGTCGAGCGTGCGGCCGTTGCCGTTGTAGATGCCGCCGCCGTACGTGAGACGATTGTCCAACGCCTCACCGAACAGCGTCACCCCGACTTGCCGACCCGGCGCGATCGCGTCGCTCGCCTGCGCGCGACGGAGGAACATGAAGTCACCCTCGTCCTCCATCGCCTCCAGCCCGAAGTAAGGCCGGGAGAGCCCGAACCCTACGTTCGCTTCGGGGATGATCGGGAAGTCCAGGCGCGCGTCGAGCAGGCGGAGCACGTCGTCCTCCGTGTCGAACTCGCCGCGTACAAAGTACTCGAACACGAGACCGATCTCGCCGCCCAGACTGACATGGGCGTCGAACACCTCGAAGCCGTCGCTCGCTCCCGTTTCCTCCGGCTGGCTTCGGAACCCGGTGCGCAGAAGCCCTCCGATCTCGACCGGCGCACCCTCCTGCGCGACGAGGGCCGTGGGAGAGTTCACGTACGCGCCCACCATCAGGCCTGCGGCGGCGACGACTGCCGGCCAACATCTGGTCTCGATCACTTCAATCTCCTATCCGATCACACCCGGTCGGCCGGTCGCCGACACGGCGCTCGCAGTATTTGTTCGCGGTGTTAACGGCGTTCGTTCGCGGCCACGTTCTCGTCCGGCTCGCCCTCGACATCGGGCATCAACAAGCGCCACGCACCGAGACCGATGGCCGCGTTCATCCAGAAGTGGGCCACGATCGCCGGAAACAGGCTTCCGGTTCGCAAAACGGGTACGGCCAGAATGCCACCCAAGACCGCCGCCCTCAAGATCCCCGCCATTCGCTGGTACCCGTGGGCGAATCCGAACGAGACGGATGTCACCACGGCCGCGAGCCACGGCAGACCCCACCAGGTCGTGAATACGTGGAGCAGGAAACCGCGATAGATGTACTCCTCGCACACGGCACCCACCCCGGCCAGCAGGAGGAACCCTCTCTTCTCGCCTGCGTCGCGCGGCATGAGAAGCTGCGCGATTTCGCTTTCCTCCAGTTGCAGCCGTCGTGCGCCGACCGCAACCAGCCAGGCGAGACCGAGTCCGGCGATGGCGATGCCCAGGGACCAGCCGATGGACCCCATGACACCCTCCACGCGCCAGCCGAGCGCCTCATCGGGGACGCCCTGCCAGCGGGCGACGGCGAATGTGACGCCGGCGACCACCAGAAGAGAGAGCCCGATCGACACGTAGATCGCCCGCCGAAAGCGAACGGCGCGGCGAAGCTCCTCCATGTCCAGATCACGACCCGAGTCGCGCACCGCGAGTGCGGGCAGCCCCACCAGCAGCAGGATGGCGAAGGTATAGAGTATGGGCCCGCCGTCCATCGATTCGCGCTCTCCGGGGGGGGTTGCGAGGCCTCTGCGTCCGATGTCTCGGTACGAACGATCGATACGGCCGCCGACCCTGTCCGGCAACACCCTCCCGCGATGCTCTCTGGATGCGTTGACAGGCCATAAGCCGTCACGGACGTTACGCGCATGAAGCTGCATGTGGCGATCGCCCAGTTCCGACCGGTCAAAGCCGACCCTCACGCCAGCCTGGATCGCGTGGAGGCTGCCCTGGCGGAGGCGGCCCGCCTGGAGCCGATGCCGGATCTTGTCGTGTTTCCGGAGGCGACGCTCACCGGCTATTTCCTCGAAGGCGGAGTACGGGAGGGGGCTCGTACGGCGACCGCCCTCTTCGAAGACCTGCAGGAGCGCTACGCGAGGGTCGCCGATTCGACCGTGCCCCTGGACGTGGCGATCGGGTTCTACGAACTGGGCGACCGCCGCGTCTACAACGCCGCGCTGTACGCAGAGCTCGGGGGAACCTCTCCGCGGATCGTGCACCGCCATCGCAAGGTCTTTCTCCCGACCTACGGCGTCTTCCAGGAGGAGCGCTTCGTCGAATCGGGTCCCGGTATCGCGGCCTTCGACACACGCTGGGGCCGGGCCGCCGTGCTGATCTGCGAGGATGCGTTCCACTCGATCTCCGGCACCCTGGCCGCGCTCGACGGCGCGGAGGTCATCGTGGTGCTGAGTGCGTCACCGGCCCGAGGGGCGGGTCCTGGATCCGGCTTGCCCGGAAACGTCGCGCGCTGGGACCACCTGGGTGGAGCGATGGCGACGGAGCATGGTGTGTTCGTCGTCGTCTCACAGCTGGTCGGTTTCGAGGGCGGAAAGGGATTCGCTGGTGGTTCGGCCGCCTACACACCCTCGGGGGAATGCCTGGTACGGGGACCGCTGTGGGACGAGGCGCTCCTCAGCGTGACGTTCGACACGGAGGAACAGGTGTCGGCCAGGGCGGAGGAACCGTTGCTCTCGGATCTCGAGCGCTCGTGGACGCGGTTGCTGCTGAACAGCCCCGGTGCGCGTGTCACGCACGGCCCTCGCACCCTCGATGACGGGTCTGCAGATCCGGAGGACCGCGGCGTCGGGGAGGATCGGGAGGTCACCTGACCATGCCCGACCGATCCGATCAAGATCCCGATCGCTCGAGCGCCGTGAAGCCGTGGGATGAAACCGCGTGGCGGGGCGACCTCGAGTCGTCTTGGCAACGGCCGCGGCCCTCGCCGGACGATCTGAGCCCCCTGGAGATCGACCCCGAGCTGGTCGAAAGCTGGCTGGTCGAGTTTCTTCGCGACGAGCTGAGCCGACGGCGTGGCTTCAAGCGCGTCGTCGTGGGACTCTCCGGCGGTGTGGATTCCACCGTCACGGCGGCGCTGTCCGCGCGAGCGCTCGGCCCTGAAGCCGTGCTCGGCTTCCTGCTCCCCTACCGGACCTCGAGTGACGAGAGTCGGGCGCATGCCGAGCTGGTGGCCGAGTGGCTGGGCATCGGGACGCGTACGATCTCTATTACCGACGCGGTAGACGGCTACCTGGCCCGGTTCGAGCCGGATGCAAGCGACCACCGGCGGGGAAACGTCGCGGCCCGTCAGCGCATGATCATCCTGTTCGACCAGGCGGCCAAGCTTCACGCGCTGCCCGTGGGCACGGGGAACAAGTCGGAGCGATTACTGGGCTACTTCACGTGGCACGCCGACGACTCGCCGCCGATCAACCCCCTGGGGGACCTGTTCAAGAGCCAGGTGTGGGCCCTCGCGCGCGGCCTGGGTGTGCCCGCCGAGATCGTCGACAAACCGGCCACTGCCGACCTCATACGGGGGCAGACCGACGAGTCGGATCTCGGAATCTCATATCCGGAGGCCGACCTCATTCTGCATTACCTCCTGACCGGTTACTCGCCGACCCGGCTGGCCGACTGCGGTTTCGAGCCCGAGAAGATAGGGATCGTACGGGAGCGTCTGGAGAGCACCCACTGGAAGCGCCACCTGCCGACGGTCGCGATGCTGTCGGAGACGACGATTGGCGAGTGGTACCTGCGCCCCGTCGATTACTGACGCTCCCTTGCGCCTCGGGCTCTCGCTGCCTAACGGTGTGGGTGCCAGAAAAGAGACGTGGGGTGTTGGAAGGCCGGTGAGAATCCGGCGCGGCCCCGCCACTGTGAGAGGCCCGGAGGTTCCGTAACCCTCCGGAGCGGTGCGCTCACGACGCCACTGGGCGAGTGCCCGGGAAGGCGAGCGGCACTGCCTCGAGCCAGGAGACCGCCCCCGTCTCGGATCCATGAGCCCCTCGCGGGAGGGGAATGGGTCGACGCGAGCAGAGTCTCGATCGTCGCGCAGCCCGTTCTCTTCCCCGTCTGGAGAGGACGGGGATTCTTGTTTGTAGCGCGGTTACACAGGCGTCGGCGGCGTGTGGCGATGTCCGGACGCCGCTCGACCTCCGAGCGGCGCCTCGCCCTATGTGCGCGTCTCCTCCGGCGGGCGGTGCCCGCGCCGGGTGCGGTGCCGGTCCTGTGCGCGCTTCTCCTCCCGCTCCCGCTGAACGCGCAGCATCCGCCAATCGTCGAGGGACGGGTCGTGGAAGCCGGATCGGGGTCGCCGATCGAGGGTGCCTGGGTACGGAGCCTGGAGGGCGGGCTGGAGGCCCGGACCGAGGGGGACGGCTCGTTCCGTCTGCGGGGCCTTCCGCCGGGTCTTCCCGCCCTGCGAATCGCCCGGCTGGGCTATCGCGACACCACTGTCGTGGTTCGAGCGGCCAACGGTCGCGTCTCCGGCCTGACAGTTACGCTCACGCCGACCCCAATCGCCCTGCGGCAGCTGCGGGTCGAGGTGGCCGGTGCCGACTTGCCGGCCGGCGCCCTGGCGGTCGATCGGGAGGCAATCGTCCGATCGGGCGCACGCGACCTCGGGGATGTCATTCGGAGCCTGCCCGGCGTCTCGGTCGTGCGGCGCGGGGGGCCGGGATCGCCGGCTTCGGTCTCGATTCGCGGGTCGGGAAGCGGCCAGGTCCTGGTGCTCGTGGACGGCGTGCCGCTCAACTCGCCGCTCACCGGCGAGGCCGATCTCTCCTCCGTCTCGCCCGGCATCGTCGAGCGGGTGGTCGTTCTGCCCGGTTCGCGATCGAGCCGTTACGGGCCCAGAGCGCTCGCAGGCGCCGTGCTGGTCGAGACGCGCGCGCCCCGCGGCCCCGAGGCAAGTCTCCGGCTGCAGGGGGGCTCACAGGTGTACGTGTCGACCGGCGCAACCTTGGGCTTCGGCAGCGGAAGCGACGAAGGGTGGTCGGCTCTCGCATCCGGAGAGTGGCGGCGCTCGGACGGAGACTTCCCCTTCACCAGCCCGGCCGTGCGCGGAGGGGGCGAGACGCGCCGTCAAAACGCCGACCACAGCCTCGGCACGGGCCACCTGTCGGTCCGGTATCGCCGACCGCTGTTCGACGTGTCGGCGCGTACCGAGTTCTCGTCGATCGAACGGGGAATGCCCGGCTCGGTCGTCCAGCCGTCGCCGCACGCTCGCCAGTCCCAGACGCGCGGCTCGGTGGCTGTGCTCGGTCGTGCCGGCGGGGAGCGTGTGGGCAGTCGGCTCACGCTCGACCTGTCATGGCACCAGGCGGCGTACCGCGACACGGCCCCGACCGGCGCACCTGCGTTCGATGAAGAGGTCGACGCGACAGGGATCGGCGCCATGTGGAAAGGCTTCCTCGGCCTCGGACCGGCCCGCCTGGAGGC
>JBDHLB010000037.1:0-37725 GCA_039586095.1 Gemmatimonadota bacterium
GGCGTGAAATACGTGTAGCTGCCGTCGCTCTTCACGAGAACCCGGTCTTTCTCGTCTCCCAGGTCTGCAGTACGCAGCCAGACCGCACCGGCGTCGCGATACAGGACTTCGGCAGCTTCGAAGCGCCCGAGGAGCTCGTCGATGCGACCTTCGGCGACCAGCTCCGATTCCCGCCGGAACACGTCCATCCGGACTCCGAACGCTTCCAGATCCCGGCGTTGCTCCTCCAGGAGTTCAGCGGACGCCATATCGGCAAACCGTTGCACGCGCTTCTCTCTCGGAAGCGCAGCCAGCTCGCCCCGGTCCACCTCGTCAGCGATCGCCCGGGCAAGGTCGGCGACATACGCCCCGTGATAGCCTCCCTCCGGGATCGCGGCCTCCCGGCCCAGGAGGTTCTGGAAATGAGACTCCACCGACTCTCCCAGCAGCTGGATCTGTCGGCCCGCGTCGTTCACATAGAACTCTCGTACGACCTCGCTTCCCGTCCACTCGAGCAGGGAGGCCACGGCATCGCCGAGGGCCGCGCCCCGTCCGTGCGCCACGTGGAGCGGGCCGGTCGGGTTCGCCGAGACAAACTCCACGTTCACCCGTCGGGACGCTCCGACGTCGCTGCGTCCGTAGGTATCGTCCGCTGCGAGGATGCCCGCCAGCTCCTGCCAGATCAGGCGGTCCGCCAGCCTGAAGTTCAGGAAGCCGGGCCCCGCGACATGCACCTCGGTCACGCCGGCAGCCTGGGTATCGAGGGCTTCCTCGATGCGAGCGGCCAGCTGACGGGGCGGCACGCCGAGACGCTTCGCCAGCACGAGGGCGACGTTCGAGGCGTAATCCCCGTGCTCGGGATCGCGCGGGCGTTCCAACCCTGGTTCGAAGTCATCGGGAGCGCCGGCGGCACGGGCTGCACGCCGCAGCTCGCGGACCAGATCGTCGGTGTCCGCAGAGGACCGCACGCTCACCTGCCCCTCTTGTCCGCAGAGTCATCGGAGCGGGTCCCTTTCACGGTCTTGCTCTTCTCCGCACCTCCGTCTGCGTCCGATGTCCCACTTCGATCCTTGCCGCCCTCCGCGCCTGCCTCGCGGGGCGGCGTCTCCTTGCGGTAGTCCGTCGCGTAGAAACCCGGGCCCTTGAACACCAGACCTGCGCCGGCCGAGATGAGCCGCTCCGCCTCGGGCTGATCGCATTCCGGGCACTCGCGTGTGGGCTCATCCGAGATCTTCTGGAATCGTTCGAAACGGTGCCCGCACGCCCGGCACACATATTCGTAGGTCGGCATTCGTGTCCTTTCTCTCATCGCGTGGCAGCAACGGCGAGCCGCAGCAACCTCAGTTTCGACCGTACTCTCCCCAGAGCTCCCGCAACACATCGCTGATCTCGCCCAGCGTCGCCCGCCTCTTCACGGCTTCGATCATCGGGGGGAGAAGGTTCCGACCATCTGTGGCGGCCGCGCGCACGGCCTCCAGGGCGCCGCCCGCTGCACTGGCATCGCGCCCACTCTTTGTCTCTTCCAGACGCCGGCGCTGCTCGACGGCAAGGGTCGCGAAGTCGACGCTCTCCATGCCGGGAGGCGCTTCTTCCTCCGCATAGGCGTTTACCCCGACGACCGTTTCGTCTCCTCTCTCGACCCTCTTCTGATACGCGTACGCCGTGCGGTGGATCTCCTCGCGCATGAACTCGATCGCGCGGGACGGTCCGCCCAGCTCTTCGATCTGCGTGATGTAGCCGCTCGCCGCGTGCTCGAGTTCCGTCGTCAGGGACTCGACGAAGTACGAGCCGGCCAGAGGGTCGACCGTGTCCGCGACACCTGTCTCGTGCGCCAGTACCTGCTGCGTGCGCAATGCCAGTTTGGCGGCACGCGCGGTGGGAAGGACGAGTGCCTCGTCGTAACCGTTCGTGTGGAGCGACTGCGTGCCGCCGAGCACGGCCGCCAGCGCCTGCACCGCCACTCGAACGATGTTGTTCTCAGGCTGCTGTGCGGTGAGCGTCGAGCCGGCCGTCTGCGTGTGGAAGCGGAGTCGGCAGCTCGCATCCGACGCTCCGAAGCGCTCTCGCATCAGACGGGCCCAGAGCCTTCGGGCGGCCCTGAACTTCGCCACCTCCTCGAACAGCTCGCTGAATGCCGCGAAGAAGAAGCTGAGGCGTGGAGCGAAGCGTTCGAGCTTCAGACCACGATCGAGCGCTCGCTGCACGTATTCGAGCCCGTTGACCAGCGTGAACGCCAGCTCCTGGGCGGCGGTGGCACCCGCCTCACGCATGTGATAGCCGCTGATCGAGATGGAATTCCAGCGCGGCAGCTCCGCGGCACAGTAGTCGAAGATGTCCGTGACCAGACGAAGGCTCGGCTCCACGGGGTAGATGTAGGTACCCCGGGCGATGAACTCCTTCAGGATATCGTTCTGGACCGTACCCCGGAGCTGGTTCCGTGCGACGCCCTGTTCGTCCGCGACGGCGACGTACAGCGCGAGCAGTATCGGGGCGGTCGCGTTGATGGTCATCGAGGTCGAGACGCGATCGAGGGGGATGCCGGCCAGCAACCGAAGCATGTCGTCGAGCGTGTCGACCGCCACACCCACGCGGCCGACTTCTCCCTCGGCCATCCGGTGGTCCGAGTCGTACCCCATCTGCGTGGGAAGATCGAACGCGACCGAGAGACCCGTCTGGCCGGAGTCCAGCAGGTAATGGAAACGCCGGTTCGTTTGCTCGGCCGTTCCAAAACCCGCGTACTGTCGCATGGTCCACAGCCGGCCGCGGTACATCGTGGGGTAGACGCCGCGCGTATACGGGAATTCGCCGGGCGATCCCACGTCGGTCTCGTACGACCAATCTCCGTCGCCGGCCGCGTAGACCGGGCGTACCTGGAGTCCGCTGGTCGTCTCGAAGCGGGTGCGCCGTTCCGGGGGCTCCACCCGCCCTGCAGAGGAGGCCGCAGGCCTGTCGCGATCGCTCACTCTTCCTCCCGCTCGAAGGTCACCAACAGATCGCTCTGATTGACCGTATCGCCCTCCGCCACCTCCACCGTCGCCACTCTTCCCGGCGCCGTCGCCATGAGCTCGTTCTCCATCTTCATGGCTTCGACGATCACGAGGCCCGTCCCCTCGTGCACCGTCTGCCCCGGCTCGACAAGCACACGTGCCACGAGTCCCGGCATCGGAGCCCGCAGGTCGCGTGCGGCAACCGGGCCGGCCGCCTGGCCCGCCAGCTCACGAATGGCCCTGGTGCGTTCGTCTTCCACGCGAACCACGATGCGACGGCCAGCGATCTGGATCTCCCACCCGTCGTCGACCCGGCGAGCACTGAAGGAGTAGCCGCGATCACCCAGTCGCACGTGGCCCTCATGACCGCCTGGAAGCCGTGCCAGCTCCGCGTGCACGGATCGGCCGTCCAGACGGACGCCCTCCTCCGAGAGCTCCACCTCACGTTCCCGCCCGGCTGCCGTTGCGAAGTATCTCACGCCGATCTTCCCAGAGGTTCGAGCCACACGAGCGTCTCGACATGGGCCGTCTGTGGAAACACGTCGATGGGCTGCACCCGCCTGACCTGCCAGGCATCCTTCAAGCGGCGGAGGTCGCGCGCGAGGGTTGCCGGGTCGCAGCTCACGTAGATGAGCGCACCCGCGTCACCATGAGCCAGACGCGCGGAGACCCTGCGAGACAGGCCCTGGCGTGGCGGGTTCACGACTACGGCGTCGGCCGGCAACAGCGAGTCCAGCGTCGCTCCCACACGAGACCTCAAGAAGCGGACGTCGACCGCGTATCGGCTCGCCGCCTCCTGTCCCGTCTTCACGGCATCCGCGTCGACCTCACAGGCCACGGCCTCCCCACCTGCGAGCGCCCAGCGCAACGCTCTCGTGCCCACCCCGGCGTACAGGTCCAACAGCCGTCGGCCCGCCGGTGGTCCCGCGTGCCGATCGACCCATTCATCCAGGTGGTGTGCGGCCGCGCGATTGACCTGTACGAAGGCGTCCGGCCGCAACCGCAGGTCCAATCCACCCCACTGATCGGACAGGGTGGTCGAGCCTGCCAGGTGGTGTCTTCGTCCCGAACCGTCCCGCCAGTGATAGCACGCCAGGTCGTTGATGCCCGCATCGAGCCGAGCCGGGTCGCCCGCCCGAGGCCTTCCGGTCTCACCGCCCTCGACGAGCACAGCGACCCTTCCGTCCCCGGACGACCGCAGCGTGAGACGAAGCTCGCGGCCTTCCGGCAACGCCTCGGCGGCGACCCCCCAGTTTGCTCGCAGCGAGCCCCAGACCTCACGAACCGCCGACTCGGCAAGCGGACAGTCTTCCACGTCGACGAGATCGCCTGGAGCGTCGAAGCGGTGATAGCCGGCTCGCACGCCGTCGGCCGTACGCTGCAACGCGAACGTCACCCTGTTGCGGTATCCGAACGCGGGCTCTACCTCGAGCGGCGCCGGTACAGCCGCGTCCAGCCCGCCGATGCGCGCCAGCGTATCGGCCACGATCCGTCTGCGAGCTGCCTGCTGCCCGACGGGCGAAATGTGCTGCAACTGGCACCCCCCACAGCTTGTGGCGTGCCGACACGGCGGTTGCACTCGGTCGGGTCCGGGATCCACGATCTCGACAGGCAGGGCCCGGGCCCAGGACGCCCTCTCGGCTACGACACGTGCGCGGATCCGGTCACCCGGCGCGGTTCGCGGCACGAAGACGACCCTCCCCTGCTCGTCGCGGGACACCCCGTCGCCACCGGCCGCGATCGATTCGATGCGAAGATCGAGAAGCGACGCGTGATCGCTCACCGTCGCGCCACCGGAGGTCTTCATTCCGTATCCAGCGCCCTCTGCCAGGCGCTGAGCGTTCGGGCGCCCGCCCGGCTGGTTGAGCGCGACCGGCGCTCCGTGCCGCTCACACCGTGCAGCCCATGGCGTGCCTCTTCCTCGAGCAACACCGCGGCGGCGAAGGCCGCCTCCTGCCATTCCGCCTCGTGCGCCTGTTCGCGCAGCTCCGGATGGTTCTCCACATAGCGAATCGTGTAGTCCCCCCGAAGAAAGTCCGGCTCGCTCATCACGGCCAGGTGGAAAGGCTGCGTGGTCGCCACCCCGACAACACGCAACTCCTGCAGGGCCCGCCGCATGCGCTCGATTGCCTGCTGTCGATCTTCTCCGTGGACGATGAGCTTCGCGAGGAGTGGGTCGTAGTCGAGGCCTACGTCGAACCCCGCCGCCACGCCCGAATCCCAGCGCACACCCGGACCCGCGGGTGGCCGGAGCACCTCGATCCGGCCGGTCGAGGGAAAGAACTCGTTCAGTGGATCTTCGGCGCTGATTCGACACTCGATCGCATGGCCTCGCGGCCACTCCGGATCCGGCTCCACGGACAGATCGCGCCCCTCCGCGATGCGGAGCTGCTCGCGCACGAGGTCGATGCCGGTCACGAGCTCGGTGATCGGATGTTCCACCTGAATGCGGGTGTTCATCTCCAGAAAGAAGAACTCGCCATTCTGGTAGAGAAACTCGACCGTCCCGGCACTCCGATAGCCCACCGCCTTCGCAGCTCGGACCGCGACCTCGCCCATGCGCGACCGCGTTTCCGGATCGATGACCGGAGAGGGGGCTTCCTCGATGAGCTTCTGGTGTCGGCGCTGGACGGAGCATTCGCGCTCACCGAGGTGCACGACCCGCCCGTGCGCGTCCGCGATCACCTGGATCTCGATGTGCCGCGGCGCCGTCAGGAAACGTTCCACGTAGAGCCGTCCGTCTCCGAACGCCTGGCGAGCTTCACTCTCGGCTCGCGGGAAGACGGCTCGCAAGGAGGCGGGATCCTCGGCGATTCGCATTCCCTTCCCTCCTCCCCCCGCCGCGGCCTTCAGCATGACCGGGTACCCGATCTCGTCCGCGGTGGCGAGCGCATCGTCTTCCCCCTTCAGCGCGCGCGCCGTGCCTGGCACGACCGGTACACCCGCGCTCTCCATCCTCGCCCGGGCCGCGGTCTTGTCGCCCATCGCCCCGATGGCTTCCGGGGGCGGGCCGATAAAGACGAGCCCCGCGTCCTCGACCGCCGCGGCAAATTCCGCGTTCTCTGCCAGGAATCCGTAGCCGGGGTGCACGCCGCCCGCGCCCGTGCGACGCGCGGCGTCGATGATGCTGTCGATCTTCAGGTAACTCTCGGAAGCCGGCGCTGGCCCGATCGGGACGGCCTCGTCCGCCAGCAGAACGTGCGGGGAGAGGCGGTCGGGCTCGGAGTACACAGCCACGGCTCCGATCCCGTGTTCCCGGCAGGCGTAGATGATCCTGGCGGCTATCTCACCCCGGTTGGCCACAAGGACCTTCTCAAGCATCGAACCTCAGAGCGGGATGTTCCCGTGCTTCCTGGGTGGGTTTCGCTGCCGCTTGTTGCCGAGCATCTCCAGACCGGAGATCAACCGGGCGCGCGTCTCACGCGGGTCGATCACGTCGTCCAGATATCCGCGGGCGGCGGCCAGGTACGGATTGGCGAACTTTGCGCGGAACTCCGCCTCGCGCCGTTCGACCTCGCGCTCCGGATCCGCTGCCTCCGAGATCTCCCGCCGGTACAGGATCTCGACCGCACCCTTCGGTCCCATCACCGCGATTTCGGCCGTCGGCCAGGCCAGGTTCACATCGCCCCGGATATGCTTCGAAGACATCACGTCGTACGCGCCGCCATACGCCTTCCGCGTGATCACCGTGAGCTTTGGCACCGTCGCCTCACAATACGCGAACAGAAGCTTGGCGCCGTGCCGGATGATCCCGCCATGCTCCTGGGCGACGCCAGGCAGGAAGCCCGGCACGTCCTCGAACGTCACGAGCGGGATGTTGAACGCGTCGCAGAAGCGAACGAAGCGCGCGCCTTTGTCGCTCGCGTCGATGTCCAGGACACCGGCGAGCACGGCCGGCTGGTTGGCGATCACGCCCACGCTGCGGCCTCCGAGTCGAGAAAAGCCGACCACGATGTTGCGGGCGAAGTCCCGATGGACCTCCAGGAACGCGCCATCGTCCACGACCCGTCGGATCACATCGTGAATATCATAAGGACGGTTCGGCTCGTCGGGGACGACTTCCAGAAGCTCCTCGTCCCCCCGGTCGGGGGGATCCTCGGTCGAGCCGTCGGGCGGAAGCTCGGAATTGTTGGAGGGCAGATAGCCGAGCAGTTCACGCACCTCTCGCAGGCACTCCAGCTCGGACGGGTGATTGAAATGGGCAACCCCCGACTTGGTGGCGTGCACCTCGGCGCCTCCCAGTGCTTCGAACGAGACTTCCTCGTGCGTCACTGTCTTCACCACGTTGGGACCGGTCACGAACATGTGGCTGATGCCGTCGACCATGAAGATGAAGTCGGTGATGGCCGGCGAGTAGACCGCGCCCCCCGCGCAGGGCCCCAGAATGGCACTGATCTGGGGGATGACACCCGACGCGAGAGTGTTCCGCAGAAACAACTCGGCGTATCCGCCGAGTGAGGCCACGCCTTCCTGGATGCGAGCGCCTCCGGAGTCGTTCAGCCCGACCACCGGAGCGCCATTGGCCAGAGCCAGGTCCACGACCTTTACGATCTTCTCGGCGTGCGCCTCCGACAGAGAGCCGCCGAACACCGTGAAGTCTTGACTGAACGCGAAGACCGTGCGGCCATTCACCTGCCCGTACCCTGTCACGACTCCATCTCCGGGCACCCGACGCTCCGACAGGCCGAAGTCCGCGCACCGGTGCTCGACGAAGCGGTCCAGCTCGACGAACGAACCGGGGTCGAGCAAGATGTCGAGCCGCTCGCGCGCGCTCAGTTTGCCGCGCTCGTGCTGACGCTGCAGCCGCTCGGCTCCACCACCTTCCTCCGATCGGCGACGTCGCTCCTCGAGCTCCGTCAGCTTTTCACGCATGGTCATGATGGCTCTCCCGAACCTTCCGTTCGGTCGCTTCAGGGACGTCGGCCGACCTCTTCCGCTTCCGCCCGCTCCAGACTGTCGGCCCGCACGCGCGCGCTCTCCAGCCAGGTCAGCACGCGTCCGCGGTCCGGATTCACGAGCTCTCTGTTCAGGAGCATACGGACGAGAGGTCTCCGCTCGACCGTCGAGCTGGCAGCGTCCGGGACGAGGCGGCCCGTGACCCCGTTGACCTCGCCCGACCTCGCCACATACGCGGCCACGGCTCCAGGCAGTGGTAACCGCACTTCACGCAGCGCGTCCAGAACCAGATTCGCTGCGTCGTACGCGAGGGCCGGCAGCATGTTGTCCAGCGACTTACGGTACCGCTCTTCGTAGGCATTCCGAAACGCTTGCCACGGGGTGCCGGGGCTGGTGCGGTCCACGTACAGCGAAATGATTCGGTAGTCGCCGGCCGTCCGGTCCAGGCGGCGCACGACGCTGGGCTCCGACCACGTGGGACCACCGGCGATCACCGACCGAGTGAGGCCGTAGTAGAAGAGCTGCGGAGCGAGAGTCAGGACCGTCGGTACCGAGGTGCCCGCGACATACACGAAGTCCGGTCGGGCCTCGGCCAGCGTCGCCACGGGTTCTTCGAAGGTGGTGTTGGAGGGGTCGTACGACGCGGCTGCCACCAGCGAGCCGCCCGACTCTTCCAATCCCCTCCGAAACGCTTCGGCCGCCGCGCGACCCGTCGTACCCAGCGGGTAAAGGATGGCGCCACGCCGCAGGCCGACCTCTCCGGCCAACCAGGCGGAAGAACGACGGGCCGCGTCGACCTGTCGCCGCTCGGCATCCCAGAGCGTATAGGTGTTCCGGGCGGTCTCCAGTACCTCGGTGGCGGTCGGACTGATGATCAGCAGGCGCTCGTTTCTGCGTACGCGTCCTGCGCCAGCCAGAGACTCGGATCGCAGCGGACCGATGACCGCGAGCGTGCCCGCCCGTTCGAGCTCCGACACCAATTCGACGGCAAGCTCGGGATCCGAGCCGTCGTCCCTGTAGATGACCTCGACGGGAAGGTCATCTCCCCTGAGCCCGTCGAGCGCAAGCTCGATCCCCTCGCGCAGCAACTCACCGACGCCGGCGAACCGGCCGGACAGCGGCAGGACCGCCCCGATTTGCAGGGGTCCGACTGCGACTCCGTCTCTCGCATCGAGGATCACACTGGCGATGCGGCGCTCCGGTTCTTCCGGGCCCGCGCTCAAAACGCGCCGGGCGACTCTGTGCGCAGAATCGACGCGGTCGGACAGAACCAGCACGCGTGCCAACTCGGCGTGTACCACGCTCGCGGCCGGCCCACTCGCAGGGAACCGACGGGCCAGTCGCATCAGCTCGGAGCGATCCAGCTCGACCACGGCATCCCGCATGGTCTCGAACTCGTTCTCGCCGACCGCCTCCGCGTGATCCAACAGCAACTCGAGCGCGCCCGCCGGATCTCCCGTTCGCTGACGAATCGCCGCGAGCCGGAGCACGGCCTGTTCGTAAATGCCGCCCTGCGCCAGCCGCTCGAGCAACTCCTCGTACGCGGCGGCCGCCGCGCTGAGCCGCCCGTCTGCGTCGAGTGCCCGTCCTTCGAGCCACAGCGCTCTCTCGGCCACGGGTGCCAGCCTCCGAGAGCGCCGCGAGGCTTCGTACAGCGAATCGGCCCGTGCTGCCGCGTCGGCGTATCGACCCGCGTCATAGAGCTCCTCGGCCTCCCGCAGTTCGGTCAACGCGGCATCGAGCTCCGCGCTGGTCACCGCGTCCCCCGCCCGATCGGGAGCGGCCCCGCCCATCGTGGTACAACCGGCCAGCCCGAGTACGGCCATCAGCGCCACGAGGTGACGCGCCTTGATCAAGATTCGCCGTCGCATGCCCGATCCTGTCATCCGCCGCCTGAGCTCTCCACGCTTTGCCCTCGCGAACTCCGTGCGGCACCGCAATGAGGCTCGTAAGCAGAAAGGCCCGGCGACCTGCGCCGGGCCCCTTTGCACACGAGCACCAATTCCAACACCGGAACCCTTGTCCGTTCGGCTACGCCTGGGGCTCCTCGCTCTCCTCCTCGGCAACCTCTGCCGGGTCCGCCTCCACCTCCTCGGACACCGCGGCGGCCTCTTCGGTCACTGCCTTCGCCTCCGGCTCGTCTCCACCCTCCGACTCCTCGGCCTCTTCTTCGAGATCCGCTTCGTCGGTTGCTTCTGCCTCGGCGGCTTCAGCGGCGGGCTCCGAGTCCTCGGACTCCGCGGCAGGCTCGTCTTCGGCTGCGTCGGGCTCGGCTGGTTCCTCGTCGGTCGTCTTGGCTTCGACGGCAGCGGCCGGCTCACCCTCCTCATCCCCCTCGAGGACGGACAGCACGATGCGTCGATTGATGGGATCGGTCTCCAGCACCCGAAGATCCAGGGCTTCGCCTTCCGCGAAGCGGTCCGACGGCAGCTCGATGTGCTCTTCCACTCCGAGCTGACTGATCGGCACGAACCCTTCGAGATCATCGCCCAAATCGACGACGACGCCCTTCTCCAGCAGGCGTACGACCGTTCCTCTCAACTCGCGGCCCGGCTCGAACTGCTGCGCCAGATCGTACCACGGGTCCTCGTCGACCTGCTTGAGGCCCAGCGAGATTCGCTTCTGCTCCGGATCGATCGCGAGGACGACCACGTCCACCTCATCGCCCTTGTGAAGGATCTCCGAGGGGTGCTGCACGCGCCGTGTCCAGCTCATGTCGGAGATGTGGACGAGCCCGTCCATGCCCGGCTCGACTTCCACGAACGCTCCGAACGAGGTCAGGTTGCGAACCGTGCCCTTGAGCTTGGTGCCCGGGGGGTACTTGGCCGGCAAACCGAGCCACGGATCCTCCTCGATCTGCTTCATGCCCAGAGAGATCTTCTGCGACTCTTCGTCGACGCGAAGAACCACGCACTCGGCTTCCTCACCGATCGTGACCAGCTGCGACGGGTGCCGGACGTTGCGGGTCCAGCTCATCTCGGAGATGTGCACCAGGCCTTCAACACCCCTCTCCAGCTCGATGAACGCGCCGTAGTTCGTGATCGAGACGACTCGACCCCGCACCCGACTTCCGATCGGGTACTTCTCCGCCACGTCCTTCCACGGATAGTCCTGGAGCTGTTTCAGGCCGAGAGAGATGCGCTCTCGATCCCAGTCGACGTTGAGGATCTTCACCTCGATCTCCTGCCCGATGTCGCAAACCTCGGATGGATGTCCGATGCGGCCCCACGACATGTCGGTGATATGCAGGAGCCCGTCCATGCCTCCCAGGTCGATGAACGCCCCGAAATCGGTGATGTTCTTCACGATTCCAGTGCGCAGCTGCCCGACTTCGAGCTCCGTCTTCAGCTCCTCGCGCTTCTCCGCCCGCTCCTCCTCGAGAAGCACACGTCGGCTCACGACGATGTTCCTGCGGCGCTTGTTCAGCTTGAGGATCTTGAAGTCGTACTCCCGTCCGACGAGGTCTTCCACGTTGGGAACGCGCCGCAGGGCGATCTGCGATCCGGGCAGGAAGGCGTCCACCCCCATCAGGTCGACGGTGACGCCGCCCTTGATCTTGCGCTTGATGGTGCCCGCGACGGGGCGATCGGCGTCGTACGCCTCCTTGATCTTCTCCCACACACGCAGGAAGTCGGCCTTCTTCTTGGAGAGAACAACGACGCCTTCCTCGTCTTCGAGACTCTCGAGAAAGACCTCGATCTCGTCTCCCACCTGGACGGAATCCGGATCACGGAACTCGTCGATCGGGACCGCACCCTCCGACTTGAATCCCACGTCGAGGATGATCTCGGCATCCGTCTTGCCAATGACGTGTGCCGTGACAATCTCCCCCTCCGCGATGTCGCTCAGGGTTTCCTCGTACAGCGAGAGCATCTCCTCGTACTCCTCTTCGCCGTACCCTTCGCGGTCCAACTGATCGAGATCCACCGGTGTCCCGGCGGCGGTCCCCGCCGTCACGATGCCGATTTCATCCGGCGCATCGTGCGCCGTCTCGGTCACGTCGTCCGTGCTCGCGTCCGCCTCCGTCTCGTCGACGACAGAATCTTCCATCGCCTCGAGCTCGGGGGTCTCCTCACTCGGCCGGGTCTCGTCGACTTCCACGGCCGTCGTGTCCTGGGAACCGGGCTCGCGGCCCGATTCGGTCTTTTCGTCTTCCATCAAACCGTGTGAGTGTTCACGTTGCGTTCCTGCGGCACGAACGCCGTGCGCCGTTCAAAAAAAAGCGGTCGGGGCCGAGACTCTCGTTTCGTGCTCGGCCGTCGACCGATCCCCTGGATCGACACCAGGCGCCCGCGAAGCCAACCCCTCGGCTCACCCCGCAGACTGACCAGAGCACGGAAAGTTAGAAACGGCCATGTAATGCGTCAACCAAGTCGCGCCTCGTCTCCCCGACGCGGCGCTTCCCTCCACAGCGCCAGTATGCGCTCAACCACGGCCTCGGGCCCCAGCGCCGTCGTATCGATCTCCACCGCATCGGGCGCACGGCGGAGCGGCGACAGCTCCCGAGTCGCGTCGGACCGATCGCGCTCCAGGAGGCGGCGCGTCTCCCGCTCGACCCGCTCGGGAGTGAAGGGCTCCCCGTGGTCGCTCAGTCTTCGCCGCGCCCGTTCCTCGGCAGAGGCCACCAGAAAAACCTTGAGCGCGGCATCCGGAAACACGGCACTGCCGATGTCCCGTCCGTCGCAAACGAGGTCGAATCTTCGGCCGGCGTCTCTCAAGACGGACAGCACACGCTCCCGTACCGCGCCATGACGGGATACGGCCGAAACGCGGGCGGACACGCGACGCGAGTGCAGCCAGCGTCCCGGAGACCGGCCGCCGATACGTACGACGAGATCGGGCGGGCTCGCGACCAGCTCGATCTCGAGACCCTCGACCCATTGCGCGAACTCGGCGTCCGCCTCGCTCCAGCCCTGCTTCATCGCGAGCCAGGTGATGGCGCGGTAGAGAAGTCCCGAGTTGAGGTGGTAAAACCCGAGGCGGCGCGCGACCTCCTTCGCCGTCGTGCTCTTCCCCGCCGCAGCCGGCCCGTCGATCGAGATCACCCGTCCCATCACCAGCGCACCGCCTCCAGATCTGACCAGAACGCAGGGTACGAAATCCCGACGGCTTGAGGCTCGTCGATCTCGATTCTCGCCGCCGGTTCGGCGGTCAGGGTCCCGAACGCCATCGCGATCCGGTGATCGCCGCGGGTCCGCACGCGACCTTTCAGGGGAACGCTCGTCCCCTCGATCTCCAGTCCGTCGTCCGTTTCCCTGCACCGCACGCCGATTTCCCGCAGGTTGCGAGCGACACCGGCCAGCCGATCGCTCTCCTTCACACGAAGCTCCGCTGCGCCCTGCACACGTGAGATGCCGTCCGCTCGGGCGGCGAGGACACAGAGCACGGGCAGCTCGTCCACCAGCCCCGGAATCGACTCCGGCCCGATGTCGAACGGCTGCAGGCGAGCCGGTTCGGCGATGAGGAGTCCGATGGGCTCGCCCTCCGATGTTCCGGTAACCTCCGTTTCCACCCGAACGCCCATTTCACGCAATACCTTCGTGAAGCCGAGCCGTGTCGGATTCAGCGAGACTTCTTCGAGTCGGACGGTTCGGCTCGCCAGAAGGGCCGCCACCATGAGAAAGGCGGCGGAGGACGGGTCTCCGGGCACGCGCAGGTTGAGCGGACGGAGCGCCTCTGCTCGAGGGGACGGATCGAGCTGTATCCGCACGCCGGTGCCTTCCGATTCTCGGCCGATCGGCGCACCCATGGACGACAACAGCCGCTCCGTATGGTCACGCGATCGACCCGGCTCCCGAATCTCGACCCCCACGCGACCGACCAGGCCAGCCAGCAGTAAAGCAGACTTGACCTGGGCGCTCGCCACCCTGGGTCGGTAGCTCAGCGGCCGAAGCGCTCCGCTGGCCCGGGCCTCCACACACACGGGTAGCCGATCGGGTTCGCCCAGATAGCAGATCTTCGCCCCCATCGCCTGCAGTGGATAGACGACGCGGTCCATGGGGCGGGCGCGCAGCGATGCATCGCCGTCGAAGGTGGCGGCCACGCCGGCGCCGACGGCGAGCCCGATCAGGAGTCTCGCCGTCGTCCCGCTGTTGCCGCACTCCACCGTGGCCGGCGCGTCGTGCCAGATCGTCGGACCTCGGACGAGCCGTGCACTGCCATCACGATTCGGACGGGGTACGCCGAGCAGCCCGAGCGCACGTTCCGTCTCGCGCACGTCGGCGGCTTCCAATAGCCCCTCTATGCGCGAGGTGCCATCGGCCACGGCGGCCAGGATCAGGGCCCGGTGCCTGTTCGGAGTACCGAGCACTGAGATGCGTCAGTACCAGCCGCCGCACATCGGCCTCCCGCGCCACCTCGGCCGCCTGACGCGCGGTAGAGTGTCCGGTTTCCCGCGCTCTCGCTCGCTCTCGCTCATCGAACGTGGCTTCATGGATCAGAAGATCGGCGAATCGCGAGATCTGGATGGTGCTGTCGACCGGCCTGGTATCCCCGGTGTAGATGAGCTTCCGTCCCGGCCGCGCCGGTCCTACCACGTCCTCCGGCGCCACCGTCGTGCCGTCGGCGAGGAGGACCGGTTCCCCGGCGTGGAGCTTTCCGAACAGCGGTCCCTCCTCCACCCCCAGTCGCCGAGCGGCCTCCACATCGAAACGACCCAGCCGGTCCTTCTCGATCAAAGCGAGTCCGATGGACTCTCGCGTGTGTTCGGTCTTGAAGGCTTCGATCTTGAAGTCGTCATACGACACGGCTTCGCCTGGCGGCAGTTCTCTGATATGGACCGGAAAGACCAGGCGCTCTCCGCCCAGAGCGACCAGGTGCTCGAGGAGCTCCCGTCCCTGGGGAGGGCCCCACACCACCAGCTCCCGCTCCCGCCCCTGCAAGCTCATGGTTCGCAGCAATCCGGTGACGCCGAGGTAGTGGTCGGCATGGATGTGCGTCACGAAGATCTCTTCGACCGAGAAACCGACACCGTAACGCATCATCTGGCGCTGCGTGCCCTCGCCGCAGTCGAACAAGAAACAGCGACCCTCCCGCTGGACGACCAACGCAGAGACGTTGCGACGTACGGTGGGCCGCGAAGACGCGGTTCCCAGAAACGTTACGCGCAGCATGTTCGAATGGGCCGGGAGTTCCTCATGCGCCGAAGCTACGGAGGCGCGACCAAGGGTCAACCGCTGTTGACAGCCGCGGCAAGCGCCGTCTAGCATCGACTCCATGGCGCAGACTCCGTTCGACCCGGCCGCGATGCTTCGCGGGCTCGCCGAACCGAACAGCGTTTTGAGCGGACTGGTTCGCCTGCTCGAACACGAGTGGGCGCACTTTCACGCTCGGCCCGATGCGGAGGCGCTCGCTCGTGTGAACGAGGTTGCCCGGGCGGTCGGTGCCCAGCTCGCGGCCGTGGACACGCTGTTGGACGCCACCACGGAGCTGGATGTGGAGTGGCCACGAAGACCCGTCACATACACCCCGACAGAGCCGACTCCGCCTGACGCGACCGGCGGCTCCGCCGTTGCCGAAGTGGCACCTCAGGAAGCCGAGCCGCCCGTCTCGCCCCCCCCGCCGCCCCGCGTGGAGACAACGGCCGAGCCGGCATACCCGCCCTTCCGGGATCAGGCGACGGGCCTCTACACGCGTGAAGGATTCGACGCCGTGGCCAGTGGAGAGCTCAAGAAGTGTCGACGCCACGAACGGCCGCTCGCCATTCTCTTGCTCCAGCTGGGCGCGCGGGAGGAGGAGGCGCTGCGCAGTGCGGCGACGACCATCCGGCGTGTTGTCCGGGAGTCGGATCTCGCCGGCCGTCACGTGGATCGGACGTTCGCGATCGGCCTTTCGGAGGCGGCGATCTCCGATGCACGCCTGGTCGCCGGTCGGATTATCGAGACGCTGGAGGGAAGCGGACTATGGGGCTCGGCGGGCCGGATCGGCCTCGCCGGCTACCCGGTGGACGGTGAGACCCTCCCCGGCCTGCTCGAGGTCGCACGCGGCCAGCTCTCGCTTCCTGTAACCGAGGTGCTGGAACTCTCCCGCCACTCGAGCTGACTCGGAGCCTGGTCGTTGCCAGGCCAGCCAGGCGCGCCGCTCATCCACCTCGATCGATCTCCGCCGCTTTGCGTGCCCGCTCCAGGAGGGCGAGCAGTCGCTCCGTCGTGGCGGCCGTCGCGTGATCGTCGCGTGCCGCCAATCGCTGAAACGGCCCCTGCAACCGTGTAAAGACGACGCCGGCGAGGCCAGCCGCGACGCCCCCCTCCGCCCATACCGGTCCCGAGGCCTGAGCCAGCCACGGGACACCGGCCGCATCCACGATCCGGCGCTCCGTCTTCGTCAGGGGCGCGGCGCCCGCGACGAGCGCGTCCAGACGATCCTCGCTCAGCGCCGTGAGCTCTTCACCCGGTTCGAGCGTCGCCCGCCGATCTTCTCGATCGTCGGCCGCGGCCTGTTCGCTCTCGATCCGCAGCAAATAGCAGAGGGCGTGGCCGCCGCGGCCTCGCCAGGCCTCGATCGCGCGCCAGCTGACGCCTCCGTAGTCCACTTCCCGAATCTGGCGTTGCGGCAACTCGCTCACCGATCCGACGCTCCCTCCTTCGCATACACGCCCTCACCGGCCGATGGCCCGGCGGGCATTCGGTTAGACTGGCTGCGAAGTGCTTCCTCTGCCGCGGCTTCCACCTCCGCGGTCACTTCGTCCTCGATGGCGGCCAGCCGGGCACGATTGCGCGCTTCTCGATTGCCTGGCCCGTCTGGCCCGAGGTCGAGCTGGGAACGAGCCAGATACTCCTCGAACAGGCCGATCGGGTCACGCCGCCCCCAGTGGGCGAACAGGTCGGCGTCGAACGTCCGACGCGCTTCTCGCACATCGTGTGTGGCGTGGCCGCCCATCCGGAAGGTCGTGGCCTGGATCAGAACCGGCCCCTTGCCCGCGCGACAGCGGGACGCCGCGAGTCGTGTCGCCGCGTACACGTCCAGCACATGGTTCCCATCGACCTCGAGGAGCTCCACGCCGTACGCGTCTCCCCAGCCGGCGAAATCCTTGGCCACGTGATGTTGGTCCAGACGCGTGCCGAGAGCCACCTGGTTGTTCTGTAGGACGAAGATGGCCGGCAATCGCATCACGGCGGCGAAGTTCAGGGCTTCATGGGCCTCGCCGTGTTTCGTCGCTCCGTCTCCGATCCATGTGAGGGCACATCGTGGCTGGCCACGCATCTTGAAGGCCAGCGCGTATCCGTTGATGACCGTCGCGAGCGCCGCCACCATGCTGATCGGCGTGACGACTCCGTAGGCGAGGCTTCCGACGTGGAGGTCGCGGCCTCCTGTCGGCGAATCGGCGGTCGCCAGATACCCGCGCAGCATGTCGGCGACCGACATCCCCATCTCGTGGCACGCGCCCGCATTCCGGATCATCGGACCGACTACATCGCCTTCGGCACCGAGGCGCTCCAGGGCGTGTACGGCGCCGACCGTCACCGCTTCCTCACCCGTGCCGAGCCAGGCCTTCGAGATGACACCCTGCTTCACCCAACGCTGCAGGGCGATATCGTGCAGACGAAACCGAAGCAGGCCTCGGTACAGATCGAGCAGGCCGGAGACACCGAGCGCGCCCATCTCGGCCTTGCGGGCCGGATCGGCCGTCGCCCGCTGGCGATAATCCCGCAACAGGTCCTCGGCCGGTTCCCAGGCCACGTACTCAGGCGGATCGAAGGCCCGGTACCGTTTCACGCTATTCCCGCCTCCTGGCTGCGTTGCCCCAATTCGCGCCCGTGTCATCGTACGGTCCGCTGCCAGGTACGGCGAGCGAGCGAGGCACCGTGTGTCTAGATTAGAGAGCAGGAGAAACCCGTCAATCTTCGCGTCCCTGACCCGGGAGGGCGACTTGAAGCCCTGCAAATACTGCGAGAGTCACATTCCGGACCACTCGCGCCACTGCCCGCACTGTCGGGTACGGCAGCGTCGGGGGAACTGGTTTCCCCAGGCCCTGCTCGTCGCGGCATCGGCCGGTGTGGCCGGGGCCGTGCTCGCCGAGGGGTGCCCGGCGCTGTTTGCGCGAGACGTGCAGTCCGCAAGGGCGACGGCCGCACCGACGATCGCGCGCGTCCACTACGAGGGCGGGGGAGACTGGTACGCGAATCCGTCCAGCCTCCCGAATCTGCTCGAGGCGCTGCGCGAGCGGACAGCCGTTCCGGTCGGTGCGCGACCCGTCGAGGTCCGCCTCTCCGACCCGGACCTGAGCGACTATCCCTACCTGTACCTGACCGGACACGGGGACATGCGTCTGAGCGAGGTCGAGCTTCGCGACCTGCGCGCTCATCTGCAGGCCGGCGGCTTCCTGCACGCGGATGACAACTACGGACTGGACGAGTCGTTTCGACGGGAGATGAGGCGGCTCTTCCCCGAGCGCGAACTGGTGGAGGTGCCGACCGATCATCCGGTGTACGATCTCCTGTACGACTTTCCGGACGGGCTACCGAAGATCCACGAACACGATGGTCTGCCGGCGCAGGGCCTGGGGATCTTCCTGGACGGACGACTCGCCGTCTTCTACAGCTATCAGAGCGACCTGGGCGACGGCTGGGAGGATCCCGCGGTGCACGGCGACCCTCCTGAGGTGCGAGAGCAGGCCCTCCGCATGGGGGTCAACCTGTATCTCTACGCCCTGTCCTCTACACCGGCGCGGTAGGACGCCGGGCGAACGCGCGCGAGCCGTAGCGCGTTCGTCGTCACGGCCAGCGAAGCGCCCATGTCCCCGATCAGAACCGCCGCGACCAAAGATACGAGGCCGAAGGGGACTCCGATCGCGAGAGCGAACTTCGCGACCAACGAGGCGATGATGTTCTGGCGGATGACGCGGCGGCCGGTGCGCGAGAGAGCGTGAAGATACGGCAGTCGCGACAGATCGTCCGACATCAGAGCGACATCGGCGGTTTCCAGCGCCACGTCGCTGCCTGCCGCCCCCATAGCGATCCCCACACTCGCGACCGAGAGAGCCGGTCCGTCATTGACCCCGTCTCCGACCATGGCGGCGTGCCCGTGCTCGGCCTCCAGGCGCTCGACGGCATCCACCTTGTCCGCCGGTTTCAGACCCGCATAGACCTCGTCGATGCCGAGCTCGGAAGCGATCGCGTCCGCCGTCTCGCGGTGGTCGCCGGTCAGCATCGCGGTGTGCACACCCGCCGACCGTAGCGCTCGAATCGCCTCCGCGGCCGCCTCTCGGGGACGATCCGAGACTGCGATGACCCCCAACGGGCCGGTCGCCGGTCCCACGAGCACCGCCGTCTTGCCGGATCTGTGCAACGCTGCGAGCTGATCTCCCGGCACTCCGTCCGCGAACAGCTCTTCTGAGCCCACCCAGATCTCCTCGCCGTCGACCTCGGCCCGGACCCCACGGCCCAGTTGAGCCTCGAACTGATGGACCACGCGGTCTCCCACCGACAGGCCCCGCTCCTCCGCGGCCCGGACGATCGCCCGCGCGATGGGGTGCTCCGCGCGGTCCTCGACGGCGGCCGCGAGCGCCAGCGCCTCGTCTTCCGTGCCCTGCAGCGCGATCACATCGGTCACTTCCGGGTGCCCGTGGGTCAGCGTTCCCGTCTTGTCGAACGCCATCGCGGTCACCCCACCCATCGCTTCGAGGTACTGCCCGCCTTTGATGAGCACGCCGTGCCTCGCCGCGGCCGTGATACCGCTGACTACCGCGACGGGGGTGGAGATGACCAGGGCGCACGGACACGCGATCACGAGGAGCGTGAGACCGCGCACGAACCAGGTGGCGAACGCGCCACCGAATAGAAGCGTGGGTACCACGACGACCAGGACGGCAGCCACGGTGACCGAGGGCGTGTAGTACCTGGCGAAGCGCTCCACGAACCGCTCCGTTCGGGACCTTCGCGACTCGGCCTCCTCGATGATGCGGACGATCTCGGCCAGCGTGGTCTCACCCGCCGCGCGGGTCACAAGGACCTTGAGGTAACCGCCGGCGCAGATCGTGCCCGCGAACACTTCGTCGCCCGGTATCCGATCCGCCGGGATCGACTCGCCCGTGATCGTCGATTCGTCCACGACGCCCCCCCCTTCGACGACTGTGCCATCGGCCGGGATCTTGTCTCCGCCACGCACGACCACGAGGTCATCCCGGTGCAGCTCATCGGCTGCTACCACGACCTCCTCTCCGTCCCGGAGAACCCTCGCGCGGTCGGGTGAAAGCTGCATGAGCGCCTGTATGGATTGCCGGGCGCGCTCCACGGCGTACCCCTCGAGGAGTTCCGCCAGGGAGAACAGGAAGGCGATCGCACCGGCCTCCAAAAACTCGCCGATTCCGATTGCACCCAGGATCGCGACCGTCATGAGGAAGTTCATGTCGAGCGATCGCGCGCCGGCCGCGCGAAGCCCGGCCGGGATAAAGTTCCAACCACCGATGAGGGCGGCCAGGAGAAACAGCAGATCGGCCCACGGAACGCCGACCGGCGGGATCCTGAGGGGAGCGGCGCCCACGCCGAGCAGCACGAGAACCAGCGCAAGGGCAAAGAGCGAGGCGGACACGTACGTTCGGGCAGCGTGCGTCGAAAACCAGATCTGTGAGGGAGCGCCAGCTGCCACCTCGTCCCTCGCGACGAAACCGATCTTCCCCAGCTCGCGCCGGATGCGGTCCCGATCGATCAGCCCTTCGTCGACCGTCACCGACAGACGGCGCGCCACGGGGCTTCCCTCGGCCGCGTGGACACCATCCACTCCGGCCAGCCGGTCGCGCACTCGGCGGACACAGTCGGGACAGTTCATGCCCTCGACGTGGAACTCCAGCACCCGACGACCGAGCTCGCCCGTCATGGTCTGGTGAGACCTCAGATGAGGGCGCCGAATATCGCCAGAAGCGCCAGGATGATGAGGACGGCGACGGTCAGCCCCCACACGAACACGCCGGTGAGGATCGGGCTGTCGAACTTGAGGTGCATGAAGAACATGGCCACGAGCGCGAATTTCGCCACCATCAACACGATGAGGATCGGCAGGAGAACGGCGCTGAGCGCCTCCACGTAGAACACCATGACCTCGATCGCCGTGAGGACGGCGAGGACCGCGGCGACCGCCACGTAGGTCCGGTTGCTGACGTGGACCTCCTCCACATGGTGCGTCTCCGCCATGGCTCCAGCTCCCGATCTACTGCAGCAGATAGATGATCGTGAACAGCACGATCCACACGACGTCGACGAAGTGCCAGTACAGGCCGGCGATCTCCACGCTGACCGTGTTCTTCTCGCTGAGTCGGCCGGTCATCGCCAGGCCCCAGAGCGTGCCCAGCCACAGCACGCCGCCCGCGACGTGCGCCCCGTGCGTGCCCGTGAGGACGAAGAAGGTCGAGGAGAAGAGATTCCGGCTCAGGCCGAGCCCCTCGTGCACGAAGTGACTGAACTCGATGTACTGGCCGGCCAGGAAGACGAGACCGAGCAGCGGCGTCATGAACAGCCACACCTTGGTCATCCGCCGATCGCCCCGCTGCACCGCCGACAGGGCCAGCACCATCATCAAGCTGCTCATCAGCAGTACGAACGTGGTCACCGTAATGAAGGGGATGTTGAGCAACTCGTCCGGGTACGGGCCGACCAGGCTCCGACCTTTGTAGATCAGGTAGGTGGCGATCAACGATCCGAACAGCATGCACTCGGACCCGATGAAGGTCCACATGGCCAGCTTGCGGTTCGGAATCCCGGTCGAAGTCGGCATCTCCACGGCGCCCTCCTCAGTCCGCCGGCTCGAAGGCCCAGCCGTACAGACCGATCAGGGTGACCCCGACCCCGATCAGATTTACGACGAGACCCGTCAGGAACCCGATCGTGGCGATGAGCAGACCCACGGACAGCACGAGTGGCCAGAAGGACGGCGAAGGCATGTGGACCGGCTTTGGTGGAACCTCCGGCTGCAGGAGTGGCCGTGCACCCACGTCTTCACCCGGCGCGGTCTCGCGATCGTACCGGACCCACAGCGGATCCCGCGCCTCGACCTCGGGAATGACCGCGAAATTGTAGTGCGGTGGCGGCGAGCTCATCGTCCATTCCAGCGTCGACGCGTCCCACGGGTTCGGCCCCGCCGGGCCACCTCGCCGCCAGGCATACAGCAGGTTGGCGATGAGCGGCACGAAGGCGACGACGAACAGCAGGGCCCCGATCGTGGAGATCAGGTTATACGTCTCCAGGCCGAGGCCCTCCGCGTAGGTAAAGGTGCGTCGGGGCTGCCCCAGCAGACCCGAGAAGTGCATCGGGAAGAACGTCACGTTGAGGGCGAGGAACGTGAGCCAGAAGTGCCACTTCCCCAGTCCCTCGTGCAGCAGCCGGCCGGTAACCTTGGAAAACCAGTAATAGAAACCCGAGAACAGGCCGAAGACGGTGCCACCGATCAGAACGTAATGGAAATGGGCCACGACGAAGTAGGTGTCCGTCTGCTGCAGGTCGGCCGGAGGCGATGAGTGCATCACGCCGCTGATCCCCCCGACCACGAACGTGGCCACCAGCCCGACGGCAAACAGCATCGCCGGGTGAAAGCGCAGTGAACCGCCCCACATCGTGGCGATCCAGTTGAAGATCTTCACGCCGGTCGGGATGGCGATCAGCATCGTGGCCCCGCCGAACACCGCGTTCACGATCGGACCGAGTCCCGTGGCGAACATGTGGTGCACCCAGACGCCGAAACCGAGGAACGCGATGAGCACTCCCGAGAACACGACAACCGGGTAACCGAACAGGGGTTTCTTCGAGAACGTGGGAATCACATCCGACACGATGCCGAAGGCCGGCAGGATCAGGATGTACACCTCCGGGTGGCCGAACACCCAGAAGAGGTGCTGCCACAACAGCGGGTCCCCTCCCGCCGCCGCGTTGAAGAACACCGTGTCGAACATGCGGTCGAACAGCATGAACGCGAGACCCACGGTCAGCGGCGGGAAGGCGAGCAGAATCAGCACGGAGGTCACGAAGGTCATCCACGTGAACAGCGGCATGCGCATCAGGCGCACGCCGGGGGCCCGCATGTTGATGATCGTCACCAGGAAGTTCACGCCACCGGCGATCGTGCCGATCCCGCCCAGCAGCAGGGCGAGCACGTAAAAGTCGATCCCGGTGCCCGGAGAGTACTGCTTGGACGTCAGCGGCGTGTACGCGAACCACCCGCCGTCGGGGGCCCCTCCGAAGAAGAAGCTGGCGTACAGGAAGACGCCGGCGAACAGGAAGACCCAGTAGCTGAAGGCGTTCAGCCGCGGGAAGGCGACGTCTCGAGCTCCGATCTGCAGGGGCACGACAATGTTGAATGCGGCCACGATCAGCGGCATCCCGGCGAAGAACACCATCGTGGTGCCGTGCATCGTGAACAGCTGGTTATAGAACTCGGGATCGAGCAGCCGGTTCTCGGGTCGCGCCAGCTGCAGCCGGATCAGCTCGCCCTCCACGCCCGCGATGAGCAGAAACAGGAATCCGGTCACGAAGTACAGAATGCCGATCCGTTTGTGATCGACCGTCGTCAACCAGCTCCACAGACCGCCGGCGTACGTGCCTTCGTGCTCCTGCTCCGCGAGTGGACCCACGCCGCTGACCGCCGTTTCGCTCGTCGCCATCACCGTCCCCGCTTCACTTCAGGCTGAGGAGATACGCGACGAGCTGATCCACCTGCTCGTCGGTCAAAGCGACATATGGCATATAGTTACCTGGTTTTATCTCCTGTGGGGTCTTGATCCAGCGCGCCAGATTCTCGGGCGTGTTCTCCAGCACGCCCGCCGCAATCGTCGTTCGGCTGCCCACATGTGTGAGGTCCGGTCCGACGATGCCCTGCGCGGGCGTCCCTTCGATGCGGTGGCAGCCCACGCAGGCGTTGCTCATGAACACACCGGCGCCCAGGCGCGCCATTTGTTCCTGGGGTGCGACCGCGGGCTCCTGCATACGGGCCACCCAGCTCTCGAAGTCGGCTTCCTGCGCCGCGATGATCCGAAAGCTCATCAGCGCGTGCGAAGTACCGCAGTACTCCGCGCACTGTCCCCAGAACACGCCAGCCGTGTCGGCGGTGAACCACAGCATGTTCTCTCTTCCCGGGACCAGGTCGCGCTTCCCGCCCAGACGTGGGACCCAGAACGAGTGGAGGACGTCGGCCGAGCGAACCCGAAACTCGACCGTGCGACCGACCGGCACGTGGACCTCGTTGGCCGTGACGATGTCCAGCTCGGGAATCTGGAACTCCCACCACCATTGCTTTCCGATCACCTCGACCGTCAGGTCGGCTTCCGGCGGCGGCCGGTCGACGACGAAGATCGTGCGGACGGTCGGTATGGCGATGGCCACGAGGATGAGCGCTGGCACGAGTGTCCAGCCGATCTCGAGCCCCGTATGTCCGTGGATCGGCTTCGGACGCTCCTGGCGGCGCTTTTCACGGTACCGGAACAGCGTCGCGATGAGGATCCCCTCGACGACGACGAACACGCCGACGGCCCACCAGAAGATGCCACGGAACAGTTCGTCCAGGCGTGTGGCAAAGTCGGACTGCGGGTGAAGGGCCGACTGCGGGTAGTCGCCGCCGCACGCCTGCAGCGCCGCAGCGCCGAGGACCAGAGTCAGTACGAGAGCTTTTCGGTCGTTCAAACGATATATCGGAAAAGAATCCGCATCAGAGTCAACCGGGCCCCACCACCAGATCGCGCACAACGGGCGGCAGTCTAGGTCCGCCCCCGGGAAGCGTCAAGCGCGATGCTTCCCGCGGTGCCGCCTCACTCGTACAGCGATCCCACCCACTCCCCGTATCCGTTGTACTTGAGAGTGGGAACGCGCTCGCTCGTCCCCACGATCTCTTCGGTCGCCTGAGACCAGCGCGGGTGGGGCACCTCGGGATCGACGTTCGACAGAAAACCGTATTCCTCGGGTGCCAGGTCGTTCCAAAACGTCGCCGGGCGCTCGCGCACGAACTCGATTCGTTCAATCGACTTTGCGCTCTTGTATCCGTACTTCCACGGCACGGCGAGTCGGATTGGCGCCCCGTTCTGCTTCTGGAGCGGGTGCCCGTACATGCCGGTCACCAGAAACGCCAGGTCGTTGCGAGCTTCATCGATTCGCAGACCCTCGTAGTACGGCCACGGATACCAGGTCTGCGTGCGCTGTCCGGAGGCCTGCTCGGGCCGGAGGAAGCTCACGAAACGCACGTAGCGGGCGCTGGACAGAGGTCGTACGAGATCGAGCAACTCGCGCAGTGGAAAACCGATCCAGGGAACGACGACCGACCACGCCTCGACGCAGCGAAGTCGATAGATGCGTTCCTGGAGTGAGAACCGGCGCTCCAGATCAGCCAGGTCGAACCGTCCGGGGCGCTCCACCAGACCGCCCACCTCGATCGACCAGGGCCGGGCCTCGAACGGCGCGACACGGCGCCACACGCTGCCCTTGTCCGTCCCGAACTCGTAGAAGTTGTTCCAAGCGGCGACCAGTCGCTCCTCGGTCACCGCGCCGTGGCGCGACCCCGGTACGAAGCGCGCATCACGGGCAGTCGAAGCGTAGAGATCCGCCGTCGGCGTCGCGGGGATGTTCGCCAGGGGACCGTCCTCCTGCTCCTGTGCACGCAACGAAGAGATAGGATTCAACGCGGTCGCTGCGGCACCCGCCAGCAGGCCGCCTGCGGTTCGCTGCACGAACTGTCGCCGATTCAGATACACAGGTTCCGGCGTGACCGCCGTCTCCCTCGGCTCCCACGGACGTGGTACTCGGATGTGCGCCATCACCCCTCCGCCATCGGTTGACCTGGTCGTCGGCAGCTTACCCCGGGTCGGTGAAGAAGATCGCGGCGGAGATCCCTCAGTGTCGGAAGAGGCGTCGCCCGGTGAGTACCATGGTGAGCCCTCGTTCATCGGCCGCGGCCACGGCTTCCTCGTCCCGAACGGATCCGCCCGGCTGCACGATGGCCGTGACCCCGGCGTCGGCAGCGGCGTCGACCCCGTCACGGAACGGGAAGAAGGCATCGGAGGCGAGCACCGAACCCTGGAGCTCGTGTTCGCCGTCGCGTGCCTTCTGAACGGCCAACCGAACGGCATCCACGCGACTCATCTGGCCGGCTCCGATTCCGATCGAAGCCCCCTCTCTCGCGAGGAGAATCGCGTTGGATTTCACCGACTGTACAGCGGTCCACGCGAATGCCAGGTCGGCCCACTCGTTCTCCGAAGGCGCTCGGCTGGTAGGCACGGTGACAGAGGGTGCGTCGGCCAAGCCGACCGGCTTCACGGATTCCGGCGCGGACTGCACCAACAATCCGCCGCGGACGCCCCGCGCCTCGAGACCCGACCACAAGTGCCCTCGACTCGACCGGAGATCCTCAAGCTCACCCGGTCGCAGGATGCGCAGGCTCTTCTTCGCCTGCAGGATCTGTAGCGCCGCTTCGGCATAGCCCGGGGCCACGACGCATTCCACGAACAGCTCGACGAGTACTTCCGCGACGGCTTCTGTGACGGGCTCAGTGAAGGCGATCACCGAGCCGAAGGCCGATATCGGATCACAGGCGAGCGCCTTCTGATAGGCTTCGAGGGGCGAGCGGCCGACGGCGATTCCACACGGCGTGGTGTGCTTCACGATCACGCACGCCGGTCGATTCGAATCCCAGAAGGAAGAGATCGCCCCGAGAGCCCCATCGACATCCAAGAGGTTGTTGTACGAGAGCTCCTTGCCGTGCAGTTGTTCCAGAGCCGGAATTCCACGCGGGGCTCTGGACGCATCGCGGTAGAATGCCGCCTGCTGATCCGGGTTCTCTCCATATCGAAGACTCTGGACCCGGGTGAGCGAAGTCATGAGCTCCGGGGGCAACAGATCGCGGTCGGCCTCCCGGTCGCTGGCGCCAAGATAGCCGGCGATCGCGGCATCGTACGTCGCAGTGTGCCGGAACACCTTCGTGGCCAGCGTGCGGCGCAACCCGGTTTCGTCCTCGCCCCCGCGGATCGCTTCCAGGACGCGCTCGTAGTCCGCGGGATCACAAACGGGCCACACGGAATCGTGGTTCTTGGCCGCCGCTCGAAGCATTGTAGGTCCGCCAATGTCAATCTGCTCGAGCGCACCGGCGAGGGTGACGGATTCTCGGGCGATCGTTTCCCGGAACGGATAGAGGTTGACCGCGACGAGATCCACCTTGGCGATCCCGGCCTCGCGCAACTGCTCCATATCGGAAGTCACGCGCTGTCGCGCCAGGATGCCTGCGTGCACGAGCGGATGCAGCGTCTTGACCCGTCCGCCAAGCATCTCGGGGAAGTCCGTGACCTGGCCGACGCCTGTTACGGGCACGTTCCCCTCGCGCAGCGCCGCGGCTGTCCCTCCAGTGGATACGATCTCCCAACCCAGGTCCGCCAGAGAGGCGCTGAATTCGACGACCCCCGCCTTGTCGGACACACTGATGATCGCTCTCGGCATGAGTCCCGTTCCTTACTCGCTTGTCAGGTTCGTGTGGCTTTGCGGTCCGAGTCCGTCGATCGTGAAGCGCGGGCCCGGATACCAGGGCCGCAGCCACCGCACGCGCCTGTCTCTCGTCAGCTCGACGTCGCCCCGGCTCAGCGCGCCGACAACGGCGGGCAGGAGGCGATGCTCCACCTCCAGCACCCGCGCCGCCAGCGCGTCCGGGTCGTCGGTCTCCATGACCGGCACGGGCCATTGGGCGATGATCGGCCCTCGATCGTATTCCTCATCCACGAAATGCACCGTCACTCCGCTCACGCGGGCTCCGCTCTCGAGAACCGCGCGGTGGACGTGTTTGCCGTACAGGCCCTCGCCGCCGAAGGCCGGCAGCAGCGCGGGATGAATGTTGATGATGCGACCCCAGTACCGGCGCACTACGGACGCCGCCACGAGACGCAGATAGCCCGCGAGGATCACGAGATCTGCCGAGGCGTCTGACAGCGTGTCGAGGAGAAAGCGACCCTCGGCGTCCTCGTCGGCGTCCCGAACCGGCACGCGCAGCTCCTCGGGAATCACGGACGTGGGAACCCCCGCCCGTTCCGCACGCTCCAGCGCGAAGATGCCCGGTCGGCTGGCCAGAAGAAGCGTGACACGCACCCGCTCGTCGCGACCATGGAATCGGTCGAGCAGCGACTGGAAGTTGGAGCCCGATCCAGAAGCCAACACGGCTACGCGATATGAGTCGCTCACTTGTCCCGCTCCGCAGCGCCACCGGACTCGGGCGGCCGGGGGCCGTCGAGCACGCGGCGCATCACCTCGATCAGATCTCGAACCTCGGCTACACCGGCCGGGATCGACGTCGCTGCCGAAGGGCCCGTCTGGACGAGAAACGCCCGCCCGCCCAGGTGCAGGCCGGGGAGCCCATCTGTCACGGAGTCGCCGACGAAGACCGCGCCGCGCAGGTCAGCCAGATCGAGCTCCCGAGTCGCACGCTCGTACAGCGCGAGGCCGGGCTTGCGACAGCGACACCTGGTTCGGGTCGGATCGTGCGGACAGTGGTACACGGCATCCAGACGCGCGCCCTCCTCGGCGAGCTGTCGCTCCATCTCTTCCTGCACGGTGACGTACTCGTGCTCACTGAACAAGCCCCTACCGATACCCGATTGGTTGGTAATGACGACGACCGGCACGTTCTCGCGGTTCAGTCTGCCGATCGCTTCCGCCGCGCCGGGGAGCAAGCGGACTTCAGACGGCCGTGCCACGTAGTGCCGGTCCTCGATGATCGTACCATCACGATCGAGGAACACGACGGAAGGTACCGCTATGCCGTTCACAACCCACGCAGCGCCGTGCCCAGAATGCGGGCCGCATCCGCGTCTTCCTCCGGAAGCAGGGTTCGGAAGTCGATCAGGAACGCGTCATCTCCGATGCGGCCCAACAGAGGCGGAGAGCTCGCCCGACACGCAGCCTCCACCGCCTCGGGGCTCGGACCCCGCACGATCCACCCCGCCGAAGGGATCTCGTGACCCGGGTACGCGCCTCCACCCACCACCGAGGACATCGACCCCACCTCGATCGTGGCCGTTCCCGAATCGAGGTGCCTCAGCGCCTCCTTCGCCCTTTGCCGTAGGTTTCTGCGTGTCTCGCGCAGCATGCGAAGCGCAGGCACACGGGTCATGGCCAAGTCAGGGTCGCGGTACAGCGTGAGCGTCGCCTCGAGGCCGGCCAGCGTCATCTTGTCGACGCGGAACGCCCTCAGTAGAGGGTTGCGCCTCAGCCGGGCTACCATCTCGCGCCCACCCAGAAGCACACCGGCCTGCGGCCCTCCGAGCAGCTTGTCACCGCTCCAGGTCGCCAGGTCGACGCCCGCCGCCACGGAAGCCCCCACTCCAGGCTCCTCGGGAAACCCCGGCAGAAGACCGGGGTCGAGCAGGCCGGAGCCCAGATCGTGGACGACCGGGACCCCGTTCGCCCGGCCCAGCGCCACCAGGTTTTCGATCGTAACCGTCGAAGCGAATCCCTCGATTCGATAGTTGGAAGGATGGACTTTGAGAATGAATCCGGTGTCCGGTCCCAGAGCCCTCTCGTAGTCCTCGCTGCGTGTTCGATTCGTCGTGCCGACCTCTACCAGCCGGGCTCCACTTCGTGCTACGACGTCCGGAACTCTGAATGAACCGCCGATCTCGACCAGCTCGCCGCGCGACACGATGACCTCGCGATCCAGCGCAAGCTCGTTGACGGCGAGGGCCACTGCAGCCGCGTTGTTGTTGACCACCAGCGCGGCGTCGGCGCCCGTGAGCTCGCACAGAAGAGCGGCACAGTGATCATAGCGCGAGCCGCGCGCACCTGTGTCGAGGTCCAGTTCCAGGTTCGAGTAGCCCATCACCAGCTCGAGCGCCTGCCGCGCCTCGGAGGCTAGCGGCGCGCGCCCGAGGTTCGTGTGGAGGACGACACCGGTGCCGTTCACCACCCGGCGCAGCGATGGTCGCCCCAGGCGCTGCAGGTGCTTCCGCGCCTCCAGCAGCAGCGACGCCGCATCGGGCGCCGTGATGTTCGCCTCCGCGAGGTTTTGGCGCGCGTCCTCAAGGGCGGCCCGGAGGGCCGTCTTGACCGGCTCTCTTCCCCAGGCCTTCTGCCACTCGCTCGTTTCAGGTCGATCGAGAAGTCGATCCATGGATGGAAGAACGCGCCGCCGATCCTCGTTCACCTCGGCCGTCCTCCCTCCCCCGGTGCCCGCGTCGTGTCGGGCACCGCCTGTTGCGTCGTGTCGGGCGCCGCCTGCTGCGTCGTGTCGGGCGCCGCTTGCTGCGTCGTGTCGGGCACCGCCTGTTGCGTCGTGTCGGGCGCCGCTTGCTGCGTCGTGTCGGGCGCCGCCTGTTGCGTGGTATCCGGTTCCACTGCGAACACGAAAGTCGTGTCACCACCGCCGCTCAGCCGTCGCAGGTTGACGAAGCCTTCGGCGACCACGCGATAGGTCGCCGGACGCAGCGTTTCTTCCAGAAAGACGATCACCGACTGTGTGGGTAGTGGTGCCCCCTCTGGTTCGGCTGCGGCCTGCCTCTCCTCACCCTCTCGAGGCTCTGCTTCGCCGAGACGCGGAGGCAGGCCTAATCTCTCTCGCAGGTCTTCGATCGACGGCGTCCCGATGGAATCCCCCGCTGCGACCTCTTTCTCCGCCGGCGTAGTATCGGATGAATCGGGCGGTTCCGGACGCAGCGAATCAGGAAGATCGGCGGGCTCTCCGATCAGGACGAAACGCACGGGCACCGGTCTTTCGGTCTCGACCTCTCTGACCGTTACCCGTCCTTCCGCCTGCTGACCTCGTGGCAGGAAGTCGTCGAACCGCAATTGGACCAACAGACTGTCCACCGCCTCGGCCGACGCCAGGAGGGGGGGGGTCGTATCGGCGGGGATCAGGGTGAGTCGGATGGCCGCACTGCTCGTCTCTCCGCTGAGCGTGAACTCCGTGCTGTCGTGCGGTTCCAGCGTTCGGTCGAGCTCGAAGTTTCGATTCTGGTCGACGAATCCGTACGCCCAGTAGGTAGCCGGAGGTAACGCCTGGAGACCAAAACTGCCCTCGGGGTCGGTCACGGCCGTGTAGGGCGTGGAATCCTCAGGAAGCGCGAGAAAGAGCACCCGACCGTCGCGGACGGCAGCACCTGACGTGACGTCGAAGACCTCGCCCGTCACGAGCGTAGCCGAGATGTCCGGGCCCGTCGAAAAGCAGAAGTCGATCGCGGACTCCGTCCGGTTACGAAGCAGGTCCTGGATCCCTTCCGGCAGCTTGATACAGTAGACCGCCACACGCCAGCCGTCTCGCGGCCGTATGCGAAGATCGGAGAACCCGGCCTGGACCTCGTACCGCCCGGCCGGTGATGCCGCCAGCTCGGTGGCCAGGTTGCGCCCAACGGTGATCGGCTCGTCGAACCGGATCCGGATGTCGCCCCCAAAGTCGGGAACGATGCTGTCCGGGGTCGGCCGGATCTCGACGACCTGGGGTGGCTGGGCATCCGGGTAGGTGCCCGGTGGGGGAAGCTCGTTCGCGCACGAGGTCCCCGACAGGCTGACCAATCCGGCGGACAGGAGCAGCGTAAGCAGGGTGCGTACGTCGACGGCCGCCCGTCGGGGGCGAGCGGTCGACCCCGGCCCTGACCGCTCAGCCAGTGGGTCCGAGGGCACGCCTCTTCTCGATCAACCGGTCCCTTTGTTCGGCCAGCGATCGCTCCTTTTGTCGTTCGCGCTCGACGACATCCTTCGGCGCTTTCGCGAGAAAGGCCTCATTGCCCAGACGAGCCGACGCACTGGCCAAGAGACCCTCCAGCCGGTTCACCTCGGTCTCCAGACGCGTCCGCTCCCTGTCGACATCGATGACTCCGGACAGCGGGACGAAGAGCTCGGTGCCCGCCCTGAGCACGGCGCTCGCCCCGGGCCCATCCACCGGAGGCGCCGAGCGCTCGACGCTCGTGATTCCGGCCAGGCGGCGTACGCCTCTCTCCTCGGCCGCCAGTGCGTGTTCAAGGTCGCTCGCGTCGCTCTGCAGGTGGACCGTGACGCCCGTACCGGGATCCACATGGTACTCGGACCGCAGGTTCCGCACGGTCGCCACGAACTCCTGCAACGCCTCCATAGCGCTCTCGGCCTCGGTGTCGCGCTGCGTCGGGTCCCAGCTCGGCCACGGCCCGAGAACCAGGCTCGCCTCGGGCGTCGCCCCCGGCAGTCGGCGCGCCAACTCCTCGGTCACGAACGGCATCACCGGATGCAGAAGAGTCAACCAGCCGCGAGTCACGTACACCAGCGTCGCGGCAGCCGCGTCGCGGCTGCCCGAGCCTCTCTCGCCCTCGAGCCGGCCCTTGACCAGCTCGAGGTACCAGTCGCAGAAGTCGCCCCACACGAACGCGTGCGTCAGCTCGGCCGCCTCGTGCAGTCGATAGGCCTCCAGGGCCGCGGTGATCTGATCGGTGGCGGCCGCAAAGCGGCTGAGGATCCACCGATCGGCCAACTCCAGCTCCCGCTCTCTCGGGTCAACGGCGTCCGCGTCCTGCAGGTACGGCAACGCGAAGCGAACCGCGTTCCAGATCTTGTTCGCGAAGTTGCGGCCGGGTCGGAAAGCGGACTCGAGGTCCTCGTAGTTGAGCTGGAGATCGGTACCGACGGCCGCCCCACGGATCAGCGTGAAACGCATGGCGTCCGCCCCGAACAGTTGCACGACCTCGATCGGATCGATCCCGTTGCCCAGCGACTTGGACATGCGACGACCGATATGGTCGCGCACCGTCCCGTGAATCAGGACGTCGGTGAACGGCAACTCGCCCATGAACTCGTACCCGGCCATCACCATCCGAGCGACCCAGAAGAACAGAATCTCGGAGGCCGTGCACAACGTACTGGTCGGATAAAACGCCTTCAGATCCGCCGTCTCCTCGGGCCAGCCCAGTGTGCTGAATGGCCACAGCCAGGAGCTGAACCACGTGTCGAGCACGTCCGGATCCTGCTCCAATGCACCGCCGCATTCAGGGCAGCGATCCGGATCGTCGCGCGCGACCACCATCTCCCCGCATGCCTCGTTCTGACAGTACCAGACCGGAATCCGATGGCCCCACCACAGCTGACGGCTGATGCACCAATCCCGGATGTTCTCCATCCAGTGCTCGTAAACCCGGCCGAATCGTTCCGGATAGAATCGCAGCTGGCCATCCCGATACGCCTTCAAACCCGGGCGAGCCAGCGGCTCCATGCGCACGAACCACTGCAGGCTCAGTCGTGGCTCGACTACGGTGTCGCACCGATAGCAGTGGCCGATGGAATGCCGATGGTCTTCGATCCGCACGAGCAGATCGGCTCGATCCAGGTCGGCCAGCACGGACTCCCGTGCCTCGAGACGATCCTGCCCCCGATACGCTTCGGGTGCCGCATCGCTGATCCGAGCGTCGTCCGTCAGGATGTCGATCGCCTCGAGATCGTGCCGCCCGGCAATCTCGAAGTCATTCGGATCGTGGGCGGGCGTCACCTTCACGATGCCGGAACCGAACTCCGGATCGACGAATTCGTCTGCGACGATCGGGAGAAGCCGGTCCACGAGGGGTAGAACCGCTTTCCTCCCCACCAGATCCGCGTACCGTTCGTCCTCCGGATGCACGGCCAGGGCCGTATCACCCAGCATCGTCTCGGGACGGGTCGTGGCCACATCGACGAACCGTTGTGGCTCGTCCGCGAGCGGGTAGCGAATGTGATACAGCTTCCCATCGTGCTCCCGGTGCTCGCTCTCTTCGTTCGAGAGAGCCGTCGTGCAGCGGGGGCACCAGTTGATGATATAGCGGCCTCGATACAGCAGCTCTTTCTCGTACAGCCGCACAAAGACTTCTCGGACCGCGCGTGAGAGCCCCTCATCCAGGGTGAAACGTGTGCGGCTCCAGTCGCACGAGCAGCCGATGACCTTGAGCTGCTCGACGATCTGCCCGCCGTACTCGTGCACCCATTCCCACACCCGCTCCACGAATGCGTCGCGGCCGAGATCGAGACGGGTCGCCCCTTCGGCCGCGAGCTCGCGCTCCACGACGTTCTGCGTAGCGATTCCGGCGTGATCCGTACCCGGAAGCCAGAGTGTGTCGCGCCCCTGCATGCGGCGCCAGCGCACCAGCACATCCTGAATCGTGTTGTTGAGGCCGTGACCCATATGCAGGACGTTGGTCACGTTGGGCGGCGGAATGACGATGACGTACGGGCTCCGGGCCCGCGTCTCGTCGGCATGGAAGAGCCCCCGCTCCTCCCATTCCCGGTACAGCGCCTGCTCGCTGTCCGACGGGTCGTATCGACTGGATAGCTCTGTACTCAACGCGCTCGCTCGCTCAAGAAATACCTGCCGGCGGCGGTACGGCTCCACACTACCCTTTCCCGCCCGCAGAGCTTAACGGCGGTCGTCTCCGATGCCAACGCGCCTCGGCAGGGCCGAGAAGGTGCTGTCGGCCTCCTCGGCCTGGCGTCGACGCTCCGCTTCTTCACGCGACCGCCGGCGCATCTCCTCGGCCCGCTCTCTCCGGTTTTCCTCCAGGTCGGCTTGCAGGTCCTGGCGCCGGATCTCCTGCAGGTCCCGCAGCGCCTGTTCGAACTCGCGACGCTGCGGACCGCTGGGCGCGAGAGAAAACGGGATGGGGATGGTGATGTTCCCCAGGTGGAGACCCTCGGGCGAGATCCCCCAGCGCTCATCGCCGCTCTTCAGCGTCCAGTCGAGGGCCCGCCGGCGTTCCTCCTCGCTGAGGGCGAGGCTGTCCAGCCAGCTCCGGAGAATCGCGCGCACGGCGCTGTCCGCACGGGCGTAGCGAGCCAGGCGCTCGCCATACAGGTTCAGTTCATCCGGATCGATCCATATCCGAGCGTCGGAGTATCGCGGGCGCAACCGCTCGGCGTTCGTGAGCGATGGTTCCGGCTCTTCTGCCGCCTCCTCCCTCGCCGCCTCTTCCTCTCCCCCGCCCTCCGGCGGAAGCGGCGCGAGGCGGATCACCTCCGTCTCTTCCGGTCGACGCGGTTCCGCACGCACTTCCTCCGGGGGCGCCGGACTCTCTACCTCGTCGATGCCCACGATGACCAGACCGGGAGCCCGCGGGGGCTCCGTCTCGTCGGCGATTGGTCCCCGTAGAGGATCGAACGGCAGGCGACCCGACACGATGAGCACGACCGCGTGGGCCAGCACCGAGAGAATCAGACCCGTGGCCAGCGTGCGCCGATAACGCCGCTCGCGGGTCCGACGTCCGTACCCGCCCCGGAGGGGGGCTCCGAGCCTCGACACGCGAAGTCGCTGCCCCCGCCCGCGGGGTGACGAGCGGCGCCACTTCACGTCTTCAACTTCTTCTTTCGTGCGGCGGGAAAGAGCACGTTATTCAAGATCAGGCGATAGCCGGGTGAATGACGCCGCAAGTCGAGATCGGTGGGCGGATCCCCGATCAAGTGGCGAGGGTCTTCTGGATCGTGCCCCCCGAGGTAGGTGAAAGTTCCCTCGCCGAACGCCCCGTGCAGATACTTGATTCTCCCGGTTCTCGCCTCCTCAGCGAGGACCGTCACGGACGGCTTGAGCCGTTCCCGGCGGAAGCTCGTGGTGAGCCCGTAGAAGTCCGGCAACACGCGTTCATGACTCTGGGTCAGCATGGAGGGGACGGGATCGACCTTCGCCGCGAAATCGAACAGCGAGAAGGTGGCCAGCGGCTTGCGCCACGGCGTGTTGACCTGATGCCCGTCTATGTCGCTGAAGGCGCTGAGCGAGGGATCGGTGATCAGTGAAGCGCCCTCGAACGCCATGGCCGCATCCCAGTCCAGCCGCCGCTCGGCATTCCGTTCGGGCGGTGTGCCATCCGCGAACGAGGCCGCGATGTCGACCTGTTCAGCGGCCAGGACGAGCTCGAGCGTCTCCGTCGCCGTGCACATGGCAAAGATGAACCCGCCCTGCTCCACATAGTCCCGTATCCGGCGGGCCACCGCCTTCTTCAGAGCAGGTACCGATGGAAAGTCCAGCTCGAACGCCATCGCCTCGTTGCGCGCCACTTCGTCCTGCAGCCACTCCGCCGCGGCGTACGTCAGGTAGAACTTCGAATACTGGCCCGTGAAATCCTCGTGGTGCAGGTGCAGCCAGTCGAAGCGGTCCAGCGCGCCGCTCAGCACCTCCTGGTCCCACAGCCGCTCGTACGGAATCTCTGCGTACTCGAGCGCCATCGTGACCGCATCGTCCCAGGGAGAGCTGTTCGGCGGCGTATACACGGCAACGAGGGGTGCCTTTTCCAGCGGCACCGACTCCATGTTGGTGCCCTCCATCTGGCGTCGCAGATCCGCCAGCGCTGCGCCGTCCAGCGGTTCGACCGTAACCCCGAGCAGGGCAGCCGCGCTCCGGTTTGCTTCGGTGTCGGGGATCAGAAAGGACCCCGCACGGAAGTTGAGAAGCCACTCGGCCTCTTCGCCGGACGAGAGGACCCGATACGCGAGGCCATAGGCCTTCAGATGGTTCTCCTGTCGCTCATCCATGGGCACCAGAAGCTGGCTGCTGGCCGATGTGGGCTCGAAGCCTATCGCCGCCGCGACGACCACGAGACATCCCAGGCACCAGGAGCGCATGTCGGACCCGGACCGAAGTCTCATGCTGGCCGCTCCCTAGGTTCCCGCTGGCGCGCGACCGCTCAGCTCCGCGAGCAAGCGGCGGGCCAGAGGTGCGACCGCGCTGTCCGGGAACCGCGTCACCAGGCGCTCGAGCCACATCCGGCCACCCGCCGGATCGTCGGAGAGCGCGCGCCGTGCCAGAGCGAGCATGGCGGCCGCCGCCTCGGGGCTGTCGGGGAGATCGCGCACGAGGGTTTCGTGAACCGCGAGCGCTGCGTCCATCCGCCCGTTCGCTTCCAATTCGCGGGCCAGGTAGCCGAGCGTCGCCGCGCGACCCGCGGCTGCCGGCCTGCCGGTCCACTCCGCCAGCAACTCGGCAGGATCGAACGGGGTCGGCACCGGGGGCGCGGCGGCCGCGGCTGCGAGCACGCCGCCGAGCCGGGCGACTTCCGACGAGTCCGCCGCCTGTAGCACCGCCAGCAGGGCAATCCACCGCGTCCTCTCGTCTTGTGGCACGCCCTCGCCTGCCGCCGCGCTCCGCAGCAGCCCGAGCGCACTCGCCGCGTCCCCTCGCTGCAACTCGAGCCCGGCCAGCGCCGCGTCGAGGACGTGCCTGGCTGGACCCGTTCCAACCGGAGCGGCCCGCAAGAGCTCGCGCGCGATCGCCCGTCGGCCCGCACGCAGGTGCCCGCCTGCGACGGCCAGGGTGAGTTCGGCGATGTTCATACCCGAGTCCGCGTGCGTTCGGCCGTACATCTCCAGGTGTCGCGTCGCCGCGTCGATCCCTGACGGTCGCGCGGCCAGCAGCTTGACCAGGCGCTCTCGGGCGACAGTGGCGGCTTCGCTCGCCGGGGGAGCTTCCGAGACCAGCCGTTCCGCCGACGCGAGCGCCCTCGCCGTGTCGCCTGCCTCGAGGGCCCTCTCGCCGGCCGTAGCCAGCCAGTGCCAGCGTTCGCGCGGCGACGCGGCCACCTCCGTCAACCGCAGCGCTCCCCAGGCCGCTTCCGCCACGAGCGTGGCTGCCTCCGCCTCACGCACGTACGCAGCCAGAGCGACCGACGCCCGGTCCTTCGGCAGCGACGGCAGCGCGAGTCTAAGAATCCGACGGGCCGACACCGGCTCGCCAAGGCGCAGGGCAAGCAGAGCCACGGAATGCTGGGTATCCGGCTCCCCGTTCAGCTCGGTCGCCGCGGACCACAGGGTCTTCAGAGCAGGACCCTGCTCTTCCAGCCCCGTGATCTCCCGGTGAACGGCCGCAAGATCCGGAGGCCGTTCGGCCAACCGTCCCAGCCACTCCTCGACGAGCGCCTCGAAACGGCCCGTCTGCGTGTAGAGGGCCACGAGCTCGTCTCGAAACAGCGTGTCTACCCCCACCCGGCGACGACCTCGTTCGAGACTCTCGATCG
>JBDHLB010000038.1:0-42425 GCA_039586095.1 Gemmatimonadota bacterium
TCGGGCCGTGGTCGCAAACGCTGCGGCCGCTGGCGTGCCGGTCGTGACACTGTTGATCTCCGGCCGGCCGCTGGTTGTCGACGAGGCGCTCGAGGCGAGCGATGCCTTTGCCGCCATCTGGCTGCCGGGGACAGAGGGAGAGGGGATCGCCGACGTGCTGTTCGGCGACCATGCGCCTGCGGGCAGGCTCTCGTTCTCGTGGCCGCGCTCGGCCGACCAGCACCCGATCAACGTCGGCGACGAGCAGTACGATCCGCTGTTTCCGTTCGGGTATGGGCTGAGCTGGTAGCGAAGCCGCCGGCGACCGATCCCTCAACCACGTCTGAGAGCCTGGTTTTAGGCGGTAAAGACCCGCTGACCGTTCATCCAGGTCTCCGAGATCCCGATGTCCGAGATGGCGACCGGCTCGACTCGTCGCGGATCTTCGTCCAGGATGACAAGGTCCGCGAGCTTGCCGGGTTCCAGGCTGCCAATCTCGTGCTCCGAATGGCATTGCCACGCCGCGTTGCTGGTCACGGCACGAATCGCCGCCTCGACAGATACCCGCTCCTGGGGCGCGAGCACCATATCGGGCTCTCGCCAGAGGTCCCGCACCACCGCGACCCGGATTTTGTGCAGGCTTCCGAGCGGCGAGACCGGCGCGTCCGAGTGAATCGACCACTTGATGCCGGCTCTCTCTACCGCAGCACAGCGATCAAGGAGCTGGACCTTCTCCGGACCGAAGACCTCGTTGCGCATCGCATGGCCCCAGTAGTGCACATGATTGATTAGAAAGCTCGGGCCCATGCCCAGGCGCTTGATTCGCGGGATCTGCTCGTCGTGGAGTATCGAGCAATGCTCTATTCTGCAGCGCAGCTTGTGCACGTCGATGCCCGAGTCCGAGGCCGACTGGACGGCATCCAGAATGCTGTCGATGGCCGCGTCACCGTTGCCGTGCAACACCAGTGGCCAACCCTGGGCGCCGCGCCTCCTTACCATCTCGCGCAGGGAGTCCGGCGCGACATAGAAGATGCCCCGTTTCTCGGTGCCGATGTACGGGTCCCGCTGGCGCCCGGTCAGCCCCTGGTTCGAGCCGTCCGTGACGATCTTCCACCCGACCACACGGAGCATCTCGTCACCGTCCCCGAAGGAGACTCCGTTTTCGTCCCACTCACTCGCACGGTCGGAGTAGAGCGAGGCGCGGATGCGCGCACGCATCCGCCCCGACTCGATCATCTTACGGTAGAATGCGAGATCTCCCATCCCCGCGATTCCACCTGTCGCCTGATCGCAAAGAGTCGTGATCCCCAGTGAAGCGGCCTCTTCTCCTACCCGCAGGCCGCCCTCGACGATGCCCGCGCCGATGGCGTTCATCATCCGCTCGTTATTGAGCAGAATCGGCATGTAGGCGACCTGTGTCATGGCCCCGTTCGGTGCTCCGTCGGGATAGCGAAAGTACTCCCCGCCGGGCGGGTTGGGGGTGGTCTTCGTGACGCCAGCGAACTCGAGCAGCCGGCTATTCCCGTAGGCGAGATGTCCGGAGGCGTTGAGCACGAAGACCGGCCGGCTGGACGAAACCTCGTCCAACTCACGGGTCGTGAGCATCTCGGCGCCCTCCTGAAGACTGGGATCGAACTGCCGCGCCACCACCCACTCGTCCTCCGACGTGTCTCTGGCGATGCGCTTCAGGGCTTCCAGGGCCTCGGACGCGGTCGCGTAGACGAACGGTCCGACGTCCGGCCAGTGACCCAGCCCGGCCATCAAGGCAAAGTGCATATGAGGCTCGACGAACCCGGGCAGGACGATGCGCCCTCCCAGGTCGACGATGTTCGCCCCTCTCCCGGCTGCCGCCCGCACCGCCTCCCGGGAGCCGACGGCCAGGATTCGGCTGCCTGCAATCGCCAGAGCCTCCTGCTCGGAGAAGCCGGGGTCGACCGGCAGGACTACACCGTTCTCGAAGACCGTCACGGGGGAGCTCGCCGCTCCATCGCCTTCAGTCCTCTCGCTGCGAGTTTCGCTCCCGCGACAGCCCATCGCCCACCCGCCAAGGAATGCCCCAGCTCCATAGAGGAAACGTCTTCGGGTCAGGCCCTGTCTGGATATCGACATGAATGCACTCCTTGCAGACTGCGGTCACGTGTGTCGAATCACGCGGAGAGGTCACAAAGACTAGATACTGAGTAGCGACGTGACCAGACCGACCCGACCGACGCCGGAAGGCCTACGTCGCATCTATCCCTCGCAGACGCTCGCCGTCGAACATGAACACGTGCAGCCACCAGGCGGGTGCCACCCACCCTCAGATCGGCCGGCATCCGGGCCTTGCTCGAACCGGCGGCGAGATCAGCGCATGACTTCCTTGGGCGTCCGATCGACGTCGAACAGGCCCCAGTGTTTCTCGGCGCCCAGGGGAGCGTTGGGATCGCCCTTCCACGGCTCGTCGAAGGCCTCGAAGAAGAATACGGTGGTGTTGGCCGCGCTCGCCCATTCCTGCATCTCGTTGTAGTAGCGTGCCTGGTTGGCCTCGCTGGCGCGGTCGCCGAACTCGCTCGCGACGGTGGCCCAGCCGGCCTCGAGGACCGCGATGGGCTTGTCGGGAAGAGCCCTCTGCACGCCCTCGATGGTCTCGAGCGTGAACGCGAGGGCCTCGTCGATCGTCTTGTCTTCCCATGCCGGATAGGTGTGTACGCCGAGGAAATCGACCTCGGCGGCGAGGGGCGCCCCCTCCTGCATCCACCAGGCGTAGTTATCGGCGACCGTCACCGGCTGCTCGATGGCGCCCTTCACCCGACGCACATAGGCGATGACCTGTTCCAGGGGCACCATGTGGTCGGTCCAATCGACCAGCGCTTCGTTGCCGACGTTGACGGCGACCACGATGTCGTCGAACTCCTTCGCCAGCTCGATGCCGCGCTCGACCTCAGCCGCGTTCTCGAGCGTATTGGCGGCCAGCTGCTCGTCGGGGATCGCCTCGTCCAGCCACGGACATCCCTCGTGATTGCTGACCTCGGCATCGAGCCAGATGCCCAGCAGGACCTTGATCGGCAGATCGTGTCGCCGAATCATCTCCAGCGTCTCACGCGTGTTCTCGCCGGAGTCGTACATGCGAATCAGACGGAAGCCATGAGCGACCAGAATCTGGAGGTCTTCGAGAATCTCCTCCGCACTCGGATTCAGCGCCCCGTCGCCACGGTCGGGATGCTGCCCTTCCCGAAACCCCGAATAGGCAACGGCCATGATCTCTCCCGCCAGCAACTCCTGGACGGACTCTCGCGGGCTTTCCACGTCGGGGGATGGGCTGGAGCATCCGGCGATGACCAGAGCGATGATGGCAGCCGGTGTCAGTCGTTCCATTCGTCGTCTCCGAGCATGAATCTGCCGCGCCGGACCAGGTCCGCGTAATGTACGACTCGGCACGCGGCCGCTGCAGGACCGTCTCGTGATGAGCCAGGAGTCCGCATGAGCAGGCACGGATATGTGACGCGCGTCGCGCTCACGGTCGCGATGGGCGGTTTCCTCATGGGCTTCGACGCGTCCGTGATCTCCGGCGTCGTCAAGTTCATCGAGCCGCAGTTCGGCCTGAGCAAGATCCAGCTCGGATGGGCGGTCAGCTCGCTCACGCTCACGGCCACCCTGGCCATGATGGTCTCCGGACCCCTCAGCGACCGGATCGGACGTCGCAGGGTGCTGTTCCTGGCGGCCGTCCTGTATGCCGTCTCGGCCATCTCGTCGGCACTCGCCCCGACGTTCGTCATCCTGGTGATCGCCCGCATGATCGGCGGTCTGGGCGTCGGCGCCTCGCTGATCATAGCGCCGATGTATATCGCGGAGATCGCGCCGCCGGCCGTGCGCGGACGCATGGTGTCGTTCAACCAGCTCAACATCGTCATCGGGATCTCGGTGGCCTTCTTCACGAACTACCTGATCCTGCAGTTGGGTCAGTCGGACGCCGAATGGGCGCGGTCGCTCATGTTCGACGAGTACAATTGGCGCTGGATGTTGGGTCTGGAGACGCTGCCTGCCGTCCTGTACTTCTTCGGTCTCCTCTTCGTGCCGGAGAGCCCTCGCTGGCTGTTGCTCAAGGGGCAGGAGGAGGAGGCCCGGAAGATTCTCACTCAGGCCGTCGGGGAAACCGAGGCCCTAAGAGAGCTCGGCGAGATCCACGCCAGCCTTGCCAGGGACGCCGGGAAGCACAAGGCCTCCGTGCTGCAGCTCTTCGCCCCCGCGATGCGACTCGTGCTCACGATCGGGATCGTGGTAGGGATCATCCAGCAGGCCACCGGCATCAACGCCGTGTTCTTCTACGCGCCGATGATCTTCGAGCAGTCGGGCATCGGAACGGACGCGTCCTTCGCGCAGGCGGTGCTCGTGGGCCTGACCAACCTGGCGTTCACGATCGTAGCGATCCTGTTCATCGATCGGATCGGTCGTAGGCCACTTCTCATCCTCGGACTGTCCGGTATCGCCCTGTCCATGTTCGTTCTGGCCTCCGGGTTCTATTCGGCGACCTACACGCTAGACGGTGACGATCTGGTGGATTTGCCGGCGGAGGTCAGCGTACCGGCTGTCGCGGAGCTCGAGGACACCACGTTCGGGAGCGACGTGGCGTTCAAGGAAGCCCTCCGGGCCGCGTTGGGCGACGGGCAAGCCACGCAGTACGAGTCCGACTTCATCAACGCTGCGATCGCGATGAACCCGTGGCTGGTGCTCCTCGGCGTGCTGGCCTTCGTCGCGTCGTTCGCCGTGTCCATCGGGCCGGTCATGTGGGTGCTCTTCTCGGAGCTCTTCCCGAACCGGATCCGGGGGATCGCGATCTCTTTCGTGGGTCTCATCAACTCCGCCGTCAGCTTCGGCGTGCAGCTCGTCTTTCCCTGGGAGTTGGCTAACTTCGGTAGCGGAACCACCTTCCTGATCTACGGGCTCTTCGCCGCCGTCGGCCTCTTGTTCGTGGTCCTGGTTCTGCCCGAAACCAAGGGCTGCTCCCTCGAGGAGCTCGAGACCAACCTCGTAAAGAACCGCGGTTGAGGGCTTATGTTGTCCGCCGACAAAGCTGTGCGACCCTCCGGAGACGATTGTTCAGGCATGAGAGCTCGCAGCTGTGTTCTCCTCGCGCTTCTGACGCCGACCGCGCTCGGCTGTGCCGACCGGCAACCGGGTAGCGCGACTCGAACCTACACGACAGCTACGGTCATCCAGACGTCGAGGGCGGGCGACAAGCTTGCCCGAATCGCGAGTCTGGCGTTCGCGGAAGCCGGCGGCACCGAACGCCCCGTCATCGCTCTCGATCCGGCGACCGAGTATCAGACGATACTGGGCTTTGGCGGCTCGTTCACGGAGTCCACGGCCTACGTGCTCGGTTTGCTCTCCGAGCAGAAGCGGCAGGAGGTCATCGCGGCATACTTCGGTCCGACTGGAACGGACTACACGCTGACCCGCACACACATCAACAGCTCCGACTTCTCGCTGGCGAACTACGCGTACGCGGAGATCCCGGGAGACACCCTGCTGGAGCACTTCACGATACAGGAAGACCGGGACGACATCGTCCCCCTGATCAAGGACGCCATGGCAGTCTCCGAGTCCGGTTTTCGGATCATCGCCTCGCCGTGGACGGCCCCGCCGTGGATGAAAGACAACAACGCCTGGAACGACGGCTCTCTCTTGCCCGAGCTGTATCCGACGTGGGCGCTGTACTTCTCGAAGTACATCCAGGCGTACGAGGAGGAGGGGATCGACATCTGGGGGGTCACCATCGAAAACGAGCCGCTCGGCAACGGCGGCCAGTGGGAGAGCATGATCTTCTCGCCGACGTCGATGGCGGATTTCCTGAAGAGCCACCTCGGACCCCGCTTCGAGGAAGACGGGATAGACGCCAAGATCCTCATCTACGATCAGAATCGGGATCACGTCGAGGAGTGGGTCGACGTCATACTTGGCGACGCGGATGCGGCGAAGTACGTCTGGGGCACAGCGGTGCATTGGTACAGCAGCACCGTCGACTGGTATCCCGAGGCGCTGAACGCCGTGCACGACCGGTACCCGGACAGGGCGATCCTGCACACGGAAGGCACGATCGACGCCGAGGTGCCGGTCTGGCAGGACGACGACTGGTACTGGCGCCGCGAGGCGACGGACTGGGGCTACGACTGGGCGCCCGAGGAGGACAAGCCGCTGCATCCGAAGTACGTCCCCGTCTATCGCTACGCGCGCGACATCATCGGCGGCCTCAACAGCTGGCTCGTCGGCTGGATCGACTGGAACATGGTGCTGGACACGCAGGGGGGACCCAACCACGCCAGCAACTGGTGCGTCGCTCCGGTCATCGCCCGACCCGAGACCGACGAGGTCTACTACACGCCGCTGTACTACGTGCTGGCGCACTTCAGCAAGTACATACGGCCCGGTGCGGTGCGAATTGGCATCGCTGAGAGCCCGGAGAGCCTGATGGTCACCGCGTTCAGAAACCCCGACGGCCGAACTGTCGTCGCGCTGCTGAATCAGTCCGAGTCAGAGGTCGAGTACGCTGTCACCCTCGACGGGCGGCAGATCGACACCGCGATCGCCCCGAGCGCCATTCAAACGCTGATCCTGGAGTGGTGATGAGCAGATTGGCCATCGGCTGGGGAAGCCCGAGTCGGCTCGTGGCATGGATCGCCGCATGCGCCGGCGTCTTGCTGCTAGCCGGCTGCACGGAAGCCCGGCCAGACACGGACATCGTCTGGGCCATCAACGTCGGCGGCCCGGCCTACGAAGGCATAGACGGCACGCGGTACGGCGCCGAGGTGTCGGTCACCGGCGGAGAGACGGGCCGCATGGGGACCGTCAAGGGGTCCCAGGACCCGATTCTCTATGAGACATACCGCATGGGGGACATCCGGGTCGATCACCCGATCGCCTCCGGCACCTACGACATCACGTTCCATTTTGCCGAGCCCGAAGAACTCGGACCGCGCGAACGCCTGTTCGATGTGTTCGCCGAAAGCCGTCGTGTGATCGACGACCTGGATGTGATGCGGTTCCGCGACGGCAAGGTCCAATCCGCGCTGACAGTCACGGTGCCGAACGTGGAGGTGGCCGACGGCGAGCTGACCATCGCCTTCGAAGCGTCCGCGGGCGAGCCGGTGTTGAGCGCGCTCGTTGTCCGCGACAGGAACCGGGCGGAACCGCCATGGGAGCTCGTCTGGAGCGACGAGTTCGACGGTGATGAGCTGGACAATGCGAAGTGGAACACCGACGTGTGGCCGCCACGCAAGGTCAACGACGAGGACCAGGCGTACACGGCGCGGGCGAAGAACCTCCGGGTCGAAGACGGCTTGCTGGTCATCGAGGCGCACAAGGAGGACTACGGAGAGGCGAAATACACCTCCGGGCGCGTGCATTCGAGCGGCACGGGCGATTTCCTGTACGGCCGGTTCGAGGTGCGGGCGAAGCTACCGCGTGGGCAGGGCACCTGGCCGGCGATCTGGATGCTGCCGAGCGACCCGTTTGCCTACGCGACAACCTGCGAAGAGGGTGAGTGGCAGGGGAATCCCGACTGTGACGCGTGGCCGAACTCCGGCGAGATCGACATCATGGAGCACGTCGGCTACCAGATGAACCACGTGCACGGCACCGTGCACACGAAAGCGTACTACTGGGCAATCTGGGAACAGCGCAAAGGCCGTGTACTGCTGGGCGATGTGGCCGACTCATTTCACGTCTACTCGGTCGAGTGGACGCCGGAACGCGTCGATGTCTTCGTCGATGACACGCTGTATTTCAGCTATGTGAACGAGCACACGGGCTGGAGAGAATGGCCCTTCGACAAGCCCTTTCACCTGATCATGAACGTCGCGGTCGGAGGCGCATGGGGCCGGGCCGGAGGCCCGATCGACGACACGATATTCCCGCAGCGGATGCAGGTCGACTACGTGCGGGTCTATCAGATACAGGAGTAGGCTGGAAGGCTTTCAAGCCTCGGCGAACAAGGTCGTGCCGCGGCGTCGCTCCAGCTCGGCTCGAATCTCGTGTGCTCTCTGCTCGGTCACGTCGTAGTTGCGCATGACCGAGATCGCCAGCAGTGCACCGGTGATCGGTACGAGGCTGTAGGCGATCCTCATCCCGGTCATCGCTTCCGGTGCCTGCACGGGGGCGTCCGGAAAAAACCCGACCAGGGCCATGATCAGCCCGCTCAGCCCGCCGGCGATGGCCAACCCGAACTTCACCATCCACCAGTAGATGGCGCCGAAGGTGCCCTCTCGCCGCGCACCCGTGTTCAGCTCGTCAAGATCACAGACGTCCGCGGTCATCGACGTCATTAGGGTGAACAGCGCGCCGATACCGAAGGCAAAAAGGGGAATGGGCACCAGCATCAACAGGGGTTGGCCCGGCCTGAAGCACCACCAGAACAGGACGTAGCCGACGATGGACACGGACTGGGCCAGAAGGAACGTGTTCTTCTTTCCCATCCTTTGAGACACGAACGTGACGATGGGAATGACCAGGAAGCACGTGCAGAGAGCGCTGATCGTCCCGAACAAGGCGGGCCAGCTGCCGGCCACGCCCGCATCGCCGCCGAACAGGTAGTGGACGACGATGAAGAACGAGAAGGCGGCGACGGTCTGGAACGAGCTGAACACCAGCAGCGTCGCCAGACACAGCTTCCTGAACGGCACGGACCGGAAGACGGGACCGAAGCCACCGATGAAGACGCGGAGGTTCTCCTTGATGTTCCTCGGGCTCAGCTCCTGCAGGTTGTCCGCATCGGTGGTGGGTGGGCTACGGACCAGGATCGCGGGGACCAGCGCCAGGCCCATGCACCCGAGCCCGACCCAGATCGCGAGGTTTCTGGCCCCGGCGGCCGGCGACGAAAAGAGATCGGGGTCGTAGATCAACGGCCAGAACCAGGGGACGATCACCCACGCCCACTGGCCGATCCACTGCGCGACGGCCATCAGTCGCGTGCGCTCGTGGAACTCCCTGCTCATCTCGTAGCCCATGGCGACGTAGGGCGTGGCGAAGATGGTCAGGCCGATGAAGAAGACCAGGGAAAGGGCCAGAAAGTAGGTGAAATTGAAGGCAAGGCTGTTTTCCTCGTAGAGCTGCCACATGACGATGTAGGAGACGCCGGCCACGACGGCCCCGAGGAAGATGTAGGGCCGCCGTCGACCCCACCGGGATTTGGTGTTGTCGGTGATGAATCCCATGATCGGGTCCGTCACCGCGTCCAGGACTCGGGGAACGAAGAAGAGGACCCCCCAGAGGAGGGGTGGAAAGCCCAGGCCCTGCACGAGGACGACCATGAAGACACCCAGGGCGGCGGGGAACATCTGGTTGCCCAGCATGCCGATGCCGTAGGCGACCTTCTGGCCGAACGGGACCCGATCTTCGGCCGCGGTGCCTCGCCTCGACGCCGCGTTCATGCGGCCGCGCCGTAGGAGCTCGGTGGGAGGATCAGGCTAGCTCTCCAGCCCGGGAGTGAGTGACACGTCGACGCGCACGATCCTGCCCGATCGTCCGAAGATCTCGTCACTCGCCGACTCGTCCAGGACCAGTCCTTCCAGGTCGCGCGTCGTGCCGTCGGAGAGAGCCAGCGTCAGCTTTCGCTCCTCCGAGATCCGGTAGACAATGGGAACCTGACAGTAGGTGAAGACGAGCGTGTTCTCGTCCAGCGCGAGCGTCCGCGACTTCCCGGCGACATCGTAGTATTCAAAGACTTCCGGAGCTGACAGGAACTCGCCTCTCCGCAACAGGGCCGGGTCGAAGCTCACCCGGCCATCTTGCACGGACAAGCCGAGCTCTCCCAGCCGGGTGATGATCTCTTCCTTGACCTGCCCCGTCATCCCGGGCTGCCTGGCGCCGGCGAATCCCGGCGTATGGGAATAAGGATCCGTCGGGAACGCGCCGTAGACCTCCGGTTTCTTGTTGAACCCGAGACCGGACCGCACGTCGTAGTACCAGCGTGCGAGCTCTCCGAAGGCCTCGTCTGCGCGGGCGTGGGCCGCAAGGCAGCATTCCTGAACTGCGAGCAGCAACTTGCTGACCATGTGCCAGTAGATGCTGCCGAGTCCCTCGTAACCGTAGAAGGTCCCGGAGCGACCGGTGAATCTCTTGTGATCGAACACCGATTCGAAGATCTCGCTGACGAGCTCCGACTCCTCGTCCACCTGGTGCCCGTAACCCAGATGGCGGAGCCGCTCCAGAACTGCGCGCACATCTCGGATGTTCTGGAACGAGCTGTTGAAATGGAGGTTGCCCTCGATGTCCTCTTCGACCAGGTCGGTGTTGCCATCGGAAACGAGCCTGCTGAACAGCTCGGAGCGTTCCACCTGGCTGGAAGGGATCGTGTTCTTCTCCAGAAAGCCCGGCAGCGTCCGGTCCGGTTGGAGGAGGTATGAATGCTGGTCGCTGCGATACAGGTCGCTCTGCCGCAGCGCCCTCAGGACCGATAGAGCTTCCCCGGGGCTCAACGCTCCGGAGCTCAGAACCGCCACCTGGCCCTCGAGCATCACGTCCAATCGTTCCACCGAAACGCCCTGCGGCGAGATTCCCAGGACGTTGTACGCGTGATACAGACCGTCGTCTCTCCGGTTGAGCTCGATGGTCTGATCGAAGAACTCCAGAGTCAGTCGCAGAAAAGCCGCGAGCTCATGGATCGCCACGCCTTTGCTTCGGCCGCTCATTCCATGGTCGTAGATGCCGGATCGGTAGTCCTCGGCGGCCCGGCCCAGACCGTCGAGAAGCGCCTTGCGGTCTTCGTCCCCGATCTCGCCCTTTCCGAGCAGCTCGCGCTGGTCGGCCAGGATCCGGCTCGTCTCCTCGAGCCAGCGCTCGACCTCCTCGTTCAGCAGGACGTCCTCGGACTCCGCCTTGCCGAGCACGTCGAGGAAGAACGACACATATCGCCGCGCATGGCAGAGGGTCACCATCGAGGCGCCGAATCCGGCGAGGGCATTGTTGGCGTCGTTCCACTCGGGACGCTGCGTATTCATCCAGAATCCGGCCCCGGGAACGAAGTTTCCCACCTTGGCCAGCAGCGGGACCAGCAGCTTCTCGGTCAGGTTGGCCCGGCAGATCTCGCCCGCGGGGTCCACGAGGTACCTGCCGTCGAACCCGACAGCGTCCACCCTGGCCGCGATCTTCACCTCGCGATCGGCGTTGTACGCGATCGAATCTCGCGGGTCGTTCAGAAGATCCTGGTACGGCCTGATGTCGTACGGCACATCGGCATACACGAATCTTCGATCGTGCAGGGTCCTCTCGAGATCGCCCGGATGGTGATTGCGGGACAGCTCGAGGAACTTGAGCAGATAGACGAGCTGGTGATCGCCCCAGTAGCCGAAGTTCGCCCAGGGCACGCCAGGCTCGGGGGTCTCCCACTCGTAACCGTACTTGGTGACGCGATAGGGGTTGTAGCCGTCAGCCGTCGTGGTGTTGACGAACTTGCCGATCACGCCTTCCAGATACTGCGGGAAGGAAAGGCACAGCGCTTCCCAGTTCTGGAAGATGTCGCGCCAGTTTCCCTGGTAGTCCAGCACTTTCGAGCCGTCTCGATTCCTCACGTTGATCGAGAACTGGTTCCAGGGCCGGCTGGGGTCCCCGTGCCGACGGCTGAACGAGATCGGCAGGTATTCGAGCACGAGGCGAAGAAACTCCGGGTCGCCGAGCGATCGGGCCTCCTCCAGCAGCCGATCGAGCTCGACGTGCTCGCCCAGGGCGCTCAGATAGCCCTCTTGACGAGCCCATGTCCTCCGGTTGAAGGCGCGAACGAAGTCTTTCAGGTCTGCCACCGGAATGGAGTAGGAGGACTCGAAGACGCCGCCCCGCATCACGTTGAAGAGAACATTGGAGAAGTGGTGGGCGGAGCCGAGCCTGTCTCCGGTCTGTTGCATTCCGTCGGCCCCGGCGACGATGGCCGCGAGGCGCCGCGTGCCCTCTTCGACGTTTTCGCAGACCAGGCTCTTCAAGTCCGACGATTCGGCGAAGATCCTCTTCAGGGAAGCGATCTCGGAGATCCCATGGTCCACATCCGCGACGATCAGCCAGTCCTGCTGCTCGCCTGGAGCCATGTCCTTCATCTCTTGAACGAAGAACGCTCCGCGCCGTCCACAGATTCTGGCTTCCGTCCGCACGGGGTCGCCGCGCCGGAACGCATCGAGCTGCAGGGAAGAGAGCAGTCTGATCGCATTTCGGGGGACCGTCGACCAGCAGACCGTCGCCCGTAAGGCCTCGGCAGGCTCGGCGCTGTCACCCGGGAGTGAGCTGAAGGCATAAGTCGCGAGGCCGCTCTCGCCTTCCAGCTCGTTCTGCTTGTAGGCATCTCCCAGGCAGCTGTACTTGTTCTGGAAGAGCTCCTCCACACCCCAGGGGAGGATGTTCTCGATCCCGTCCAGCAGTTCCACCGGGGCCGACTCAGGGCTCTCATTCACGAGCTCACTGCGTCTGACGAACCCGAACCTGTCCGACAACATCCAGGTGTAGCGGAAGATCAGCTGAAGGTCATTGTTCACCTCCTCGAACATCAGCTTGTTTCCGTGGACGTTCTTGTAGAGGTTCCGGGACACATCGTAGAGAGCCTCGCAATTGCGGCTGTAGGGCTCCCACAGGAACCGCTTTCCTTCGCGGATGACTCGCAGGATCGTTGTGGGGCCGGTGTGGTCCACGTTGTCGTGGATCTTGTCCTCGGTGTAGTAGGGGAAGAGCGCGTTGTTCGAGTCCCGTCGGCCCGCGGCCAACCCCCCGTTGCTCGAGATGAACAGCCAGTGATTGGAGGCGCTCGCGATACTCATGAAGAAGGGACTCATCAGGTCGTAGTTGGCGATTCGGTAGAACCGCTCCGACCCGAGCGAAAGGAAGTCGCCGCCAACCTCTCCGGCGGACGCCTTGATGCGGGCGGCGCCGACGTACATAGGGTATGCGTTCATAGGCCCAACATTGCCGCGATCTGGCCGAATGCCCTGCGTCCATCGTCGGCCGCGGGCCCCCGGTACCGGCTGGGCATCTGAGCGCACGGGGCTCGCGGGCTGTCGGGTCTCAGGATACCCTCCTTGGCTCCGTCCCGCCAAAGTCGCGAATCGGAGCGACCCGCACCGTCGGCGAATGCTCGCGCCGACGCACTCCCGTGCATACTGTGCGAGCCGCCGAAGCCACGGGAACCGTTCACCACCTGCAGGAGATGTCACGCTTGGCACGCCCGAACAGCCTGATCCGCGCCATTATTCTCGAGGCCGTTCTCTGTGGTCTCGCCCCGATGCCGGGGGCTGCCCAGACGAGTCCCTATCTGCCGGCCGGGTCGGTCAGCGGGCTGCCGCGGGTTCAGCCGAACGACAACACGATCCCCGCCGGCAGGCTCGAGGACGGCACGCTCCACCTCTCGCTGGAAGTCTCACGGGCGGACTGGCGGCTGGAGACGGAGCAGGGTCCCGGTCTGCGCGTGTCCGCCGTCTCCGAATCGGGCGGACCCCCGATGATCCCCGCCCCGCTCATCCGGGTGGAGACCGGCACCCACCTCAGCGTCACGATCACGAATCGCCTCGCGGACGTGCCGATCGCGGTGTTCGGGCTCCACACCCGCCCGGCCGAGGAGGTGGATCCGGTCGAGCTCGCCGCGGGCGAGTCGCGGACGGTGGAGTTCGAGGCTGGAGAGCCGGGCACCTACCTGTATTGGATCCGCGAGGGCCCCGAGGCGGAGCGCGGGACGCTGGCCGCCCGGGTAGAGCGGGAGCAACTCGCGGGAGCGTTCGTGATCGATCCCATGGGCGGATCGCCGCCCGACCGGATACTGGTCATGAACATCTTCTCGGATCCGGAGGACCCGGACGATCCCGACGGTGACTGGCTCGAGGGGCTGGCGATCAACGGGCGCTCCTGGCCCTTCACCGAGCGGTTCTTGCTCGAGGTGGGGGCTGAGGTCCGGTGGCGAGTCGTGAACGCGAGCGACCGCAACCACCCGATGCACCTGCACGGCTTTTTCTACTCCGTGCTCTCCCGCGGGGCCACCGGCAAGGACACGATCTACGCGCCGGAGGATCGCCAGCTCGTCGTTACGGAAACAATGCTCCGGCGGACGACCATGCTGATGGAGTGGACGGCCAGTCGACCGGGCCGCTGGCTCTTCCACTGCCACCTGTCGTTCCACGTCGCCCCGGACATCAGGCTGCCCGGGGCGCTGGAAGCGGACCCGGAGCACGCGCACAGCCACATGGCGGGGCTGGTGACCGGGATCGAGGTCGCGCCCGGTCCCACCGACCTGATCCACCGCGGGGAGCACGTCGCGCTGGACCTGTTCGCCAACGAGTACGGCAGTCGGCCGGACTACCGCTACGGCTTCGCCCGCGATTCCGATTTCGCCCCCGACAGCCTGACGGATGTTCCCGGGCCGCTCCTCGTCTTCCACCAGTATGAGACGGTCGACCTCACCCTTCACAACCGCATGTCGATTCCGACCGGCGTCCACTGGCACGGGCTCGAGCTCGATGCCTGGGCCGACGGCGTCCCGGGCTGGAGCGCCTCCGAAGGGCGCGTCTCACCCGTGATCGAGCCGGGGGAGTCGTTCACCTATCGACTGTCGCTGCAGCGGCCCGGCACGTTCGTATATCACAGCCACCTGGACGACGTCGACCAGTTGACCGGAGGCCTCTACGGTCCGCTCCTCGTCCTGCCCGAGGGTGAGCGGTTCGATCCCCGCACGGACCACGTCGTGACGTGGGGCTGGAACCGCCCGGACGCGAACAGCCTGGACCACGTCGAGATGAACGGCCGGCAGCGGCAGCCGGATGGATATGCGCGGGTCGGAGAGACGCACCGGTTCCGCGTCATCAACATCTCTCCGGCCGGGCGGATCTCGGCCTGGCTCACCCTCGACGGAGAGACGGTGCCGGTAACGCTGCACGCGAAGGATGGAGCCGACCTGCCGTCGCACCAGCGGATCGCCGTGGACCGACTTCCTCTACTGGGCGTGGGGGAAGCCATGGACTTCACATGGACGCCTTCGGCGCCCGGCACGTACGAGCTGCACGTCGGCTATACGTTCAACCCCGAGGCACATCACGTGCAGCGGTGGGTGGTGGAGTCCCCCTAGGTGGCCCGGTGCGGGGAAGACCCTACAAAGCGGGCGCCTCAGGATTGTGCCAGCTCGACTGGCACGCTAGAGTCGACCCGACCAGCATCGACCCGGGGCGGGTCGTCGACATCGTCTCACTCGAATCCAGAGGTTCGAATGACTGCCCGACTGAAGCGTGTGGTGCCCGCGATCGCGACCCTCCTCTCCCTCGTCGGCGCCGCCGCGGCACAGGAACCGGCACCCGAGGCATCCACGCTCGAAAGGGCCTTCCCGACCAACAACTACTCGCCGTACGCCAACCGTTCGTTCCCTCCGCGCGAGTTTTGGGGCGACACGCACCTTCACACGTCACTGTCGATGGACGCCGGCGCGTTCGGCGCCCGGTTGAACCCGGAAGACGCCTACCGGTTCGCGAGGGGCGAGCAACTCACCTCGTCGACGGGCGTGCCAGTGAAGCTGTCGAGGCCCCTCGACTGGCTCGTCGTGGCCGACCACTCAGACAACATGGGCCTGTTCACCATGCTCTACGAGGCGGACCCCGACATCACGAACAGCGAGATTGGAGCCCGCATGTCGGCGATGGTACGCGCCGGCGGACGTGAAGGCGTGGAGGCAGCTCTCTACATCATCGGGAGGTTCAGCAACAACGAGCTCGAGGAGGAGCTTCAGATCCTGCCGGGTTCGGCCGCCTATCAGTCCACATGGGACCGCATCATTGACGCGGCGGACGAATTCAACGACCCGGGCGAGTTCACGGCATTCATCGGGTACGAGTGGACCTCTCTGGTCGAGGGGAACAACATGCATCGGGTCGTCATCTACCGAGACGACGGAGCCTACGCCCGGCAGACGGAGCCCCTGACGATGACGCCCCCGTTCGGCAGTCCGGATCCGCGAGACTTGTGGGAGTGGATGAGCGCCTACGAGGGCAGGACGGGTGGCGACGTGCTCGCGTTGGCGCATAACGGCAACCTCTCCAACGGGGTCATGTTCCCGATCACCGAGAGCTATCAGGGCTTGCCCGTCGACCGTGAGTACGCCGAGACGAGGGCGCGCTGGGAGCCCATGTACGAAATCACGCAGATCAAGGGCGATGGCGAGGCGCACCCGTTCCTGTCTCCCAACGACGAGTTCGCCGATTACGAGACATGGGACAAGGGCAACCTGAGCCTGAGTGCCCTCAAGACCGACGACATGCTCGCAGGCGAGTACGCGCGCGAGGCACTCAAGAGCGGACTGCTACTCGAAGATCGACTCGGCGTGAACCCCTACAAGTTTGGGCTGGTTGGCTCCACCGACAGCCATACCGCGCTGGCGACCGCCCAGGAAGACAACTTCTTCGGCAAGCACTCAGGGACCGAGCCTGCGCCTGAACGGATCGAGCACCCCGTCGGGTGCTTCGAGGATATCTGCGTGTACGGCTGGGAGCAGGTGGCTTCGGGACTGGCGGCGGTCTGGGCCCGCGACAACACCCGGGAGGCCATCTTCGACGCCATGGAGCGTCGCGAGGTGTACGCGACGACCGGCTCCAGGATGGCTGTCAGGTTCTTCGGGGGGTGGGACTTCGCCGAGGCTGACGCCCGCAGCCGTTCCCCCGCAACGATCGGATACGAGAAGGGCGTGCCGATGGGCGGCGACCTCCGCCCGCGGCCCGATGGGGCCTCACCGCGCTTCCTCGTTGCCGCCCTACGCGACCCGATCGGAGCGAACCTCGACCGGATCCAGATCGTGAAGGGCTGGCTGGACGGCTCGGGGCGGACACACGAGAAGGTGTTCGATGTCGTCTGGTCCGGCGATCGGCGACCGGGCAGTGACGGGAAGCTGCCGCCGGTCGGCAGCACGGTAGATGTCGAGAGCGCCACCTACTTCAACACGATCGGTTCGTCGGAGCTGATCACCGTGTGGGAGGACCCCGAGTTCGATCCGGACCAACGTGCGTTCTACTACGCGCGGGTCATCGAGATCCCCACGCCGCGCTGGACGGCCTATGACGCGGCGCGGTACGGGATCGAAGTCGAACCCGATGTCCCGATGATCACGCAAGAGCGCGCCTACACCTCGCCCATCTGGTACACCCCGAGGTAGCCAGACCGGCAGCGCCCGAGCTTGGGGAGGGATCCTTTGTCGTCAGCCGGAACGGTTTCACTGGCACGCATTAAGGAACCATAGCGCCGGACGGCAAGGAAGGCTGAACGCGGTCAGACGAGTCGGTGCCGGCGTGAGAGGCGAAGGGCCTGCTGGAGCCCCTCACAGGACAGTTCCCCTCGGACCATGTCTTCCACGATGGTCTGCAAGTCTGGAGGAAGGGCCCGCTCCCAGGGGGAGCAGAGGTACCGCAGGTAGCCCCGAGCCTCCTGGAGGGCATCGTCAGCCGGCGCCAGGGCCACTATCGGCCAAACCGCCAGAAAGGCGAACTCTGTCTCCAGGCCCGTCCCCCCGTCGTACTCTTTCGTCTTCCACGCCTCGAAAGCCTTGAGCCCCAGATGCTTCGCATCCTCGTTGGCCCCGGTCCGCCACATCCCCCAGCAGAGATTGGCCAGAGCGTGACCCTCGTAGTGACGATCCTCGAGGGCCCCGGCGGTGGTGAGGGCTGTATGAGCGGCGTTGGCCGTATCCTCAACTCGACCAAGAGGAACCGAATTGACGGCGGTGCCGCTCTGTGATACCCTGCCGCTGCGCCAGTTGAGAGTGATTCTCAACTAGCACGGACGGTTGACGTACTTCTCGGGCAACTTTCGATGGGCCATAGGTTCCTCAAACCGCATATCTCTCGCAGTGCGCGCCGTGTCGTCACGGCCGCCCTCCTTGCCGTGGGGGTAGGCGCCGGCGGTGAGGGCCTGGCAGCACAGGCACGAACGGCCCTTATCGATGGGGTCGTGAATGGCGAGAACGTCGGGGCGCTCGAGGGTGCCCGGGTCGAGCTCCTCGAGCTCGAGCGTCGGGTCCTTACCGACACGAACGGTCGATTCACGATCCGGGATCTGCCGGCAGGTCGCTATACGCTTCGAATCGTCATGCTCGGGTGGAAGACGATGGAAGCCGAGCTCGATGTGGAAGAATCTGTCATCCGCATCTCGCCTATCACGCTCGAGCCAGAGGCAATAGAGCTGTCTTCCCTCACGGTGGTCGAGCAACGAACCCGGCTCTCGGGGGCGTCGGTCGATATCCCGGGAGTGCTCCAAGTGCTCGATGCGAAGACTCTCGAGAGCACTGCGTCGGCGCACGATGATGTCCACCAGTTCCTGCGGCGGCTACCGGGGGTCAACGTGCAGGAGGAGGACGGCTTCGGGCTGAGGCCGAACATCGGCATGCGGGGATCGGGCAGCGAACGCAGCTCGAAGATCACCGTCATGGAGGATGGGGTGCTCATCGCTCCGGCACCATACGCGGCGCCGGCCGCGTACTACTTTCCCGTGGCCGGTCGTATGTCCGCCATCGAGGTCCGCAAGGGATCGAGCCAGATCAAGTACGGGCCCCGAACGATCGGCGGCGTGCTGAACCTCGTGTCGAGCCCGATCCCGACCCGCTTCGAATGGGATGTGGAAGGGGCGCTGGGGTCGGCCAATACGGGACGACTCCGGGCCCGGGCCGGCGGCGCTTCCAACCACGTCGGCTGGCTGGCGGAAACCTACCAGCTCGGCTCCGGTGGGTTCAAGGAGATCGAGGGCGGTGGACCGACCGGGTTCCGAATCCAAGACTACCTGGGAAAGCTCAGGCTCAACTCCGATCCGACCTCGAGTGCATTCTACCAACAGATCGAATTCAAGGTCGGGGTGTTCGACGAGCGCTCGCACGAGACCTATCTGGGCCTCACAGACGCGGACTTCGCGCTGCACCCCCTCCTCAGGTATACCGGATCGCGCGAAGACCTGATGCGGGTGGAGCAGACCCAGATCTCCGCGCGTCACTTCCTCCGGCTCGGGCGGATACTCGACGTGACGACGACCGCCTACCGCAATGACGTGTGGCGCAACTGGTACAAGCTTCAGAGCGTACGCGGCACCAACATCTCGTCCATTCTAGCCGAGCCCGATGCGTTCGGAGAGGAACTCGCCATCGTGCGGGGCGGGGAGAGAGAGTGATCCGGGCGATCTGCGCATCCGGGCAAATAACCGCTTCTACGATGCTCGTGGCGTACAAGTCGTGCTGGGTTCGAAAGCTTCCACGTTCGGCGTCGAGCATGCCCTGGAGGCGGGAGCACGATATCACTGGGACCAGGAGGACCGTTTTCAGCACGAGGACGGGTACACGATGACGGGAGGACAGATGGTCCTTTCGGACCCCGGAGCCCCTGGGAACCAGTCCAATCGCGTCAGCGACGCTAGCGCATGGGCCTTCTACCTGGAGGATCGGATCGACTTCGGCCGGCTGACGCTCACGCCAGGTCTTCGCTTTGAGACAATGGACTTTACACGCACAGACTACGCCACCGACGACCCGAGCCGGGAGTCTCCGATGCGGGTCCGAGAGAACGGTGTCAGCGTCTTTTTGCCAGGGATCGGGGCGTCCCTCCAGGCAAGCGACGATGTGCGGGTGTTCGCCGGGATACACCGCGGCTTTGGCCCTCCGGGACCGGGTGCAGACACCGAGACCGAAGCCGAGTCGAGCTTCAACTACGAGGTCGGGGCCGCGCTCGAAGGGGGGTCGTCGCAAGGGCAACTCGTCTATTTTTATAACGACTACGAAAACGTTCTCGGTGCCGCGACACTGTCTTCGGGATCGGCAGGAAGCGGCGATCTGTTCAATGGTGGGGCCGCGCGCATTTGGGGAATCGAAGCATCTGCAAGTCGCGACCTCGCGAGAGGCGGTTGGGGCGTACGGATCCCGCTCAGGCTCGCTTATACGTACACGAGCGCCGTGTTTCTCACGTCGTTTCAGAGTGACTTCGATGAGTGGGGCGAGGTGGAAGAGGGGGATCGACTGCCGTATCTGGCACCGCATCAGGCCTTCGGCAGCTTGAGCGTTGTTGGCCGCTGGTGGCTGGTCCACCTCGCGGCGACATATAACGACGAGATGCGGACGGTCGCGGGCCGCGGTCCGATACCCGAGGATGAGGGGACGAACGCCTTCTTCGTCCTGAACATCGGAGCCGAGGCAAAGGTCGCTGAAATCGGGACAGTATTCGCCGGCATCCAGAATCTCACGGATGAGCGGTATATGGTGGCCCGTCGGCCGGCCGGGGCGCGACCGGGGTTGCCCCGCCAGGTGGAAGTAGGGATCCGCATCCGGCACTGAGCCAGGGCCTTCGTGGAACTCGCGACTCTCAATGTGACCTGGCCCTACGATGGCGGCGTGCAGCCCCGGGCACGGTACCGGCCTGCCGCAGAGGGAACTCGCCCCAGCGCTCCAGGCACGAGACAAGCATTCTTCGCCCCCGATTGTTGAGAGGAACCCAACGCATGAAAGAGGATCATCGAATCGACGAGCGGGTGTGGACCGCGTCCGCAGTCGCAATTTCCGCCGCGCTGGTGCTCAGCGGTTGTGCCGGCGCGGACCGGGGCGAGGAAGCCGCGCCCGAAGTCGCGAGCACCGCAGCGGCTAACCAGGACGGCGCTGACCAACAAGAGCCGTCTGCGTCCGAAAACCCGCTGGCCGGGACGCGCTGGCGCCTGAGCGAGATCCAGTCGATGGACGACGCCGTCGGCACGACGCGACCGGACGATCCATCGGCGTTTACGATGACCCTGAACGCAGACGGAACCGTCAGCATGCGGCTCGACTGCAACCGGGCGAACGGGACCTGGACGATTGAGCCGAGTGCGGACGTCACGAACGGCCGGTTCGAGTTCGGCCCACTGGCCAGCACCGAGGCGCTATGTCCGCCTCCCCGTCTCGACGAGCAGATCGCGGCGCAGGCCCGGTACATCCGCGGGTATCTGATCCGGGACGGGCGCCTGTATCTGTCCCTCATGGCCGACGGAGGGATCTGGGCCTGGGAGCCGGCGGATGAGGAGGCCGGGAACGAGATCCCGTTCTCGACGGACGCGGATTCATCGCTCGAGGCCGCGATTCTGGAGGCGTCGCCCGACTACACCCGCGAGGTGGTTCGGATCGGCGACCGGACGGCCCGCTACGTCCACGCACGCATCGACCTGAACGGGGACGGTCGGGATGAAGTCTTCGCCTACCTCCTCGGATCGATATTCTGTGGGAGCGGCGGGTGCAGCCTCCTGCTCTTCCAGGAGTCCGATGGCGGATACGCTCTGGTGAACAACTTCCCGATCAGCCGGCTTCCGGTGATCGTCTCGGACGGCACGACCGGCGGGTGGAGGGACCTGATCCGACCGGAGTCGGGAGGCGGCGCCCCGGCTTCCCACGTCCGTCACGCGTTCGACGGGACGCGCTATGTCGAGCAGGAGCGCGTGCCCGCGGACACCGAGCCCGAAGGCACCCGCGTCCTTGCCGGCGAAGTCTCCTACCAGATCGGGATCCCGCTCGAGCCGCGCGGCGAGGAGGAGACCGCCGAGGAAGCTGCCGAGGAGGCCGGCACCGATGACCCGGAGGTCATTCTCCGGACCGGGCTTCTCGGAGAGTGGCAGTGGGTGGGCTTCGAGGGCCTGGATAACAGCACCCTTCGAGTAGAGGACCCTTCCCGATACACCCTCTTCTTCCGGGTAGATGGAGTCACCGTCCAGGCGGACTGCAATCGGGGACAGGGGAGCTACGACCTGGATGGCTCGAGCATCACCTTCTCGCCGTTCGCCATCACCCGAATGGCCTGCCCCGAGGATTCGATGGCCGATCGGTACCTGAGCCAGCTCGAGCACGTCCGGAGCTGGCGGATCGACGACGGCCGCCTCTTCCTGACCCTGATGGCCGACGGCGGTATCATGGAGTTCCGGCCGGGACGTGGCCCGGCCTGAAGTCCGATCGGAATCTGCCCGGAAGCGATCCGACCGATTGGTCTGTCCGCGCTCTCTAGCCTATGCTCGTCCAGCGACTCGACCCGCGCAGAAGAGAGGAATCCGCACGATGAGATCCGCCTCGAATCCCCGACGCCCCCGGACCCTCCGACGCACGACGCAACGACCCGCCGTGGCTTCGGAACGCTCCTCGCATCCCCTCGCAGCCCCGATCCTGATCGCGCTGCTCGCGGCCGGCCCGGCTGACGCCCAGGAGCCGCCCGAACAGGCACCGGGACGTCCGGCCTCGCCCGCGGAACCCGCGGAGGTGGCTGCCGAGCGCTCGCTCCCTGCTGACACCGCGATGACGGCCACGGACGAGGTGACGATCCGCGGCGTGCGGGTCCCCTACCGGGTGACCACCGGTACGCAGCCGGCCTACGGCGAGGACGGGAAGGCGGACGCGGCCCTTTACTATACGTACTACGAGCGGTCCGACGTTCAGGACCGCTCCCGCCGGCCGCTGTTCATCTCCTTCAACGGCGGGCCGGGCTCGGGCTCCCTCTGGATGCATCTGGGCTACACGAGCCCGAAGCAGCTTGTCATCGATGAGGAGGGCTACCCCATCCAGCCGTACGGCGTGCGTGACAACCCGCACTCGATCCTGGACGTGGCGGACATCGTGTACGTGAATCCCGTGAACACGGGCTTCTCCCGGATTCTCGACCCGAAAGCGGATCGCGAGAAGTTCTTCGGCCGGGAGCCGGACGTCGAGTACCTGGCCGACTGGATTGACGTCTTCGTCTCCCGGCACGGGCGCTGGACCTCGCCCAAGTACCTGATCGGGGAGAGCTACGGGACGACCCGGGTCGCCGGGCTGGCAGGCCAGCTCCAGAACGCCCATTGGATGTACCTGAACGGCGTCATCCTGGTCTCACCCACGGGACTCGGGCTGGAGCCGGAGGGCCCCCAGCCCCGCGCGACCGCCCTGAAGCTGCCCTACTACACGGCCGCCGCGCACTATCACGGCCAGCTGCTGCCAGAGCTCCAGGGACGGGAGCTGGAGGAGCTCCTGCCCGAGGTCGAGGCCTTCGCCCTCGACGAGTACCTCCCAGCATTGTCGCGGGGCGGCTCGCTCGAGAGGAGCCGGCGGCGGGAGATCGCCCGCCGGGTGGCGGCCTACTCCGGTCTCTCGGAAGAGACGGTGCTCGACCACAACCTGGCGGTGCCCGCGTCCTATTTCTGGAAGGATCTGCTCCGCGACGAGGGCTACACGATCGGGCGGCTCGACTCCCGCTACCTGGGGGTGGATCGGCAGGATGCCGGGGATCGGTACGACTATCCGCCGGAGCTCACTTCCTGGAACCACGCGTTCGCCCCCGCCATCAACCATTATCTTCGGGACGAGCTCGGCTTCGAGACCGATCTACAGTACTACCTCTTCGGCCCGGTGCGTCCGTGGTCGGGAGGCGACCCCGACTACGACGCCGGCGAGAGGCTGCGCCAGGCCATGGCCCAGAACCCGTTCCTGCGCGTGATGGTGCAGTCCGGCTACTACGACGGGGCGACCGACTACTTCACTGCCAAGTACGTGCTCTGGAACATGGACCCCGGCGGCAGGCTCCAGGACCGGATGCGCTTCGAGGGCTACCGCAGCGGCCACATGATGTACCTGCGGGCCGAGGATCTCGAGGCCGCGAACCAGCACATCCGGGAGTTCATCGAGGCTTCCCTCCCGGAAGGCGGCCGGCCGGCGACCTACGGCCGCGTGGGGCGGCCGCCCGAGTAGTCACCGAAGGCGGGGTGCCCTCCCGGCTCCAGACAGACAGTAGAGCGCGGGTCTCCCCCGTATCAACGGCACCATGGGCCGACCGTTACACCCAGCCCAGCTGCTCCATCGCCCAGTTCGCGTTCCAGATCTTGGTCATCTTCTCGATCCGATCCTCGGCGTTCATGAACAGCACGTAGACGTAGTGCGAGCTCATCTCCCGGTTCGTGGGGGGGACGGGGCCGCCCTCGCCGCTGTGGTGGCCGCGGAACGTGGCGAAGAAGGTGGCCACACGGTTCTCTTCGTCCCACGCGGAGGTGTGGATTTCGTAGTGTCCGTCCGGCATCCAGCTGGCCACGCCAGCCATCCACTCCGTGTAGGCTTGCACCGTGTCGATTTCGACCAGCGGACCAGCCTGGGCTTCAAACGAAGCGTCCGGTTCCACGTATGGCCGGCACGCCTCCCAACCCTCGGAGGACTCGCAGGCGTGGAAGAACTCAGTGGCATTCTCGAGCGCGGACATGGTTCCCTCCTTGTCAGCGGACTGGTGTCAGACGTCCAAGGGGCAGCAAGTTGAGCGAGCTAGGGATGGCGATCAAGAAGGCCTTCTGAGTCGGCGGCCCTCGAAGCAGTGCTGTCGAAGGCAGCGGCGCTCTGTCCTGTAGCTGATGTGGGTGCGTCGCAGGAGATCAGCGGGTAGAATTCGCGGCCCTACCACGAAAGCGAAGACAGTCGAATGGCGATCACCCGAGCACTTCCCTTCATGTTGACACCACTCGAGCTGCGCCTCGTGCGGACCGGCGTTCTGGCCAGCTTCGCAGGGATCGCGATGTACCTTGCCTACGCCCTCTTCCCCATTCCCGACGTGTTGAATACGGCGTTCTTCCTCCTGATGGGGCCGAGTCTGGTCATCGCGTTTGCGGGCATCTTTCCGTTCCTGAACAAGCCGACCCCGACCGTCTCGGCGCTGCTCGGCACCTTGTTTGGCGTCCTGGCTGGCGCCACGCGGTTCATGTTTGCCACGGTGCAGTTGAACAATCTTGAGTACATCCGTGGCCATATTCAGTCTGCCGAATCACCTGCTGCGCAGGACGCCTGGAGAGACATCCTCGCCGGCGTCTTCACCGTACAGAACGGAATGAACTGGGTTTCCGACTTCTTCGTTGACGGTGCCGCGTTCCTGTTCGCGATCGTGATGTGGCGCCACCCGGGATTCGGCCGGCTCTTCAGTCTGCTGTCGCTCGTCACGATCGGACCGCATTTCGTCATGAAGGCGATTACCTTCCCGAGGCCACCGGCCGAGGCGGGATTCTTCGATGCCGGCCCCCTCGTCGGCGTGTGGTTCCTCGTGATCACGATCCAGATCGCGCGGCACCTGGTTTCGTCCCGACACCGAGCAGCAGCAAGCGGAGAAAGGCCGTGATGGGACAGGTGTGGATCGTGCAGCCGACCCCGAACGTCTGCTAGCGGCCCCGGCCGACCCTGATCTCTGATGGCGGCCAGGCGGACTTTGCAGCTGCCCGAGGCGCAACGCGCCTATCCGAAATGGGCTTTCAGGTCGGTGAGGAGGGCCCGATAGATCGGATCGCAGAACTCGTGCACGCCACCCTGCTCGGTGTCCCACATCGAGGTCCAGACCACGACCGATTGATCCGCACCCGGGACGGTAACCGGAATCACCCTCACCTCGCCGAAGTATCCAGTGACGCTCCCCTTGGCCACCGGTCCCGGCCCATCGTCGATGCTGTACTTCAGGTAGCGCGCATCGTCGTCGTGGACGTGTACCGTTTCGTGGAACGCGTTGTTGAGGACTCGCTTGGCGCCCACTTCCGTCCCCGGCAGGTCCCCGACCACAGTGACGCTCTCGACGACATTGGGTGCCCACGACAAGTCATGGAAATCGCGCAGTGCGGCCCACACAGAATCGGCGGGGGCGTTGACAACCGTGGCGTTGTAGCAACCCATGCGATGTCTCCTTCTCGCGACAGGCTCTAGCGGGACCACGTGGCGCGGAACCCGCGAAGCGATGTGTTCTGTGAACGTCCGAATGTCGAAACCGGCCACCCGTGCAGCAAGGCGAGAACGGATGGCTCACTCAGTCCCGCAGCTTTCGCAGGAACTCGAGGTTCATGACGTCGTAGGTGAGCGGTTCGCCCTGCTTGGGGGTCTCGATCAGCTTCGGCACGTCCGCGAAGCGCGCGTCGTTCATGAGTCGTCGAAAGGGGGCCGCGCCTAGGGTCCCCTGACCGAGGTGTTCGTGGCGGTCTACTCGCGACCCCAGCGGTTGCTTCGAGTCGTTGACGTGGAAGAGGTGGAGCCGTTGGAGCCCGATCACGTCGTCGAAACGGGTCCACACACCGTCCCAGTCGCCGACCAGGTCGTAACCGGCCGCGAACGCGTGACAGGTGTCGAAGCAGACCCCGAATCGGCCGGTGAATCTGCGGGGCATGAAAGCGAGGATCGCCGCCAGGTGCTCGAACGTCGCCCCGATCGACGTTCCCGAGCCGGCCGTTAGCTCGAGCAGCACCGAGGTCGGGCCCTCGACGCGCTCCAGCGCGCGTGTGAGCCCCTCGGCGTTACGCGCCAAGCCCGACTCGTAATCGCCGTCGGTGGCGTTCCCCGGGTGTGTGACGACGAACTCGAGTCCGAGCGCGGCGGAGCGCTGGAGCTCGCCCTCGAAGCAGTGGACTGATCGTTCCCAGAGCACGGTGTCGGGTGACGCGAGGTTGATCAGGTAAGAGTCGTGCGCGGCTGCTACTCGAATGCCGTGCGCTTCGCGTCCGTCGGCGAAGGAGTCAGCGGTGGCGTCGTCGATCGTCGGCTCCGCCCACCGATTGGGCTGTTTGGTGAACAGCTGAAGACAGGCGCACGTGAGCTCGGCGGCTCGTTCCGGTGCGTGGTCGACCCCGCCTGCGGCCGACACATGCGCGCCCAGCTCGTCGGGGACGAAGCCGGGCGCGCTCATCGCGGCCCGCGTGCCTCGATGCGGCTCATGAGGATCAGCGTTGGACTCGTTCGGCCAGTGGGACCGACCCGATCCCGACCGGCGAGCCCGTTCCTCGAAAGAGCGTCAGAATCCGAACCGCAGCCCGATCTCCGCAACGAAACCGCTCTATTTGAGGTCATCGAGTGCCCTATCTGCCGAGCGTAACCGGAAGCCGGATCGAGCGCCCAGGTGAAGCCATTCGTCGCAGGGAGGGGCATCAGCCGACATTAAAAGGCGCCGCTCGTGCGACACCCTATGCGCTCTGTGCAAGAAAAATCGCCTGCGATTTTATCAAAGGGCGGCGGCGCAGCGCAATGAACGAGGGCGCGGGCATCGAAGTGAACATCGCCTTCAGCCGGTTCGAAATCTTTCACATCGCCGGTCGCATGGACTTTCCGATCGATCTCTCGCACTTCACTTTAGGCGCCGTCTACTCGTGGGGAGGGACCAGCGGTCGGAGGCCGGAGTCCGAATCCGCGGATGGCGAAAGAGGCAGGGGGAATGATCGAAAGGGCTGACGTCATGATTCACGGGTCTGTTCGGACAGTCCTCGCACTGGCGGCGCTCGCCGCGCTCAGGCCCGCCGTGCCGGTCCAGGCGCAGCAGTCTCCTCGCGACGAGTACCTGCGCTTCGTGCCGCTCGAAGTGCCTCGCATCGTGGCTCAAACTGCCGCGAGCGAGCGGCTGCAGCTGTATGGCGACCCGGCGGATCGGAGCTATCGGGACGTGGACCCGGTAGACGGGATGGACGATCGCCGGGCCCAAGTGCTTCACGAGCTCGGCGTCCGCTTCGCCCCCTTCCTGGTGCAGAACTCCGAGGCGATCCCGATCGACCACAAACGGGTCTGGGGAGGTCCTCATCCCCTCTACCTGGACACGTGGAACACGGCGATGGGCCTCGACCTGGTCCGGCAGGAGACGATCGACTGGATGCGCGTGACGGAAGAGCCCTGCAGGGAGGCGAACCCGGCGTCCGACGACTGCCGCCTCCTCGCCCTCGTCCGGAGGTACCACCCGGACGATCCGGGCTACGCCGCGGAACATACGGGGGCACAGGACGCCGCGTACAAGCCGTTTGAGGTCCTTTGGGTGGACATGCCGGGCGAAGGCCCGGACAGCTGGAAGAAGCACTGGCGAAACGAGTTCTCCAAGCGCCTGCGGACGGAGTACCGAAACCTCCTCAAGACCTACGTCCACCCGTTTCTCGAGGACGTGGTCGGACCTGAAGGGGAGAGGGGCGTACAGCTCGTCCTCCAATACTGGTTCTTCTATCCGTACAACGACGGCGGCAACAACCACGAGGGCGACTGGGAGCACATACACGTCATCATCAGCCCCAAACGGCTCGTCGAGAAGCCGAGCCTCTCCGAGGTCGACATGCAGCGCCTGTTGAGCGGTGCCTGGCTGGACGCGACGGACGAGAACCAGCTCGTGATGAAGCGCGTCGAATACTACTTCCACAGCAAGGTCGCGAGCCTCGAGTTCGGCATCCCGAACGCTTACGCGCCCCGGGAGGAGTGGCGCAGGCAGGCCGATTCGATCGGAGTCGACCTCTCGGGCGAAGAGCTGTTCCGCAGGTACATCCGCCACATGGCATGGCGTGACGCGGCGGAGACCGAGGTCAACACGCACCCGATCGGATACATCGGGGCGGACAACAAGGGATACGATCAGCTGCTCGCCTCGCCCGGAGGCAAGAACCGGGATTCGCACGGTACGTACCCGGTCGTCGGGCTGTTCAAGGACATCGGCCCGGCCGGTGCCTCGGAGGCCATTTCGAATCACTTCGATCACCAGAAGTACTTCGCGGGCGACCGAAAAACCGCGGAGCGGTTCGATCGCTTCGAGCGGGGCGGCGTAGTCTTCCTGGGCGAGAGCGACCGGGTCGAGGTCGTGCCCGACTACGAGCGGGTGATCGGCCTCGTGCTTACGGACGTGGAGGTGCGGCAGGAGTGGAGTTGGCTCGTACTCCCCATGCGATGGGGGTATCCGGCGGTCTCCTCGCCCCTGGCGGGGATCGTGGCCAACGCCGAGACTGGCAATCTCTCGATCGTCGGGCCCGCCTTCAACACGGGATGGAACAGGTCGGGCGAGAACGTCCAGTACAAGGAGTACGTTCCACAGGTCCTGCCGCGGCTGTTCCCGACCTCCCCACAGGATGCCTTTGTCAACGACTGGGGTTATTTCAACGCCACGCTACCCGTGGTCAGCTTCCTGCCCCCGTTCGACGTCCTATGGCGCGTCTTCGCCGCGCCCGCCCGAGCCGCGTTCACAGACCTCGAACCGACCATGTACCCGAGCGAGACGATCCCATCGCGCTTCGTCGGGCTCGACGCGGGTGTATCGCTCCTGGATATTCCAGACGCGTACCAGGAGTTGTTCTACAACTCGGACCAGATCGGCGGAATCGTCGGCGGGCTCCTCGTCCACCTCATCGAGCAAGGGGCCGACTCGACCACGAGCATCACGAATTCCGTGCAGACGGTCGAGGCGGTGACGACGCCCCTGTTCCGGATTCAGCTCTTCATCGGCCAACGGATCACAAGCACGAACACGCTGATGCACTTCCGCAGCCGGATGGAAAACCGTCTCGAGTTCAGCGATATCGATGACTTCACGCTCACTGGAGAGTTGAATTGGTGGGAGTATCAAGGAAGCTTGCGATATAGTCTGTTGACCGGGTCGATCCAGCCCTACGTGAAAGGGGGCTACGGCCTCAGCTGGTACCGACTGGAAGAGGTCGCAGCCAACGGCGAGCTCCTGGAGCCCCCGGACTCACGCTGGGTGCGCAAGCCTGGCTTCATCGAGAACCTGCTGCCGAACACCTGGCATGCCGGCCTCGGACTCGAGCTGCTGGCCATCGAGACATATGGCGGCGTCGACCTCAGCCTGTCCGCCGAGTGGCTCTACCTGACGAACAAGCTCGGAGTGGACGAAACAGGAGTGGCCGTCGAAGAACTCATCCGACTCGGTCTGGATGCCGATCAGGTACCACGAGAACGCTGGCTCGGCCGCAACGCCGTTAACCTCACCGCCACGATCAGCTACTGAGGGCCACCGCGGCCTGGTTCTCGCCAGAGTGCCTACAATCGAGAATGACGAGCAATCTGGGAAACGACAACATGGTCAACCGTCGGTCCGGCTTCCGGCGGCTAGCCGGCGTCGGGTCGCGGCCCGGCCCGGACTGGTCGTCGCCCTCGCTCTGACCGCGGCGCTGGCACCCGACGGGACGCACGCGCAGGCATCGCTCCGCGCCCCACCTTCCGGGTCGGACCCCGTGGACGTCGCCGTCGGTCTGTATGTCGTCGACATTGTGGATGTGGACGAGGACGAACAGACCTTCGCGTTCGAGGGGAATCTCTCACTTCGCTGGACCGACCCTCGCCTGGCCTTCGATCCAACGGAGGTGGGAACCGATGAGTTAATCTACCAGGGAGGTCAGTTCGAGGCGGAATTCGGGGGCTGGTGGCCGCAGCTTGTCCTCCGGAATCGCTCCGGCTCGCTGGAACGCCAGGGGCTCGTCGTACGTGTTCAACCGGACGGGGCGGTGACCTACATAGAGGACCTGCAGGGGTCGGCCGAGGTCAAGCTGGAGTTGCGCCGCATCCCCTTCGACCGGCAGCGGTTCCCGATCACATTCGAGGTCCTGGGATTCGGCAACGATCGCGTACGCTTGCGACTCGACCCGGTACGGACCGGGCTGGGGGAGACCACGCTTCGGCAGTGGCGACTTGGCGAAATCGAGGTCGCGGCGGCTGCAGACGATCCGGCTCCGTTGGACTCCCGCGGCAACAGCCTCTCCCAGATCACCTTCGCGCTCCCGCTCGCCCGCTCTCCCGGTTATCTGCTCAGACTCATCGTCCTGCCGATGATGCTGCTCGTCGGGCTCAGCTGGTCCGTATTCTGGATGGAGGGCGAGTCGCTGGGAGAGCGGATGGACATTTCGTTCATCGGCGTGCTCACTGTCGTGGCGTATCAGATCGTCGTGTCCGATCGACTGCCCAGAATCTCCTATTTGACGATCCTCAGCACGTTCCTCTGGCTTTCCTACCTGTGCGTGGCAGCGACTGTCGTCATCAATCTCCGCGTCAGCGCGCTGGATCGGCGGGGAGAGTCGGCGCGAGGCGAGCGCCTGGATCGAGCCTGCCGCTGGCTGTTCCCGGCAGGGTATTTTGGCGTACTGGCGATTACGACGGCGCTCTACCTGATCGGCGGGTAAAGCAGGGTGGGGTAGACCGGGCAAGCGATCGCCGTAGCCGGACCGGTAGCGTATGAGAAAAGCCGCCCCCCGGCTGACCGGTCGCTCGGTGCCTGCGTCCGGTCAGCAGGGGGGACGTGGGAGGATTTCGTCGAGTCCGCTCGCAAATCTCGTAGTCTGCGGACCCTTTGGTCTTCTTAATGCAGCTTTCTTACTGGAGCGGCGTGGGTACGGCCGCGGGATCGATCTCCTGTAGCAGCACCTCGAAGGTGCCGTTCGCGGGCGTCCCGACCGCGTATGCTACGTAGTAGCGGCCGGCCGCGACCGACAGCGTCTCATCGAACACGGGATCGACGCCGTCGCTGGGGACGACGATCACCCGATAGCCAGCCGCCGAAAGTCCGTCCGCTCCGGCCTCTTCCCCGATCGCGAGGCCGTTGAAGCGCACCTCGCTTGGATCGCCGAGGTTCACGATCACGTCGACGGGGCCGAATCGTGCCGCGTGCCGGGCGTAGAGGGAGCTGAGCTCAGTCACGTCGTTTACGAACACCGACGCGGTGGGCGCGCCCTCGAGGTCCAGGTGCGCCACGATCGTCGCGCTGATCCCCGAGGTCACTTCAACACCCTGTTCGATGACGGTGGCGCCGGAACAGGGGTCGGCCGCGGAAGCCGGCGCATAGACCGCGATATCGTACGACCCGCTCTGTAGCGCCACGGGTCCGGCGATCGTCCCGAACGTGAAACCCTGGATCAGGCAGGCGCCGTTGACCGAAATATCGACCGGCAGCGCCTCGGTGGCGCCGAGATCGATCCCGTTGATCCCGTGGACGACGTATACGGAGGCCGGTGCCGGCCCTGCCTCGGTGGGTGCGTCGTCGGAGCAGCCGGCGAATGCGAGCGCCAGGCCGAGGGCCAAGTACTTCTTCATTGGATTCTCTCCTTCGAATGTCTCTTCAGTCTTCGATGATGTCGGCAGGCGCCGGATTCGACCGGTCATCCGCCGTGTCTGATCGCTTCGAAGCATAAATGCCTGGAAGGCTTTTTGTCAACCTTTTGTATAGAAAATATATTGACTTTAGTTGTCGGACCGGGAGAGGCCGGGCAACATGACGGTGGAGTACCCAGCGCGTTTAGAGCAAAGGAAGAAAGCGCGTTTCGACTAGAACGTCATGGAGGAGCGATACGAGATCCCGGACGCGTTAATCTACGGCGGCTAGACAGGCTCCTGGCGGGACCGCCTGTCGCTCAATTCAAGTGGGGCCGGGCGGTCCTTCCGCCCGGCCCGTCCGCGTCAGCCCTCTACCGGCGGCGCCCCCATCGCCGCGACGGCTCGCTCGAGTTCCGGAATCACCTGTTCGGCCATCCGCTCCACTGCGCTTCGGATCACGGCCAGCTCGCCGCGTCCCGCTTCCACCGTGCGCCGGTGAAGCTCGGTCGGCCCGTACGTCGTGCTCAGGCCGCGTCTGCCCACGGACAGCCGATTGCCCGGCGTCGGGGGATCCCGCTCGCCGATCTCGTCCCTCGCCTCGCTCCCCCGCAGCGCCCCGTTGAGCTCCAGAAGCTCGAGGCGTGCATCGTACAACCGGCTCGCGAGTCCCGGATCGTCGGATCCCGCCCGCTCCAGGGCCGTCTGCAGCGCCTCCACCTTCTGTATGCTCTCGTCCAGCAGATTGTTGGTCCGCGCCAACTCTTGCTGGAACGCCTCGACCTCGTCGCGGAACGAGGCGATAGTCTCGTCCGAGGCGCGCGGAAGGGCGCCCTCGCGCAGCGGCACCACTTCGAAGGGCATGGGGCCGGCCAGCTCGGTCGTCTCGCCCTCCTCGATCCTGATCAGCGTGGCCGTGTACGCCCCTGGCAGCGCCATGAAGCCTCGACTGCCGAACTCGCCGAAGCCCCCGCCACCGAAGCCACCGGGCTCTTCCTCGAGCCCGACGAGGTTCTGCGGTGAGTGCCGGAGATCCCAGGCCACACGGTGAAATCCGGGTGTCGTCGGACCGCTCACACGATTGATCACGGTCCCCGCCTCATCACGGACCACCACCTGCACTTCCGGCCCCTGCTCCCGCTCTTCCGCTTCCAGCTCTTCCCAACCGGGGAAGGGCACGTCTGCCTGCGCGCCGAGCGCCTCCTCCCTCTCCCTTCGCTCCGCTTCTCTCGACTGGTAGCCGTCACGAAGGTGGTAGGTGAAGACGGCGCCGAAGGGCGGGTTCTCCGCCTGGTAGTCCTCGTCCCCCTGCGAATCGACCAGGTCTTTCGGCACGTACCAGTGCGCCGTGCGGATCGGGAAGAGATTGGCTTCACGGGTCAGGATCTCGGCGTTCAATCCACGCAGCGGCGTATAGTCGTCGAGGATGAAGATCCCGCGCCCGAACGAGCCGGCCACCAGATCCCCGTGCGTTCGCTGAATGTCGATGTCCCGGAGTGAGATGGTGGGCATGCCGGTTACCAGTTCGGTCCACCCCACCCCACCGTCTACCGTGAAAAAGACCCCGAACTCGGTGGCCGCGAACAACAGGTCCGGCTCCACGTGGTCCTGGACAACACGCCACACGAGGTGTCGGTCGGGCAGGTCGCCTGCGATAGAGGTCCAGGAACGACCGCGGTCGGTGCTTTTCACGAGGTAGGGACGGAAGTCTCCGTACTTGTGGTTGTCGAGCGCCACGTAGACCGTGTTTGCGTCGAACAGGTCGGCCTTGATGTCGTTGACGAACGCCATGGCGGGCACGCCGGGGATGCTTCCCACGTCGATTCGGCGCCAGTTCTGGCCGCCGTCCTCCGTGACCTGGAGGAGGCCGTCGTCGGTGCCGGCGTAGATCAACCCCTCTACGAACGGCGACTCGGCCAGCGAGGTGATCGTGTTGTAGTTCGACATCGCCGAGACGTCCCACGGATTGTCCCAGCTCTGTTGCCGGCCCATGATCGGCAGCTCGATCCGCTCCCGGTTCCGGGTCAGATCGCCGGAGACCGGGGTCCAGCTGTCGCCCCGGTCATCGGTCCTCCACACGCGCTGTGAGGCAAAGTAGATGCGCTTCGGATCGTGCGGGCTGATCTCGATCGGCGCATCCCAATTGAAGCGTTCATGGCCCTCTCCCTCGCGCGCCTGCGGCTGGATGAAGACCTGATCGCCGGTGAGCCGGTCGACGCGGTGGAGACCGCCCTGCTGGGTCTCGGCATAGATGATGTTCGGGTTACCGGGCTCGGTGGCCGAGTCGTGCCCGTCCGAGCCCAGGGTCTTGAACCAGTCGGCGTTCCGGATCCCGTGGTTCGTGTCCGTGCGTGAGGGCCCGCCGTTGGAACCGTTGTCCTGCGTACCGCCAAACACGTGGTAGAACGGCTCGGCGTCGTCGACCGAGATCTTGTAGTACTGGAGAACGGGCAGGTTACGGATAAACCGCCACGTCTCCATGTCGTCGTACGTCTCGAACAGTCCGCCGTCGGATCCGACCAGCAGGTAGTTCGGATCGTCCTTTCGGAACGCGATCGCGTGGTCGTCCACATGCTTCTCTTCGACGTTCATGCGCTCGAAGGTCGCCCCGTGATCATCGGAGATCATCGTCACGTTGCTGACCAGGTACAGACGCCCGAAGCGGTGGGGCGAGGCGTAGAGCTCCTGGTAGTAGTGCGGGCCGGTGCCGCCCGAGACTTCATCAGACATCTTCGTCCAGGACTCGCCGCGGTTCTCGGACTTGTAGACGCCGCCGGTCCGCCGGTCGAGCTCGATCGCCGCGTAGATGATGTCCGGGTCCTGAGGCGAGACGGCGAGGCCGATCTTCCCCATATTCGACTTCGGTAGACCGTTTGTGAGTTCGGTCCAGGTCTCGCCGCCATCCGTGCTCTTGTGGATGCCGGACTCCGGTCCGCCATCCATGAGCGCCGCGACGGTACGATGGCGCTGCCAGGTGGCCGCGTAGAGCACGTCTGGATCGCGCGGATCCATCACGACGTCGGTGACACCGGTCCAATCGCCGCCGCCCAGGACCTTCCGCCACGTCTCGCCCCCGTCAGTCGTCATGTAGAGCCCGCGTTCGCCTCCGGGAGTCCACAACGGCCCCTGCGCCGACACCCAGACGACGTCGGAGTCTTCGGGGTGAACCAACATGGTGGAGATATGCTCGGAGCTCTCGAGGCCCATGTTCCGCCACGTGCGGCCCCCGTCCGTCGACTTGTAGACGCCGTCGCCGAAGCCGACGTGGCGTCCGCCCACGTTCTCGCCCGTGCCGACCCACACCGTGGACGGGTTGGAAGGATCGATGAGGAGCGAGCCGATCGAATAGGAGGGCTGGTCGTCGAAGATCGGCTCCCACGTGGTGCCGGCGTTTTCCGTCTTCCACACGCCTCCCGAGCCTACCCCGACATACCAGACGTTCTGGTTCTCGGGGTGGATGTCGATGTCGGCGATCCGTCCACCGTTGATCGCCGGCCCGATGTTTCGGAACGCGAGCCCGCTGTAGTCGGTCTCCGCGAACGGCGAGCCAGTCTCCTGCGCCGCGAGATCGGCGGACGCGAAAAAAAGGAAACCGCCTGGCGATTGGGCCGGCGCCAGCGGGGAGAGGGCCAGAGCCGAGGCCACGGCCAACAGTACGGGAGCCGGAGTCGAAACGTGGCTGGTCAATCGGGCGAGTCTGTTCATGGCTTCAACCTGGGTGTTCATGGCGTCAGGTCGGCAACAAGTAGCGTGCGACGGAAGGTCGCGGCCGGAAGCTACGCCGCCGGATTTGGCGACACAAACGGCGGGCCTCGGCCGGGCCGTAGACCCGGACCCCGCTCGACATTCGCGAGACCCTGGACTACCCTTGCCCGTTCCTTAGTCCTCCACACGGGACGTAGACCGAGGGAGAAGGTATCGAATGGGCGACATGTCACGACGCAGCTTCCTGGAGCTCGCGGGCGCTGGCGCCCTGGGAGTCGGCCTCGCTCCGGTCCGAGCGCCTTTCATCGACTCCTCCCCACTCCGCGACTTCTCGCACTCCGCGGGAACTATCGGAGTTGGCTCGGATCGGATGATCGACTGGCCGGCGGGCGAACTCGCTGCGCGGATCCGCTCCCGTGAGGTGTCGAGCGAGGAGGTCGTGCTCGCCCACCTCGATCGCATCGAAGCGGTGAACCCGGTGCTCAACGCGGTCGTTCGACTGAACGAACGGGCGCTCGAGCAGGCCCGCGCGGCGGACCGGGCTCTGGCTGCGGAGGACTCCGTCGGGCCGCTGCACGGCGTGCCGATCACGATCAAGGACTCACACGACGTAGCAGGGATCGTCTCGACGGCCGGCACCCGGGGTCGAGCCGCTTACGTGCCCGAGAAATCGGCGACCGCCGTCGCACGGTTACAGGAGGCCGGTGCGATCGTGATCGGCAGAACGAACACGCCCGAGCTGACGCTCTCGTTCGATACCGTCAACGATGTCTTCGGATACACGTGGAATCCTTACGACCCGAGTCGCACACCGGGTGGAAGCAGCGGAGGGGCGTCGGCGATCATCGCGGCCTCCGGCTCACCGCTGGATCTGGGGACCGATACCGGAGGAAGCATCCGCCTTCCGAGCCACTTCTGCGGCATCGCCGGCATCAAGCCCACCTCGGGGCGGGTACCACGAACCGGACACATCATCTCGTTCGACGGGCTGCACCAGTCGCTCACCCAGATCGGCCCCATGGCCCGGACGGTCGACGACCTCGCTCTGGTGCTGCCGCTCATCGCAGGGCCTGACGGCGTCGACCCGCATATCGTGCCCTTGCCGCTGGGGGATCCCGCGGCCGTGGACCTCTCGCGCCTGCGCGTCGCCTATCACCTCGATAACGGAGTCGCGACGCCGACGGCGGAGATCATGGCCACGGTACGGAAAGCGGCTGGTGCGCTGGAGTCCGCCGCGGTCGAGCTCACCGAAGCCGTTCCGCCTGGCTTGCTCGAGTTCCATACGTCCAGCGATGGTCTGTGGATGGGTGATGGCGGATCGTGGGCACGTCGGATCCTGGACGCCGCCGGAACGACCGAGATCGGCGAGGAGATGGCCAAGGATTTCTCGCTCGCCACCGAGATCTCTTCGTCCGAGCTGACGCACCTGCTGGAGCTCCGGGACCGGTTTCGGAGCGAGGCGCTCGGGTTCTGGGAGCGCCACGATGTGCTCCTTTGTCCCGTGAACGCTTACGCAGCTCTGGAGCAGGGCGAGTGGTGGGACAACATCCCGGCCTTCAGTTACACCTATCTCTACAACGAGCTCGGCTGGCCCGGCGCCGTCGTGCGCTGCGGGACGACCGCCACGGGACTCCCGATCGGCGTTCAGGTGCTCGCCGCTCCCTGGCGCGAGGACCTCTGTCTGGCCGTAGCCCGGTACCTGGAACAGGAGGAGTTCGGCGGCTGGCGACCGGTGGACGACGCCCTACTCAATTGAAGGGGCGGACTCGCCCCGAGAGGCAACTTCCAGAGAATCAAGGCTCGCCGGGCGATGTGGATTCTCGCGCCGCCTCTCCTGCGGGCCGGCTGGGCCCGCAACGAGCGATCCGAGACGCCTGACGTGAGACACGTCCTGGCACTATGTAGGGCGACGGCCCGGCGCGCGCGTCAACCGCGCTCGTCGATGAGACGGAGAAAGCGGAGAATCTCGGCCGTGAACCGCTCGGGCTCGGCCCAGTTCACCACGTGCCCGCCGCCCGGAACGATGACTCTTCTCGAATCGGGGATCCCGTAGTCAAGCACGTCGGCTGCGATCTTCAAAGCCGGCATCTCCGTGCTGCCGTGAATGATCAATGTCGGGGCTTCCACGTTGGGCAGTTCCTCGACGCTGCCCGGTGCGACACGGTTCGAGGGCGGAACCGGATCGATGAGGTCGAGACCCGTATACGGTTCCAGAAGGGTGCGGGCGCGCTCGGACATCTCCGGGTCGCCGAAGCTCTCTCGGGCCCATTCGAAGATCGCGTTCTTCAGCGAGTCGGACCCGTACTCCCGTCCCACGGCCATCCACTCCAGCATGGGAGGAGTGCCTTCCCCCGGCGGAAGAACGAGTCCGGCTGGCGGCGCGGGACCGAAAAGAATCAGCCCATCCACCATGCCCGGGTAGCGGAGCGCGAACGTTAGCGCGACCTCAGTGCCCTGGGAGTGGCCCATGATATGAGCACGGGAGTGTCCCAGTGTCTCCAGCAGAGCCTTCAGGTCGGCGGGGTCCGCGGTGAGATCGGCTCGCCCCCCGGACTCGCCGGATCCCCGGCGGTCATACCGAATGACGGTGTAATGCCGGGCCAGCAGCTCCGCGACACCGTCCCAGTAACGGCGATGCACGGCCCACCCGTGGATCATTACCAGCGGCGGTCCCGAGCCCTCGACCTCGTACGCGAGTTCGACGCCGTCGAAGTCGGCCCTGCCGACCTCGGCCCTGCCGGTCTGGCCGTGGACGGAAGCCGGCGCCAGGAGCGAGCCGAGCAGCAGGAGCCCAGAAGCGGTTGCCAGCGGTCTTGCCATTGGTAGCCCTCCGTTCACTTGTCCAGCGTAGCGGCTCCGGGCAGTCTTTGCACGGCGGCCGGGGCGGAGCGTCCAATGTGCACCCGCCGCTCCCTCTTGTCAGGACAACCGGACCCGAGTTACCCATTCGCGCTCCCGCAGGCAAAACTGAGAAAGGCGATCGATTATGAGCCGTCGACGATTCTCCCGCATCCTGACGTTGATGTGCGTGGTGTCCGTGATCGCTCCAGCCACCGCACAGGAGCCCACGCACATCGAGGGCTTGGGCAGCCTCTCGTTCCCGAATTCGGGAGCGGCCGAAGCGCAGCACGACTTTCTGAGAGGCGTCCTGCTGCTCCACAGCTTCGAGTATCGCGACGCGGCGGAGGCGTTTCGGAAGGCCCAGGAGATCGACCCCGATTTCGCCCTCGCCTACTGGGGCGAGGCGATGACCTACACGCACCCCGTGTGGAACGAGAAGGACCGGGACGCCGCCCTCGAAGCGCTTTCCAGATACGCGCCCACGCCGGGGGAGCGCGCAGAGAGAGCCCCGACCGAGCGGGAGCGGGCGTATCTGGCAGCCGTTGACGTGCTGTACGGTGAAGGCGAGAAGGCCTCCCTCGACACGCTGTACGCGGCCGAGATGGAGAAGCTGGCGGCCACCTACCCGGAGGATCTCGAGGCCCGGACGTTCTATGCGCTGTCCCTGCTGGGTCTGAGCCAGGGCGATCGGGCGGTTCCGACCTACATGGAGGCCGGGTCGATCGCGCTGGCCGCGTTCGAAGAGAACCCCGACCACCCGGGGGCCGCCCACTATACGATCCACTCCTTCGACGACCCCACGCACGCGGTCCTGGCCATGCAGGCGGCACGGGCCTACGCGTCGATCGCTCCCGACGCGGCGCACGCGCAGCACATGACCACGCACATCTTCCTCGCCCGGGGAATGTGGGACGACGTCGTGGAGGCCAACATCCGGGCCGACGCCGTCGTCGACCGGGGTCGAGCCGCCCGGGATCTGCCTCCGACGTACTGCGGGCACTACAACGAATGGCTCATGTACGGTTATCAGCAGCAGGGCCGGTACGGGGACGCCGCCGCGCTCCTGGCAGGGTGTCTAGATCAGGCGCTATCCGAGCAAGCGAGGCCTCGAAACTGGCGCAGCGCGAAGCGCTCCTACACGTACATGCGCAACCTGTATCTGGCGGACTCGCGCGACTGGGACGGCTCCCTGGCGCACTCGGAGGTGGACGTGAGCGGCCTTTCCACCACCGTGCGACTCATGAAGGCGTGGGGAAGCGGCGTCGCGGCGCTGCATCGGGGCGATCGGGCCACGGCCGAAGAGCACTTCGACTTCCTGGTGAAAGAAGCTGGTGACGCCGAGGATTATCTTTCGCCCTACGTCCCCGTGTGGCGGGGGACGTTCGAGGCCCTGCTGCTGGCCGATGCCGGAGACGCTGTCGGAGCACTGCGTGCAGCGCGGGAAGCCGCCGAATACGAGGCATCCCTGCCCGTAGACTTCGGACCGCCGGTCGCGTTCAAGCCCGCCCGGGAGCTCGAGGGCGAATTGCTGCTCGCGCAGGGGCGTACCGAGGAGGCGATGGCGGCGTTTTCGCTGGCCCTCGCCCGGACCCCCAATCGCATTCTGAGCCTGGCCGGGTACGCCCGGGCGGCCGCCGCCGCGGGACGGACCGACCTGGCCGAGGACGCGTACAGCAAGCTGGCGAACTTGCTCGAAAAGGCGGACGAGACGAGCCCTGAAGTCACCGACGCGACTGCGTTCCTCTCGGCGCGGCCGACTTCAGGATCCAGGTGATCCAGGCGACGGCCCCGACCCCAAGTCAGGACAGGTCGTCCAGGTGCTGCCTTCGGAGCACATAGAGCCTCCTGAGAAGCAGGGCGACGTCTTCTTGCCCCGGCACGCGCGCTGAGGCATGCGTGGGACCCGGGCCGACCTTTACGCCGAGGTCCGGGTCGGTGAGGCGCGCGAAAGCGTGCTCGTCCGTCACGTCGTCCCCGATAAACAGCGTCGCGGACACTCCCGATGCCTTCCGAAGCGCGTCGAGCGTGGCACCCTTGTCGGCTTCCCTCACGATCCCCTCCACGACCTTGCGTCCTTCCTGGCTGCGGACGTCCAGGTCTCGCAGTGCATCCCGGGCCTCCTGAGCCGCGGGGCCCTGCCGCGCGGCACTCACGCCCCGATAGTGAAACGCCACCCCAAACGGCTTGCGCTCGACCAGGGCCCCGGGGTGGCGGCGGGCGATCGATTCGAAGGCTCTGGTCACATCCTCCCGTGCCTGTCGTTCGCTAGGGGACGCCACATTTCCGTCTTCGCTTTCGCCACCGTCTTCGCCCTCGCTACCTCTGTCCCACTCGGCACCATGGCTCCCGATCAAACGGAGGCCCACCTGGTATGTGCCAAGAAACCCTCGCAGCACCGACAGGGCGCGACCGGAGATGATGGCCGCCAGTGTGTCGGGGAGCTCTGAAAGCGCCTGTAGCGCTTCACAGGCCGCGTTGTCGGCGACTACCGCGTCGGGCAGCTCGGCAATGGGGGCGAGGGTTCCGTCAAAGTCCGCTGCTACAAGCAGTCGATCGGCCTCGGCAACGCGACTGAGCGCGATCGCCAAGGCAGCGTCCACTTCACTCATGCGTGTTGAACTGCGACGCCGTCCAGCGCCTCGATGCACCTCGCCGACCAGGCAAATACGTCGTACTCGAGTACCTGGGCACGCAGGGCCGCCATACGACGACTCCGTTCTGCCTGTGGCATCCCGATAGCGTGGTCCAATGACTGTGCCAGCCAGTCGAGGTCGCTCGGGTTGATGAGAAGCGCTTCCCGTAGCTCGGCGGCCGCACCCGCAAACTCGCTCAGCACGAGCACTCCGGTGTCGTCGTACCGCGAGGCCACGTATTCCTTGGCGACGAGGTTCATACCGTCACAGAAGGGAGTCACCATCATCACGTCGGCCGCACGGTAGCAGGCCACGAGTTCCTCGGCAGGCAGGCCCCGGTAGGAATAGGTGATCGGAGTATAGCCGGGGCGTCCGAACCGCCCGTTGATCCGGCCCACGAGTCGCTCGACGTCGTCGCGCATGTCCACATAGTCCGTGACGGACTCTCGTGTCGGGACGGCGATCTGGAGCACGGCGCATCTTGATGCTGTGCCTGGATAGCGCTCGAAGAACGTTTCGAGGGCCTTCAGACGACTCGCAATGCCTTTCGTGTAGTCCAACCTGTCCACACCGAGCAGGATGTGTCGCCCGCCCATGCGCTCATGAATCGAGTCGGCGTGTGCCTGCACCTCGGATGAGCGCGCCAGACGTTCGAACGCGCCGGTGTCCACCGCGATCGGAGACCATTGAAGCCGCACGAAGCGGCCGTCGTGCTCGAGACCGTCGGTGACCGGGCGCGCGCCCAGAAACCGCGCCGCGGCTTCCGTAAAGTTGTCGACGCCTTGCTTCGTTTGAAACGCCACGACGTCCGCACCCAAAAGCCCTCGCAGCACTTCACGTCGCCACGGCAGGTAGCCGAAAAGTTCGATCGGCGGAAAAGGGATGTGCAGGAAGAATCCAATGCGAGCGTCCGGGCACTCTTCGCGAATGAAGAACGGCACGAGCTGCAGATGGTAGTCGTGGATCCAGACGGTGCCGTCAGGCTCGACCGCCTCGACGATCTCCTCGGCGAATCGCCGGTTCACCGTCTCGTAGGGTCGCCACCAGTGCCGGTGGTACTCCGGCGTCCGGATCGCGTTGTGGTAGAGGGGCCAGATCGTCGCGTTGCAGAAGCCGTGGTAATAGTTCTCGATGTCGCCGGCCGACAGCGCCACTGGATGCTGTTCGATCGAGTCATGCTCGAAGGGCGCGAGCTCCTGGTCGGGCTGACCGGTCCAGCCGACCCAGGTCCCCTCCCGCTCCTGGAGGTTCGGCCGGAGTGCACTCACGAGACCACCGGGGCTCGAATGCCATTCCTCTTCCTGTTCGTCCCAGCGGACCGGAAGGCGGTTGGCGGCCACGACGAACGAGCTCTTCTTCAACACAGACATCATCTGTCCTTACGGGATCGCGTGGCTGGCGGTGCTGGCCTGGGCTCGAGAACTTCCAAAATGTACGATCCGTGATCCACGTTATGGCCGATTACGCTTGCGATTCAAGCCGGCAAGCGACCAGCCTCGGATAGCGAT
>JBDHLB010000107.1:0-5914 GCA_039586095.1 Gemmatimonadota bacterium
TGGTGAAGAATACCGCGACTTCGTCGTGCAGTACGCGTTCGTGACGTCTCCCGGCGGCAAGCTCGTCGGTGTGCTGCGATTGCGCGACGTCTTGTTCGGGCCGCCGGATTCGCGGATCCGGGACCTCATGATCCGCGAGCCGCTGGCGGTGAAGGATACCGATCCCCTAGACAAGCTGCGTGCGACGTTCGAGGCTCATCCGTTCTTCGGCGTTCCGGTGGTGGATGCCGAGGGTGGGCTTCTCGGCATCGTTCGTCGGGCCACGGTCAACGAGGCGCTCGCTGCGCGAAGCGAAGACTCTTTTCTCAAGGTTCAAGGCATCGTCGCCGGCGAGGAGCTGCGGTCGATGCCCCTGTTGCGTCGTTCTCGGCGGAGGCTGGCCTGGCTCAGCACGAACATCGTGCTCAACGTGATTGCCGCGAGCGTGATCGCCCTGTACCAGGAGACTCTGGCGGCGGTCATCGCGCTGGCCGTGTTCCTCCCGATCATCTCGGACATGAGCGGCTGTTCGGGAAACCAGGCCGTCGCCGTGAGCATGCGGGAGCTGGCGCTCGGCCTGTTGCGGCCGTCCGAATTCTGGCGCGTGTGGCGAAAGGAGGCGGCGGTCGGGGTGATCAACGGCCTGGCGCTGGGGCTGCTCATAGGGGCCGTCGCCTGGGCCTGGAAGGGCAACGCGGTCCTGGGGCTTGTGGTTGGCGTCGCGATGATGCTGAATACACTTGTGGCGGTCTCCCTCGGTGGTACGGTCCCCTTGGTGCTGCGTCGGCTGGGATTCGATCCCGCGTTGGCGTCGGGCCCGATCCTCACGACGGTCACGGACATGTGCGGCTTCTTTCTGCTGTTGAGCATCGCAGCGACGCTGCTGCCCAGACTGATCGGGGGATGATAATCCGATGCCCAGCATCTCCAAAGAACTCGACTCGTGTGTCCGACCCGTGATTTTCCTGGAGCGTCGCGAATCCGGTCTGATCTGCGATCGAATCTTGCGGATGAGACGCCTATCTGGTGGGTTCTCATGAGCGCGTCACCTGCAGAGAAGCTCGAGAGAGGGACAGCGGCAACGGGATCCGACGAAGCACCCGGGCCCACTCAGAAGTTCGGGACGTTCATCGGGGTCTTCACGCCGAGCGTGCTGACCATCCTCGGTCTGATCATGTACCTACGCTTCGGCTGGGTCGTCGGGAACCTCGGGCTCCCGCTCGCCGTCCTGGTCGTCCTGTTGGCCAGCGCGGTGACCTTCGTCACGGCGCTCAGCGCCTCTGCCCTGGCCACGAACATGCGCGTCGGGGTCGGCGGAGAGTACTACATGGTGGCCCACAGCCTGGGCCTCGAGCTGGGTGGGACGATCGGAATCCCCCTGTTTCTCTGCCGGACACTGAGCATCACGTTCTACAGCTACGGCCTGGCCGAGACCTTCCTGTGGCTCTGGCCCGCGGATCGAGGTTCCGCTCCCGCCTACCTGGTGCCGGTTCTGGCCGGAATCACGGTCGTCGCCATCACGGCAGTCGCGGGCAGAAGTGCGGGCCTGGCCCTCAAGCTCCAGATCCCGATCATGGCGGCCGTCGCCCTTTCGCTGATCGCGTTGGCGGCCGGCGCGCTGAGCGGCGGCTTGCGCGCGCCGGAGCTGACCGCCTCCTACCGGACGGCACCCGAGGGGTTCTGGTACGTCTTCTCGGTCTTCTTCCCAGCCGTCACGGGGTTCACCGCGGGAATCGGCTTGAGCGGTGATCTCGCGGACCCCCGGCGAGCGATCCCGCGCGGAACGCTGCTCGCCGTGTCGACGGGGGCGGCGGTGTATCTGGCCGTGCCAACGCTGTTATCGCTTTCGTCGCGGGTCACCTTCGACGATCTCGCTCGCCCCGGCGTCGGCGTCTGGACCTCGATCGCGGTGCTCGGCGCGTGGCTGGTCTTCCCGGGCATGTGGGGAGCGATCCTGTCGTCGGCGTTCGGTAGCGTACTGGGCGGGCCGCGCGTCCTCCAGGCGCTGGCCAGGGACGGATTGGCGCCGGCCTTTCTCGCGCGCGTCACGAAGACCGGCCAGCCGTTGATCGCCACCTGGATCAGCGGGTTGCTGGCGCTGTCGGCCGTGGCGCTCGGGGGGCTCAACGCTGTTGCCCAATTCGTCACCATCCTCTTCCTCACCCTGTACGTGACGATCAACCTGAGCGCTGCCGCCGAGAAATGGGCCGCCGACCCCTCGTACCGGCCCACGATCCATGTCCCGTGGCAGGTCTCCCTGCTCGGGGCGCTGGGGGCGGTCGCGGTGATGTTCCTGATCAATCCCTGGGCCGGGATCGCCGCCGTGTTCCTGGAGCTGGCGCTCTACCTGTACTTGCGGCGCCGCTCGTTGCAGAGAAGGTGGGGCGACGCCAGAGCCGGGGTCTGGATGTCGCTCGCGCGGTTCGCGCTGATCCGAGCGCGCTCGCACGGTCTGGATCCCCGCAACTGGCGGCCGAACATTTTGGCGTTCGTCGGCGACGCGCAGAAGCGGATCGGGCTCCTTCGCCTGGCGACGTGGTTCACGGAAAACCGCGGTGTCGTGACGGCGTTACGGCTGATGGAGGGCGACCTCACCGAGGACACCGTTTCGATCGAGCGCGAGCGTGCGCAGATGGACCGCGCCCTCGCCGAGCGTGGCCTTACCGCTTTCTGCGAGGTCGGCGTGGTTCCCGATTTCGAGACCGGGGCGATCAGCGTGGTGCAGGCCAGCGGAATCGCCGGCCTGCGCTCCAACACCATCATGGCCGGCTGGCCGACGAAGCCCGGACGGCTCGAAGCGTGGCTCCGCATCGTGAGGGCGGTGTCGCGGGCGGGAACGAGTACCATCATCGCCCGACTCAAATGGTCGCACGAGCCGGGCCAGCAGAAGCGCATCGACCTGTGGTGGGGCGGCCTGCAGAACAACGGCGACATGATGCTGCTGCTCGCCCACCTGCTGAGCCTCAATCCGGAGTGGCGGGACGCGAGGATCGTGGTCCGCTCGATCGCGCGGGACGAACGGGAACGCGATACCCAGACCGAAAGCCTGGCGACGCTTCTTGCCGAGGTTCGCATCGAGGCGGACACCGAGGTCATCATGAAACCGGAGGGAAAAACCGTCGCCGACGTGATCCACGAGCAGAGCGCGGGCGCGGACGTGGTCTTCCTGGGACTGCGGGACCCGGAGCCCGGCAAAGAGAAGGCGTATGCCCGCCGCATGGAGGAGCTGGTCGAGGAGTTGAACACGACCGTGTTCGTCCACAGCGCAGGCAGCTTCGCGGGCAAGCTGATCTAGCCTCCCGGGGACGCCGGATCCCGCACGGGTAGATCGTCGCCGCGGCCGGCCGCCGGGCCGCCAGCTGTCGTCGAAGTTCATCGATCTACCCTCCGACGAGGTGGACCGCGAGATCGAGGACGCACAGCGCCGGATCTGCGAGTGTATCGGCCTGGATCCTTGCTCCCTCTGGCAGTGGTCCGCGGACGACCCGCAGAATCTCACGCTGACACACATCTATCGACCGCGCTCGGCCTGAGCTTCGGCCTGCCCCGAGAGCAGAGGGCATGCTCGTGCTCGGGTTGTGCACGCGCAACCTCGGGGCCGCGTTCGCGCCGCCTTTTTCTCGGGCGCTGCCGTCGATGAGCGCGCCATCATCATGGTCGCACTCGGGGTGCCGTTGATGACACTGTGTTCGGGCGCGACCGCCCTTTGGCTGAGGCGCCGTGCGGAGAGATCTCGTTCCCTCAATCGGGAACATGCGTAGGAAGGCCAATGAAGGTCATCATCATCGGCGGAGTCGCCGGCGGGGCGTCGTGCGCCGCGCGCCTGCGGCGTCTGGACGAAACTGCAGAGATCACCTCCACAGCACCGCCGAGCTGGTCCACTTCGCGATCAAGCATGAACTCGTGGCGATTCGAGCGATCCGTGTCCCGAGCGCGCCGGTAGGGGTTTCCCGAACGGCCGAGAGTCAGGTGCCCGCCGAACGGGGCCTCGCCACTAGAGCGAGATCGCTTGGCCCGATGCGCAAGAGATCACGCTCCGGGATTTCTCGTCGCCCTTGACCGAGACGACCGTCGTCTCGACCCATTCGTATTGCCGGAGCGCCGCCATCCTGGTCTGGAGAGACTGCTTCACCTTGGCGACGTGGTCCGTTTCCCCGGCGGAAGGAGGAGCCTCCTGTGCCGCGAGCGAGGTCGCGAGACAGCACACTACCGTGACAATGAGACCTGGTTGGCGATAGCTCATACGATCCTCCCACCTCGTTCGGCCGGACCGGCTCGGATCAATCTCTTGCAGCCCTGGCGTCCCGGTCGAGACCGGACACTCTGCTTCCAAGCCGTCCTTGCTCGAGGCTCAGCGGACCTCGATCGTCACCTTCGTGATCTCCCCGGTGAATCGCGACCTCGCTTCCGACCCGATCGCCTCGACTACCGGTGTGGCGAGGTCGATGCCGACGTCCGCCGTCTCGTCCGCGGAGAAGACCATCGGTTGCGTGTGCTCGATCCGCCCTTCGGCGACCTTCGTGCCGTTCACGAACAGCGTGCCGGTGCCGCCCTTGCCCACCCCCCCGCCGTCGTAGGCGAACTCGAAGCGGATGGTCGCCTTGCCGGGAGCGAGCGGCTTGGTGGCCTTGACGGTCGTGCTCCGCAGACCGAGGAAATTGTAGTCGTATGCAGGCACACCGTTCTTGACGTACAGCGCCCAGCCGCCGAAGCGGCCGCCCTGCACGAGAATCGCTCCGTTGGCCCCGCCAGGCGGCACGTCGATCTCGGCGGTGATGGTCTTGGACTTGTTCTTGACGTTGATGAAGACGTTCTCCGACATTCCGGTCATGCCCTCGGCCAGCGTCAACGAGGTGCGGCCCGCCATCAGGTCGGGGCGGCCCGCCAGGGCGGCATTGACCCGTTCGACGGTGCGGTCGTCGATCGGCAGCACCTGATTCCTCGAGGCCTCTTGCATGAACAGGGCCTGCATCTCGGCGAGCTTGCCCGGCTCCTCTGCCGCGAGGTCGTTGACCAGGCTGAAGTCGTTCCGCGTGTCGTAAAGCTCCCAGATGTCCTCGGCGAGCGGCCGACGCGGCTCGTGCTCCCACGGCGCCTTGTGAATGGTTCTCGCGAACCAGCCGTCGTGGTAGATGGCGCGGTTGCCGAACATCTCGAAGTACTGGGTGACGTGCCGTTCCTCGGCCCCTGCGTCGTCGAAGGTGTAGACCATGCTCACCCCGTCCATCGGACGCTGGGGTGTGCCGTTGACGGACTTCGGCTCGGGCAGGCCGGCGGCCTCGAGGATCGTCGGGGCGACGTCGATCACGTGGTGAAACTGCGTGCGCAGCTCGCCCTTGGCCTTGATGCCGCGGGGCCAGTGGATGGCCATGCCCACCTTGGTGCCGCCGTGATCCGACGCGACCTGCTTGGTCCACTGGTACGGCGTGTCGAAGGCCACCGCCCAGCCCGCGGCCATGTGGGGGTAGGTCTCGGGGCCGCCCCACTTGTCGATGACCTCGAGCATGTCCGGCACCGTCTCCTGCACCCCGTTGAAGTAGGTCATCTCGCTGAACATGCCGTTGCGCCCCCCCTCGGCGCTGGTGCCGTTGTCGCCGTAGACCAGGAAGACGAGGGTGCTGTCGAGCTCCCCAGTGTTCTCGACGGCCTGGACGACGCGACCGATCTCGTAATCGGTCATCTCGACGTAGGCCGCAAAGACCTCCACCTGGTGAGCGAACAGGCGCTTTTCGTCCGCGGAGAGCGTGTCCCAGTCCGGGATCGCTTCGGGCTTGGGCGCCAGCGGCGTGTTCTGAGGCACGATGCCGCGCTCGATCTGACGGGCGAGAATCTCGTCGCGCAGCGTGTCCCAGCCCTGGTTGAACTTGCCCTTCCAGCGGGCGATCCATTCCTCCGGGACGTGGTGCGGCGCGTGTGTGGCGCCCGGCGCGAAGTA
>JBDHLB010000108.1:0-5774 GCA_039586095.1 Gemmatimonadota bacterium
GACCCGAGTCATCGTTCCAGAGCTTGGCGAAGAACTTGTGCATGACTACCTCCTGCCTCTCTCGGACTCCGAGTTTCACAACCAAAGGCGGGTAGTGTCTACACAAGCCCACGCTCCCTCTCCCGCTCACGGCCTCTTGGCCTCTTCGCTGAGACTGCAATACTCGGCGCCGGTCTCTTCACCGACACCGTCGTGTGACCCGCGGGCGGGACCGCGATGGCCCCGCCCTCAAATCGGTCACCGACGTTTTAGGTCTGGTTCGTGACTTCCGAAGCCGCGTTCGAGAAGCCGGTGCTGACAGCGTCACCGAGCGCCGTAAGCGCCGCCGTGGCGGCCAGCGAGATCAGTACGATGAGCAGGACGTACTCGGTCAGGTCCTGACCTGACTCGTCGTTCCAGAGCTTGGCGAAGAACTTTTGCATCGTTTCCTCCCGGCCTTTTTGGCCTCCTGATTCAACCGAGGTGGGGCTGTCTTCGCTAGCCCACGCTCGTTTCGCATGCCCCGAATGCACATGAACGTTCCATGCCAGCCGAGCGCGGAGCAGTGCTTGGCGCTGTAAGTGTCAACAATATCGATGTTTCGATGGTTGAATCGACGGTGTCGACCGGTCGAGCGGAACGGGCAGGTTGCACCCCGGTGGCCGCTTGACGCAACGGGTGTGGGGCGTGCGCAACAAGACGCGCGGCTCCGCAACAGAGCGGTCGCCAAGGGCGGGAGACGACCGGGATTGCCCGGCCTACGGGGCGCAGAGTCCTCGGCCCGCCAGCGGCAGCTCGGGCCGGGGTGCGTCTCGTAGCGGGCCCGCCAGCGGATGATCGCTTCGGACGAACAGGGCGCTCAACGAGTCCTGGTACACCTTCTTCCAGCCGGGCTTCAGGCTGAGGAGGTTGTACGCCGGCCACTTTCTGGCGTGCACGAGCGCGAAATCCGTCGGTCGATGATCGATCAACCGGTCCCACTCATCGAGGCCGTTCTGGAAATCGAGGTATTCCTCGTAGATGCTGTCGGGATATACCGTCTCGCGACGCCCGTCGATGGCGACTCGGACGTCCGGCTCGAGGTGCCAGATCGCGTACTCGCCCCAGCCAAACTGGACCGCCAGGTTGCCGGACGCGCCGCTCTGCCTCAGCAATTCGACCGCGCCGGCCGGGAATCCCATCGACTCCGGCACGATTTCAACGCAATCGATTCGGCTCACCACCGTCAGGCCGAACCAGCCGCCCGCTACCAGGATCGCACCCGCCAGCCACGGACGCAGCTTGCGAGCTCCGGGGCTGATCGTTTCAGTCTGCGTCCTGCTGCCCCACAGGTCCGCCAGGTGGCCGCTGATGAGCACCGGGAAGGCCAGCGCGAACAGCTGCAGATGGCGGACGGCCGAGAAGGGCAGCACACCGAGCACCGCGAACAGCAGAACGTGGAACACACTCGGCTTGCGTCGGCTCCGCACCAGGGCGAAGACGCCGAGCACCAGGAGCAGAACGAACAGGACGCCCATCGGGCGGTGGAATTGCACCGGCGCCCACTCGGAGATGTCGGGGCGAGGCACGGTCGCGGTCCGAACCAGAAAGGCGGGCAGCTTCCAGCCGAAGGGATTCACGAGCGTGGCGGCCCCCGCTGCGAGGGCGATCGCGGCCGGTTCCAGCAGCTCTCTGTAGCCCTGTCCGTCCGAACGGGTCGCAAACCCGCCCAGCACGCGGACCGTCGCCCACAGACCGATCACTCCCAGGCCCGCCAGCACGCCGCCGTGGAAGTTGACCCACAGCCCCGCCACGATCGGCAGCAGCCACCCCCAGTGGAGGCTGCGTCGCTCCGCCGCGTCCACGAGGAGGACGGTCGCGAGGAAGAAGACGGACGTGAACATCTGCGGCCGAACCGTCGCGGTAGACGGGAACAGGAGCAGGGCGAGGATCACGAGCAGGATGCCGGCGGGTGCCGGATCCAGACCTCGATGCAGCATCACTCTGTGCAGCGTCACGCAGACGGCAAGGGCAAGCCCGAACCTGAGCAGGGAGAGACCCACACTTCCTCCCAGCTCGTATGCGACCGCCATCGACACCTCGGCGAGCCACTCGTGGTTGATCCAGGCTCCGCCACCGGTCAGGTACGAGTACGGGTCCGTCCGAACGACGCCCCCGTGTCTGAGCGTCTCCTGGCCGAACAGCACGTGGCCCCACAGGTCGGGATCGGCGATCGACGCCGAGAGAATGTAGAAAGCGGTGCACAGAGAGAACGTGACGATCGCCGCGTTCCAGAACCTCTTCCCCGCACTCTGCTCCGTCATCGTTCCCCTTCCGGTTCCGGCGGCGGTCTGCACACGCCGCGGCTCGACCTCCTGCGAATTCGCGGCCTGGTTCGCCGACTTCGCCGTCGCCCTGCAGGATTCGCACCCGCAGAAGGCAGTTGACAGTGCCGCGGCCCGCCCTGTCAACTTCAGACGCCGACAAACCTCTCGCGGTGCAGGGGGTACGTTTCGTCATGAACCTCTTCTTCGGAGATATGCAGCCTCCCAACGCGGAGGTCAGGCGGCATGCGGCGGCCGAGGGTGTGCTGGTTGGGACCGCCTCGCCGGTGCGGCTTCGCATCGAGAAGGTCCAGCACCATCTGACACCCGGCGGCACGGTGTGCGTGGCGACGTATCTGGGAAAACGACTGATCGGTCGCTGCGCGGTCCCCGAGGAGACGGCCGAGGAGTTTCTCCAGATGGAGCTGTTCAACAGGCCCGTGTCGCTCGCGCTCAGCGTGCGGCCCGGCGGCCCGGGGGTTGAGGGGAATCTGCTCGCGCTGGTCCCACTGTCCGACGCCTCGTCGGACGGTCCGCCGGATGGCTCCGGACCCGAGGCCTGGAGACGCAGCGTGCCCGGCGCGGGCTACGATGCGGCCGCCCTTGCGAACGAGGGAACGGAGCAGCCGCTCGCGGGCGTGTTTCTGGGTCAGGTTGTGCGACTCGAAGAAGACCGGAAGCACCCTGAAAACCTGTTGCGCGAAGCGGCCGACATGCTGAGCGGGGTGGTGCGGGGCCGGATCGGCAACATCGTGGATCGCCTCATCTCGGACGTTCCCGAGCCCGGAAGCTGACCCGCGCGGGCCTGGGCCGGCCCCTTGTTCGGATCCCACCGGCTGAGGGCTGGCGTTAATGATTCGATCTCAATAGTCTGTAAAGCCTTCCAAGCCAGCCGGCCGGTACGTGCGGCGGAGGCGGGGAGTGCGACGCGAAGCGACTCACCGGGGAGGAGCGCGAGTTGCGCACGCCGACTGGCATGAAACGAACGTACATACGCCTGTACCGGGTGGCGGCGCTCTTCGCCGTCTCGCTGAATGTCGGTTGTTCGTCGGCGACCTCGCCGCCGAGCGGCGACACTGCGCTCGACCTCGCCGTAAAGGTGAATTCGTTTCGGGCTTCGGTCGGCTGCTCCGAGCTCTCGTGGGACACCCGGCTCGCGGCGGTGGCCGCCGCACACAGCCGCGACATGGCCCGCCGGAGCTTCTTCCACCATGTGAATCCGGATGGTCAGGATCCCGAAGATCGAGTCCGCTCCGCCGGGATCGAGTGGGACGGACCGGTGGGGGAGAACCTCGCCCTGACGACCGGAGGTCCGTGGCGCGTGCTCGAGCTGTGGCTGGGTAGCGCGACCCACCGCCGCAACCTCGAGAACTGTGCGTTTACGCACCAGGCGGTCGGGTTGTTCGACGGCTATTGGACCCACCTCTTTCTCGCGAACCCGGTAGACTGAGGATCACGGCGGCGTTGCGGGCCGTGGGCCCCGGCGCCCTGGTGGCGGCGGCTTTCGTGGGCCCCGGCACCGTCACAACCGCCACGCTCGCCGGATCGCGATTCGGTGTCTCGCTCCTGTGGGCGCTCACGTTCTCGGTCATCGCGACGTTGGTCTTGCAGGAGATGTCGGTCCGCCTCGGATTGATTGGGGACCGCGGCCTCGGGGCATCGATTCGCGCGAGGTTCGGTCGCCCGATCAGCCGAGCCGCCGCCGTGGCACTCGTGGTAGCGGCCATCGTGATCGGCAACGCGGCCTACCAGACCGGCAATCTGCTCGGAGGTTCGCTCGGGCTCAGCGCGCTCACGGGTGGTGGTGGTCGCATCTGGGTTGCGGTACTGGGTGCTGTCGCGCTGGTGCTGCTATGGACCGGCAGCTACCGACTCGTAGAACGCGTGCTGGTCGGTCTCGTGGCGATCATGTCGGTCGTGTTCGTGGCGACGGCGGTCCTCCTGTTGCCGTCTGCCGGAGCACTGTTGGAGGGGCTGTTTGTTCCGCGGCTTCCCTCCGGCCGCGATGCGCTCGTCGCACTCGGACTCGTCGGCACGACCGTCGTGCCCTACAACCTCTTCCTGCACGCCTCGGCGGTTCGCGAGCGCTGGACGGGCCCGGATGCGCTTCCGGCCGCACGGACGGATCTGCTGATTTCCATACTTCTCGGTGGCGCGGTCAGCATGGCGATCGTGATCACGGCCGCCGGCGCGGTCGGGCTCCACGGGGGGGAGATTCGAAACGCGGCGGACATGGCCGTTCAGCTCGAACCTCTTCTCGGTCGCTGGGCGAAGGCGTTCTTCGCCATGGGGCTGCTGGCGGCCGGTCTGTCCTCTGCCGTCACGGCACCGCTTGCTGCGGCCTACGCGGCCCGCGGGGCCCTCGGTTGGGGGGGAGACATGCGAACGCGCCGGTTTCGGGCCGTCTGGTTGCTCGTTCTGGTCTCGGGCGTCGGTTTCGGGGTGGCGGGCATCCGGCCGGTACCGGCCATCCTGTTCGCTCAGGTGGCGAACGGGCTGCTCCTCCCCGCCGTCGCCATCTTCCTCTTGCTGGCGGCGAACGACCCACGCCAGATGGGAGCATGGCGCAACGGAACGTTCGCCAACGTCGTGGCCGTGATCGTGGTGCTGGTGACCGTCGTTCTGGGGAGCCGGGCCGTGCTCGCCGCGCTGTAAGGGAGGACGTCGGCAGTATGCGGATCGGGGTGGACATCGGTGGCACGTTCACGGACTTCGTCCTGTTCGATGAGGGGGCCGGACGGTACCGGACGTGGAAGCTGCTTTCGACACCGCAGGATCCGGCACAGGCCGTGCTGGACGGCCTCGAACGGATTCGGGCCGAACGGCTGGCGGAAGTGCGCGAAGGGGTGGACGGTGCAGGCACGGCCGCCAACCGGGATTCGGTCGTGCATGGCTCAACGGTGGCCACCAACGCGGTGCTGGAGCGAAGAGGCGCTCGGACCGCGCTCGTGACCACGCGTGGATTCCGAGACGTGCTGGCGATCGGGCGGCAGACCCGGCCCGAGCTGTACGATCTGTTTGCCGATCCGCCCCGGCCGTTGGTCCCCTCCGAGTGGTCGTTTGAAGTTACGGAACGGGTCGACCACCACGGCGCCGTGCTCGAGCCGTTGGACGAGCAAGCGCTCACACCTCTCGTGCAGGCACTTCGGGAGAGCGGTATCGAGGCGGTCGCGGTGTGCTTTCTGTTCTCCTTTCTTCACCCCGAGCACGAGTCGCGGGTCGCCGAGGCCCTGCGTGATGCCGGATTCCTGGTGTCGCCGTCGAGCGAAGTGCTCCCCGAATTCCGCGAGTACGAGCGGGCCAGCACCACGGTGCTGAACGCGTACGTAACGCCCGTGCTGGATGGCTATCTCGGCAGGCTGGAGCGTGAGCTCCCGAACGCGACCAGCCTGCGCATCATGCAGTCCAACGGGGGCAGCGCGAAGGCTGAGACGGTGCGTCGCGAGGGGGTACGCTCGGTGCTCTCCGGCCCGGCCGGCGGCGTGGTCGGCG
>JBDHLB010000039.1:0-47974 GCA_039586095.1 Gemmatimonadota bacterium
GTGGTGACGGCACGCCCTCGCACCATGTGCGTGAGCAGGGAGCAGGCGTAGTGGGGGACGCCGTCGAGCAGCACGGTACATGCGCCGCACTCGGCCCGATCGCACCCCAGCTTCGTACCGGTGAGCCCCAGCTTGTAGCGAAGCGTCATGGCCAGCGTTTCCTGGGGCATTACGTCCACCCGCCGGTCCTGTCCGTTCACGCGCAGCGTGATCAGCCTCGGCACGCTCCCGCGCACCGACGGTGCAACGGCGAAGACACTCGTCGCACGAAACAGATAGCTGGTGGAGGATACGGCCGCCCCGGCGGCAACGACTCCCTTGATGAAGCTCCGTCGGGAGAAGCTTCCCGGACCGGCGTCGACTACGATCTCGACATCACTCATGAGGCACCTCGAGCGGGAGATCTTATGGTGGGTTTGCCTGTTCCATCATTTCACGGGCGAGCCTGCCAGACAAGGTGCCGCGGGGAAGGCGCCCCCGCACGAAGACAAGACAAGGTGCTTGGTCGTGTGAGGACCGGTCATGCACTCACGACGCGTGGGACCAGTGTATGTGCAGGATCTGCCAGCCCTCGGCTGTCCGCACGAGTACGATCGTCTCCGTACCGTGGGAGTCGATGTCTCGCCCCCTGAAGGTACCGTGGGTCCGGTACTCGCTCATGTACAGCGCCAGATCCGATCCGACCTGCAGCCTATACCACGTCGTCTCTGACGCCACGCTCTGCAGGAAAGCGATATCAGCTTCGAGATGGCCCGCGCGATACTCCTCGCTTTGCTCCGCATGACCGCTCTCGAAGATGCGTGTGTCGGGGTGCAGGAAACCCATGGCCGCTTCGGGTCGCCCTTCCGTGAGGGCGTTCTTGAAGCCCTCGATCACTCCCCGGACGGCCAACTCGTCACCATCAACACTTTCCTGCGCGGCAGCGGCGCTCGCTCCCAAGAGCAACTGCACCGCGACCACGACAACGACACTTCGAACAACACTCAAGGTTTCCATTCCGTCGCGTCCCGTCACCCGGTGGCCGTGAAGGCAACCAACATCCTGGCAAGGTGGGCACAAGGTTGCCTGATCTGTCTCGCGCTTGCTGCTCAGATCGCGATGTCGTGCTTTTCCAGCCGATAGCGCATCGTATCGCGTGAAAGGCCGAGAAGTCGAGCCGCGGCCGTCTTATTGCCATTCGAACGCTGCATCGCCTGTTCGATGAGCTCCCGCTCCAAATCGTCGAGGCAAAGTCCCGCCGCCGGAAGCACCATCATGCGATCACGGCTTCCGTCCAAACCCTGCACGTTCGGAGGGAGGGCCTGAAGCGGGATCGGGTCCTCATCGTCGAGCAGCAATACCCTCTCCAACACGTTCCGCAGCTCGCGGGCATTCCCCGGCCAATCATGTCCCTCCATCACTTGAAGCGCTTCCCGCGAGATTCGCCGGACTGGCTGCCTCAGATCCAGGCACAAGGTTTCCGTAAAATGGAGGGCTAACGGTGCAATATCTTCGGGCCGCTCTCGCAACGGCGGGAGCGCAATGGGAATCACGTTGAGTCTGTAGAACAGATCTTCTCGGAACGTGCCCTGCTGTACAGCAGCATCCAGGTCGCGGTTCGTCGCAGCCAGCACATGAACGTCGACTTCCATGTCCCGAACCCCACCCAGTCGACGAAACGTCTTCGTCTCCAGGAAGCCCAGCAGCTTGGCCTGTGCGCCGGCGGGCATGTCCCCGACCTCGTCGAGCAGCAGGGTTCCCATGTCCCCGAGCTCCACGAGACCCTTTTTTGATTGACGGGCGTCGGTGAACGCCCCGCTCTCGTGGCCGAACAGCTCGCTCTCGACCAGGTGTTCGGGGAGCGCCGTGCAGTTGAGCCGAACAAACGGGTGGTGCCTTCTTGGTCCCTGTGCGTGAATTGCCCGCGCTACAACGTCCTTTCCGGTACCGCTTTCACCGGTAATCAGCACGTGGACCGGGTTTTCCTTCAATCCGATTCGAGTCACCAGCTCGGCGACCTCTCGAACCGCGCTTGAGCGCCCCACCAGGCTCACGTCCGAGAATTGCCACCGAAAGCCGTCTCGATACCGGTCGAGCTCCTGCTGCAGACGTCTCCTTTCGAGAGCTTGCTCCACGAGCAGCAGCAGCTCATCGAGCTGGATCGGCTTCTCGAGAAAATGATGAGCGCCGGCACGCACGGCAGCTACGGCCGTTTCCACCTCTCCATACGCACTGATCATGATCACGGGTAGCTCCGGGTCGAGTCCCTTGATCTGAGGGATGAAGTCGATACCCGATCCATCTGGAAGCCGCAGATCAAGCAGTACGAGATCGGCCGGCGCTTCCCGAAGTTTCGTGACGAGGCTGGTCCCGTCGCCGACGCTCTCGGCCGAGTAGCCGTTCTCGCGCAGGTGCTCCTCCAGCCAAATCCGGATCAGCATCTCGTCGTCACAGACGAGGACTCGTGGTTGTTTCATCGGACATCACTCTTGGGCCATCGGCTATCACCAGGCGAAGAACGACGGTCTGGCAACCGGATCACGAACTTCGAGCCCCTTTCGGGTTCGCTGGTAACTTCGATGCGGCCACCGTGGCGTTCCACGATCTCGCGAGAAATGGACAGGCCCAGACCGGTGCCGCTGTGACGCGTCGTGTAGAAGGGCTTGAAGATTTCCGCAACGCTGTCGCCGGGTATCCCACGTCCCGTATCCGCCACTTCTATGACCACCGCACCATCTCGATGCTCGGTCGCGATGGCTACCATGCCTCCCGGTGCGGTCGCCTGGATCGCGTTCATGAGAAGGTTCACGATTCCCTGGCGGACAAGCTCTGGATCCACAAGCAGATCGACCGGCTCCGACGTCAGATTCAGCGTCAGAGAGACACCAGCACGCTCGGCGGCGGGTTGAACCAGCGTGACGGCCCGCTGTACAACGTGATTCGCGTCCGCCGGAGCGAGCGCCGGCACCGCGGGTCGGGCGAAAGTCAGCAGATCGGTAACCGCCTGCTCGATTCGCTTCAGCTGGCGAGTCATCTCGTCCGTGATCGGCGCGAGGGACTCGTCGTTTCCGATCCGTTTCTTGACGAGGTCCAGACCGTTCGAGATGCCCACGACGGGGTTCTTGATCTCATGCGCGACGCCGCTCGCCAGTTCGCCGACAGTGGCCAATTGTTGTGCACGCTCGATTTCTGCCTGGTGCAGCTTCTTCACTTCCTCCGATGTCTCTACCAGGCGTCGGGTCATCTCGTTGAATGCACTCCCGAGTTCACCCACTTCGTCCTGCGTCGCGACATCCACTTGAACATCCAGCGACCCGCCCCCTACCTCACGGGTGGCGGCGACCAGGTGACGAACGGGAGCGACAATGCCGCCGGCGACGAACCATGCCGATATGACGAGTGCCACTGCCAACGCGGTGCCGAAGATGATCGAGACCCTACGCAGAAACCGGAGAGGGCCCAGGGCATCTGCAACCGGAAACTCCGCCAGGTACTGCCATGGCGTGTTTTCGATACCTACGCTGGTACCAACAACCGGGGTGCCCTCCAGATTCGCGTATCGGGCGAACGCCTCCGAGGAAGACTCGGACCTCGAGGACGGCGAGAGCACGGCACTCGCCAGAGGAGAGCTGAAATCTAGTTCTCCATGGATGTGAGAGACGAAGAGAGGTCGCCCTGCGTCGTCTACGACGAAGCTCTCGATGGAACCGGCTGCGTGAGGCGGTATCTTCAGAAACTCCCCCAAACCGCGCTCTCCCAGTACGCCGACCAGATGGCCAACCTGCTGTCCGTGACCGGTCTTGAGGGGTACGCACAAACTGAAACCCGGCGGTGCCATATCGCGTGGCGTGCGGCTGACGGCGATCTTCGTCCCGTCAAGCTGTCTAATGCTTCCTTCACCACAATCCGCAGTGGTGACCGTCGATCCAGCGGCCGCGAAGACCGAACCCTCCATGTCCTGAACGCGCAGTGTCTCGAATCCCCCGAGCTCTTTTCGTTTTCGCTCCAGGTAATCCTGGACGGCCGGCGGACTTGCCACCTCCGCCATGGCACTGGCCGCGCCGCCGGCCACCCCGGTAAGGCCGGCCGCGAGAAACTCGTTGCCCGACGCGATTGCGGTAAGACTGAGCAGCGACGCGTCCAACTGATCTCGAACGTGCTGGGCACCGAAGTCCGCAATCGCATCAAGCTGTCGCTCAAGGAGTTCCTCGATGATTCCCTGGCTCTCCAGGTACCCGAGCATGTTCGAGCCCATCAAAGGAACGAGCGAGAAGACCAGGAGCCAAGTCAGAAGTCTGCGCCCTAAGCGACTGTTCAAGGGATTCTGCTTCCGGGGTGACGCGAACATGACGTAGTGGCTCTCCCCTCCTTTGGCGTCTCACGGCCCTGCCTTGGCCCCAAGCAAGAGCCGGACCTCGGGCAATGGAAGACGTAAGCTATTGTACAGGATCGGTTTAGTGCGCTCGGCCACACCGGAGAGTGCGTCAAATAACCCACAACCCGATCTTATCGACCCCCCGCAGTTGGGGCAAATGCCACATGCGGGTGCGGTGGCCATGCCACGGTCATCCGCTGCAAGTACCAACTGCACAGCGACTTATACGATACATGCCGCCGAGGAACATTCGTTGCCACAAGGAACGGCCGAGTACAACAGCCTTAGGAGGCAGATCATGAGAGCGCAGGCTGCCAGCAGTCCCCGTAGATGGCGGTGAGACAGCCGAGGTGGGCAACCATTGGGGTCCCGGTGCAGGGAAACAGATTGAGAACGAGGAACGGATGGCTGCTTGCCGGACTGCTGCTGGCGCCGTGGGGGGCGCCAGCCAACCAGTCAGGAAGTCCCGTCCACGCCGCGGCGGGCCAACTTGAGGCATCGGAGCGTATCCCGCTGGCTCTAGCCCGTGTTGACAGCCTTCCGCGTGCGGGAGAGGAGATCTTCAAACGTCAGTGCGCCGTGTGCCACGGGGAGGATGGCGAGGGTAACGGTCCAGCCGCCGTCGCGCTTCGCCCCAAGCCTGCCGACCTGACGGATCCCGATCGACAGGAGATCCCGGAGCAGGACGTAATGGCGATGATCCAGAAGGGAAAGGGCACGATGCCGGCTTTCGGTGCTGTCTTAAATAAGGACCAGCTCGAAGCGGTGGCCCGGTACGTCGTCTCGTTGTCGGCTGGATCGAAATAGTCATGTGACATTTGCCACGATTCTCGCCGAGCGAGGGGGCACATCATGTCGAGTGTAAGCACCGATCGCGTCGGGCTGGGGCTGCTCTTCTTGAGACTCGGGCTGGGAGCTGTGTTTGTGGCCCATGGCTGGGTCAAGCTGTTCGGTGAGGGCGTGTCCTTCGTGCAAGACATGCTCGCGATCGTCGGCGTGACGCTCCCTGATTTCGTCTTGTTCGCCGTCGCCCTGTTCGAGTTGCTTGCCGGGTTGGCATTGATAGCCGGCCTCTTCACCAAACCACTGGCTGCGGTTCTTTGTCTCGAGATGTTGATCGCCGTCGTGATCTTTCACGCCGGCCAGGGCTTCTTCATCGTCTCGCTGCCGAGCGCGCCGCTAGCCTACGGTTTCGAATTCCACGTCGTGCTGATCAGCGGGCTCTTGTGTCTTGCTTTCGCGGGTCCGGGAGCTGGCACCTTCAGCCGGTTTCTGAAAGACGGGGGTGGCGCCAGCGAAGCGGATTAGGACCCATCCCTAGGCTCGTGCGCGGAGTGTAGGCGTCGAGCCGCTTCCTATGCCCCGGCTGCGGCCAGGTCAGCTTCAGGGTCCCGGCGTGGAAGACCGTGGGACAACGGACATCTCCAGCTTATTATACGAAAGGGAATCGAGTGCTCGCGGCGAGCGGGAAGGAGGCCCTGCATGAAGTCGCAGGCGCGGTGGAGCCGCGCGCTGCTGTGTGCGTCGTTCGCGTCGATCGCGATGGCGATCGCGCCGGCGGCGGCGCAGGACAGCAACATCTTCGCCCCGATCTCGGACCTCGAGGAACTCTTCAGGTTTCAACCTTTCGAGATCCTGACCATGACGACCTCCCGGGGTCTGCCTGATGAGCGAACCTACTCTCCTACGGTGCGGTTCGAGAATGGAGCGACGCTCAAGCTGAAGTTCGCCCCTGCTCCGATCGGTGGCGAGGCGTTCAACAACCGGCCTCAGTACGAGCTCGCGGCGTACGAGATCCAGAAGCTCTTCCTGGACGAGTCCGAGTACGTGGTGCCGCCGACGGTCGCCCGCTGTCTGCCGTTCGATTTCGTCGAGCAGGCGATCGATATGGCTCCCAATCGGAACGCCATCGAGAACCCGCGGCCCACGTTCGATGGGTGGCGCATGTCGCTCGTCGTGCTCCAGTACTGGTTGCAGAACATCGATATCGCGCGACAGGAAGACATCCGAAACATGGAACGGCTCGAGCAGGACGAAGCCTTCGCGCGACACGTAGCGAATTTCAACCTGCTCACCTACTTGATCCGTCACAACGACTCGAACATCGGAAACTTCCTCATTTCGACGGACCCGGAGAATCCGCGGGTTTTCGCCGTGGACAACGGGCTCGCGTTCTCCCACGAGGAGAGCAACCGCGGCACCTACTGGCGCGATCTGCGGGTCGAGCGTTTCCCCGCCAAGTCCATCGAGCGCTTGCGCCAGATCACGCTCGAGGGCCTGCAGGCCACCCTCGGTGTGGTCGCCCAATTCTCGATGGGGCCGGATGGCAACTTCGTGCCCGTCGAGCCGACCGAGAACCTCGCTACCAACAGTGGGATCCGTCGCAGGACGACGGTGCTTCAGCTGGGACTCAGGTCGTCGGAGATCCGCGATGTCCACCGTCGTCTCGAGCGGCTCCTGCGAGATGTCGACAACGGCAAGTACGAGGTGTTTTAGGCCGCAGCGCGGCACGCCACACAGGGGCCGGGATCAGCGTCTCCGCATTCCGAGCCCGGAGCGACGCGGACGGTCCGGCCCGGAGTCAGCCTCCCGATCGCCGCTCGAAGCACTTCTTGGCTCGGGCGGAGGCCCGGAGGGCTCGAAGCCCGGAATTTGCCTCCGCTCGATCTCCTCGCCGGTGAGCGCTTCGATCTCGCGGATGAGAAGCCAGTCGCTGCGGGAGACCAGCGTGACCGCGTCACCCGTCTCGTCGCCGCGGGCGGTGCGGCCCACGCGGTGGACGTAGTCTCGGGGGTCCTCGGGGACATCGAAATTGATCACGTGCCGGATTCCCCGGATGTCGAGCCCACGGGCCGCGACGTTCGTGGCCACGAGTACACGAGTCTCCCCTTCCCGGAAGCGCGCCAGGCTGCGATCGCGCTCCTTTTGGGACTTCGCCCCGTGCAGGTCGTCCGCCGAGATGCCGCGGCCGCTCAGATACTCTGCCAGATAACCCGCGGTATCGCGCGTCCGGGTGAACACCAGCACCTGCCCCGATGATCGCTCCTCGAGAATGTGGAGCAGCAACGTGTGTTTCTGGTTCCAGTTCACGGGTTTGAGCACCTGCCGGATGCCCTCGGCGGCGGCTTCCAGTCCGACCTTCAACCGCACCGGATCCTTCATCATCTCCTGAGCCAGGTACAGGACGCTGTTCGGCATGGTCGCCGAGAAGAGGAAGGTCTGCCGGGATTCGGGGGTGGCGGCGACGATCTCCTTCACATCGTCGATGAAGCCCATGTCGAGCATCCGATCCGCCTCGTCCAGAACGAGACATTCGACGTTCGAGAGGTCGATCGAACCGCGGCCGAGGTGATCGAGAAGTCGGCCGGGTGTCGCCACGAGAACGTCGCAGCCGAAGCGCAGCTCGACCGCCTCGCCGGCGACCGAGGTCCCGCCGTGAACCACGAGCGCCTCGATCGAAGAGGTCGCTCCATACCGATGGACCGAGGTGCCGACCTGCTGGGCGAGCTCCCGGGTCGGCGTGATGATCAGGCCGCGAGGGTGATCGGAATGCTCGCCGGCCGCCAAACGCTGTACGATCGGCAGACTGTACGCAGCGGTCTTCCCCGTGCCGGTGTGGGCCGTTCCGAGCATCCTGTTTGAAAGTCGGAAGAAGGTACACGAGCCGTGCGGACACGGTCCATAGGCGTCGTCTGCCGGGCACGGCCTCGGTCGGCCTGCCGGTGGTCCGCACCTGGGGCTCGACCCACCCTCCAGCGAGCGCTTTCGCGGGCGGGTCTTGGCTGAGAGGCGCAGATCGGGCAGTTTTTTCGACTCCGGGGCACCATGGGCCGCATGCGCCCCGGCGGCCGGATTCCGCTGCGGGCTGCACGCGGAACAGGGAGCCCGACAATTGGCTGAACGCAGAAAAGAGAGTCGGTGAGACGATGATCGAGGAGCTCTACACCCCTCAGCAGATCGAGCTGATCGGGCGCGCACGGGAGCTGGCCGAGACTGTGATGAGGCCGGTGGCCGCCAAGTACGACGTCGAGCAGACCTACCCCTGGGAGGTTCAGGAGGCGATCCGGGACGCCGGCCTGTCGGGGGTCTGGATCCCCGAGGAATATGGCGGCCTGGGGGGCGGAGTGATGGAACTCTGCCTGGTGGTCGAAGAGTTTTCGCGGGCTTGCGGCGGCATGGGCGTCGGGTTCGCCGTCAACGCGCTCGGCTCCTTCCCCATACTGGTCGGTGGAACGGACGAGCAGAAGGAGCGCTGGCTTCCCCCGATCGCCTCCGGGGAAAAGCTGATCGCGTTCGCCCTTTCCGAGAAAGAGGCGGGCTCGGATGCCGGCTCGATGAAGGCCCGCGCCGAGCGGGACGGCGACTTCTTTGTCCTGAACGGCGACAAGAAGTGGAATACCGGCGGAGCGGTCGCTTCGTTCAATACCGTATTCGCCGTCTCCGAGCCCGACCGAGGCGCGCGTGGCATCTCCGCCTTCGTCGTGGAGGAAGGGACGCCCGGATACCGTGTCGGGAAGCACGAGGACAAGATGGGGATCCGCTGTGTCCCCGTCGTCGAGATCCACCTCGAGAACTGCCGCGTGCCGGCCGACAACCTGCTGGGCGGCAAGGAAGGCCGGGGTTTCAAGCACGCGATGATCACGCTGGACCGGGCCCGGCCCGGGGTGGCCGCTCAGGCCGTGGGGCTCGCGCAGGGCGCACTCGATCTGGCCATGGAGTACACGGGCGAGCGGCAACAATTCGGTCAGTCGGTGAATGCGTTCCAGGGCATTCAGTGGATGCTGGCGGACATGGCCACGGAGGTGGAAGCGGCCCGTCAACTCGTGTACGCGGCGGCTCGCACGATCGACTCGGGTCACAAGCAGATCAGCAAACTGTCGGCCATGTGCAAGCTCAAGGCGACCGACGTGGCGATGAAGGTCACGACGGATTGCGTCCAGCTGTTCGGGGGGTACGGCTACTGCAAGGACTACCCGATCGAGAAGTACATGCGGGACGCGAAGATCACCCAGATCTACGAGGGCACCAACCAGATCCAGAGACTGGTGATCGCCCGCAACCTCCTGCGGGAGGCGGCGGGTGGCGCCAGCTAGAGTCCGAGCCGGTCGGACCGTCGGCTCGCAGGAGAGGATCGACGAGTCTGTCGAGAGAGGCCCAACTCGAATCGTAAGGAGATAGATGCCATGCGTCGATATGTGCCCGTCGTTTTGGTGCTCGCTGCGTGCGGCGGTGGGGCACCTTCGGAAGATGCGCAGTCAGAGACCGCTGCCATGATGGAAGAGGCTACGCCCATGGAGACCCCGATCACCGATCCGGTCGACATTCCTTTCGCGGCGTCGCTGCAGGTCGATTTGACCGCGATGGAGAAGCGGGAGAGCGGACTGTATGTCCAGGTGCTCGAAGAGGGCGAGGGAGCGCCGGCCGCCGCGGGTGACCAGATGGGCGTTCACTACACCGTGTGGCTGCCCGACGGAAGCAAGCTCGACTCGAGCTTCGATCGCTCGCCGCCCGAGCCTCTGCCGATGGTGCTGAACGAGACGGCGCTGATCGCCGGCTGGACGGAAGGCGTCACGGGAATGCGGCTGGGCGAGAAGCGCCGCCTGGTGGTGCCGTACGACCTCGCGTACGGCGCTGCGGGTCGTCCCCCTCAGGTGCCGCCGTACACGGCGTTGGTCTTCGAGCTGGAGTTGGCGCAGCACACGCCCGGGGGCGGCGGCTAGCCTCACAGGACGACCAGATCCGCTTTTAGCACATCGATTCGGTCGGTCAGCTCGGGACTGGCCCCGTCGTGGCGGCGGCGGGAGCCGTCTCGGGCCGAGCCGTCAGGCGCGAAACCGCCCACGCCATGGCCAGATTCGGGGGGAGCACGGCGGCGATGATCTCGCCGTTCACCTGATCGAACCCGGGCAGTAGCTGGATCGCCAGGGCAAACACGGACGTGGCCCCCACCGTCCAGGCCAGCCGACGCGTCCAGCGCCCGACCCGGCTGCCACCTTGCCCGGCGACCGCCAGCGGCACGAGCGCCACGAGCGCCAGGGCGACCGGGTTGAACAGGAGGATGTTCTCGTTCCAGTGGGCCGCCCAGTGCTGGGTGAAGATCCACACCAGAACGAGGAACCAGCCGCCCACCCCCACCAGCAGCGCCCACAGAGAGGTGAGAGTCGCCGCGGCGATACGTGGTGCGCGGGCGATGGACCTCTGACGACCGAGGGGCAGGACCCCGGCCGCCACGGTCAGACCGAACCCCAGAAAGCCCAGCAGCCAGCCGGGGGGCGTCTCACGCTCGACGGGCATGCTGCTCAAGTACACCGTGTCCTCGGAGCGCACGAGCGGCGTTTCCTGGCCGTTCGCATCGAGCACGGTCACACCCCGCAGCGTCTTCATCATCCGAACGGGCAGAAACATTTCTTCCCAGGCCGAGATCGGCCGGTCGATCGGGTGGCCGAGCGAGAAGAGCGTGCCCGCATACGCGCCCAGATCCGGGGCCAACAGACGGCGGGTGTGAAAGCGGTACGTGGTGCCGGTCTCGGCGTCGAAGGTCAGCTCACGCAGTCGACCATCGAGCACATGGTCGAGCGCGTCCCGTACGCGGGTCGAGCAGTTGTCCTGGTAATAATCGTACGGGTAGAAGCGATTCTCCGGCCGCTCGTTCCACTCCAGGTAGGCATACAGCTCGGCCCGCTGCTCCGGAGTGAGGTTCAGTTCCTGCACCCACACCGAGCGATCGGCCTGAACGTACGCCCCCATATGCAGACGGCCATCGAAGCCGGCCATCCAATACATCATCTCGCCCTGGATGAACCGCTTGAGAAAGTTCTCCTGCTGGAAGGAGAACATCCCGTAGTTGTACATGCGGTTGATGCCCCGGATCGGATCTCTCACCCAGATGGCGTTGTGCCCGAAGCGCTCCCACACGCGCTCGCCAGGCCCCATGGTTACGAGGGATGCGATCATGGTCGACCCGTCGATCTCGGAGCCATCGGGGGTGGCGGGTTCCTGAATCGGGACCGAACGGACCGTTGCGGCCCGCATCGCCTCGTGCTCCCGAGCTCGCAGAGGCGACGCCGGGAAACCGAGGAAGCCGAGCGCGGTGCAGGCGAGCAGCACGGTCCGCGGGAACGGCGCAGACCCCGGCAACGTGCGGACTGGCCACAGGGTCCACGGGGCGCTCACCGACGGTTCTCTCCAAGCAGGCGGATCAGAACACTTCCCTGATCGGGCGACAGCACCCACTCCGCGACCAATCCGTCGGCCGATGCGAGTTCCTCCACTACCATGGGGCGGAGCTGCGGCCCGTCCGGCGAATTGAGACCCTTTCCCGTGATGATGCGGACCGCCTGACCCGGGTGCTGCCGGGCGACTCGCTGTAGAAACGCCCGGACGCGCGTTCGGGCGGGCTCCTTCCGCATGCCGTGCAAATCCACGGACGCGACCGGCACCGCGTGCTGGAGCCAGTTGTCCGCGCGAGGCGTGCTGCCCGCGACCCTAGGAGTTCTTCGCTTTCCCATGGAGTGATCTGCGCCGTTAAGCCATCAGGAGACGGTCGGTCGCAAAGTACCCTGGCGGCGGCTTGGAATCACTCGGGGGCTTTGGGGGAGCGCAGAAGTCGATAGACTCCGTACGCGACAACCCCCAGCACGAGAAGCGTCGGCAGCCAGCCGATAATGCTGTAGACGAAGCCGACGGCCAGCACGGCACCGCCTCCCTGCACCCAACCGACCGCTTTGGCCTTGCGCCGCGCGCGGGTCAGGTCTCGATCTGTGTACAGCTCCGGCAAATGCTCGTCACGCATCGACGCACTCCGTTCCGTTCCCGGCACGCGCTCGTTCGTTCATACCTTCGTCCCCCAGTACGAGATTTGCCCGCTGAGGGTTCTTGTCCACGATTCTCATCCAGGTGCTCACTGCAAACACGCTTTGAGTCGAAGAAACTCGCGCACGATGCAGCCGAGCTGCGGCGAGGTGAGCTGCTCCGGTCGCATCGCCGCGCCAGCGAGAAGGAACAACTGCTCGAGGGCATGAATATCTCCTGCCACTGGCCGCTTCCGCAGCATCGCTTTCTCTATCGAAGACTTCGCTCTTTGCCGCCTCATGGTGGCCTCCTCGTGGCCCTCGCCACGTCGGCAACCCTCACCGTCCCGTCCTCCCGTCTTCCACTTCATGGATAGGCCACCCGAGTCAAGCGGCGGTAAAGCGGGATGACCGTAGGCTGGCCCCGTGTCATTGGGCCGAAGAGGGCGAAAGTCCGCTACCTGTCACAGAGTAAAGCGATAAAGTAAAGCGCTCTATTCGTTCGTCCCATGTGGGGCTGCAGCCGGCACGGCGCCGGGCGGTGGACGCGAGAAGAACGCCCGTCGCGCCCACAGCGACACGTGCACGAGACCGATGAGCACGGGAACCTCGACGAGGGGACCGATGACCGTGGCGAAGGCCTGCGCCGATTGGATGCCGAACACGGCGATCGCCACGGCGATGGCCAGCTCGAAATCGTTGCTCGCCGCCGTGAGAGCGACGGTCGTGGTCTCCGGATACTCACCCTTGAGCAGGCGTGCTCCCACGAACGTGATCGCGAACATCGCCAGAAAGTAGAGGGTCAGCGGAATCGCGATTCGCGCCACGTCCAGCGGAAGCTCGACGATCAGCTCGCCCTTGAGCGAGAACATGACCACCACCGTGAACAGCAGAGCCGCCAGCGTGAGCGGACTGATCCGCGGAATGAACACCTGCTCATACCACTCGCGCCCCTTGCGTCGAAGCAGCGTGAAGCGCGTGATCAGCCCGCCAAAGAACGGGATCCCGAGGTAGATCAATACCGTCTTCGCGATCTCCCCGATGCCCACGTCCATCGCGAACCCCTCCAGACCGAACAGGGGCGGCAGCAACGTGATGAAGATCCAGGCGTAGAAGCCGTAGAACAGCACCTGAAAGACGGCGTTCGCCGCGACGAGACCGGCGGCCAGGTCGCGGTCGCCATCGGCGAGGTCGTTCCACACCAGCACCATCGCGATACAGCGAGCCAGGCCGACCAGGATGAGCCCTACCGCGTAGCCCGGCAGATCGCGCAGCAGGAACACCGCCAGCGCGAACATGACGATCGGGCCCACGATCCAGTTCTGGACCAGGGAGAGTCCGAGTATCCGCTTGTGCCGGAAGACGGTGCCGAACTTCTCGTACCGCACCTTGGCCAGCGGCGGGTACATCATGAGGATCAGACCGATCGCGATCGGGATGGAGGTGGTCCCGACTTGGGTCGCTTGGTTGAACGATTCCACGCGCCCCGGCCACAGGTAGCCGATGCCCACACCGATCGCCATGGCGGCGAAGATCCAGAGCGTGAGGTAGCGGTCGAGGAAGGAGAGGCGTCGGGCTACGGACGATGCTCCGTCGGACAAGCTCATCGTTGCTATCCCTGTCGGCGTCGCGACGACGAAAGGAGCGACTCGCGTTCGTCGGTCCGCGCGCCGCCGTTGGTTTCGGTCAGGTCAGTCATGAAGTCGAGCATGGACGTGCTGCGAAGGATGCTGCACTGGTCTTCCAAGTGGGTCAAGGATCGCCAAGCTGCAGTGTCGGACGAAGCTCGTTACACTGCGGCTCGGCAGCGTTTTCCGTATTGCGTTCCGAAGTCGGGTAGATCACGGTGAGAACGATGGACAAGCCGATCCTCTTTCTGGTCGCACACGAGCGCTCGCTTCTCGACGCCCTCGAGAGTGACCTGGCCCGACGGTTCAGCAACGATTGCCGTATTCTGTGCGAGAGTTCGCCTGCGGAGGGTCTCGCGACCCTGAGGACGCTGGCCGCGGAGTCCGCACCGGTTGCCCTTCTCATCGTCGACCAGCGAATGCCCGAGATGACCGGGGTCCAATTCCTGGTCGAGGCCCACGCGCTGCTATCGATGGCCAAGCGTATCCTTCTCGTCGAGCGCGACTATACGCAGGCAAATCCCATCGTACCGGCGATGACGCTGGGGCAGATCGACTACCACCTGGTAAAGCCGTGGCTTCCGGAACTGGGTCTGTACCCGGCTGTGAGCGAGTTCCTCGCGGCCTGGGCGTCCTCGCAGGAGCCCCGGTTTACCATGTTCCAAATCGTTGGGCCGAGGCTAAGCCCTCGCAGTCACGAAGTCCGGGACCTGCTCACGCGCATGGGTATGCCGTACGGGTTTTACGACGAGGACTCCGAGCTCGGACGCCAGATGCTCAACCGATGCCGAGCTTATCGAGGCCTTCGGCGGAGGGACCCGGATCGAGACCGGCGTCCACGATGTCGCAATCGTCGGGGCGGGACCGGCCGGACTTGCGGCGGCCGTTCATGCCGCTTCGGAGGGGCTGAGCACCGTGGTCCTGGAGAAGAACGTGTCCGGCGGGCAGGCCGGCACCAGCGCGCATATCCGCAATTTTCCCGGTTTCACGTGGGGGATCGGTGGGCAGGAATTCGCCTACCGGGCGTGCGAACAGGCATGGCTATTCGGAGCGAATCTGGTCTTCGCTCAAGAGGCGATAGAACTCCGATCCATGGGAGAGGCACGCATCGTACAGGCGGCCGATGGCCGCGAGGTCGCGGCTCGGTCGATCGTGTTGGCTCCGGGCATTACGTGGCGCCGTTTGGGTATCCCGCGCCTCGAGGCGCTCATTGGCACGGGTGTGTTCTACGGAGCGGCAGGAAGCGAGGCGCGAGCCATGAAAGGCCGGCACGTGTGTGTCGTGGGGGCGGGGAACTCCGCGGGCCAGGCCGCCATGCACCTGGCGAAGCATGCCGACTCGGTGACGGTACTTGTCCGGGGCGACTCGCTCTCTGCGAGCATGTCCGAATACCTGATCACGGAGCTCGGAGAGCTGTCCAACGTCGAGGTGCGTGTTGGCGTCGAGATCACCGACGGGGAAGGCGAAGAGCACCTCGAGGCGATCACGCTGCGAAACCTGGCGGACGGATCCACCGAGCGAGTCCCGACGAGTGGTCTGTTCGTCATGATCGGCGGAGTGCCGCACACGGACTGGCTGCACGACTGCGTGGAGCGCGACCGGCAGGGCTACATTCTGACTGGAGCCGACCTCATGCGCGACGGACGCCTCCCGTCCGGCTGGCCGGTAAGCCGCGCGCCGTACCATCTGGAGACGAGCCTCCCCGGAGTGTTTGCCGCAGGCGACGTCCGGCACGGATCGGTCAAGCGGGTCGCTTCGGCCGTGGGCGAGGGGGCGATCGCCGTCCAGCTCCTACATCAGTACCTCGCCGAGCCGGTCGAGGCTGCCGTGGGCGACTTCGCCGAGCTGTAGTCGCAGCGGCGCGGCCCGGGACTCGAACGGCCATCTGACGCTGGCCGTTTCGCGAGCCCGACACTCACGCGCAGGATCACTCGACGGTGAACTCCAGCACCGCCCCTCTGATCCCGTATTCCTCCGAAATCCAGGCGTAGTCGCCCGGCGTGAGCTGAACGGTCGTGAAACCGGTGCGGCCCGCAGTGAGGTGCTCGACACCGCCCAGGGAGTATCCCGGAGCCGGGGCGCGAAAGCCCTCTTCCAGGTCCATCCAGTTCATCCATGCCACGATCTCGTCCACGGTGGTTTCGCCGTCGAGGCGGAAGAGGTTCAGATCGTGCTTCATGAAGCCCTCTGGGTTCTCCGTCACCCGGACCGCCACCGTGTGGGTGCCTGACGTGAGCTGGCTGGAGCCCTCGATGGCGTAGTTCGACAGCGTGAGCTCGACGTCGGCCTCGGGCATCGGCGCACCGGTCTCCTCATCCGTGACGGTGAACTTGCGCTGCATCCCGAGCTCCGTGTGCCATCGACCCTCGGGCGTCTTCACGTAGCACTCCATGACATACGTGCCCGGCTCCAGCAGCACGGTGGCCTGTGAAGTCTCGCCGGGCTCGGTGAGCGCCGGGCCTCCCACGGACACCATATCGTTGAAGAACCAGGCAGGAATCTGCTCCCCGAACCTCCGCCCGGCCTCCGCCTGGTCGATCTCACCCGATGCATACGCCTCCCAGACTTCCGTGAAGGGACCTATAGCCTCTTCCAGGAAGCGCTCGTATGTCACATCCTCAGGCAGCCGATAGAGGTACAGGAAGTGCTCCTGTTGACCGGCGTTTGCCATACGGAAGGTCGTCCAGCCGGACGGAATCTCGTCCGGTGCCTGAAAGGCGAAATCCACGGCGGTGACGTCGACCACGTAGGCGTCGGTGGCCGCGACCGCGGCGCTCTCCCCGGTCGTTGCGGAAGCGGCCTCTTCAGCATCGACATAGCCGGTGTCGCCGTTGTCAGCCGACTGGCAGGCCGTGTGCAGCGTGACCAGGGCAGCGAATCCGGAGATCTGGAGCAAGCGTCGAAAGAGCATAAATCCCTCCGTTGAGTGAGAATACGAGGTCGGCATGATGAAAGTCGGAGGCGATGCAGGCAAGCGGGCACGAGTCGATCGGCCCTGTCGAGTCGATCTACCGATTGGACATCGTCACGAGGTGACGTTGGCCAAGAGGAAGCGCATGGAGCTTCAGCCCGAGCCGGCCGAGGCTCCCGGGCAGTCCGCGCCCGCGTCGACCCAGGCCTGTGTGAGCTGGCCGAAAAGCCGCTGGGTCCCCGGGGCCCTCTCGCGGCCGGCTCCCGGCGCCCAGGCCCAGCCGACGAGGGCATCTTCGCCCATGTGATCCACGACCTCTTCGAGGCTCATGCCGCCGTTCCGGGCCGGATCCTTGACCTGTTCGCATATCTCTGCCAGTGACAAACCTGCCCAGGCCGCGCTCGCGGGCGCCAGGAGCCAGTGTGGGTGACCGGGCATCGACCAGTCCGCCGACACGCGAACGTTCTCCGGCTGATGGCAGGTGATGCACAGCATACCCGCCTCCCCCATCCCGCTCGCTCCACGAACGACCATCGGCTCGTGCGGGCGTGAGTCGTCTCCCTGCAGCGGCTCATCGCCCGTTGGGTGGCAGTTCACGCAGCGCGGATGCTGGAGCACTTTCCCCATCTCGGTGAACAGTGCGGCCGCGCGCTCTCCGTCGTCCGCGATGTCGACAAAGTCGTCGGGTGCCCGCAATGTCAGGGAGGACGCAGTGCCGGACTCCGCCTGATCCTCCGCGGGCACGCAACCGGCGGCGAACGCGAGGAAGAGGGCGCACGCAGCGGCTGGCGCTCTCCGATCCCGCAGCCCCGAGTCCACTTTGCCGCGGACCCTGTCGCGAACCAGCGCTGAGGCTCTCATGCGTCACCTCCCTCCGCCCCACCGCGGGCGGTGAACGGCAGCCGCCGGACGGCCTCACCCGTCAGCCGCCGCCAGGCGTTGGCCACCGCCGGTCCGATCGGAGGCACTCCCGGTTCCCCGACGCCCGTGGGAGCCTCGCTGGACTCGATCACCTGCACTTCTACTTCCGGCATCTCGTTGATGCGGATCGAGCGATAGCGGTCGAAGTTGCGCTCCCGCACGGTGCCTCCGTCTTCGAGCGTGATCTCGTCGTAGAGCACGGCCCCCAGCCCGAAGCCGATCCCGCTCTCCATCTGGGCCGTGATGATGTTCGGGTTGACCGGCACACCACAGTCGACCGCACACCACACGTGGTGGACCTTCGGTAGCCCGCCCTCGCCCCGAGAGACCTCTGCGACCTCGGCGACATAGCTCTCGAACGACTTGTGGACTGCCACGCCCCGGGCTCGACCGTCGGGAGGCGTCCGGCCCCAATCGGCCAGTTGGGCGACCGCCCGGAGGACGCCCGCCTCGCGGGGTGCGCCGGAGAGCAGCGCGAGCCGCCCCTCCACCGGATCCTTCCCGCCAGCCTCGAGCAGCTCGTCGATGAACGTCTCGACAGCGTACGCCGTGTGGGTGTGTCCCACCGATCGCCACCAGAGAATGGGTACACCCGCCTCCATGGTGTGAAGGCTCAAGCCAAAGTTCGAAATCGAGTACGGCATGTCGGCCGCCCCCTCCACCGAACTGGGGTCGATCCCGTCCTGGACCATGCTCGCGAAGGGGGTGCCCGCGAAGATCGATTGGGTGGCGATCGTCTGCTCCCAGCCGACGATTCCGCCCCCGGCGTCCAGGCCGCCCCGAAGACGGTGCACGGTCATAGGCCGGTACCGACCGCCCCGAATGTCGTCTTCCCGGGTCCAGATGAGCTTGATCGGCGTGTCGGGCTCGACCCGGGCGAGAGCCTCCGCGGTCTCCCGAGCGAAGTCGCCGCCCCCCTGCGCCCGCCGGCCGAAGCTGCCCCCGGCCAGCTGTGTGTGAATCCGCACCTGCGACGGCTCTGTACCGAGGACCTCGGCGATGACCGCCTGATCGATGGTCTGGAGCTGGCTCCCCATCCACACGTCCACCCCGTTCTCGCCTCGCACCGCCACGGCGTCCAGCGTCTCCATCGGAGCGTGCGCCAGGAAGGGGAACTCGTAGACGGCCTCCAGCGTCGTCGCCGCACCCGCCAGCGCAGCGGCCACGTCGCCGCGCGATGCCGCCTCGGCCCCCGGGCTCGACACGGCCGCCCGGTACGATTCGAGCAGCTCGCCCGACGAGCGCCTCTCGGCACCGGAGTCATCCCAGTTCACACGGAGCGCATCGCGGCCCTTGAACGCCGACCAGGTATCGCGCGCGTAGACCGCGACGCCCTGCGGGATCGTCTGCACGTCCACCACGCCCGGCACCCGCCTCGTCACGGAGTCATCGACCGACCCCACGGTGGCACCGAAGCGAGGCGGGCGAGCCACCAGGACCGTGAGCATTCCGTCTCGGTACTGGTCGATCGTGAAGATTGCCTCGCCCGTGGTCTTTTCGGTCGTGTCCAGTTTGGGAACGGCCGTGCCGATCAATCGGAAGTCGGCAGGATCCTTGAGAGAGACCTCTTCGGGTACCGGCAGGGTCGCGGCAATCTGCGCCAGCTCCCCGAACCGCGCCTCCCGACCCGAGCCTGCGTGCCGCACCACGCCGGCCTCTACCTCAATCTCGCCCGTGGGGACCGTCCACTCCTGGGCCGCCGCCGCGACCAGCATCGCGCGAGCTACCGCGCCGGCCCGCCGCATCTGCTCGTACGAGTTGGCCATCGCGGTCGAACCGCCGGTTCCCTGAATGCCGAACAGGGTGTTGGCGTACTTCTCCACATCGGCGGGAGCGGCCTCGGCACGCATCTGCGACCAGTCGGCATCGAGCTCTTCCGCAACGAGCGTGGAGAGCCCCGTATACGGTCCCTGTCCGAACTCGATGTGCTTGATCACCACCGTCACCGTGTCATCCGGCGCTATGCGGACGAAGGCGTTCGGCTCGAAGATCGGCTGGCCCGCATCGTCGAGAGGAACGGCGTTCGCCGCGCGCCCGATTCGGGCGAAGCCGGGCAGGAAAGTGCCCACGATCAGGCCCGCGCCCGCGGCTTTGACGAAGTCTCGGCGACTGGGGCCCGGAGAGCGGATCACGAGGTCTTCCGGGCCGAGCGTTCCGTGAATCATCTCAGACCTCCAGCTCGGCTGCGGCGTTCTTTATCGCCTGGCGGATCCGGACGTAGGTGGCGCAGCGGCAGATGTTGCCGACCATTCCGGCGTCGATCGCGGCATCATCGACCTCGCCGGCCTGAGCCAGCAGCGCGACGGCACTCATGATCTGGCCGGACTGGCAGTATCCGCACTGCGGCACGTCGATCTCCCGCCAGGCGTCCTGCACGGCCTCAGCCTGCGGTCCGGACAGCCCCTCGATGGTGGTGACACGGGCCCCCTCGACCAACCGGACCGGCAGTACGCAGGAGCGCCGCGGCTGCCCGTTCACGTGAACCGTGCAGGCTCCGCACTGGGCAATTCCGCACGCGTACTTGGTTCCGGTGAGCCGCAGTTCGTCGCGAAGCACCCAGAGAAGCGGCGTGTCTCCGTCCGCCTGTACCTGGTGCTGCTCGCCGTTCACCGTCACTTCAATGGCCATGGTCGCTCTCCGGTTCCCACACTGGCTCGATGTCCAGCGGATGAGTCAGCCGTCCGCCCCACGGGGTACAGCCGTGAGGGGTCGGGGAGGACGTTGTTCAAGTTTGAGCGCGACCGCCCCCCTTTGCAAACGTGTCCGGCGCATCGACGGATCGCTCGCGGGGAGGGGGCGCGGCTAAGCGTGCGCGACGTGGCCCTGCCAGCGCAGGCGCGGACCGTGCGAAAACAGACGGACGGGATCGCCCCTCATTTCCTCTTTCAGCGTCAGCGCTGAGCCGGCAGGCTATCGCTTCCCCATGGCCGCGAGAGTCTGAGCGGTGTCGGCGTACTGCCGCTCAGGCGCTATGCGCTCCGATCGAGCTGTCTCAGCCCCCCGCGCTCCATGGCGGCGTCACGCCGTTCATTCGCGCGTAGGCGACCATCTGACCGAGGTGCTCGTGCATATGAGTCATGAGAAGGATGAGACCGGCGCGCTTCGTCGCCTGCTGACCGAACATGTCGATCGGGTCATCCAGCGCTTCCTCGGGAACGCTCTTGATCGCGTGTCGGGCGTGTGCGAAGCCGGCACTCATCCCCTCCATCACCTCAGCCGGGTCGGTGATGCCCTCCATCTCGCCCATCCGACCGAAGGCTTCCTCGAGCGACGCCACCTCCATGCCCTCCGGCGGGGCCACGCCGACGAGCGTGGGGACGTAGTGGTTCGCACCCGCGATGTGCATGAACACCTCGCTGACCGACCGGACTCCCTCCGCCGGTCGCCACGCGAAGTGCTCCACCATCGCCTCGGCAAGGCCAGTATACTTCTGCTCCAGAACTTCGAGGTCGGCGAGCAGGGCGGCGTGCATGCCCGAGGACGGCATCGCCATGTCCTCGTGCGCATGCTCGTGCTGCTGAGCGGTTGCCGGAACGGCGATCGTGAGGGCTCCTGCGATGACGAGTGAAGCGAGTCGCCCGAGGGTGCCGCGTCGTGTCTGCATGTTCTTCTCCTCCGTTGCTCCTTCGGCTCCAATTGGTCTCGGTTCCGACGTCGTGTGCCGCGCTACGTGATCACGTGTCTCGATCCCGGTGCGCACCAGGGTGCTGATCGGAGGGGTTGAAAGGCAAGTCCGGTCCTGCACCGGGACTCCGTTCGGGAAAGGAGGGTCGGCCTGTGGCTTCTTTACGGGCAGCTGTCACACCGGGGGCGTGCCACCTCTTGGATCGAACCTTGGTCGGCTCCAACTAGGCCCTGTATACTGGAAGGCAATCGCTCCAAGTGTGAAGAGCTCACGCCAAGGAGATCAGAATGAGACGGATCGGCTACGTCGCGGCGTTGGCCGCTGCCGCGCTGAGTACGGCACCGTTGGCGGCACAGATCACACCTTCCCGGGAGTCGCTGTCGAATCTGTACCCTGGTGCAGCGTACTCCCCCTGGGCCGAGCGGGCCTTCCCGAGCCGCCCGTTGTGGGGCGACACGCATCTTCACACCGGCCTGTCCGTGGATGCAGGCCTGTTCGGCGCGCGACTGGGGCTCGAGGAGGCGTACCGCTTCGCTCGCGGCGAAGAGGTCACCGCGTCCACCGGTCAGCCGGTCAGGCTCAGCCGCCCGCTCGACTGGCTCGTGATAGCGGATCACTCCGACGGTATGGGTTTGGTCGGAGACCTCGCGAAGGCATCGCCTGAGATCACCCGCTTCGAGCAAGGCCAGCGCTGGTCCGATGGGTTGCGCGCTGGCGGCCAGACGGCCGTCGAAACTGCGCTCGACCTGATCACGACGTTCTCTCAAGGAGAGGTCGATCCCGAGCTCCTTGGACTCTATTCACCTGGCTCGCCGACGTACCGGTCGGTGTGGGAGCGCGTGATCGATGCGGCCGAAGACTTCAACGACCCCGGCTCGTTTTCGACGCTCATTGGCTTCGAGTGGACGTCGCTGGTCGCCGGCAACAACCTCCACCGCAACGTGATCTTCCGGGACGGGTCGGACATAGCTGGCCAGGTGGTGCCGTACACGACTCAGCCCCCGATAGGCAGCACGGATCCGCTCGATCTGTACGAATGGCTGGACAACTTCGAGGCCACGACCGGTGGCTCCGTGCTCGCGCTGGCCCACAACGGCAATCTGTCAAACGGGATGATGTTCCCCGTCGATCGCCAGTACACGGGACGCGAGCTCGACCGCACGTACGTCGAGCAGCGGGCGAAGTGGGAGCCGATGTACGAGATCACTCAGATCAAGGGAGACGGCGAAGCCCATCCGCTGCTGTCTCCAGACGACGCGTTCGCTGACTACGAGACCTGGGACGTCGGCAACCTCGACCTCTCTGAAGGCAAGACGCCCGACATGCTGGCGTATGAGTACGCTCGCGAGGCGCTGAAGAACGGGCTCGTCCTCGAGGAAAGGCTTGGCGCGAATCCCTACAAGTTCGGACTCGTTGGATCCACAGACAGCCACACGGGACTCGCCACGGCTGAGGAAGACAACTTCTTCGGCAAACACAGTGGCTCCGAGCCATCTCCGGACCGCATGGCTCATCCCTTCACGGAGACCGATGTGGGGCGGTTTGAGGGATACGAGACCGTCGCCTCGGGGCTCGCGGCCGTGTGGGCCGTCGAGAACACGCGGGAAGCCATCTTCGACGCCATGAAGCGCCGCGAGGTCTACGCGACCACAGGTCCTCGAATATCGGTCCGCTTCTTCGGCGGATGGGACTTCGTCCAGGAGGATCTCAACAGTCGTCAGCCCGCCTTTCGCGGGTATGAGAAGGGCGTGCCTATGGGTCGGGATCTGGAGCCGCGCTCCGGCAACGGTGCGCCAACCTTCATGGTGTATGCGTTGCGCGACCCCATAGGGGCGAATCTCGACCGGATTCAGCTCGTGAAGGGTTGGGTCGACACGGCCGGCCAAACGCAGGAGAAAGTGTACGACGTCGCCTGGTCCCCCGGCCGGCAGCTCGATGCAAGGGGAGTTCTGCCGCCTGTGGGCAACACGGTGGACGTCGCAGCTGCGAACTGGAACAACACGATAGGGGCTGCAGAGCTGGGCACGGTATGGACTGACCCCGACTTCGACCCTGGGGAGCGGGCCTTCTACTATGCGCGGGTCCTCGAGATCCCGACTCCGCGTTGGGTGGTGTACGATGCCTTCCGATTCGGCATCGAGATTCCGGAGGGCGCGGAGACCACCCATCAAGAGCGGGCTTATACCTCGCCGATCTGGTATACGCCGGGGAACTGACTCGGACGTGGCCGGCGCTGCGGGCCGATCGAAGACAACGGATAAGCTGCGCGCCCGGCAGAGTTCGAATCCCCAACCTCCTGATCCGTAGGCCTGGAGGCGAGAGTCCCGTTTGCCGGGTCTTCCGGTACGGTTGGGGCATTCGTACCTGATCCTCCAATACGGTTTCGGCCGCAATACCGGAGAATCCCGTCGTCAAACTCGTCCGGATTGTCGTCACGATTCCAGCTCCGAATGGGCACGGCGAGTAGCGGGCCGAGCACGACCCGTACATGTTTCGCCGTTCATTCATCGTTGGTCCGAGTGAGTTGCTGCTGCATACTGAAGATGTCCGGCATGAGCCACTGCTCGGCAATCCTTCCATCTTCGATTCGCAAGATCGACACCTCATGTATCCGGATCTTTCTCCCCGTAGCAGGATTGCCGAGCCAGCTCCCCTCGTTGGTTCCGGTCGATACGAAATGAAGCACAACGAGATCTCCCTCGGCAACAATATGCCGGATCTCTTCTCGCCAATCTGGAAAGGCCTCGCGGTGCTCTCGTACGTGTACTCGCAAGCTGTTTGTTCCTCTCAACTGGGAACCATCCGGCAAGAAATGGCGAACGAAATCAGGGGCGTATAACTCGTCGATCAAATCAAGGTTGCCTTTGTTCCATACCTGGTCGTTCATGTGGCGAACCAGGCTCTTATTACGCTCCAGATCTCTATCGGACGTTGTTGTGTTACAGCCTGTGGTGACGAGTGAAGTTGAAATGAGCAGGGCAGGAACCATGATCGTGAACCCGTAGGAAGTTGCTTTCCCGATCATCTCATTTCTCCGGGTATCCGGGTCGTATTTTCGTGGCGAATACTGTTCAGCACCTGAGCTGCGGTCGCGACGATGGTCCGGTTGCCTGGGGCCGCGAATATGAACCCTGTTCCAATCGGAACTGGCGCCCGTTGCAGCCTAAACGCGACAAGCGAGATCAAGGCTCGGTTGATTGGGTGGAATCGCTCGAGGGTCACTTGATTCCATGTGAACCCGTCGGGAATCACGGCCAAAACAGGATCCTCCCCTGACGACAGAGACTATTCCTCCGGCTCTGGCCTCACGGTCCGCAAAGTGACGAACGTGCTTGCGCCACACACCTGGGCTTCCCCCTATTGATTACCTATTGATTATACGAGCCAGTCCAATGAAATGGTGCTCGGCTGAGCGTCCGTTTACGCAGAGGCAGGGAGAGGCATGGCAAACATCCCAACAATTGCGCCAGACAGAGCTCGAGGCATCCGAAAGCTCTTCTTTCGCTGGGTTCGTGGCCAGTACGGCGGCGTCGTTCCGGGCGTATTCCAAGCTCTCGCGGTCGACCTTCGCGTCGCGCAGCCGGCGGGCTCCCTCTACAAGCACCTCCACCTCCGCAAGTCATCGCCCCTGAGCAGGCTCCAGCGCGAGATGCTGGCGACCGTCGTCAACGGCAAGGTCGGTGGGGCTCCCTGACTCGGTCTTCATACGGCGGCAGTTCGCCGCCTCACAGGCGATGAGCATCTCGACCACGAGTTTGCGACCACGTGGCCCGAGTACGAGCTGGAGCCGGAGACGAGAGCCTTGCTCCGGTACGCGAGCAAGCTGACAGAGACCCCGAGCTTCGTGAACGAGGAGGACATCGCTGCGCTGAGGGAGTGCGGCTGGGACGAGACGGCGATCTGGGAGATCACGGCTCTGACGTCCTTCTTCAACTTCAGCGGGCGGCTGGAAGCCGCCTCGGGTTTGCCTCCCGATCAGATCCCCGATGGCGCGACGTTCGCCGAGGCACGAGACGAGTGAAGGCCCTACAGACCCAGCACCCCCCACGCTCGAACGCTCGGCGGCGACGGCCGGAATCGATGAGCTGTCGACCGACATCCGAGTAGGGCCGCCTGCGTCGTAGACCTTCGATGTTTCAGTCGGAGGGGGGCGGAAAAGGACTCTCCCACGGGACGTCATAGGTGTCTGCGAGCATGTTCATCATGACACTGAAGAAAACCCTACGGCGAGGAGTTCGTCGATCTCGCTCTCCGAGAAGCCCTCGTCTCTGAGCTGGTCCTCAAAACCCCACTCGGGATCCGCGACGCTCTTGGGTTCGAGTGCAGCACGAGAGACCAGCTCGATCGCGATCGGAAACGATGGTGGAAGACTTGCGGTACAGGCGCCTCCGGACAACGCGACCAAATCTTCGTACTTGAGTGTGGGATCGAGATTCAGGGCCGCATGGCCGTGAAGCGCGTGCAGTACTCGTTGCCGGCAACGATCGAGACCTTGAACAATATCAGCTGTTTCAGCAGAGCGGGTATCTCGCCCTCGATCACGGTCCCCCTGAGCATCGACCAAACGGCTCGGAGCGCGTGCGGGTTGTGGCCGAGAGCTTTGAGGAAGTTGAGGATTTCGGGTGCGCCCATCGTGTTCATGAGTTGCCAAAGAGTTAGAAGAATGCGCCCGGGAGAATTCGAATCCCCAACCTCCTGATCCGTAGTCAGGTGCTCTATCCAGTTGAGCTACGGGCGCTCGTTGTGCTGCGACGGCTTCATTCGGCGGGATGCCCAGGAGAGGATTCGAACCTCCACGCCCAAAAAGGGCACTAGCCCCTCAAGCTAGCGCGTCTGCCAGTTCCGCCACCTGGGCGAGCCGTCGGCCGCTGTTACAGCGAGTGCTCGGGGGGGGAGTCGAACCCCCACGGGATTTTAAATTCCCACAGGATCCTGAATCCTGCGCGTCTGCCAGTTCCGCCACCCGAGCAACCCGTCGCAGCGAGTCGGGACGGATCCCTTCCTCGTGCGAGGGGCGAAGAATCTACGTGTTAAAGGAAATGCCGCAATCGAACATCGTTCCGGTACCCCACATACGCCCGACAGGATTCGAACCTGTGACCTTCGGCTCCGGAGGCCGACGCTCTATCCAGACTGAGCTACGGGCGCTCGAAAGACACGAACGGGGTGCCCGCCCGAGCACCCCTCAGCCTCTCGTGAAGCGCCGCCGAGAGCGCCCGGTGAGCCCGGGCATGTTTTGGGCGGCGTCGTTAGTACGCTCGTTTTCTCCCTATGTTTCCAAGCTACCGGAGATCACAGACGCCGGCAAACCACGGCTGGGCCGGCAGCTCGAGGGAAACGAGGACCTTTGTTCCGGCCCGTTAGCATATCCCGCCCCTCCATCTAGCGGACGCCGATCTTCGCCTGAAAATCTCCGAAGCGCTGTTCGCCCCACAGCGGTTCGTATCCGGGGTCGAGGTGAACGTAAATGAGCCCGGCCGAACGGTCCTCAAGGGCTTGGTCGAGCCAGCCGAACGCCCTATCGAACTCCCCGAGCGCACCATAGCCCATAGCCAGGATCTCTCCCCTCACGTACCGCTCCCTGGCTTCCTCTTCCAGTCGTTCCATGATAGCCCGGCCCTCGTCGAGCTCGAGCATAGCGGCAAGCGCGCGTACGATGTGCGCGTCGTACGAACGCACCGCAGACGGGAGCGACTGCCCTTTCTGGAACCACTTCAGGGCCTCTTCAGCCTTCCCCTGCGCAAGAAAAGCCGACCCGATGTCCACGAAGCTCTGGAAGTAACTATCGCTGACCTCTAGCGTCTTGTGGCTCTGCGCGATCGCACCCTCGTAATCCTTGGCGTACAGCAGGAATCGCCCCAGCCAGCGACTGAAGTGCGCGGAAAGGGGGTCGAGCACGAGGGCGCTTCTCATCTCCTCGATCGCCTCTTCCAGCTTGCCGACGGCCGGTAATACGCTGCCGAACACAAAGTGGGCTTCGGCGTAATTCGCGTTGATCGAGACGGCCCGTCTCAGCTCTCGTTCGGCACCTGAAAAATCCCATTCGTACCAGCAAAGGACCTTGCCGATCGACGTGATCGCCTCGGCCAGTCTCGGATCGAGTTCGAGCGCCCGCTTGGCTGCTGCCTTCGCACGAGGATACGCGTCGTCCGGCACTACCCAATCATCTGCCAGATTGCTCCAGCAGTCCGCGATGCCTGCGTATGCCCGGGCGTAGGCAGGGTCCTGGGAGAGCGCCTGCTCAAAAAAGTTCAGGCCTTTCCGAAGATCCGACTCGGTGAACTTGTTGAAGAAGAACCGGCCCTTCAGATACAGAGTGTACGCCTCCAAGTTGGCCGTCGGAGCGACGAGCGGCTCTGGCTCGCCGACAAGCCGAACCTTGAGAGCTTCGACAATGGCGCGCGAGATCTCGTCCTGAATCGCGAACACATCCTCCAGCTGACGGTCGTATGTCTCGGACCAGATCTGATATCCGTTGGCCACGTCGATCAACTGGGCGGTGATCCGGATCCTATCGCCAACCTTGCGGACGCTCCCCTCGAGAACGGAGTTGACTCCGAGCCGCTGTCCGATCTGGCGAACATCCAGTTCCTTATCCTTGAAAGCGAAGGAGGAGGTGCGAGAGGCCACCTGCACGCCGCGCACCTTGGCCAGGGCGTTGATGATCTCCTCCGTCATCCCATCGCTGAAGTATTCGTTCTCGGGATCGGCGCTCATGTTCGTGAGCGGCACCACGGCGATCGACTTCTTGGCCGGCTCCGCCTCGGTCGGGTGGGCAGGGGTATGGGCAGGTCCACGCTGTCCCGTGCTTATGAGCCGGAGGGCTTCGGCGAATTCGGCCGCCGAACGGAATCGGTCGACTGGCGTCCGCGCCATGGCCCGGGCAACGGCCGTGTCGACCGCCTCGGGCACATCTCGAACAGCCCGCACCTGAGGGATCGGCGAGATGAAGCGTTTGGTGATCACGGCCTGCGCGTGTGGGCCGGTGAACGGCGGCTCGCCGCTGAGCATCTCGTAGAAGACGCAACCGAGGCTGTAGATGTCGCTGCGGCCATCAACTTCAGCCTCACCCGTCGCCTGCTCGGGACTCATGTACGCCGGTGTGCCGATGGCGGATCCCGTCCTGGTGATCGTGCTCCCGACATCGCCAATGACCTTGCCGATTCCGAAGTCGGCCACGAGGGCCGCGCCCTCATGAAGAAGGATGTTTTCAGGCTTGATGTCTCGGTGAAGCACGTCCCGACGGTGTGCGTAATCGAGAGCCGACACCACCTCACGGACTACACGAATCGCGTCTTCCAGGGGCAATTGCCGCTCCCGATCGAGTCGATCCCGTAGCGACTGCCCCTCCATGTTCGGCATGACGTAGTAGAGGAGTCGGTTTGCCTCTCCCGAATCGTACAGAGGCAGGATGTGCGGATGGGTGAGACCGGCCACCAGCTTGATCTCGCGGAGAAAGCGATCCGCCCCAATCTCCGCCGCGACCTCCGGGCGCAGTACCTTGAGCGCGACGAGCCGATCATGACGTATGTCGCGCGCAAGGAAGACAATCGCCATTCCGCCCTCACCGAGCACGCGCTCGATCGAGTACTGCCCTTCCACACCCTTCTGCAGCCGTTCCTCGAGATTGGTCATGGCGTACGAAAATGCGCCCCGCGTAGTCTGCAGGCTAGATGTCTGGCACAGGTTGCATCGCCCCGCCGTGGCGGTGAGAAGCGAGCTTCCATGTCAGGCCAAGCAGACTCGACGCGCACCCGCAGACTCGAACGGGACAAACTGCCCCATAGGCGCCCGGGTCGGCGACCCTCTGCCGCGGCCGCATCTCGCTATGCAGAGGCAGGTTGCGCCCTGCGGCACGCGGCATCCCGTACGCTGCGAGGGCGCACGGATCATGCGGGGCTTCTACAATGCCAATGGCGGCAACTCGAGTGACCGACGATCACGTGCCGCCGTCCGACATCGACCAACGACCCGAGGAACCCCATGCGAGACGCCGTCCAGCAGCTGTGGCCAGAGCTCGAGTGGATCGACAATCCCGATCTGAGAGAGAGCGTGCTCCAGACCTGGATAAAGGCATTCGAGGAAAGCCCGCTCGAACCCGATGACCTGAACGAGATCCCGTTCACTCTGCTCGTTCCCGATTGCCCGGCGACCTTCATGGAACACAAGCGGTGCGTCGTCCACGTCGCCCGGAGTTCCGCAGAAGCCATGCAGGCGTTTCTCGGTCGGGCGCTATCGATCGACATGGACGTGGTGATCGCCGGCGCCATCCTGGCGGACGTCGGAAAGCTGCTGGAGTACGACCGGGTCGACGGTGAGGCGGTTCAGAGCGCGCGGGGCAAGAGCCTTCGACACCCCTTCACGGGCGTGCACCTGGCGATGGCGTGCGGCGTGCCTGACGAGGTGTGCCACATCATCGCGACGCATGCCGCCGAGGGCGACCTCGTGAAGCGGACCACGGAGGCCTTCATCGTCCACCACGCGGACTTCATGAGCTTCGAGCCGTTCAAGAATCTGAAGTGACCACACCGCTGGCGAAGTATTGAACAGAGGAATTGGAAAAGTGAGCGAGACGATCACGGCCCGCATCTCACGCTGGGCCACCGGCCTGACCTACGAAGACCTGACCGATGACGCGATCCGCGAGGCGAAGCGATATCTGCTCGATTCGTTCGGTTGTGCGTTGGGCGGCTTCCAGCAGCACGACGTCCGGATCGCTCTGGAGGTGCTGGGCGAGCATGCGGGAGACGGGCCTGCGACCGTGATCGGCACAGGCGAGAAGACCGACCCGATCACGGCGTCGCTGCTCAACGCCCTGATGGTCCGGGTGATGGATTACAACGACATCTACTGGCAGCAGGATCCGTCGCATCCCTCCGACATCATCCCCGCGGCCATGGCGTGCGGTGAACGTGCTGGCAAGGACGGTCGTGATCTCATCCTCGGCATCGTCCTCGGTCACGAGTTCGAGATGCGGTTGTGCGAGGCCGCCTTCCCGGGGATCCGGGAGCGTGGATGGCACCACGCCACCCTGACCGCGTTCGCCTCGCCCATCGTGGCGGCGAGGATGCTCGACCTGGACTGGGAGCAGATGCAGCACGCCATAGGCATCTCGGGCTCCCGCATGGCCACCATGGGGGCCGTCACGGCCGGCAAGCTCACGATGATGAAGAACACGGTCGACCCGATGGCCACCCAGAGCGGTGTGATCGCCGCATTGCTCGCCGAGAAGGGCTATTCGGGCCCCGAGCACGTGATCGACGGGAAGGAAGGGCTCGTGCACGTGATGGGTCCCGAGTGGAAGCTCGAGGTCCTGGAGGATGGTCTGGGGGACGACTTCCGAATCACGCGCTGCGGCATGAAGGCCTTCCCCACCGAGGCGCTTACCCACGCGCCGATCTCGTGCACGCTCGACCTCATCAAGGAGAACGATCTCGCGCCGGATGACGTCAAGAAGGTGCATATCCGCTCGCTGGCCCGGGCCGCCGACATCCTGGCGGACCCATCGAAATACGACCCGCGCACGAAAGAGACGGCCGACCACAGCCTGCCCTACGTGATCGCAGCGGCGGTCGCCGAGCGGCAGGTCACCCCGCTCCAGTTTACCGATGAGAAGATCATGGATCCGACGATCCGGGCCCAGCTCGACAAGGTGGAGGTGGTGGCGGACCCGGAGATCGAGGCCCTCTTCCCCGAGCTCCAGCGGGTGATCGTCACCGTCCACGCGGCTGACGGTCGCGAGTTCACCAAGCAGATCGACTATCCGAAGGGCGACCCCCGGAATCCGCTCACAGATGGCGAGATCGAGGAGAAGTTCGATGCCCTGGCCGCCCCGATCATGGCGGAAGAGGCACGGGCGAGGTTGAAGAAGGCGGTGTGGAGCCTCGAGACGATGGGGTCGATCAGCGAGCTCATGGACATGACGCGGGCGGAGGTGCTCGCCCACGCCTGAATTCTCGGAGGCGCACTCCGGACACGCAGGGGCCGAGAGCAGGGAGCACCACTCATGGGACAGACGGTCGTCGAGAAAATAGCGCAGAACCACATGGCGGAGGGGCCGAGCGGACGGCCACTGCGGGCCGGTGACTTTCTGACCGTTCGACCCCGCCACGTGCTGACGCACGACAACACGGCTCCGGTGATGAAGAAGTTCCGGGCGCTCGGGGCACGCGCGATCGCCGACCCCGCGCAGCCGGTCTTCGTCCTCGATCACGACATCCAGAATACCTCGGACGAGAACCTGGCCAAGTACGCGGCGATCGAGGAGTTCGCGAGAGAGCAGTCGGTCGACTTTTATCCAGCCGGCACGGGAATCGGCCACCAGGTGATGATCGAGCAGCAGTACGCGGTCCCGGGAGCCTTCGTGGTGGCCTCCGACTCCCACGCGAACATGTACGGCGGCGTCGGGGCGCTGGGCACTCCGGTGGTGAGGACCGACGCGGCGGCGATCTGGGCCACGGGCACCTTCTGGTGGCAGATCCCCCGGACGGTGGAGGTCGTGCTGGAAGGCGAACTTCCAGCGGGGGCGGTAGGGAAGGACGTGATCCTCGCCCTGTGCGGTCTCTACAACCAGGGCGAGGTGCTGAATGCGGCGATCGAGTTCTCAGGGGCCGGCGTCGGCACGCTCTCGCTGGAGGAGCGGCTGGCGATCGCCAACATGACCACCGAGTGGGGCGCCCTGGTCGGCTGGTTCCCTTCCGACACGATCACCCTCGATTATCTCCGGAAGCGAAGGGATCTGCTGGCCGGTCTCGGGTCCGAGCGAGTCCGTGAGGTCGACCTGCAGAGCTGGGAGGAAGTCCCGATCGGCCCGGACGAAGATGCCATCTATGCCGCTCGCATCGTGCTCGACCTGTCCGAAGTGATCCCCTACGTGGCGGGTCCAGACACGGTGCAGGTCGCCACGCCGCTTCCAGAGATGGAGAAGGAGGAGATCCGGGTCGACAAGGCGTACCTGGTCTCCTGCGTGAACTCGAGGGCGGAAGACATCGCGGCGGCCGCGGCCGTTCTCGAGGGTCGGACCATCGCTGACGGCGTCGAGTTCTACGTCGCGGCGGCGAGCCGGGAGGTGCAGGAGGAATCGGAGGCGAACGGGACCTGGCAGACGCTGATCGAGGCCGGGGCCCGGCCGCTACCGCCGGGCTGCGGACCCTGCATCGGTCTCGGAGCCGGGCTGCTGGAGGCGGGTGAAGTGGGGATCTCGGCCACCAACCGAAACTTCAAGGGTCGAATGGGCTCCCGGGACGCCCGCTGCTACCTGGCCAGCCCCGCCGTGGTCGCGGCCTCCGCGGTCGCAGGCTACATCCGCGGCCCCGAAGCGGGGAACGGTCGGCGGCTGACCCGTCGATTCGAGATCCCGGAGATCCCGGCAGCTCCGTCCGGGGCGCCGGGCGAGGAGCGGGTCGAAATCCTGGCCGGGTTCCCCGAGCGTGTCACGGGCCGGGTCATCGTGGTGCCGCCGGACAACCTCAACACCGACGGCATGTACGGAAAAGACTATACGTATCGGGACGACATGACGCCCGAGGCGATGGCCCGGGTGGTGTTCGAGAATTACGATCCGGAGCTGGCGAGCCAGGTTTGCGCGGGAGACGTGATCGTCGGTGGGTGGAACTTCGGTACCGGGTCCAGCCGCGAGCAGGCCGTGACCGCGTTGCAGGCGGCCGGGATCGCCCTCGTCGTGGCTGGCAGCTTCTCCCAGACCTACCTCCGCAACGCCTTCAACAACGGCTTCCTCTGCGTGGTCTGCCCCGAGCTGGTCGAGTCGCTCAGAGAGCAGCAAGCCGAACCGATCGAAGCGGGAGAACCGACGATCATCCCGGGGGAGCAGGTGGAGATCGATTTCGCCGCGGGTACCATGACGTACGAAGGGCGATCGTTTCGCTTCGTGCCGCTCGGCGCGGTGCCGCAGGGATTGGTGGTCGCGGGAGGCATCGAGAATCAGGTGAGGCAGAAGCTCGGCATCGAGTAACGAACGGAAAGGACGGTCAGGAGTCATGTCCAAATACACGGTGGTCACCATGCCGGGAGACGGCATCGGCAATGTGGTGCTGCCAGAGGCTGTGCGCGTGCTCGACGCGGTCGGGTTCGAGGCGGACTACGTTCACGCCGACGTCGGGTGGGAGTTCTGGAAGAGCGAGGGGAACGCCCTGCCCGAGCGCACGGTCGAGCTCCTCGAGCGTCACAAGCTGGGTCTGTTCGGCTCCATCACGTCGAAGCCGAAGCCGCAGGCGGCCGCCGAGCTGGATCCCGCGCTCCGGGAAAAGGGCTACACCTACTACAGCCCCATCGTGACCATGCGGCAGCGCTTCAACCTGGACGTGTGCATTCGCCCCTGCCGTTCGTTCGCCGGCAACCCGCTCAACTTCATCCGGCGTACGCCGGACGGAGGCTTCGAGGAGCCGCTGGTCGATGTGGTGGTGTTCCGGCAGAACACTGAGGGAATGTACGCCGGGATCGAGTGGACGAACCCGCCGGACGAGGTGCGGGCGGCGCTGGCCACGCATTCCAAGTTCGCGAAGTTCGCCGACACACCGCCCGAAGATCTGGCGATCAGCACGCGCGTGTTCACCCGCGCCGCGTGCCGCAGGATTCTGCGCGCCGGGTTCGAGTACGCCCGCGTGCACGGTTACAAGTCGGTCACCGTGTGCGAGAAGCCGAACGTCCTGCGGGAAACCTCGGGAATGATGGAGGAGGAGGCCAAGCTCATCCACGAGGACTACCCGGATATCGAGCTGTGGTCGACCAACATCGACGCTCAGATGATGTGGCTGACCAAGAACCCCGAGGCGTATGGCGTGGTCGTGGCCGGCAACCTGTTCGGCGACATCGTGTCCGACGCCTTCGCGGGTCTGGTGGGCGGTCTGGGGTTCGCGGCCTCCGGCAACATCGGCGACGAGGTCGCCGTCTTCGAGCCGACACACGGCTCCGCACCCAAGTACGCCGAGCTGGACCCGCCGATCGTGAACCCCATCGCGATGATTCTCACGGCGGCGATGATGCTCGACCACGTGGGCGAGCGGGACATGGCGACGCGAGTGCGAGACGCCGTGGCGGCGGTGGTCGAGGAAGGGAAGGTGCGCGTCTACGACATGCTGAAGCTGCCGGGCGGGCCGGATGTGATCGCCCAGGGCGCTGCCAGCACCACGGAGATGACCGACGCGATCATCCAGCGACTGGGTGTGGCCATCGCAGTCTAGCACGCGCGCCATGGTCTTCCACGGAGAGCGCCACGAAGGCCTCAACAACGAAGGCCTGAAGCGACGAGGGGTCGAAGGAGAAGCCGAAGGAGAGCCCTTCTCATGAGCGCCATGACGGAAGCGATAGAGTCCGGTGTCGGGACGGCGGGGCGGCGGGGCGAGGAGATCCGTTCCGACCTGTGGGTCCAGCTCGAGCTCCGCGACGCGGGTGGCATCGAGCTGGATTTGGACTCGCGTGTCGAACCGTACTTCGGCGAGGCGATTCGCGCGCAGGTACAGGAGGTCATGGACGCCCTCGGTGTGACCGACGCCCACCTCGAGATCGAGGATACCGGGGCGCTCCCCTTCGTCATCGAGGCGCGTCTCGAGGCGGCCGCCCTGGCGGCGGGTGTGGAGCCGTCCGGTGACGCGAGGCCGACGCGCACGGCCCCTCTTCCACCCGCTCAGCCACGGCGGCGCATCCGACGGTCCCGGCTCTACCTGCCGGGCAACGAGCCGAAGTTCTTCATGAGCGCCGGCCTGTACGAGCCGGACGCCATCATCCTCGACCTGGAGGACTCGGTTCACGTCGATGCCAAGCCGGCCGCCCGTCTGCTCGTTCGCAACGCCCTTCGCTGTGTCGATTTCAAGCGGGCGGAGCGGATGGTGCGAATCAATCAGCTGCCCCTCGGTCTCGAGGACCTGGCCGGCGTGGTGCCCGAAGGCCCGGACATGATCCTGGTCCCCAAGGTGGAGACGGCCGACCAGATCCGGGAGGTGGACCGGGCGATCGACGAGATCCTCGCGGGATCGGCAGAACAAGCCAGCGGGGCAGGTAGTGACGACGGCGGAGGGCCGGCGGCGGACCGCCCCCTGTGGCTGATGCCGATTCTGGAGAGCGCGCTCGGGATCGAGAACGCGTTCAAGATCGCGCGCGCCAGCGGGCGAATCGCCGCTCTGACTATAGGTCTGGAGGATTACTCCGCAGACATGGGCGTCCCGAAGACCCCGGACGGCGTCGAGTCGGCCTATGCGCGGAAGCGGCTGGTCAACGCGGCCAGGGCAGCGGGCGTGCAGGCCATAGACTCCGTGTACGGGGACGTGGACGACCTCGACGGATTGCTGCAGTGGGGCAAGCGGTCGCGACAGCTCGGCTACGAGGGAATGGGTTGCGTGCACCCCCGTCAGATTCGGGTGATCCACGAGGCCTTCCAGCCCCCGACGGCGCAGATCGAAAAGGCGCTCCAGATCGTGGAGGCTTATCGGATCGCCGAAGCGGAAGGTCACGGCGTCGTGAGCCTGGGCTCGAAGATGATCGATCCTCCGGTGGTTAAGCAGGCGCTGGCGCTGGTGGAACAGGCCCGGGCGCTCGGGCTGCTCCCCGGCGATCTCCGTGACGGCGCCGGCTCCGGTAACGGCGGCGACGAGGCATGACGATGAGCCGAGCGACGGCGACGATGGTGCCCAACGCGGTGGGGCGGCTGATCCCCAGCGTCGTGAACGGACGGAAGCAGGTGCCGTTCCAGGGGGTGGAGGGCTACGAGCCCACGGGAGCGAAGCGGGCACCGCCGATCCGGAGCTGCAGGGATTATCCGTCAAGCGGCGACAAGCGGGTGGGGAGTCTGGAGGAAGCTCTCGAGCGCTGCGGGCTGTCAGACGGCATGGTCATCTCGACCCACCACCACCTCCGAAACGGCGACTTCGTCGGCGTCATGGCGTTGGAGGCGGCGGCCCGACTCGGGGCGAAGGACCTGATGTGGTTTCCCAGCGCCTCGTTCCCCTGCCACGAGCCCGTCATCGAGCTGATGGAGCGCGGCGTCGTGCACCACATCGAGGGGAGCATGAATGGGCCGCTGGGCGAGTACTGCTCGGACGGAAAGATGCGCGGTATGGGCGTGCTCCGTTCGCACGGAGGCCGCTGGCAGGCCGTCCAGGACGGAGAGGTCGAGATCGACGTGGCCGTCATCGCGGCCCCCACCGCCGATCCGTTCGGCAACGCAGACGGTTCCCACGGCCCTTCGGCGTGCGGGTCGCTCGGCTTCGCTCTCGCGGACTCCATCTACGCGAACCACGTCATCGTGGTGACCGACAACCTGGTCCCCTTCCCTTGCATCCCGTGGCAAATCCAGGGGAACAACGTCGACTACGTCGTCGAGGTGGACCGCATCGGCGACCCGGAGCTGATCGTGTCCGGCACGACGGTCATCACGCGGAGTCCGGAGCGCCAGATGATCGCGGAGCACGTGGCTCGTCTGGTGAAGGAGACCGGGATCATGCGCCCCGGCTTTTCCTTCCAGGCTGGAGCAGGTGGGATCGCGCTGGCGTTCGTGGACTACCTCGCACGGCTGATGCGCGAAGAGGGGGTGACGGCCCGCTTCGTTCGCGGCGGGTCGACTCGATATCTGGTCGATCTGCTCCGCGAGGGGCTCACCGAGTACATCCTGGACGGTCAGACCTTCGACCTCGACGGAGTGCGGTCGATCGCCGAGGACCCGTGCCACGTGGCGACCTCACCGTTCACCTCGTACAACTTCCACGGCATGCCTGTACTCCGGCTGCACCATCCTGGCCGTCCCCTCCTTCCGCGACCGGAATCCGGTGATCCGGGACGAGGTGACGACGGTGACAGGTCCGGGCGAGCTGATCGACGTGGTGGCGACGGAGCGTGGAATCGCCATCAACCCGCGGCGCCAGGATCTCCTTGACGCGCTGAAGGACTCCGATCTGCCGATCCGCCCGATCGAGGAGATCCAGCATGAGGTGGAGGGCTTCTGCGGAGGCAAGCCTCAGCCAGCCCCGGTGACCGACCGACCCGTGGCGGTCATCAAGTGGGTGGACGGCACGGTGATCGACACGGTCTACCAAGTCGACCGGTAGGGGCTGCGCCGGCCGTGTCTTTCCACGTGCCCGAGACGGCTTGACGAACTCGATGCAGCGCCGGATGCCTGAACCCGTTGACTTTTTTGGCGCCTTCGCGACTCTGTATGGCAGAAAGGGAGCTTCCTGAGGGCCTCCTCTGACCCGCTCCGGGCCGAGCCGCATCCCGCCCTCTTCCCTTTTGAAAGGACCGCATCGCTCGATGTCCACCATCCCCTTATGGGGGAGTCGTGAACTCCCTCGAATGGCTTCCGTTGTTTCGCTGGCAAACCTGATCCTCGCCTTTAGCGCCTGCAGCGAGATGTCGACCGAGGTTCAGCCGGCGAGGGCACCCGACGCCGTCTCCGCGTCTCACATGCCCTGGGGAGGTTGCACGGCATGGAACGGGCTCAGCTTCGCGACCGTGTTCTTTGCCAAGGGGTCGGCGGAGCTGGACGCTGAAGACCGTGCCGCGCTCGACCGCAACGTCGCGTTGCTCAACCTCTGTCCGGCGGAGGGATTCCACGTCGTGGGGAAGTCCGTGAAAGAGCGAAAGGGCAGTCAGCTCGCGGCGGCTCGGGCTCAGGTGGTGGCAGAGTATTACGTGAGCCACGGGTTGACCGGGGCCAGCCGTATGGCCGTCAGCAGCTACATCATGGCGGGGTGCGGCAAGAGATGGGGGCCGTGCGAACGATTCTGGGCCACGGAGACGTGGTGAACCGTTCCGCAGGCTGAGCCCCGGCCGATCACGGCAGCACTGAGCGAGACCCCGCTGGGGCACCCTCGCGGGGTCCTCGCTTACCCGACTTATGATGGGGCAAACTGTTCGTGCGTTGTAAGGAGGTGTGAAATGTACGGGATCCTGCTGGTCGCCACGGCCCTCGGCGTGGCGATCGGTTGTCCCCCTGATACCACCCCGCGCGCCGCAGCGGCCGTCACCGTGCCCTATCCCGAAGCGCTAGACGACGCCGCCACGATCGTGCTGAAGATCGAGCGCGCTCTGGACGGCGAAGCGACTCTCGACTGGGGCCGCCTGGACTCGGATCTGAACGAGGCCACCCGTGCTGTCTCGGGTTTTCTCTCGGCCCATCCCGAAGATCTCCCGGGCCGGCTCCTGCAGGTTCGGCTGGGACGGCTTCTCGACCTCGTACAGCCCGTGCCGGTGACCATGGACTCCACGGGAGTCCACGTGGGTGGCAATCTCAATCGGCACGCGGACCTACACGCGGATCTGGATCGGATCCTCGCGGAAGCTCCAGGCCTCTCGGAGGCGCTGTACCTGAAGGCAAGGCTTTACGCGACCCGGCATCCGATCATCGACGAACATGGCTTTTCGATCGAGCTGAACTGGCCCGCCGCCCTCGAGTGCGCGGAGGAAGCACTGGAGCTCGTGCCTACGGAGCGGCGCTATCGGGAGCTGTACGCGCTCGGGCTGTCGCACCTGGGACGACCCGACTCCGCGCTCGCCGCCCTGGAGCACGGCGGTCTGGAAGACTCGCTCCTCGGACGTCTGTGGCGCGATCTCGGACGCATTCCGATCCCTTCGGGCGCGACCCGGGACGCCGACACCGAGTCCACCATGGCGGAGATGCTGGGGAGCCAGATCGGTCCGTATGGCAGCGAGCGCGTGAGGGCGTACAAGGTCGCCGACGAAGCGACCGAACTGGAGACGCTGTTCCGATCCCGCTGGCCGGACTTTGCATGGATCCGCTCGGAAGGCGAAGCCGAGACGGCGATGCAGTTCCTCCGCGTCCGGAAGGACGACTATCAGCCGGTGAGGTCGGAGGATGAAGGCGAGAAGTACGCGAACCGGGGTGAGGGGATCATGCTCATGACGATGGTTCGGGATCCGGCGCCCGGCTTCGAGGATAAAGCGGGACGAGTGCTGATGCTCGTCAACTACCGGAGAGAGTAAAGAGGACCTAGCTCGACCTTCCGCTACAACCGGTACCCGTTCGTTACGGCCGACTTCAGCGAGCACGTAACCCCGGCCAAGACGAAGCCCGTGAGAGCGCCCGAAGTGCCCGAGCCGCTATAATCCGGGCATGCACGGCCTGGCCATTCTCGGGGACCTCCTGATCATTGTAGGCGTCGCGATCCCGGTGGTCGCTCTGGCGCACCGGCTCCGGGTGCCGAGCATCGTCGGTTTCCTTCTGACCGGCGTGCTGATCGGCCCTCATGCCCTGGCCTTCATCACGGATTCGTCCGAGGTGGCCGAGATCGCGGAGATCGGGGTGCTGTTGCTCCTGTTCGCGATCGGACTCGAGCTCTCGCTCTCCCGAATCGTGAAGCTGGGTCGAGTGATGCTGCAGGGCGGCCTAGTGCAGGTCGGCACCACGATGCTGGTGGTCGGAGGCCTGGCGCTGACGCTGAGGCTGCCTGTGGAGCAGGCGGTGTTCTATGGCGCGCTGGTCGCGCTCTCGTCCACGGCAGTCGTGCTCCGCGTGTACACGGACCGGCGGGAGTTGGACACTCCGACGGGTCGGACCAGCGTCGGCATCCTCCTATTCCAGGATCTGTCGATCGTGCCGTTGGTGCTCCTGGTCCAGCTGCTCGGAGGGGCCGAAGGGGGAGCCGGGCGCACCCTCGGAAGCGTTCTCGTCAGTCTTCTGGTGGTCGGCACGCTCGTGCTGGGCGGGAGAATCGTAATCCCGTGGATTCTCGAGCGGGTCGTCGGCGTTCGAAATCGGGAGCTGTTCACGCTGGGGATCGTCTTCTTCGGGATCGGGGCTGCGTTCGTCACGGCGAGCTTCGGGCTTTCCCTGGCGCTTGGCGCCTTCATCGCCGGCCTTGTCATTTCGGAGTCGGAGTACGGGCTGCAGGCGCTCTCGGACATCGTGCCGTTCCGAGACACCTTCAGCGGCATCTTCTTCATCTCCATCGGCATGCTGCTGGACGTCGGCTTCGTGTTCGAGAATCCGGGCCTCGTGCTCGGTGCCGCGGTCGGTGTCGTTCTCGTCAAGACTGTCACTGGCACGATTGCGACGTTGAGCCTGCGGCGTCCGTGGCGTGTGGCGTTCGTGACCGGCGCCGGCCTGGCACAGATTGGCGAGTTCTCCTTCGTGTTGGCTTCCGTGGCCGCGCCATTCGCCCTCATGGGCGGTGTGGAGCGCGAGCAGATCTTCCTCGGGGCCGCCGTGATCACCATGCTGGTCACCCCACTCCTCGTCGTTGGAGCTCCTGCGGTGGCGGGAGCAGTCGCTGGAATCGTGGGGCGGGGTCGGCCCGAACTTCCTGAACTGGAGGGAGAGGAAGCGGAGGAACTGTCCGACCACGTGATCATCGTGGGGTACGGGGTGGTCGGTCGGAACCTCGCCAGGGTGCTCGACGGGGCGGGAATTCCCTACGTGATCCTCGAGCAGAACGGCCTCGTGGTCCAGGCTGCACGGCGCGGCCTGCAACCGATCTTCTTCGGCGATGGCACGCAGGCCGAAGTGCTGGAAGATGTGGGAATCAGGCGGGCACGCATCATCGTGTTCGCGATCGCTTCGCCCAACGACGAGTTGCGCGGTGTCAGCGTCGCGAGGCGTCTCAATCCCGGCGTCCGCATCATCGTCCGCACCCGATTCGTGCTGGCCGTAGAGAATCTCAAGAACGCCGGCGCGGACGACGTGGTGGCCGAGGAGTTCGAGACCTCACTCGAGATCTTCGCCCGCACGCTTCGCCATTTCGACGTTCCGTCCAACACGATCGAGCGCGAGGTGCAGGCGGCGCGTCTGGAGCATTACGGCATCTTCGTCGGCCGCAGTTCGACGGAATTCCGTCTTGACACCCTGGCTCATCTGGGTGTCCACCGCGCCATCGACATCGTGGAGGTGGAGGAAGGCTGTCCTGCCGTGGGTCGACACCCTAGAGCCATGCGCCTCCGGCGTGATACGGGAGCAACGGTGATCGCGGTCGTGCGCGAGGGGGAGGTGCTGTACACACCCGACCCGGATTACCGCTTCCAGCCCGGTGACAGCGTGCTGCTGGTGGGAGACGAGGAGGCGCAGACCAGGGCGCGCGCCTACTTCCTCAGACCGGCCACTCCCCTGTAGGTGGAGCCCTGGCGGGCCCCACGAGATCGGCCTCGAGCTCGGGCTCAAATACGACTTCTGAAGGCTCCCACGGCGGGTGGAGCTCGAACGGCCGGGCTGGATCGCCGATGTGCATCTCTTTGCAGAACGTGGCGATGCGATCCGGCGTGCCGAGCTCGGACCACCCGACTCTGCTCGCCGGCGTCATCGCCATAGGACAGTCGGAGCCCTCGAGCACATCCTTGGAGAGGTCGATCTCCTCCAGGTCAGGGTAGACACTCGCCAGTGCGCGGGCCACGGAGGTCGGATCCTCGGCCAGTACGAGGGCCCCGCGGATCATGTCGGCAGCCAGAGGGAAGCGCTCCCTGATAACACGCAGCACACGTCGACCGCACGCCGCAAAGATCAGCGTGTTCCACAACGCTCCCTGAACGATCAACGTCTGCGCGACGTCGGGGGCCGGCTTCTCCACGAACGAGGCGATCCGCTCCACATCGGCAACTTCATCCTCGACAGCCTCACACCCCCGCGGAACGAGGTATCCGAAGTCCGACGTGGGGAATTCGGGCTCGACTCCGACGAAAACGAGCGTGTCGGGTTCGTGGAACGTGTGCTCGAGGGCGCGCCGAATCGCGCGTGCCAGACGTTCCTCGTCACGGAAGTAGTGATCGGCCGGAAGGACGACGACGTGAGCCTCCGCGTCTCGTGCCAGCACGTGCAGCAGGGGAAGGAGCACACCGACGGCGGTCCCGCGCGCCAGCGGCTGCACCACGACGTTCTCCGGGGGCAGGGCACCGTGGAGCTGGGACTCCCACCATTTCCGGTGCTGCCTCTGGACGACGACGATTACGTGCGCCGGGCCGACTATATTGCGCGCACGCGCAATGGCTAGCTGAAGGAGTGTGTGCTCAGCATCGATGGCACAGAATTGCTTGGGAACGTGGTGACCGGATTGGTCCACCGTGCAACCGCGCAGGCGTGAACCGCCTCCGCCGGCAAGCACGACCGCCCACGCATCCTCCCGGACCCGGCCCGCGGCCGCCTGCATAACCATCACTATCTCCCCACCACCTCGGGCTCCCCGAGGGGGAGCCACTCACGTCACACCTATGTATATACCACTTCTTTCAAGTCCGTTCCATTGGGGAACGGCAACCCGCCGTGGCCGGAAAGCTTGTTCTCTCTTCGATCTACCATCTACTCAGTGGTCACACCGGCAGCCCCATCCGTCGGATGAGATCCTGAAAGCGTGGGTCGTCGCGCATGAAGTCGTAGATCCGATCAACCGTCAGGTAGGGCATATTCGGATCGTGCGCCTCGAACGCTTTCTCCAGGTACTCGAGCGCTTTCTCCGTGTCGCCCGCCCGCGTGTAGGCCGTGGCGATCTGGTAGGGCGTGACGAACCGAGTCTGTGACTGGACCTCCAGCGTCTCCGCCGCCGCCCGGAGCGCCCCCCGATACCCTCCCTCCTCCCATCCTCGCTCCAGCGCCGCCACACCCTCGTCGTTCCCGAGAGAGGCGTAGAACTGCTTCCACATCTCGATCGCGTCTTCGTGCCGGCCGGTCAGGTGATAGGCAGTTCGCAGGTTGGACAGCGCGATAGGATCGTTCGGCGCCACGCGCAATTGCTCGCGGAGCAAGTCGATGGCTTCATCGAAACGGGAGTCCCACATCAACTGCATGCCCGCGAAACCCACGACCCGGGAGTGAAATGGATCGAGCTCCAGGGCTCGGGCGATCTGCGCCCGCGCCTCCTCGTCACGATCCACGTACCGCAGGTAGTGCGAGTAACTGGCCCGAATCGGGGCGTTGTTGGGGTCCAGCTGGATGGCCCGCTCAAAAGCTGCCTCTCCGCGCTCCCAATTCCACTCGCTCCAAACGCTCGTACCCGCTACCGTGCGATGCACGTCCGCGAGCTCCGGGTCGAGCTCCAGCGCTCTGGCCACCGCCGCCTCGATGTACGGTCTCGCCTCGTCCATAGAGACGTATCCGTTCTGCGCCCTCCCGGACCAAACGCGGGCGACTCCCGCGTGCGCCGCAGCGCTGTTGGGATCCATCCGGAGCGCTCGTTCGAAGTAGCGTAGCGCGGTCTCGAGCCCCTCGGCCGTCAGCTTGCTCAGCTGAAACTGCCCCTGGAGCACAGCCTGGTACACTTCAGGATCGACGTCCTCCGCCACGGTCAGCCGAGCCTCGGCTTGCGGCGTGAGGGCGAACTGGATCTCCTGGGCGATCGCGCGCGTCACGTCGCGCTGGATCGCCACGATGTTGGTGACTTCCTCGTCGTAGGTACCCGCCCAAAGCTGCTCCTCGCTCTCGCCGTCCACGAGCCGCACCCGGATCGCCACGCTGTCGCCGCTCAGGAAGGCGGAGCCCTCGACGACAGCGTCGAGCTCGAGCTCCTGCGCGATGTCCCGGATCGGCGTATCCGTGTCCCGGTACCTCATCACCGACTGACGCCCGATGACGGTTACGCCGGCGAGTCCCAGCTCGGAGATGAGGGCGTCATGAATCCCTCTCACGAAGAACTCCTGCTCGGGGTCGTTCATGGGACTGGTGATCGGCAGCACGGCCAGTCGCTCGATGGCCGGGCCGCCCACCTTCGTCGACAGCCACCAGCCTCCGACGGCCGCAAGCGCGACCGCCGCCGTCGCCGCGAAGCCGCGCAAGCGACGAGCCCTTCGCTGCAGCCTGGCAGCCTCCTGGATCGCCGTGTCGGTAGCCGCTCGGGCCAGAGCCTCGGCAAACTCGCCTGGCTTGTCGTAGCGGTCCGAGGGCTCAGATTCGAGAGCCCGTCTGACGACAGCCGCCACGGTCACCGGGATGTCTGCATTGACTCGACGTACGTCCGGGGCGGGCTCGAGCGTTTTCTTCGCCAGGATGGCTTGCGGGCTCGTGCCCGTGTGAGGCAGCTCCCCGGCCAGCAACTCGTAGACGACACAGCCGAGACTGTACACATCGGTGCGGGCGTCGAGCTCGATCTCGCCCATCGCCTGCTCGGGGCTCATGTAGGCCAGTGTCCCGACCGTGAGACCTGTCTCGGTCAACCGGGACTCGCCAGCCTCGCTCCCCGCCCGAGCGATGCCGAAGTCGGTCACCACGGCGTGCCCGGCTTCGAAGAGGATATTGCCGGGTTTGATGTCCCGGTGGACGAGCCCCTGGGAGTGGGCGTAGTCGAGTGCGTCACCCACCTCGCGTGCGATCTGAACCACGTCGTCGAGGGGCAGTCGCTCTTCACCTCTCAACCTTTCGCGCAACGACTCCTCACGAACGCGGGGCATCACGAAGTAGAGGAGCCCGTCCGCCTCCCCGGAATCGTGCAGGGGAAGGATGTTCGGGTGCGAGAGGCGCGCGACGGTTTCGATCTCGCGCAGGAACCGCTTGCTGCCGATCGCGTGCGAGATCTCGGGCTTCAGCACCTTGATCGCCACCTGGCGACGGTGCTTCAGATCCTCGGCGGCAAAGACCACGGCCATACCGCCCTCGCCCAACTCGCGCTCGACACGATACCGGCCTGCGAGGGCGTCGCCGAGTCTTCTCAGAAGATCGGGCATGCAAACAAGATGCGGGGCCGAAAAGCGGGTAGCGAGAGGCGGTTGGCGAAGGTCCGCAGGCTCAGGGGTCGGTTGGCGCGGCGCCGGACGGAGCCGCCGTCAACAGCTCGAGGTCGTCGAACCAGGCCACGACCTTGCTTCCGGTATCGTCCGTGTCGACCAAAACTGCGATCGCAGCAACAGGGGGAGACGGTTCGCCGAACGCGCGCTGATAGTCGGCTCCGACGTCGCGTTCCTCAGAAACCCACGACCCGGCGTCCTGGTCTCCGCTGCGCAGAACGATGGTAGCCACTTCGGATATGTACGGGTTGGGATACAGGCTGCCGATCGGCTGGCGCCCGGCCCAGGCGTAGGCCAGGGCGCGCGTATCGCTGTCCAGCTCCGCATCACCGAAGATGACGAACAAGCGGGCGGCGTAGTCGTCTCCTTCCCTCTGGGTCTCCAACGAGTTGCCTGTCAGACTCCCGCCCACACGCCAGCGCCAGCGTACCGTGACGGTGGGAGCAAGGCTCGGCTCGATGGAAAGCAATAGTGCAGCTGCGGCGTTGTCGCTCAACGCCTGCAGGGCGGCGTTTCCACCCACCTCGACGACACGGTACTCCGTCGACCGCTGATCCAGGCGCTGCTCTCGCCAGGCGTCGATGCCGTTCGAGAAGTCCTCGAAGACTCTCAGTGCCTTATTGTCGGGCTCCTGGGCACCCAGCGAACAGGCGTTCAGGCCTGCTGCCAGGACCAGAACCGTCAGCACGCTCGGAATGACGAAGCGAGACACGAGACCTCCCTAGGTCCGCTTTCGCCAGTAACGAGCGAGCCCCCACCAGGCGTCCTCGAACCCGAAGGCGGCCTTGTAGGCGTCGACGGACTCGGCGGGCATCCGGGCGCGCACATCCGCCTCGACCCATTCCGCAAACCGGCGAGCCCGTTCCCCGTCACGGGCCGGGTCCGGCTCGCCAGGGCCCTCCTCGTCCTCCAGTGACCGCCGCACATGCTCGGCCCACCGGCTCAGGTCTCGTCGAAGGTCGTCAAAATGAGCCGGCGGGTCGTCGGACGGGCCGAAGTGGGTCGGAATGATCCGCTTCGGCTCCCAGGCGAGCACGCGATCCATGCTGGCGTTCCACACCTCCACGTCGATATCGGGGGGCGGTGTAACGGGTATCGGACCGCCGGGTGGGATGCGGATCCCCCCGACATCACCCACCCATGCCGTCGCCGTGTCCGCCTCGAAATAGGCGACGTGGTGCTTGGCGTGTCCCGGCACGTACGCGACCTCGAGCCGTCTGTCCCCGAGCTCGACCACGTCTCCTTCATCGACCTCGATCACAGTCTCGGCGGGGACCGGGAGGAACTCGCCCCACAGTCTCTCCAGGTCGTCTCCGTAGAGTCTGCGCGCCGAGGCTAGCAGCCGGGTTGGATCGACCATGTGGATAGCCCCGCGGGGGTGAACGTACACGCGAGCGTCGGGCACTTCGCGCACGATGGCGCCGGAGGCCGTCGCGTGGTCGAGGTGGATGTGGGTCACCAGAACAGCCCGGACGTCGCTCAGAGTGTGACCCAGTTCAGTGATTCGGGCGCGAAGATGATCGAGACAGGCCTCCGGTCCGGGATCCACCAACCCGAGACCGTCCGAGGTCACCAGCACGCCCGTGCCGATCGCGGAGGGCTGACCGAGGTGCAGGATGTCGACGAAACACGTCCCGGGGTCAAGACGGTGGATCATATGGGACCTCCAGCGAATCAGAGGCTGCGTGAAATCAGAGGACCGCCCGGATGCCAAAAGGGCGCCTCGAAAGACGCCCTCCGCCGTATGCGCCGCCAGGGACTCGAACCCCGAACCTACTGATTAAGAGTCAGTTGCTCTGCCAGTTGAGCTAGCGGCGCTCGCTCGGGACCGGGCCGCACCGAATCAGGCGTCGTCAGTATTCGCCGCCCACCGGCGCGAGCCGGCCGTCCGCGAGTGGAGCCGAGGGGGCTCGAACCCCTGACCTCTGCAATGCCATTGCAGCGCTCTCCCAACTGAGCTACGGCCCCGTGTTCTCCATGCCGCCCGCCGCGCGACCTCCTGCGCCGCAGACGTCCTTCCCACGCCCCCAAGGGGAATCGAACCCCTATCTCCACCTTGAAAGAGTGGTGTCCTAGCCGTTGGACGATGGGGGCATATCGTCGCCGGATCGACCGTCGGCCGGCCCCTGTAAACCTGTAGCCGGCTCACTGTTCCGAGACCGGCGACCCGCCCGATGCGCCCGGCAGGACTCGAACCTGCGACCCTCGGCTTAGAAGGCCGATGCTCTATCCACCTGAGCTACGGGCGCCCATTCCCCCGATCGGCCAGAGCTCGCGACGGGACTTGAACCCGTGACCTCATCCTTACCAAGGATGCGCTCTACCACTGAGCTACGCGAGCCGGTGCCTGTCGAGCCAGACAGGGGCGGAGGGACTCGAACCCCCAACCGCCGGTTTTGGAGACCGGTGCTCTGCCAGTTGAGCTACGCCCCTACTCCTGCCGATGGCTGGGGACGGAATCGAACCGCCGACACCCGCGTTTTCAGCGCGGTGCTCTACCAACTGAGCTACCCAGCCAGTCGCGGCAGCACCGGTCTCTTCGAGTGCTACCGGGAGCCCGCTGATTCAGCTCCGGGGGTGGGATTCGAACCCACGACCTAGTGGTTAACAGCCACCCGCTCTGGCCACTGAGCTACCCCGGAACGAGAGAACGCCTCGCTACGCTGCTGAGGCGAGGCGAGGCGTCTCCGGCATAGCGGGGGCGGGATTCGAACCCGCGACCTTCGGGTTATGAGCCCGACGAGCTACCAGACTGCTCCACCCCGCAGCGAGACGCCAAGGCTAAACAAGGTGTAAGAGCTTGTCAACCCGCGTCGTATCCGGTAAACACCGTGTTGCTGTACCGCGCACGGCCCCCTAAGGTTTCCGCGTGCATGCCCCGTCTTCGCGCAAGGAGGTTCCACCGCGGCCGACTCCCGGTCCACCGCGGCTGAAAGCTGGCCTCGCACGGCAGCTTCGGGCCGTCGTCGGGCGTGAAGGAGTGATCACCGAACCCGATCGACTCCTCGCGTACGAAAGTGACGCCCTGACCTATCTTAGAGGCCCCCCGCTGGCCGTCGTGCTTCCGCGTTCCGCAGGGGAACT
>JBDHLB010000040.1:0-22143 GCA_039586095.1 Gemmatimonadota bacterium
CCCTCCCGCAGGAGATCGTCGGCGTCTCGCGGTCCGCACGGCGAGAAGACCACCAGGCGCTCGCCGACGCCGGCAGCTCGCAGCCGGGCTCCCTCCTCGACCGTCGCCACCCCGAAGCCCCACGGTTCGGTGGGCAGCAGCGCTTCGACCACCCGGGATGCGCCGAGGCCGTAACCGTCCGCCTTCACCATCGGCAGAAGCCGCGCCGGCCTCGCCAGCCTTGCCAGGGCCTCCGCGTTGCGACGCAGTGCGCCGATGTCGACCTCGACCCATGCGCGTCCCCTCGGGCCGCCGGATTCCCCCATTGACACCCTTCTTCCAACCTCGGTAGACTATCAGCCGTTTATGTCAAGCGATGATCGTAAGTTGCAGGATCCGACCGGAGCTCTCGACCCACCGCACCTGTCACGCGCCGAGCCGGGTGACTCGCTCCTCGGCCGCTCGCTGGCTCTCGTTCGCTTTCTCCGCGAGCGGTGCCCGTGGGACGCGCGACAGGATCCACGCAGCCTGCGCCCGTATTTACTCGAAGAGGCCCACGAAGTTGCGGACGCCATCGCCGCCGAAGACGACGACGCTCTGCCCGGAGAGCTCGGCGACCTCCTTCTGAACGTAGCCTTTCAGATCGTGCTCGCCGAGGAGCGGGAAGCGTTCGAGTCGCGTGACGTGCTGGAGCGACTGGAGTCCAAGATGCGGGACCGGCACCCTCACATTTACGGTGACGCCGAGTCGCCACCGGACTGGGAGGCGCTCAAGGCCGAGTTGCGGGCAGGCCACGGGGAAAGGACCGAGCCGGACGCCGATGTGTTCGAGGGCGTGCCGATGGCTCTGGAGCCGCTGAGTCGCGCTCTGCGGGTGCAGGACCGCATGGCCGGCATCGGCTTCGATTGGCCCGACGTGTCCGGACCGCTGGAGAAGGTGCGAGAGGAGGCTGGGGAGCTGGAGTCTCTGCTGACCGGGGAAGAGGTCGAGGCGCGGGATCCGATCCGTGACCCGGAGCGGCGATCCGCGATCGAGGAAGAGCTGGGCGACCTCCTGTTCGCGGTCGTCAACGTGGCCCGGCTCGCCCGTGTCCACCCCTCCAACGCGCTCCTGTCCGCGATCTCGAAGTTCCAGCGCCGAAGTCGAGACATGCGGGACCGAGCCGAGGCCGAGGGGCTGGACTGGAAGAGCGCCTCTCTGGAAGAGCTCGACAGGCTCTGGGAGGCCGCAAAGGACGACGAGTAACCCGTTCGCCCTATGGTTCGCTCCGCAGATCCGCCAGAAAGCGCTCGATCGATGGGAACAGGACGTCGGGGCGCTCCACGAACGGGAAGTGCCCGGCTTCCTCCAGCAGTACGAACTCGGCGTTGACCAGTGAATCGGCCATCGCGCGCGCCATGTCAGCTGGGATCGGATCCCGATCTCCATGGACGACGAGCGTCGGGGCCGTGATCCCTCCCAGCTGACCCCACAGGTCGTAATCGCCCAGTGGCCCCATGACCAGCGACGCCACTTGGCTTCCGTTGGCGATGGTTCGCTCCGGGAAATCGACGACCAGGTCCTCCGCCCGGGTCGGATCGGAGAACGTCGAGCGGAAGGACACGCGAAAGACCGCGTTGATCGCCCCTGGCTCACGATTCTGCACGGCCGGTGTGCTCATCAGGGAGTCCAGAAGGGCGGAGTCGCGCGTGGTCTGCCGGGCGCGCTGGTTCTGCGCTGCCCGGGCCAGATACCGCCGACCCGGCTCGACGGGAGACACCAGGATGAGGGAGGCCAGGTTCTCGGGATGACGAAGCGCGTAGCCCGTGGCCAGGAAGGCACCCCACGAGTGACCCAGCAGGTTCATCGCTTCGATTCCGAGCGCTTCCCGCAGCCGATCGAGATCTTCCACGTACCCGTCGAAGCTCACGCCGGGCGCCGCCGTTTCGCCCGAGGAACGCCCCAGCGCTCGTTGATCGTAGAAGATCACCCGGTGCGTCTCGGCCAGCCGTGCCATGCCGGGGAGCAGATACGTGTGATCCAATCCCGGTCCGCCATGCACGACGACGATGGTTTCGCCCTCTCCGATCGCCCGGTAGAAGAGGCGTGCACCGTCGACCTCGACGAAGCCCTCCTCGGGCGGCGCGCCGGCGGGACTCGTGCAGGCTGCGAACAACACGATGCCCAGAGTCCACAGGCGAGGTCTGCTGTACGACACTTCACCCCCTTTGATGCCTCGTTCTTCGTTTGATGCCTCGTTCTTCGTCGATCGTCGGTTGAGCCGGCAACCTCCCGTGAGCCGGCTTACCGGTCAACATTGCACGCTGCACACGGCCGGTCCACCGAACCCTGCGCGCAGACTCAGGCGTACAAGACAACCATGTACTCGACCTGTCTGTTCTGCCACCGGTCGCTAGGAGCCAACGAAGCGATCGAGCAGTTCCCCGTCGGCCGCCGTCTGGCGTTCGACCCGGCCAAGGGCCGCCTGTGGGTCGTTTGCCGACGCTGCGAGCGGTGGAATCTGTCTCCGCTCGAAACGCGCTGGGAAGCGATCGAGGAGTGTGAGAGACGATTCACAGACACGCATCTTCGCGCCTCGAGCGACAATATCGGGCTGGCCAGGCTGCGCGAGGGGCTGGAGCTGGTCCGCATCGGCGAGCCGTTGCGGCCCGAGTTCGCTGCGTGGCGGTGGGGAGATCAGTTCGGTCGGAGGCGTCGACGGGCCGCCGCGTACACCGTGGCCGGCGTGACGGCCGGTGGACTCATCGTGGTGGGTGGAGCGGCGGCAGGAATCTCGATCGGCGGTTCGTGGTGGTGGTTCGGCCACCTTTTTCGGCGCTGGCGTGACGAGCGGGTCGTGGCCCGCTTGCACGATCTCGAGGATCGTCCGATTCGCGTGCAGTTCAAGCATCTTTCCACGTCCCGGTTGATCACCTCGCCTGGCGAGGGATGGTCGCTCAAGCTCCACCATGCGGATGGATGGGCAAGCGGCAGGAGCAGGGACACCCGGGTGCTGCATCTGGAGGGGGAAGAGGGTCTCCCGGTCCTCGGCAAGTTGATGGCCAGGGTGAATCGAACCGGTGGACGCCGGGAGACGATTCGGGCAGCCGTGGACCGCATCGATGAGGCTGGACACCCCACGGAGTACATGCGGTTGGCCGCCCGGGAAGCCGATCGGCTCTGCCGCGACGAGCTAAAGACCGGTCGCAGGCGGAAGAGGGCACGGAATGCCGGCGCCCTGCGACTGCTACCACCTGACGCGCGGCTGGCGCTGGAAATGGCGGCGCAGGAAGAGGTCGAGCGCGATGCGATGGCGGGCGAGCTCGCCATGCTCGAGGCCGCGTGGCGAGACGCGGAAGAGGTCGCCGAGATCGCCGACAACTTGCTAATTCCGCAGGCTGTCGAGGAGTTCATTCGCGGCGAGAGACGCCGGCTCAGAAGCCGGGAGGATTAGCAGACCGCCGCCTACCACTCCAGCGCGACGGGCTCGTCGGCCGCCACCCCGAGCCGGGCCAGCTGGTCCAGCACCGCGGCGCAGAGATCGAGCAGGCGCTCCAGTTTGGCTTCCTCTCGCACATCCCCCCCGGTCCAGGTCACGACCTGTCGGATCCCCTCACCGACCCGCTTCCGGTGCTTGCCGTCGAGCCGCTTCACATCCAACCGGATCTTCGCATCCATGAGAAGAAGTTGCCCGACACGGGTGCCGAGTAGAAAGGACCGGGCTTGCCCCTTGCTGTCGCTGTACACGAGGAATCGACGGTCGAACTCGCCGTGGCCCATGGCAAGGTCGCGTTGACCGAACAGGCGGGAGAGAAAGGCGAAGGGGTGAGCCTTTCTGACCTTGCAGCGAAACTCCGAGGCGGCGGCGTAGGGAGCGCGCACACGCGTGAAGGTCTGGGCGCTGTTTCCGGTCGAGACCACGTACGTGTCGAGACTGAGCGTCCAGTGGGCGTGCGGGATCTCGACCCGGACGGGCTTGTCGCGCTTGTCATGCACGACCTGCCCTCCACGGCTCCGAGCGAGGTCTTTCCAAACCTCGGCCTTGCCCGGCTTCTTGCGCCTCTCGCGCCGAGGGCTCACGACGACGCGGCCTCCCCGGGTCCGTCGTCCCACCGCACCGGATCTCCCACCCGTATCACGCCGTCGTCGAGAACCGCCCCGTACGCCCCGGCGGCCCAACGTGGTCGGAGCGCGGCTCGAAGACCGGGCTGCGCTTCATCCATACGTTCGCACGGTTTCGTCTCTCCGTGGATTCGAATCCGGCACGGACCGACCCTGAGCACGCGGTCTCGACTGTCTTCGAGGTCGATCCCGTCAAGCAGTAGATTGGCGCGTCGTGCGGTCGGATCGACCTCGGCGCCGAGCGTGGCGGCGGCACGATCCCAGGCCGTACGGTCGAGGAGTGTTACCTGCCGCCGGCCGCGTCGCTCGACGTTGCCCTCCAGACCATGTCCCGCCACGAGCACCGCGCTGCTCACCTCGGTCATCGGCCCGCGCCGACTGCTCTTGATCCAGATCCTCTCGATTCGACCCATTCGATCCCCTATCCGCCGGCCGCTGCCGCGGCCCGTCTCCGGTTCCATGCCACCATAGCGAGGTGCGTCAGGAACACACGCTCGGGCAGCGAAAGCTCGTCAGGCAGGTCGAGAAGTGCCACCCGGCTGAACGGCGACCGGGGCGTCACCGACCCGATCTGCCGGTCGCCATGAAACACGGTCAGCTTCCGAACGAACGGCGAGGTCGTGCGCATCGTCAGGTGTCGATCGCTTGTTCGAATGTCAAAGGACGGCAGAAGAATCCGGCCCATCGTCGCCCGGGCGACCGGTACGTTCCCTCGTTCGAGTACGAACGTCGGTCGCAGGAATCCCTCTCGTCGTATCTGAAACGGCGCACCGTCGACCTCAAACGTGGCAGACTCTCGCAGCCACGCGACATCGACGTGGGCGACCTCGGTCCGATCATCGGTCACCCGGAAGTTCCGCGAGATCCAGCTGTGCGGTACGCCACGCAGGGTCGTCATCGATTCCCGTTGAGGTCGAGGTGGATCGAACCACGGACGCGAAGGTTGTACGGTCACCGCGTCGACAGCTAAGCTGCGCCCGTCGTTCGATCCGCTGCAACCTGCAAAGTCGGTGCGTCGTCAGCCAGGAGATTGGTCCATGCCACCTCCGCGTTTGATACTCGCGTCGAGCTCGCCGCGACGGGCCTCCATTCTGTCCCGACTCGGGCTCGAGTTCGACGTGCTTCCCGCTGCCGTGGATGAGTCGATCCTCGCCGGTGAGACGGCGGCCGGTGCCGCGGAGCGGCTGGCCCGTCTGAAAGCCGGCGCGTCAGCCCGGGCAAACGCGTTGAGCCTCGGCTGCGATACGCTCGTAGCGTACGAGGGCGAGATTCTGGGCAAACCCGCATCGCCCGTCGAGGCGCAGCACATGGTCGAGCGTCTGTCGGGTGGACGCCATCTGGTGTACACCGGCATCGCCCTCGCACACGACAGCCATCTCGAAAGCACGGTGGAACGCACACAGGTGTGGTTCCGGGCACTCGAGGAGCGCGAAGCAGAGGAATACGTGGCCACAGGTGAACCGCTGGACAAAGCCGGCGCGTATGGGATCCAGGGATATGGCGCAGCGATTGTGAGCCGCGTGGAAGGCGATTTCTTCAACGTGATGGGTCTACCCGTGCAGCGATTTCTCGAGCTTCTTCGTCGCTTCGGGTGGCGGTACGCCTTCGATTCCCTGCAGCCTGTCGAGTGACGCCGGTCTGACTACTGGCCTTCGTCCGTCTGCTCGATGTCCAGCCTCGTGACGCGCAGATCGACGCTGTGGTTCACCCTGAGACCCACGATCCCGTCCGTCGGCATGCCCGCTCGCGACAGGAGGGCGATGTTCCGGCCGTTCACCTGAAGGATCACGTTGTTGGAGCCGACTCTTACTCCGAGAACGTTTCTGGCGGTGTCTTCCCCTTCCTCGCGCCCCTCCCACGTGACGATAGCGGGGTGCGGCGTCCAATCCTGCAATACGGAGGTCGCGCTGCCCTCCCGTCTCTTGACCAGGTACCGGCCATCGCGCCGGATGAGGAAGTACGTGTAGGTCTGGTCCGGGCCGTCGAGATCCGAGCCTCCGAACAGGATGCCATACCCCTCTCTGCGGTTGCCCGGATCGAACAGCATGGTCTCCGCCTCGAGCCGGTACTCGCCGCTGGCCGAGCGCGAGGAATCGTAGAAGATGGCGGCCGGTCCGGTCGTGATATGCCACCCGGACGGCATCGACACGAACCTCGGGTCAACTCCTGCGCCGTGACGTCCCGCGTCCACCCGAACCGTCCAGCCGGGCGGACCCGCGGACTGCTCCTGTGGGTGAAGGCTTGCCGACCCACCGGTCACACACATTGCGGCCACAAGAGCAAGGCTTGCCGTATGCCGTATCACGTCTTCACTCCCTCATCCCGAGTATCCCCTCTTACCCGACGGCTCTTTGCCACCCGACGTCACGACGTCACGCTCTGGTTCTTCAGACCTCCAGTGCCGTCGCCGCCCGATCGTAGTCCTCCTGCCGGACGTACACGATGTACCCGTAGCTGCCGTGTCCATCTGCTACGCCCGTCGAGGCATATACGTTCACGCCGGCTTCGTACAGACGCTCATGCACGCGTGCGAGCGCGCCCAGCTCATCGTCGCCCTGCACGAGGAGAGCAGGATACGGGCCGGTCAGCACGAGACCGGCCTTCTTCGCCTCTTCCGCCATCTTGCGGCCATGCTCGGGGAACAGGGTCAGTTGCGTCTGAATCGGGCCGATCGGCACGGCTGTGAAGGCGAGCAGATTCAGCCCCAGGTCGGCCAGTCGGGCCAGGAGCTTGTACGCCTCACCGGGCTGATCGGCAACGGTGGTATAGAAGTACTGAACGCGGCGTATGCTGAATGCCATGGCTTCCGTCCTTGCGGCACGTGCCGCAGCAGGTGGCTGTTCGCGCGGGTGGCTCCGAGCGACGCGCGGTCCCGCTCTTCTCAAAGATCCGGGCTGAAACGTCTCCGAGCCAGCCCTCGAGCTCCTTGACAGCGCGTGAGACCTCAGGGCGTAATGCGCGCCATCATTCGGGGAAAGGCGATGGCCTCCCGCAGGTGAGACAGGCCGCAGATCCAGCTGACGGTTCGCTCGAGCCCCAGACCGAATCCGCTGTGCGGGAACGTCCCGTAGCTACGCAGATCCAGGTACCAGCCGTACGCGTCCTCCGGAAGACCCTCTTCCCGGATGCGGGCCAGCAACCTGTCGTAGTCGTCTTCCCTCTGACTGCCGCCGATGATCTCGCCGTATCCCTCGGGGGCCAACAGATCGTTGCACTTCACGGTGCGCGGGTCCTCGGGGTTCTCCTTCATATAGAACGCCTTCGCCTGCTTCGGATAATCGTATACGAAGAGCGGTTTCTCGCGGTTCTCCATGAGCAGGGTCTCGTCTCCGGCCCCGAGATCGGATCCCCACTCGATCGTGCTGCCCTTGGCGCGGAGGAGTTCGACGGCGTCTCCATAGTCCATCCGCTCGAACGGGGCACGGACACGTTCGAGGGCTGCCACATCGCGCTCGAGAACACGCAGCGCTGCCCGTTGATGCTCCAGCACTCGCTGGACCACGAAGGAGACGAGGTCTTCCTGCAACTGCATGTTGCCGTCGCTGTCGAGCCAGGCGACCTCGGGCTCCACCATCCAGAATTCGGTCAGATGGCGACGTGTCTTCGACTTCTCCGCTCGGAACGTGGGGCCGAAGCAGTACGCCTTTCCCACGGCGGCCGCTGCGGCCTCGGCGTATAGCTGGCCCGTCTGTGCCAGATAGGCCGGACCCAGATCGAAATACTCCGTCTCGAACAGCGTGCCGGCGGACTCTCCGATCGATCCTGTCAGGATGGGGGTGTCGACCAGTACGAACCCGTCCTCGTGGAGAAAGTCGCGGATCGCACGCACCACCTCGTCCCGGACTTGCATGATGGCGACCTGGCGTCCGCTCCTGAGCCACAGGTGACGGTTTTCGAGCAGGAAATCGACCCCGTGCTCCTTCGGTTGAATCGGATAATCTTCGGAGGGGCCGAGTAGTGCGGCATCGCGGGCCTGCACCTCGTACCCGCCGGGTGCTCGATCGTCCGCATGGACCTCGCCTTCCACGGAGATCGCCGCCTCGTAGCCCAGCCCCGTCACTACCTGCCAGGCCTCTGCCGGGACCTGATCGCGCGCGAAGACGAGCTGCACGTCTCCCGATCCGTCGCGGAGAATCACGAACGCGATCTTGCCGCTGGAGCGGAAGTTCCGCACCCAGCCGCGAAGCAGAACCGTCTCTCCGACGTGCTCTTCCAGATCGCGTATCGACGTGTATTCGCTCATGGCCTACGGCTCTTTCGAACTATCGATTCAGGAGACTCGGGTTCGTGAACGCACCAGCCCACAGCACAATGAGCGTGCCGCCGCTATGCGGCAAATCACGATCCGGGTGTCATTCACCGCGCCTCGCGGTCCCTCCACCGAAAATCGGCGACCAGCGGAAGGTGGTCGGACGCTCGCTCGGTATCGGTCTCGCGCAGATCGAGGCGACCTCGCTCGTCGAGAGCGACGTCGCGTGTATCGAGAACGAACGCCTGCAACAGATCGAGGGAACTGGCGCTGTACAGCAAGTAGTCGAGCTGACCCGGGGGAAACGGGCCACGCGTGCTCTCCCACGTGGCGCTCGACAGCCCATCCAGCTGCAGGGCGTCCGCGACAACGAGATCCGACCCGTCTGGATCCAGACCCTCGGCCATCAGGTCGAGCGGGTCGGGTGAGCCCACCAGGTTGAAGTCACCACCGACAATCACCGCATCCGGCGCCAGGCGGGCCAGCGTCCGGCGGCTCGCATCGTGGATCGCGGTCGTCTCCAACCGACGCACACGATCGTGCGGCGACCCCTCGCGGTTCCCGCAGCAGATCAGATCGAGCGTCACGGCGAAGACCCGACCCTGGTCGCGTGTCACGAGGCCTCCCAACGTCGGCACGCCCCCCCCGGCGGCGTTCTCCGCCACTTCCTGCAAAGCACGCCAGGACTCCTTCGCCAGGTCTTCCTCTCGTACTCCGGCGACGACCTCCAGCGTGGAACGCGGATACGGTACCCGCTCGAACTCCGCGAGCCCGGAGACCGGGGAGCGGGCAGCGATCACTCCTCGCTGCCTTCCCCCTTCGGCCCCCACCAGTACATGCCAACCCGGTGTACTCGCTCGGCGGCTCCCGATCCGCGAGAAGAACGATCGCAGCCATTCGGGCGTGGCCTCCGGTGGCACCTCGTCCAACAGGACGACATCGGGAAGGAGCGCTCCCAGCACGCGGGCGAACGAGTCCGTGTACCGCAGAAAATCGTCTCCTGAAACGTTCCACGACACGACCCTCAGCTCGGAGCTGTCCGGCGGTTCGAACGGGGAGACCACGGTTGAGCGGGAGGATACGACGACGTCCGCGGCATCGTCGAGCACACGGCTGAACACAGGCGTCTCGTCCACGAGGACCCCGGTCTCCGACCGAAACACGAGCTTGCCGCGTACGCGGTCGCCGCTCAGAAAGGCGACCGGAATCGGTGGCTCCGCTCCGCGCTCAATCCGCAGCTCGATGCGGCGGGACGTGTGACGCGGCTCGAAGCGCAGGCCGAGCCAGGCAGGATCCCAATCGTAGGGCGCGCCGGCCGGATCTTCCGGTCGCGCAGCAGGGCGGGCGGCGACACCTTCGCGCGCGTATCCCGGACGCGCCGGATCGGTCCCACTGAACTCCAGCGTAAGGTCGACGCCGCTCATGCCCGACAGCTCCTGCCCGCTCGTCGATGCTCCGTCCGTATCGAGGAGTAGAGACAAACCCCCGCGCAGGCCCTGAACGTTCACGTCGCGCCCCAGGTCGATGAGCAGGAAGAGCGCGTCGGAATCGTGTACGATTCGCACCTCGCCCAGATCGATCTCGCCATCCGGAGCATCCAGGGAGTCCCGTACCACCGTCGTCGGGATGGCCCAATCTTCGAATCGGCCATCGATGACGATGGCCGGTCCCGTGCCCGCCGTCTCATCGCAGGCCTGCAGACCGATGGCCACCACAAAGGCGAGAAGCGTTATGCGGGAGTGCGTTATCCCAAGCGATATCATCCCACGCGGTACAGTTCCTCCCGATCGCCGTATTGCTCCACGAGCTCCCGGCGAAGCGGGCGATGGTCCCTCTGCTCGAGCTCCGGATCCTGCTCGACGATTCCGCGCGCACGTCGTCTCGCCTCCTCGAGCAACGCTCGATCCCGCTCGAGATCGGCGAAGCGCAGCAACGGAATGCCGTGCTGCTCGCGCCCGAACAGATCACCGGGACCCCGAAGCCGCAGGTCTTCCTCCGCTAGCGCGAACCCGTCGGTCGTGCTGGCGAAAGCCGTGAGCCGTTCCGACGGCTCCCCGCCCCCATGAAATGCGACACAGTAGCTCTGCTCGGCGCCCCGGCCGACGCGGCCCCGCAGCTGGTGCAATTGTGCAAGACCGAAGCGTTCGGCGTCCTCGATCAGCATAACTGTCGCATTGGGAACGTCGATTCCTACTTCGATGACCGTGGTGGCCACGAGCAGGTGCACCTCACCGGCCAGGAAGCGGCGCATGACGTCGTCCTTCTCGGCGGCGGACAGGCGTCCGTGGAGGAGACCGATTTCGAACTCGGGATATCGCTCGGCCAGCTGCTCGTGCATCGCGGTCGCGGCTTTCGCCTCGAGCACCTCGGATTCCTCGATCAGCGGGTACACGACGTACCCCTGCCGACCCTCCGCCAGCTGCCCTCTGAGAAACTCGAACGCCGCTTCCCGGCTATCGGGTCCACGGACGCCCGTCACCACCGGGTGGCGGCCGGGCGGCATCTCGTCGATGACAGAGATGTCCAGATCGCCGTACAGGGCCAGGGCGAGACTCCGGGGAATCGGAGTCGCCGTCATGACCAGGGCGTCGGGTGCGGTTCCGGCCTCGCGCAGAAGTCGGCGCTGCTCGACGCCGAATCGATGCTGCTCGTCGATCACGGCCAGACCGAGGGACTCGAAGCGCACCGCTTCCTGTATCAATGCATGGGTGCCGACCGCGACGCGGCAGGTTCCGTTCGACAGCGCGTCGAGCACCACCGTTCGCTGGCCGCCGGTGACGGAACCGGTGAGCAGGACGGGCTTCACGTCCACCGGGGCGAGCAGCTCGCTCAGCGATCGGAAGTGCTGCTCGGCGAGGAGCTCCGTGGGTGCCATGAGCGCTGCCTGATGGCCCGATTCGGCCGCCTTCAGGAGCGCGGCGGCGGCCACGACGGTCTTGCCGCTCCCCACGTCTCCCTGCAAAAGCCGGTTCATGGGAGCCGGACTTTGCATGTCGGCCTGAATCTCCGTCCACGAGCGCTTCTGCGCGTTGGTGAGCTCGAAGGGGAGGGCCGCGAGGAACGGCTCCGTGAGGGTCGGCGGACCGTCCAGAGCGATCCCCGGGCTCTGCGTCTTGAGGTGCCAGCGTGCCCGCGCATGCAACAGCTGGAGAAAGAACAGCTCCTCGAAAGCGAGGCGCCGCCGGGCCGGTTCCACTTCCGCCAGCGCCGCCGGCCGATGGAGCGCCTGCAGGGCAGCTTCGAGCGGAGGGAGGTGGAGCTCTGCGAGCCATGCGGCGGGGAGTCGCTCGCGGCCCGCGAGCTCGGCAAGCAAGGACTCCAGGTTGGCGTCGACGATCGCCCGCACCTGCCGGTGAGTGAGTCCCTCGGTGGCGGGGTAGATTGGAAAGACCCGCCCACCCTCGATTCCCTCCCCCGAACCGTCCAGAACGGTGTGCTCCCGCGGTTGGACCTGTCGTCCATGGTAGAAACGCACCGGTCCGGAGACGAGCAGCAAATCGCCCTTCGTAATCGTCCTGTCCAGCCACGGCCGTCCGGGCCAGGCACACTCGATGAGCCCCGTATCGTCGCGCAGGACCGCGTGGAACACCCGCAGGCGGGCGCGGGTTCGGAGCACGCCTTTGGACACGACCCGTCCGATCACGGTGGCATCGTCACCGGGCTTCAGGGAGGCGATCGGATCGACGGTGGTGGCGTCCTCGTAGCGGTGCGGGAGGTGATACAGGAGGTCGCGTCCGGTCCGGACGCCGAGCCGTTCGAACCGTTCCGCCCGGCGCGGCCCGACCCCCTTCATGTACTGGATCGAGCTGGTCAGGAGTGAGGGCCGGGTCGCCATTCACCGTCCTTCGTGCAGGAGCTTCTCCACGTACGCATCGGGGCTGAACGGCTCCAGATCCTCGAGGCCCTCTCCCGTGCCGAGAAACCGGACCGGCAGTCCGAGATCCCGGGCGACGGAGACAGCGGTCCCTGCGCGCGCCGTGCTGTCGAACTTGGCCAGCACCAGGCCCGTGAGGTCCAGTGCCTGACCGAAGCGGGAGGCCTGCGCGACGACGTTCTGACCGGAGGTGGCGTCGACCACCAGGAGCCGCTCATGGGGGCCGTCTTCGACCAGGCGCCCCACCACCCGGTCGATCTTCTGGAGCTCCTCGAGCAGACCCCGCTCGGTGTGCAGCCGGCCTGCCGTGTCGATCAACGCCCACGGCACCCCCCGGCTGCGAGCGGCCTCGACCGCATCGAACGCCACGGCCGCGGGATCGCCGCCGGGCCGCCCTCCGACGAAGTCGCACCCGACGCGCTCGGCCCAGGCCTCGAGCTGTTCCCTGGCTCCGGCACGATACGTGTCGGAAGCGGCGACGATGACTCTCTCACCCGCGGACTGAAGGCGCCATGCGAGCTTCGCCACGGTCGTAGTCTTCCCCGTGCCGTTCACGCCGAGAAACAGGACCACCGAAGGACCGTCCGCTGACCGGGCCAGCTCACCACCCGCCGAAGAGACGGCGACCGTGCGGAGGATGTCGCGAATGCGCTCGCCGAGGAAGTGTCGCAGCTGCACTTCATCGGTGATCGTGCCGCGCTCGGCCGCCCGCTTCAGGTCGTCGGCCAGCTCCATGGTGGTATCGACCCCGAAATCGGCTTCCAGCAGCACGCGCTCCAGCCGCTCGTGCGCACCCTCGTCGATTCCACCCTGCACGATCGTGTTCACGTCCATGAGCGCCACGTCCACGATGCGACGCCACAGCGACCGTCTGGGCCGCTCCGCGCTCAGATTCAGCTGATCATCCGACACGTGTTGTCCGCTCCTCAACGAAGACCGATCCGACGACGCCACATCCACTCCGCGCAAAACAGGAGCGCGGCGAGAAGGAATGGCCACACGGGACGACGAACTCTGGCTCTGGCCTCCACCGGCTCGCGCGAGGCTGACATGGTCAAGGGCACGCCGACAGATCGCGGTCCCGACTCATCCGGGTCCGGCTGGACCTCAAGCGGGCGCTCCGAGGTGAATTCCACGCCACGTTGCACCCCGTGAGCGAGGATACGGAAACTGCCTGCCTCAAGCGATGGACCGAGCAAGAGGCCATCCGGCGCGGGAGCCGCTGCGGACCACACGGTGTCCATCCCTTCGGTCACCATCGTCACGCCGAGATCCGACACACCCGACCCGACCCGCCATCTGAGCGTCTCACCCGCACTCGGAACGCTTTCCAGCTCCAGAGGCCGTGGCGCGAAATCTTCCGTAAGCCATCCCACCACGCCACTGAGCAGCGCCTCGTAGATGCGACGTGGCTCGCCCGCCTGGAACGCCCACCTCCAGTACCCGGTCCCGGGGGCGATGGCCCACAGGAATTCGCCACTTCGCCCGCCTACGAGAAGGGGCCTCGGCTCGCCGCCGAGCCGATCCACTCCTTCGAGCGCGGTCCACTCGGAAGATCCTTCCAGGGTCCACAACGGGAAGAGGGCCGGCAGTGACTCGAGTCCGGAGTCGTACAACAGGGCATTCAGCGGACCGGGCGGAGGAGGCGCGATCGGACGCCAGGGTCCATCGAGCGCGCGCTGCAGTCGAATCGGCGTCCCCGGCACCATGCCACGGCCCGTCACGAAGAGCAGCTTCCGCCGGTGGGCGCGCATCGCGGTGGCCAGCCAATCGGGAATCGCGCTCAGGTCGGCGTGGACTACGAGCAGACGCGCGGCCCGGATCGCCCGTTGGATCGTGGCGAGGTCGCCCACCGGACGTGGACGATCTCCGGCTTCGAGAAAGCGGCCCGCGGCGACCTCCATGTACCCCGTGGCGCCTCCCGGCACCGTTCGCTCCAGAACGGGCAGGAGAAAACGCAACTCCCAGTTCCCGACGAGCGAGATAGCCACCGCTCCATCGGACTGGGGAGAGACCTCGATCCACCGATGCCCTCGATCGGAGATCCCCAGCGGATCGCCTCCCGAGGTCAGAGCCACTTCCACGCGCTGCCAGGTGGGGCCAGGAGAGCCTGTCGGGACGAAACTCAGCTCGGCGGAGGCCCGTCGTCCGGACGACGGGGTCGGGGTTCGGATGGCGTCCATCAAGCGACCGTCCACCCTGAGTTCGATGGTGGCGGAGTCCGGAAGCTGGCTCGCAGCCCCCTCGGACACGATCTCGATACGCACCCGGGCCGTGTCGCCGGCGGCCAGCCGGGAGGGGGTCCGCAGGCTGCGGAGCCCGACCCGCGGGATCGACCCTCCCACCTGCAGCTCCCGGACGCCCAGACCCCTCCGTTCGGCGGCCCGGCGCGCCTCTTCGCGGTCGTCCAGCGCACCGTCCGTGACCACCCATACGCTATCCGCTCCGGCCAGATGAGCCGCCTCCAGAGCCGGGGTCAGGCGACTGGTTCGGGCCCGCAGGGTGCTGCCGGGCGCCGAATCGGGATGGATCGGGCTCGGCACGCCCCCGAAGAGAAACACGCGCTCGGGTTGCAGGGAGTCGAGCAGCGCCAGTGCCGAGTCCCTTCTGGAGCGCTCGCGTCCCACATCCAGAGGCAGGTCCATGCTTCGGGACATGTCGAGAAGGACCATACGACGCGGCCCGACGGGTCGCTCGCCCCGGATCGAGGGCAGGACCAGGCCGCCTGCGATCAGGAAGAGTGCCACGGCCCGCAGCACGGCGGCCGGAAGGCGACGGGGGAGTCGCTCTTCGCGCCACCCGTAGGCGAGCGCCGACAGCGAGACGGCCAGCAGCGCAGCGGCGAGCAGGACGAGAAGGCCGGACACGCAGGATCAGCCCCGGCGAAGGGTCGGAGGCGTCAGTCTTCCGATCGGCCCCCGGCGGCCGGCACGCTGACCGCTCCCTCGGTCTGCCTCCCCGGGAGCTCGACCTGCGCGAGTAGCGTAATCGCGCTGTCACGCTGCTGCTCGAACCGGGGCCGGTCGTCGGACGGTACCGGATCGGCCTTCGGAAGGTTGAGGCGGGCGGGGTTCACCTGGCTGCCATTGCGAAGAAACTCGTAGTGCAGGTGCGAGGCCGTCGACAGGCCCGTGGACCCGACACGTCCGATCTGCCTGCCCTGATCGACCCTTGCACCGGCCCGGATCCCACTGCTGATCCCGCTAAGATGCGCGTACCGTGTCCGAATGTTGTTGGCGTGACGAATCTCCACCGCAAGACCGTAACCGCCCCACCGACCAGCCCGCGTCACGACACCGGGCGCCGTGGCCCGCACGGGCGTCCCACGAGGCGCGCCGTAGTCGACACCGAGGTGCGGCCGTGATCGCCGGAGGATGGGGTGAAAGCGGCGTCGACTAAAGCCGCTCGTCACACGCGCGAGATCGACGGGAGCAAAGAGGAAGACGCTGCGCAGGGCCTCACCAGCCCGATCGTAGTACTCGATCGAGGGGCTGTCTTCCGGCTGAAAGCGCACCGCGGTGAGCTGTGTGTCGCCGTTGCGGAACTCGGCCGCAAGAAGCTCCGCGGAACGCATGGTTCCGTCCGGACGCACCTCCCGCTGAATGGCGACACGGTACGCGTCATCAGCCCTAAGATCGCGCCAGAAGTCGATCTGCCACTGGAATACCTGCGCGATCCGAAAGGTGATGTCGTGGATCTCTCCGGGAGCCAGTCGATCGACGTCTCCGGATAGATGTGCCTCGTACAGGTTCGACTCGACGAGACCCGCGACCAGGATCGTATCCGTCGTGACGGGAACGGAATCGAGCCGGCTGGCCCAGCCCTCCTCGGATGCTTCTTCCGTGGCGAAGACATGCAGGGTCCGGTCGGGGTCGAGCCTCAGACTGAGTCCTGCAGGGAAGCCCGAATCTTCGACAGCGAGTCGTATCTCTGTCCCCGGTCGAAGCCTGCGAACGCTCTCGTACGCTCCAATTGCGTCGACCAGGCCGACGATATCGGCGCCCGATATGCCACGATTCTCGAGCACCTCGCCCAACGTCTGGCCACGCCTCAGCGTATCGATGACCGTGACGGGCGGATTCGGAGTCGGGACGACCACGGTGCGAATCGGCCGCGACTCTGCGCCCGTTCCGGGGACGAGCCACCACGCCAGCACGCCGATCGCGAGGGCGGAGGAGAGGACCGCCAGTCTTCGTTGGATCGATGGCGTACGTGTCACGTCACCCGCTCGTAAACCCCGGAACTCGATACCTGTCGGCCGCTGGAGCGCACGGCCTCATCAATCCATTTGACGGCGGATGAACGTCGGGATTTCAAGATCCTGATACGCCTCCGTCGCCATGTTCCACGTGGTCTGCTCCACACCTTTGTCGCGGTTCGGATCCGGTACGAGCTGCGGACCGGTGTACGCGGACCCGATGACGACCGGGCGCGGCTCCGCTCGCTCTACGTCGTCATCTTCGACAGGAGCTCCGAAGCCCGTCGCGATCACCGTGACGCGAATCGTACCCTCGAGCTGGGGCTCGTGGACCGCGCCGAAAATGATCTCGCCGTCCTCACCCGCCGCTTCTTGCACGATCGAGTTGATGGTCGCGACCTCCTCGATCGTCATGTCGGGACCGCCCGTGATGTTGACCAACACGCCCGTCGCGCCGTTAATCGATACGCTGTCCAGCAATGGCGAGCAAATGGCCTCCTGAGCGGCCTCGACGGCTCGACTCTCGCCCGACGCGCATCCCGTGCCCATCAGGGCGGCGCCACGGTTGGACATCACGGTCCGCACGTCCGCGAAGTCGACGTTCACCTCGCCCGTGACGCTGATGAGGTCGGAGATGCCCTGAGTGGCGTGAAGGAGAACCTCGTCGGCCTTCTTCAGTGCGTCACGAAACGTCGTGTCCTTTCCGACCACGGAGAGCAGACGCTCGTTCGGGACGACGATCATCGTGTCGACCGCCCGGCGGAGCTCCTTCAGACCGATGTCGGCCTGGCGTGATCGCTTTCTACCCTCGAAGTGGAACGGGCGAGAGACGATCGCCACGCACAGAGCACCCAGCTCTCGAGCTATCTTCCCGACGATGGGAGCCGCACCCGTGCCCGTACCGCCGCCCATGCCGGCCGTCACGAACACGAGATCGGAGCCCTCCAGCGCGGTGCGGACCTCGTCTTCGTTCTCGGCCATCGCCTGTCGACCGATCTCGGGCCGCGCGCCGGCGCCCAGGCCTCGTGTGAGGCGCTTCCCGATCTGCACCTTGATGTGACTGTTCGAGCGATGGAGCGCCTGCAGATCCGTGTTGATCGCAATGAACTCGACGCCCTCGAGCTGCTCGTCGATCATCCGGTTTACGGCGTTTCCGCCGGCGCCCCCCACGCCCACCACTTTCATGCGGGCGTTTCGTGAAACGTTGTCATCGAATTCGAAGACCATTTGCCCCTCCTCCAGTTCCCTCTCCTCCAGTGTGGTCTCGCTCACGAACATTCTGTTGCTCAAAAGAAATCCTTCAGCCAGTCGCCGAGCCGCCCGAGGACACGAGTCGCGCCCCCCAACGTGCGCTGACCGCCTCTCGAGTTCCCGTACATGGCCAGTCCGACCCCGGTCGCGAAGTCGGGCCGGCTCACGGCTTCCGCCGCCCCCGATAGACGCGGACCCGGTGCGCCCTGACGCACGGGCCGGTTGAAGACCGAGCGGGCAAGGGCCACGGTGCCGGGAAGCGACGCGCCTCCGCCCGTGAGCACGACACCCGTCCCCAGTCGATCGAGAAATCCATTCTCCTCGAGCTGGTCGTACACGAGCCCGAGTATCTCATCGAGGCGTTGCTCGATGATGTGCGCCAGCAGGGCACGGGAGACTTTTCGACCGGAGCCGTAGCCGGGGCCCGAGACGTCGATCTCGTCAGCAGCGTCCACGCGACTCCGTAGTGCGACGCCGTGCTCCGCCTTGAGCCGCTCGGCTTCGTCCTCCGGGACGCCGAGGCCCTTGGCGATGTCTCGTGTGACGGTTCGGGCGCCCCAGGGAAACGTTCGCAGCGCACGGATTCGCCGTCCCTCGAACACGACCAGATCCGTCGCCGACCCTCCGATCTCCACAAGGGCCACGCCGGTGTCACGCTCCGAGTCCTTCAGAACGGCGAGACTGCTGGCCAGCGGCTCCAGCACGAGCTCCACCGGTCGATATCCGGCCCGATCGACCGCCTTTCGCAGGTCGCGGCAGATGCTCGTACGGGCTGTCACCAGACACACCTCGGATTCGAGACGCGTGGCTTCCATCCCGACGGGATCCTCGATCCCCGACCGACCGTCTACCGTGTAGTCCAGACACAGAGCGTGGATCAGCTCGGCGTCCGGACCCAAGGGCACCGCTCGGCCGACTTCCTCCACGCGTCGAACGTCTCGCGAGTCGACCTCCGCTCCGGCAACCGCGACCACGCCGCTCGACATCGCCACATCCACGTGGGCGCCGGCCAGTCCGATGAACGCTCGATCGACTTCCCTGCCCGCCATCTCCTCCGCTTGCTGGACCGAGGAGCGTACCGACGCGGTGGTCGCTTCCAGGTTCGTGACCGTGGGTCCCGACATTCCCGCCGACGGCGCGATTCCGATGCCGAGAACGTGCAGGGCTTCACCCGCACCGTTGCCGGTCGGAGCGTGCTCGGCGATGACCGCGCAGGTCTTCGTCGAACCCACATCGAGGCCCAGGACGACCCGGCCGCCGCCGATCATGACTCTTGCTCCACGCGCAATACCACCTGTCCCGCGAAGCGCGCGTCGGCGACCGATACGTTCGCTGCACTCGCATCGCCGAGCGCCAACTCCACGCGTTGAAGTCCACGCAACGGAGCTTCGGGGGACAGGAGAATGCGAGCCGTGCGGGCCGCAGGGAGCATCCGGATCTCAATGGAGCCATCGCTCCGGCCGTTCACCTCGGAGACCAGCGAGATGAAGGCCGCGTCGTAGGCTTCCAGCTCGCTCAACAGGGCCACGAGACGTCGTGGCTCTGCCTCGGTCAGACGATCGTGGTCCACGCTCCAAGTGCCTCCCAGCACGGGTAGATCGAGCCCCACCTCGGTCGGATCCAGCGGCAACACTCGACCATCGGCGCTCACCGGCACGAGCGCCGGGGTGGCGGCCAGGGCCACGGGTCGATCTTCGATCACGCGAATCTCCAGAGTCCGCAGACCGGCTCGTCGCACATGGGCATCGCTGACGAGCGGGTGAGCTTCGACCGCTTCCTCCCACGGCTCGGTGTCGTCCCACACCGAGGCCTGTGGGTCGACCGCCGCCAGGCGCACGATTTCGTCGGGCGGCACATATCGCGTGCCGATCACTTTCACGTGAGCCACGCGGAACGCCGGCAGCCTGGCCAGCAGCTGCGGAACCCACAGAGGGAGGGTACCGCCGATCAGGGCGGTCGTTGCGATCACGAACAGGCGTCGACGGGTCCGGCGTGTCGGACGTCCGTTAGCCCCGAGCCTGCCCAGCCCCCTTCGAGTCGGCTTCCGTGCGCCGCTCATGCCGTGCCCCCCACCAGCCGCATTTCCTCCGGATCGAACCCCCACAGGCAGATCTCCGGCTCGAGCCATACACCGAGCTGCTCGTGAGCGCGCCGCCGCGTCTCGACCATCAGGCCCAGCACGTCCTCGGCGTTCGCCGAACCGTGGTTCACGATGAAGTTCGCGTGGCGCTCGGAGATCTGAGCGTCTCCCCGGCGCTCCCCCCGCATGCCCACCTGATCCACGACTTGCCAGGCCGCTCCGTAGGCCGGTCCCGGGTTCTTCCACGTGGATCCGACGGTCGGAAGATCGTAGACCTGGCTTGCCACTTTGCGAGTCCGAAACTCACGGTGCTCATCATCGATCCTCCCCGCCTCGCCGCGCGGTGCGTGGAACCGCGCACGCAAGAAGACCCAGCTATCGGGCAGGCCGATCCGGCGATAGCCTGGATCGACGTCAGCGGGCTCGACGCGAACGACGTCTCCATCGGGCCTCATCGCCTCGGCCCAGATGACCCGATGCCACAACCACACGTCCCGAGAGCCGGCGTTCATCCGCAGTCCGCCACCGACGGTTCCCGGCACGGCCTCCAGAAAACTCCATCCGACTCGCGCATGTCGGCGAGCGGTGCCGACCAGGGCAGGCAGTCTCGTCGCTGCACCCGCCTCCAGGGTGTCCGGGTCTGTCGACACGTACTCGAAGTCTCCCCCCAGCACCAACACCGCTTCGTCCACACCGCGATCTGCGACGAGCACGTTCGCGCCGCCTCCCAGCACTCGGTACGGACCGCCCTGCACGTCGGCAAGCGCTTCCGCGAGGTCTTCCCGCGTGCCCGGCCGAGCCAGGCGCGTCGCGGGACCGCCGATCCCGTATCGGGTCAGTCCGGAGAGCAGCACGTCAGGCTCCCAGCGCAGCATCGGTCACCACGGTCGCCGCCTCGCGCGCCAGCGAAGTGACGTCACCCGCGCCCATGAACACGAAGACCGCGGGACCGGCGCTCCCGGCGGCTCGTACGAGTTCGATCGACTCGTCTTTTGAACAGGTCTGCAGGCTCGTTCCACCCGCCTGTACGATCAGATCGGACGTGACGCCTTCGATCGGCGCTTCACGGGCCGGGTAGATCGGAAGCAGATACGCTTCGTCGGCCGCCTGGAGCGCCCGGGCGAATTCGGGTGCGAACGCGCGCGTCCGCGAGTACAGATGGGGCTGAAAGAACACGACCAGCCGTGCGCCGGGGTGACGTGCCCGCAGCGCCTCGAGCGACGCTCGCACCTCTGTCGGGTGGTGCGCGTAATCGTCGACCACGTGGATCTCGCCCGTTTCCGCCACTTCCTCGAGCCGACGACCCACGCCGCGAAAGTCGAGCAGGCGATCGGCAACCGCCGGCTCCGCGCCCAGAATGAGCGCGATCGACAGCGCGGCCGCCGCGTTCTGGACGTTGTGACGGCCAGGTACACCCAATCGAAAACGCACAGAGCCGTCGGGTCCCGCGAGTCGTGCTCGCTGTTCGTGTGGAGCGGCGGCCTCCATCTCGATCCGGTAGAGGGAGTCCGGGTGGAACCCGTACGAGAGAGCGCTGCCCAGGGCCCTTCCCAGCTCGCGCGCGCCGGGATCGTCCTGACAGAACAGCACGCCCCCTCGTTCGAGCGCACGACTCGCAAAGTCCTTGTAGGCCGCGCGCAGCGCGTCGAAGTCGCCGTAGGTGTCCAGGTGCTCGGCCTCCAGGGAGCTGACCAGCGCCAGCCATGGGTCCAGCTCGAGGAACGAGCGGTCGTATTCGTCGGCCTCGGCGACAGACACCACACCCCGTCCATGTCGGGCATAGCCGTCCCACGCCGTGACCCGGCCGCCGACCAGCACGTTCGGGTCGAGCCCGGCGGCCTCGCACAGCAGACCGGTCATGGCGGTGATCGTCGTCTTGCCGTGGGTGCCTGCCACGCCGACCAGTCGATGGCTGTTCACGACCGCGCCCATGGCTCGAGCACGCTTGAGCATCGGAACGTCCGCCTCACGCGCCGCCTCCAGCTCGGGGGAATCGGGCGGTACGGCCGAGCTGTAGATGACGAGTTGTACGTCCTCCACATGCGACGCGTCGTGGCCGTGATCCAGGCAGATGCCGAGGCTGCTGAGCTCCCCGAGCTCGGCGGCTTCGTCACGGTCACAGCCGCTGACCTCATAGCCCGATTTGGCCATCAGGAACGCCAGGCCCCGCATCCCGGCACCCGCCACGCCGACGAAATGCACGCGGCTCCCTGGAGGGGGGAGACTCCCTCGGCCGGCCGGAGCTCGGCCATGGGTCGACATCACCGCCGCAGTCTCAGACTGGCGGGTCATCGCTCGATCCTCCGCTCTCGCCCACAAGTCGCAGCAGGTCGGCTGCGATCCGGTCGACCGCTTCGGGGGCGGCTCGCCTCGCGCACGCTTTCGCCATGGCTCGGCGACGGGTCTCGTCC
>JBDHLB010000002.1:0-128567 GCA_039586095.1 Gemmatimonadota bacterium
CCATCGTGCCTCGCGGCGCGGGCACGGGCCTCTCCGGTGGCGCCGTGGCGACGGAAGCGGTTCTCGTGTCCACAATGCGCATGAACCACGTGCTTCGGGTTGACCCAGAGGACCGCTACGCCGACGTGGAGCCGGGGGTAGTGACTGCGGCGATCAACACCGCTGCCGCTGCACATGGCCTGCGATATCTGCCGGACCCCGCCAGTGCGGAAGCCTGCACGATCGGCGGCAACGTGGCCGAGAACGCCGGCGGACCTCACTGCCTCAAACATGGCGTGACGAGCGACCATGTCCTCGAGCTGGAGGTCGTGCTGCCGAATGGGAAGACGCTGATGCTGGGTCGCGGAGCGGAGGGGAGCCTCGATGTGGCCAGCTTGCTCATCGGGTCGGAGGGAACCCTCGGCATCGCGTCCAGAGTCCGCGTGCGGCTGGTTCCCGAAGCCGTTGCCGTGCGGACGGCGCTTGCTCTCTTCGATCGCTTGCAGGATGCGGCCGCGGCAGTGAGCGAGCTCCTGAGCTCCGGTGTGACACCAGTCGCTATCGAGCTCATCGATGGTGCAACGATCCGCATGGTCGAGGACTCGGTCTACGCCATTGGCCTGCCGACCGATCTCGAAGCCGCTCTGATCGTGGAGGTCGAGGGCTTTCCGCGGGAGGTGGAGGCGGAAATCGAAGCCGCGACTGTGGTCGCACGTCGGTGTGGTGCGCGCGACGTCCGGCTTGCGGCGGATGAGGAGGAGCGCGCGAAGCTCTGGCACGCGAGGAAAAAGGCGTTCGGTGCGCTGGGGCGACAGGCGCCGGAGGTGCTGATCCAGGACGCGGCCGTGCCGCGCACGGCGCTCCCCGACGTGCTGGCCCGCACGGTGGAGATTGCAGCAACACACGGTCTGGAGGTCGTCAACTACTTTCACGCGGGTGACGGAAACCTGCATCCACACCTCCTGTTCGACCCCGCCGACCAGGATCAGGTCGCCAGAGTGAAGAAGGCTGCAGAGGAGATGATGCGAGCCTGCGTGGAGGCCGGCGGAACGATCACAGGCGAGCACGGAGTCGGCCTGGACAAGCGCGACGCCATGCGGCTTATCTTTCAGGATGAGGAGCTGGATGCGCTCCGCCACGTGAAAGCGGCCTTCGATCCCGCGGGCCTGTGCAACCCGGGAAAGCTTCTTCCCGACTAACGACGGCCCGAGCCGGCCTGACACGAAGAATGGCACGCTACAGACGACGCGACTCGATCGAAGCGCACCTTGCGGAGGCTGTCGAAGCGGGAGGTCGCAGCTTCAGCGCGGAGCTGATCGCCAAGCGCGCGACCGGGGTGTCCGGTTACAAGATGACGCTTGGTTTCTTCGAGCTCGAGGGCTCGGACGCCTACCTCGTCGAGCTCGACCCCGCCATCTCCCGGGAGGAGGTGGCGCGCCGGGCCGAGGAGCTGCAAGCCGACCCGGCACAGCTGCTCCGGATGCTGGAGGCTCAGCTGGCCGAGGGTGACTGAGTGTGGCCTGGCTGACGCCCGAGCGGTCAGGTGAGCTGAGAGAGCTGCTGGCCGCCGCCGACTCGGATTCCGTTGACGCCGCTCCCGCGGTCTTCACCGGGGCCCGGCAAGCTTCCGACGGTCTCCAGACACGGCTCGACGAGCTGGAAGTCGATATCGTGTCGCTGGCGGCAGCGCATTTCTCGAGGCTGGTCGCACACGAGCCGCGCGATCTGGTGGTGACCGTTGGCGCGGGGATGAGGATCGTGGATCTGGTCCGGACGCTGGCTGACCAGGGCCAGTGGCTGCCGCTCTCCTGCTCACGACCCGCGGCAACGGTCGGCGGTCTGGTTGCGGCGGCCGCACCGTGCGCGCTGGATCCGACGTTCGGATCCATGCGGCGCCATCTACTGGCCTGCCGGGTCGTTGCGCACGATGGGAGGCAGCTCCGCTGGGGCCGACCGGTCGTCAAGAATGTGGCGGGGTACGATGTGCAGCGGCTGTGGTGCGGAAGTCGAGGCCGGCTCGGTGCGCTTACTGAGGTCAGCCTGCGTGTCTGGCCGCTGCCAGCACGAGATGCTCTTTTCGAGATCGGCTCAACGGACTCGACGGACGTGCTGAGGGCGTTCTGTGGGATGTCGCCGGCGGCGAGCTTTCGACCCGACGCCGTGAGCTGGTGTTGGCGTGCAAGATCGGATGCGGCTTTCCTGGTTCGCCTGTTCGGCTCGGCGGAGTCGGTGGCCGAGCGGCAAGTCATGCTCGAGCGCTGGGCCCTGGAAAACGACGCAGAAGCGCGCCTGACGGGGCCGAACGGCGAAGAACCTGCGCTCGAGACCGAGACAACCGACCCGCTCACCCGAGTCGTGGCGTATCTTCGAGTTGGCCGGAGTGAGCTGCACGCCGCAGCGGGACGCCTGGTGGACTCGTGCGGGTCCTGGCTCGTGGCAATCGAGGTCTTTCCGCTCGATGGGGTCGTGCGCTGTGAGTACCAGCGGAACGGCGGTGTTTCACTGCGAGCGGTCATCGAGGCGACGGGCCCGGCAGAACTGCTGATCGATCAGGCTGGCCCGGACGAGCACGCGTTGGCGGCCAGCAAACGGTCCGAGCAGGTCGCCAACCTGGAAGGGCGGGTGCTGGACTCGCTCGGCGGTCGGGAGCGGCACTGGATCGGAGAGCACGTGTGAGCATCTCCACGGGCAAGCGGCACCCCGGCCGAGCGGCACGCAGGGCTAGCGCCACGAGCGAGCGTTGCGGCTCGTTGATGCCTGACGATATGCGGATCACGGAGCGGCAGAGAGGCTAGCAGACGTGAAGATCTACACGAAGGGCGGTGACCACGGAGAGACGACGCTGTTTGGAGGCGTGCGTGTGCTCAAGACGGATCCTCGCGTCGAGGCGTATGGCGCCCTGGACGAGTTCGGGGCGGCGCTTGGACTTGCCCTCGCGCTCGATACGGCGGGTCTGATCGATCGAGAGGCGGTGGGGCTCGTGCAAGAGGACCTGTTCGTGATCGGGGCCCGGCTCGCGGCGGCCGACCCTCGAAAGGCACTCGAGAAGGGAACGATTCCGGCGCTCGACCCGCGGCGAATCGACGACCTCGAGCGCTGGATCGATGCGCTCGACGACGAGCTGCCCGCCCTGGACGCGTTCATTCTGCCCGGTGGGTGCTCGGCCGGCGCCCAACTGCACGCGGCGCGCACGATCTGTCGCCGTGCGGAGCGCGCGATCGTGGCGCTCACCCCCGAGCAGCCGGAGCTTCGGGATCTCGTCCTGCCGTACATGAACCGTCTTTCCGATCTTCTGTTCACCCTGGCGCGTTACACCAACCGAAGTGCCGGTCAACCCGAGCGCCGATGGCTACCGCAGCGAGAGCGGGAGGAGAACTGAGATGGATTCGCCGAGCGGTCAGCATCAGCGGGTGAGCCGGCACGCCTTCGAGTTCGGCGTCGCACCCGACGGCGTGATCCGCGGTGACGCCTGGGTCCCGGACGCACCCGAGGAAGGTCCCGCGATCGTCGTGTGTCATGGCTTCAAGGGATTCAAGGATTGGGGGTTCTTCCCGTACGTGTCGGAACAGTTGGCGGCCCGGACCGGCATCGTCACGGTGTCGTTCAACTTCACCGGCTCGGGCGTCGGAGAGAGCTTGCATGACTTCGACGAGCTGGACCGATTCGCCCGCAACACGTTCACACGGGAGCTGTGGGACCTCGAGGCGGTCCTCGATCGCCTGAGCGCCGGCCGCATCGCCGAGGCCGATGTTCCTCCTCCGTACGCGTTCGGACTCCTGGGGCACAGCCGAGGTGGGGCGACCTGCGTGCTCAAGGCGGCTCTACGAACCGAAGTTCAGGCACTGGTCACCTGGTCGTCCATCGCCTCGGTCGAGCGCTACGAGGCCGATTACGTCGAGACGTGGGAGTCCGGAGAAACGGTCTACATTCCCAACGTGCGGACGGGCCAGCAGATGCCACTCCACCGAAACGTCCTGGACGACATTCGCGCCAACCGGGAGCGATTGGACGTGCTCGCGGCGGCGGGTTCGCTCGACATTCCCTACCTGGCCGTCCACGGGAGCGAAGACGAGTCCGTCCCGGCCGCCGAGTCGAAAGCCCTCGTGACGGCGGCCGAACGCGCTGCGGAGTTGCTGCTCGTCGAAGGCGCAGGGCACACATTGAACGCGGTGCATCCGTTCGAAGGAACCAATGATCTGCTGGAGCTGGCCGTGGAGCGATCGGCCGCGCTGTTTCACGACGCGCTCCCACGGGATTGAACCTATGAACCTGTCACGACCGATCCTCAACGCCTGTGCTCTGCTCTCGCTGGTGGCCCTGGCGGGCTGCTGGATCGACCCATCGACGAACGTGCGCGGGGAGGGCGAAGAGGGAACCGCGTTCACGGCGCAGGTGGATGAGATCCTGCGCCTTTCGGCCGAAGCATGGAACAGCGGCGCGCTCGACGGCTTCATGGTGCATTACCTGCGGGCCCCCACGACGACCTACATAGGCGCTGGAACGCTGCGGGTCGGGTTCGACGCCATCCGGGAACGGTTTGCGCCGCTGTTCGAGCCGGGTGCGGAGCGCGACAGTCTTCGATTCAGCGAGCTACGTGCCCGACGACTCGGCCAGCGTCATGGATTGGCGACCGCGCGTTACACCCTGTTTCGGAACGGTACGACCACATCGACGGGACTGTTCACCCTCGTGCTGCTCCAGGTGGAGGGTCGCTGGCGCATCGTCCACGATCAGAGCGCCGCCGATCCGCCCGTGGAGTGATGGAGTCCGACGCGGTCTCTCTCACGACCTGCGTCCATTGCGGTCTCTGCCTGCCCGCCTGCCCCACATTTCGCGTGCTGGGGTCGGTGTCTGGCATGCCGAGCCTGTGAGACAGCCTGCCCGGCCGATGTCCCCTACACACGAATCCTGGAGCGCAGCCGCGCGAAGCTGACCCGGTCGCGGCGGCTCGCCCGAGCGGGATCGCGGTTCTTCCTCTGGTGGCTGACCGGCGGTCTCTCTCGACCGCTGTATCGAACGCTGTGTCTCGCCCGCCGGGCGGGTCTGGCGGGCGTAGCGGGACAGCTGATGCCGGGTCGGATCGGCCGGGCCGCGCGCACTCTGGCTGCCACAGCCCCGGCACGGAGCCCGTTTGCCGGATCGCGCTCCGCGAGACCGTCGACGTCCGATTCGGGTCGCGACCCAGAGCCCGACGGAACCACCTGGGCTTTTCTGGAAGGCTGTGTCACGCGCGGCCTGTTCTCTCACGTGCAGGCTGCCACCCGGCAAGTCGTCGGGGAGAACGGCTGGAGCGAAATCGTGCTGCCCACGTCGAGGTGCTGCGGGGCCCTGCACGGCCACGCCGGCCATCGTGAAGACGCTCGGCGGATGGCGAGACGCACGATCGCCGCGTTCGAGGCCAGCGGTGCCGACCGGATCGTGAGCGATGCCGCCGGTTGTAGCGCTGCGATGAAGGAGTACGGCCACTTGCTGGCCGACGACTCTCGCTGGTCGGACCGGGCCCGACGGTTCTCCGAACGCGTGCGGGATGTGAGTGAGTTGCTCGACGCTCCAGGGCGCTTTCCCGATCGGACCCACACGGCGCGGATCGACAACCGGGCCGCCAGCGAGCCGAAGGCCGATCTGGTACGTATCGCGTACGACGCCCCGTGCCACCTCGTGCACGCGCAGGGTGTCGATCGAGCTCCGGTTCAGGCACTGCAGGCCATCGGCGCGGCGGTCGGGTGCTCGATCGAGTCCCTTCCCTCGTCATTGGAGTGCTGTGGGGGGGCGGGCACGTACGGTTTGCGGCTGCCCGCGCTCTCCCGGCAGGTCCTCGAGCGCAAGCTCGACGAGATTCAGGCCGGAGGATACGATGCGGTGGTGACCGGCAACCCGGGCTGTATCATGCAGATCGGAGCGGGCTTGAGGGAACGCGGCGACCGTACGCCTGTTCTACACCCGGTCGAGTTCGTGGCGCGTGCGTCGGGCGTCCGTGCCAACGCATCCATGGACACCCTGTCGGACGAGTGAAGGCGGGTGAAGTCGAAGCGCTCATGCAAAGACTGATTCAGCAGGTTCTTCGCGAGCATCATGACATCGTCGAGAGCATCGGCACGCTCGGACCAAGAATCCGGCAGGCCGGTCATCGCATGCTGGAGTGCCTCGAGGCGGGCGGGACGGTCTGGTGGATCGGCAACGGGGGCAGCGCGGCCGACTGCCAGCACCTCGCCGCCGAACTGGTCGGTCGTTTCGAGGGGGAGAGACGCGGCCTCTCCTCGGTCGCACTCACCACGGATAGCTCCATCCTCACCTCCGTCAGTAACGATTACGGGTTCGAGCGCGTCTTCGCACGTCAGATCGAAGCCCTCTGTAGGCCGGACGACGTGCTCGTGGCGATCTCCACCTCCGGCCGCAGCCCGAACGTAATCGCGGGCGTGGAAACGGCTCGTGCAATCGGAGTTTATACGGTTGGGCTACTCGGGTCGGACGGAGGCGACGTGGCCGGTCTCCTCGATTGCGACATCATCGTACCCTCGAACAGCCCGGCCCGCGTTCAGGAGGCCCACATCCTGATCGGTCACCTCTGGTGTGACTACGTGAATCAACATGTGGCTCGGGATCGCCACTCGCAGGAAATGCTCGAAGACTGACCGGAAGATTCGCAGGGAGATCTGACTCATGGAGCTGTCCGGCCGCCTGGCGGTGATCACGGGAGCGAGCACGGGAATCGGTCTGTCCGTCGCCGAGGCGTTGGGCCGTGAAGGGTGTCGTCTGGCCATCTGTGCTCGCACCGAGGTCGATCTGGAGCAGGCTGCCGAGAGGCTTCGTACGATCGCCCCACAGGTGCTGGCTGTCCCCACCGATGTGTCGGATGAAGGCTCGGTCCGAGCGTTCGCGAAGCGCGTGCATTCAGAGCTGGGAACGGCCGACATCCTCGTGAACAACGCCGGTGTCGGCGTTTTCGGGCACGTCCTCGATCTCACGCCCGCAGACTACGACGTGACCTTCGGCGTGAACGTGCGTGGCGTGTTCCTCTGCACACAGGCGTTCGTCCCGGCCATGGTCGAGCAAAACGACGGAGTCGTGGTGAACGTCGCTTCGATCGCCGGCAAGAACTTCTTCCCCAATGGCTCGGTCTACGCCGCGTCCAAGCACGCCGTGATGGGGATGTCGAAGTCGATGATGCTCGACCTGCGCAAGGACAACGTTCGGGTAATTACGGTCTGCCCGGGTTCCGTCTACACGCCGTTCTTCGAAAAGGCGGGCCAGTCGCCCGATCCCGAGACGATCATCGATCCCGGAGACGTCGCCGAGCTGGTCGTGAAGGCCATCCAGCTGTCCGACGGCGGCACCGTGAGCGAGGTCGAGATCCGGCCGGTCAATCCCTGAGCTTAGGGGAGGCACGAGCAGATGGGTCAGTTCGAGTACCTGATCGTGGGTGGAGGCCTTGCTGCGGCGGCGGCCGTCGAGGGCATCCGCGAGCACGACCCACACGGAACCATCGGTCTGCTCACCGAGGAGTCCGAGCCGCCCTACCAGCGCCCTCCGCTCTCCAAGGGGTACCTTCAGACGCCCGGCATGACCCGAGAGCTCCTGTACGTGAAGCCCGAGGGATGGTTCGAAACGGAGGCAGGAGTCAGCCTGCTCACCGAGCACCGGGTCGAATCGCTCGATGCGAAGAGACGTTCGGTCGTTACGGAGGCGGGCGATGTCTTCGAGGGCGCCCGTCTGCTCCTCGCGACTGGAGGCCGACCACGGACCCTGTCGATCCCGGGCGTCGATCTCCCGGGCGTCTTCACGTTGCGGACGGTCGATGACGCCGATGCGTTGAAAGCGGCGGCTGCCGAAGCGAAGACCGCCCTGTTGATCGGCGCCGGCTTCATCGGAATGGAGCTGGCCGCTTCGCTGCTCAAATTCGACGTGGACTCGACCGTCGTGGAGAAGGATGAACGAGTGTGGTCGCGTCTCCTACCGCCCGAGCTTTCTGGCTTCATGCAGCAGTACTTCGAGGAGCGGAATGTCGAATTCCGCCTCTCCACGCGTGTGGCGGCGCTCCAGGGAGACGGAAAGGTCGAACGGGCGGTTCTCGAGAACGGGGAAGAAATCCTCTGCGACCTGGTCGTGATCGGTGTCGGACTGAAGCCCGGCGACGACCTGGCCCTGGCGGCCGGGATGGCCGTGGACGACGGAGTCATCGTGGATGCCTTCGGGGAGACCAGTCACGCGTACGTCTACGCGGCGGGAGATGTCGCCCGGTACCCCGATCCGGTGTTCGGAGAGACCACCCGCGTGGAGCACTGGGACCACGCGCGCGAGCACGGGAAGGTTGTGGGACGCAACATGGCGGGGGATGAAACCGCGTACGACCATCTGTCCTACTTCTTCTCGACCGTCTTCGATCTGGGTATCAACGCGTTCGGGCGACCCGCCGACGCGGACGAGATCCTCGTGGATGGCGGGCTCGGCGAGGATCCGAGCGTCGTCTACTGTGGTTCCGGCGGCATTCTCTGCGGGGCGATTCTGGTGAATGCCCCCCGGCAGATGCCCGCCTGTCGCAACCTGGTTCGAAGCCGGCCTCCGATGGATGAGGTGGCCCGCCAGGTCGGAACGACCCGGGCGACGGCCGGTACGACCTAGCCAGCTCGGAAGGAGTCGCCGTTCGTCGCGCCAGCGCACAGCCAGGACAAGGACTCACATGGATACCTCGGACATGCCGGACAGCAAAGACACACACGACAGCTCGGATACACCGGACAGCTCGGACGCGTCGACCAGCGCAGAGAAACAGGGCGCCACAGACCTGCCGGATCAGGTGCGCGAGGCGCTGAAGGACGTCATGGACCCCGAATTGGGGATCAACATCGTCGACCTCGGGCTCGTTTACGACGTGGCGGTTGAAGACGCGACGGCCAAGGTCACGATGACCCTCACCAGCCCCGGCTGTCCGGCGGGCGGCATGATTCTCGGCGGCGCGAAGGTTGCCGCCGAGGGGGTGGACGGCGTGGAGGAGGCGGAGGTGAACCTGGTCTGGAAGCCGTTCTGGACACCGGACAGAATCGACCCCGCCGTCCGCGCGATGATGGGCTTCTGAGGAGACCGCTAGACGTCCGCTACGCCTCCAACCCCCCGCCTGTTGTCGAGCGCCGCCAGCCCCGGCCCGCCGAGGATCAGCATCAGCAGGCTCACCACCAGAATCAGGTTGAACTCCACCCCACCCTGGCCGTGCCCGATCACGTAGAAGCCGTTCCGGGCGTGTACGACGATGATCCCCGCGACCATGTGAACGGCCAGCAGCGCCGCGATCGGCGCCACAAGAAAGCCGACGATCAGCATCAGGCCGCCGAAGACCTCCAGCAGAACGATCAACCAGGCGGTCACCGCAGGCAGCGGTATTCCGAGCTGCGCGAAGAAGCCCTGTAGAGCCTCCATGCCGCCAAACATGTTCGGTGCCCCGTGAGCGATGAAGATCACTCCAAGCACCACGCGCAGGATCGCCAGACCGAGCTCCGGGTTCAGTCCCCTATTCATTGTCAGTCCTCTCCAAACAGCGATAAGGCATTTCTCTGCTTCGAAAACTCGCGTCGAGTCCTGACAACGCAAGGTCGAGCTTCGAAGTTCCCGGACTGACCCTCGCCGGGTCGCGGTCGTTTCATTATCTCATCGTTCATGACCATACCGATTCTGATCGTTCTGGTGGTCGTCGCGCTGGCCATCCTCTTCTTCATCACGGAGTGGGTGCGGTACGACGTGGTCGGGCTCCTCGTGCTCCTGACCCTGGCAATCACGGGCCTGATCACCGACGAGCAGGCGCTGCGCGGTTTCAGCAACCCGGCCGTCATCACGATCGGGTCGGTTCTGGTGCTCAGCGGAGGCCTCTACAAGACGGGCGTTGCCAACCTCGTGGGACGCCACGTGCTCGGACTGGCCGGAGACAGCCAACTGCGGCTGATCTTTCTGATGATGGCTTCTGCAGGCGCTCTCTCGGGCATCATGAACAACATCGCGGTCGGGGCGCTCTTTCTGCCGGTCGTGCTCGACATCGCGCGCCGCACCAACCAGGCCCCGTCCAAGTTGTTGATGCCTCTCGCGTTCGCGACCCTGCTCGGCGGCCTGCTCACCCTTATCGGAACGGCGCCCAACATCCTCATCTCCGGATATCTGGAGCAGGCCGGTCTGCGGCCGTTCGGCATGTTCGATTTCACGCCGCTCGGCGCCCTGATTCTGCTTACCGGCACGGTGTACATGGCGTCGATCGGACGACGCCAGCTGCCGTCTCGCGAGACGGGCGTGACATCGCGCGAGCGGAGTATCGACGTTCACGCAGTCTACGATCTCAAGAGCACGCTGTTCACGGTCACGATTCCCAGGGACTCCAGGCTTGCGGGAAGCACACTCGCCGAAAGCCGACTCGGTGTGGCGCTCGGCCTCAACGTCCTGGCCATCCGTCGAAACGGACAGAAGCAGCTCTCGCCGACACCGCAGTTTCTCCTGCGCGGCGGGGACCGGCTCATCATGCAGGGACGAATCGATGCCCTGGAATCGCTACAAAGCTGGAAGCAGCTGATCAAGGCGGACCACAGGCTCCCGATTACCGCCGATCTGGTTTCCGAATCGGTGGCACTGGCAGAGCTCACGGTGGTGCCGGGCTCCTCCGCCTGTGGCAACACCTTGGCCGACCTCGACCTTCGAACGCTGTTCGGCGTGACCGTGATCGCGATCGCGCGTGGCGACCGGCAGCGGCGCTCGCGTCTCCAGGAAGTTCCCCTGGAGGAGAACGACACGCTGCTGGTCATCGGACCGGCGGACCGAATTCAGGCGTTGAGCGAACAGGAGGACTTCGGTCCCGTTCAGACACTCCACAGCGACGACGCGAGCCGCAAATACCGGATGGATGAGCGTTTGCTGCACTTGCGCGTCCCGGAGGACTCCCCCCTGGCCGGTCAGTCGCTTGCCGACTCGCGGCTGGGCGATGCACTGGGGATCACGGTGCTCGAGGTGACGAGGGACAGCGGCAAAGTCATGCTCCCCTATTCGGACATGGTGCTGGCGTCGGGCGACGAGCTGCTGATTGCCGGTCGGGAGGAAGAGCTCCAGTTGCTGGACTCCTTCCAGGATCTCGAGATCGAGCACGAGGGACCGGAAGTGGAAGAGCTCGAGTCGGAAGAGATCTCCTTCGCCGAGGCGACCCTGGCGCCGCGCGCGACGTTGCTCGGCCAGACCCTGCAGGAGCTGTTTTTCCGCGAGAAGTATGGGCTCACGGCGATCGCGATCTGGCGCGGCGACCGCTCGTACCATTCTAACGTTCGGGTCCGGTCGATGAAGCTCCGACTGGGTGACGCCCTTCTCCTGTACGGGCCCCGACGAAAACTCGCCATGTTGGCCCAGGACCCCTCGTTCCTCGTCCTCACGGCGGACGCGCCGGACGTATACCGCAGTGGGAGAGCCCCTCTGGCCGGTGGCGTCATGGCCGGGGTGATTCTGTCGGTCGCTTTCGGGCTGCTGCCGATCCAGATCGCGGCCCCGAGCGGGGCCGTGCTGATGGTACTGACCGGCTGCCTGACCCCCGAAGAGGCGTACGAGTTCATCGAGTGGAAGGTGCTTATACTGATCGCGGGCATGTTGGGCCTCGGGCTGGCCATGCAGGAGAGCGGGGTCGCGGGCATCGTGGGTGACAACGTTCTCGGCTCGCTTGCCGCCTTCGGGCCGCTGGCGGTGGTGGCCGGACTGCTGGTACTGACGGCCGGCGCGGCTCAAATCATGCCGACCGCTGCGGTGGCCGTCCTCATGTCGCCCATCGCGCTGAGCAGCGCCCTGGAGTTGGGATACTCGCCACACGCCATGATGATGGTAATCGCCGTTGGCAGCTCCTGCGCGTTTCTGAGCCCGGTGGGCCACCCGGTGAACCTTTTGGTGATGGGTCTGGGCGGTTATCGGTTCACCGATTACACGAAAGCGGGGCTGGGCCTGTTCGTGGCGATCCTGGCCGTCACGCTCTTGGTACTGCCGATTCTGTGGCCGATCGTCCTGTGATGTGATCGATCGCCCAGCGAGCGTGCTCGTGCACGAGCTCCGAATCGTCTTCGAGCGCGCGCCTCAGGACCGGAAGCGCCTCCGATTCACCGCTGTTTCCCAGCCCGACGCACAGGTTCCGCAGCATTCCATCTCGTCCGGGTCGTGAGAAGGCCGTGCCCCGGTAAAGCTCACGATACGCGTCCGCACTCAGCTCCAGCACCTCGGCCGCCCACTCGAGCATCGAGCGGGTCGGCAGGGGCTCACCAGGACGGATGCCCAGCGGTGACCCTCGCATCTCGGGCACCTCACCGTTCCACGGGCACACCTCCTGGCAGATGTCGCAGCCGAACACTCGGCGTCCGAGTGCGGGCCGGAGCGGCTCGGGGATGGGTCCCTTGAGCTCGATCGTCAGGTAGGAGATGCAGCGTCTCGCGTCGAGCAGGCGCGGGCCCCGGATGGCATCGGTCGGGCAGGCTTCTATGCAGCGCGTACAGGTGCCGCAGCGATCGGCGCGGAATGGCGCGTCCGGGGGAAGGGGCAGCGTCGTCAAGAGCTCGCCGAGCAGGAGGTAGGAGCCCAGGGCGGGGTCGATCAGCATCGTGTTCTTGCCGATCCAGCCGAGACCGGCGCGCTGCGCGTGATCGCGCTCGAGCACGGGTCCATAGTCCACGTAGGGCCGGGTGCGGGCGTCCGGATCTTGCTCCTCGACGAAACGCGCGAGCTCGCTCAGCCGCTTTTCGAACACACCGTGGTAGTCGGGTCCCGCTGCGTAGCCAGCCACGATCCCGTGCAAGGGGCGCGCGGCACCGGCATCACGCGCCCCGACCGATGCCTGGGGATCCTCGTCGGGCCGTGGGCCATGACCCCCGTAGCGAAGGCTCACGACGACGATCGACCGGCACCCCGGAAGCGCCTCGGGCGGCGCAGCCCTGCGACGGACGGCGTCCGGTCTGGCCATGTAGGCCATCTCGCCGTGCCAGCCTCGCTCCAGCCACGCCCGGTACGCGTCCAGGTGAGCGGGCGGTTCGGCCGGCGCGAACCCGACCTGCTCGAAGCCCAGGTCCCCCGCGTAGGCCCGAATTCGCTCGCGGAGCGCGAGTGGCCCATACGTCGGGTCGCTCACGGGGTCAGCCGAAGCTGAAGGCGCTCGGACAGTGATCGGCGACCGGACAGTCCTGGCAGGCCGGCTTGCGGGAGGAGCAGATGCGCCGTCCGTGCAGAATCAGGCGCCACGGGAAATCTCTCCACTCTTCGGGTGGAAGAACCTCCATCAGATCGCGCTCGACCTTCACGGGATCCGTTTCGTCGGTCAGACCGAGACGGTGGGCGACGCGCTTCACGTGCGTGTCCACCACCACGCCCTCGTGCTTCCCGAACGCGTTGCTGAGCAACACGTTGGCAGTCTTTCGCGCCACACCCGGCAGGGTGATCAGCTCCTCCATCGTGTCGGGGATCTTGCCGTCGAACTTCTCGACCACGGCGGTGGCCATGCCCTGGAGGTGCTTCGTCTTGTTGCGGAAAAAGCCGGTGGGTCGGACCGCTTCTTCCAGTTCCTCGGTCGGCGCGTCGGCGTAGGCCTCGACCGTCGGGTACGCCGGAAACAGGTCTTTCGTGCCCTTGTTCACCCGCTCGTCGGTGCACTGGGCCGAGAGGATGGTCGCCACAAGTAGCTGTAGCGGGTTCTCGTAGTCGAGCGACAGCTCGAGATCGGTGTGAGTCTTCTCGAGAATCGGTGCCAACCGACGGGCCTGAGCCTGACGCTGCTTCAGGTTCCCCGGCCGCTTCGGGCTCTTTCCTCTCGCCATCTAGCGTCTCCGATCCGTGTACGTCTCCGATCCATGTACGATCCGTCCGTCGACAACCCGTCCGTCGACAACCCATCCATCTACAGCCCGAGATCCTCGACCCGCTTCACCCAGCTTCCGATGTCGCTGACGCTGATCACGCCGAGCACGCGCCCGTTCTGAACGACAAGTGCATAATCGTCTTCGCGGCCGAGTCGACCGACCACGTCGTCGAGCGTCTCGCGGCCCTCCACCACGGGAACCCCTGTGGCCGGGCGCATCACGGCTCCTACGGTCGTCACGTCACGCCGTAGCGGCGGGACGGTCGCCACATCGGACACGCTGACCACGCCGAGCAGCGTCCCGTTGCTGACGACCGGATAGACGCTGGCCGCCTGGCGGATGAAAAAGCGATCGACGAGGTCACGCACCGTCCATTCGGGACGCACTGACAGGGAGTCGGGGCCGAGCAGCCGCGCGGCCGAGATCTTCGACAGCGTCTCGCGCACGTGAAACTGGCGATAACTCGTCGACGCCGCGTTCGACAGGAACCAGCCGATGAACGCCGACCAGAGCCCGCCGAGCACGAGGCCGTAGAAGAGCTGGACCGCCCCGAAGGCCATCAGGAGATAGCCGAACAGACGACCTCCCCACGTCGCCCAACGGGTGGCCTTTTCGAGATCTCCTGTCGTCGCCCACACGATCGAGCGGAAGATCCGACCGCCGTCGAGCGGGAACCCGGGGATCATGTTGAACACGGCCAATATGAAATTCAGCAGGGCGAGGAAGGACGCTACGGTCGTGAAAGGCGCCGGCCAGCCGAGGCTCTCGGCAAGCGCCGCCAGTCCGTAGAAACCCGCGGCGAGAGCGAGGCTGGAGAGCGGCCCGACGATCGTCAGCAGGAACTCGTCCGAGGCTCGTCGAGCCTCCATGCGTGTTTGAGCCACGCCCCCGAAGATGAACAGGGTGATGCCCTCCACCTCGATCCCGCGAGCACGCGCCACGACCGAATGCGCCAGTTCGTGCAGCAAAACGGAGACGAAGAACGCGAGCGCGCCCGTGACCCCCATCGTGTAGTAGACGGATTCGGCGTAGCCGGGTAGCTGCCTCGGGAACTCGTATACGCTGAACGTCCATACGACGAGCGCGAACACGAAGAACCACGAGACGTCTATCCTGATTTCAAAGCCGAGAAGCCGGCCGACCCGAAACCCTCCGAGCAGGGGCATGCTCAGCTCACCGGGCGGGGAAGCGCACGGCGGGTCACCTGTGCGAGAGGGGGCGCGCCGTTTCGGTCAGCCTGCCCGAAGAGACGTCGCCACCAGCGGCGGCGGCGCTCCACGACCAGCCACAGCCGCCCGCCGGCCAGGTTGACTACCTCGATGAACGCCCGCGCGGCTTCTGGCACCCTCACGGAATAGGCCCCGCCGCGCCATTCGAAGACCGCCTCGGAGGCCACGGCCGGGATGCGCACATCGAGAAAGATCTCCGAATCGAGCCGGACCGTACCGTCCTCGGCCCGGGGCACAGCCGTGTAGAACCCGGGGTCGAACGACTCGCCGGCGTGACGACGCTGGTTCTGCTCGACCGCCCAGTCGAAATCATCGAGGCCCGACTCTCCCGCCGCCGCTTCGCGGTGGTGCAACAACTCATGGAGCAACGTCTCCCACAGCTCCTCCTCCCAATCGAACCCGGGCTCGCGTCCGTCCAGTGCGGCGAACGAGCCGTGGTATAGAACGACCTCGGACCGGGTGTCGCCGGGACCGCCGTACTCGCCGGGATAGCTCTCCGTGATGCACTCACCGAGAGTATACACGCCCTCGAGCGTGTCATGCTCGACCGCGCGCGACTCTACGCTCAGGGCTTCCACACCCTGTTTGAGCGGGCTGGGGATGCGGTCCCACATCTCGCCTGCCAGCGTTTCGAACTCGGCCGGCGTCACACGCCCTCCAGGTTCGCATAGGCCCCCAGATAGTACACCAGAGGTCGATCGTCATCCTCGGCAGCCGCCGCCACCTGCACGCGACCCACGAAGATCGTGTGATCGCCCGCCGGAACGGCCTGCTCGAGAGAACAGTCGCACCAAGCAAGAGCGTCCGTGAGAATCGGGGCACCCGTCTCGGCCGTGTGGGAGCCGATGCCGATGAACTTGTCATCACGACGCGAGGCGAAGCGCCGCGCCAGTTCCTCCTGAGATCCGCGCAAGAAATTGAGCGCGAAGAGGCCGGAGGTCTCGATCGCGGTGTGGGTGTGGCTCTGCCGATCGATACACGCCATGACGAGAGGCGGGTCAAGCGATACGGACGCGACGGCGGTCGCCGTCAGTCCGTACGGTGACCCATTCAGGCCACGGGACGTGACGACCGTGACCCCGCCGGCAAGCCGCGCCAGGGCCCGCCGGAACTCATCTGCCGCGACCGCCATTGGCTGCTCCCTTAGGGGACGAGCTCCTCCTGGGGCTCGTCGACACGCACGACCCACAGTCCGGAGTTCATGTCCGAAATGTACAGCAGGCCCTTGTACGGCTGTGGGCCCCAGGCCATGGTCCGGTGGGGAGAGAAACCCGAGTCGTCCTCGGTCATGTACCAGCCGATCTCGCGGCCCTGGCGATAGAGGTCGCCTCGTAGCTCGCCCGACACGTCGACGACCCGGACACCGCCCTGGTAGTAGGCGATATACATCTTTTCGTCCTCGACCCACAGGTTGTGCGTGCCGGCCTCCGGAACCTGATACCAGGCCACCTCCCTGGGCTGTTCGATATCGGTGACGTCGATGACGTGCACATAACCACGGGGCCCGTTCACGCACTCCTCGCACCCGAAGATCTCGTCACCCAGGAATACGTAGTTCTTGTAGCGGATGGCGTGGTGCGTGTTGCCGTAGATCTCGCTGCCCACGTACGCCTTCGTGGGAATCGACGACACGAACTGCGGCTCGGTCGGAGTGCCACCCTTGATTCCCGCACCCACGTCCAGGATGACCAGACCGTCGTCCCAGTAGGACAGGTACGCCAGTCCGTCCTGGATCATCACGTCGTGCAGATACTTGTCCTCCTTGTCGATCTCCCAGCGACCCACCTGAGAGGGGTTGGCGGGATCGGAAATGTCGATGATGTGCATGGCCAGCGTGCCGTCATGGATCGCGTACACGTAGTCGCCCTCGATCCACGTGTTGTGCACGCCACCGGTGAGCGTCTCCGTATACTCCGACAGGATCGTCGGGTGGGCCGGGTCCTGAAGGTCGAGGATCACGAGCCCGTTGCGTCGATTCGAGGCACCCTCACGCGTGATTACGGCAAGCGTCGCTTCGCGGTTCACCTTCACGTCATTGACCACCCGCGCATCGACCACGACGGAGTCGGTGATCACCGGGTTCGAGGGATCGGTGACGTCCCAGGCGAACATCACGTTGCCGCCTGCGCCTCCCGCGTGTGTGCCCGTATAGGCGTAATCCCGGCCGTCCAGGCCCTCGAAGACCCACAGGTCCGAGGTGTTATGGTCCTCCGGCACGACTCCGTGCGCGATCAGCTCGACCGAACGCCGTCCCGGACGCCGCTGGACGGCCACCTGCGCCGTCGCCGAGCGACCGCCGACCGTCGCCGTAACCAGGTACTCACCCGGGAAGCTGGCCACGAACGTGCCGGCCCCGTCGACGAAGTCCGTTTCGACGAGCTGACCCGACACACCCGCGGCGGTCCACTCGATCGGCACTTCGATCATGCGACCGCTCGCGTCGAGGGCCGTGGCGGTGAAATGCGTAACTTCGCCGGTGAGGAGCTGCGCCACGGTCGGCTCGATCGTCAGGCTCCGCACGGGGTTCCCCTGAACCTCCACTTCGAGCGCAGCCGTCACACCCTCGGACCGCGCCGTAAGCGTGGCCTGGCCCGTCTGTCCGGCCGTCAGATAGCCGAGATCGCTGACCCATGCGACGTCCGGATTCGAAGAAGCCCACTCGACCGACGCGTCGGGCCGCTCCCTGAGCGGAGAGTAGGCCCGTACGCCCAGGCGGTAGCGCGCCCCGGCGAAGATCGGCCTCTCGGGTCGCTCGATCTCGATGCGGGAGACAGGCAGCGGCGCGACGCGGATGTCCGCACGCGCAACGACGGTCTGCGGTGGGCCTCCCTCCGGACCCGGCTGGAGAACGAAGGCGAACAGGGTGGCATCGCCCGGTTCGACCGCCAGAACCTCGCCGGCGGCGGCTTCGTAGCTGGCGGCCGCGCCGCGCACGAGCTGTCGAACCTGCACGCCGTCGACCGGCTGACCGTCGGCATCGCGAGCGATGGCCGCCACCGAGACGCGCTCGCCCACGTTGAGGCTCAGTGCCGAGGGCTCGATCGTGACTTCCCGCACACGCAGCACTGCCTGCTGTTCGAGCGTGAGCGCCCGTGACTCCTGTTCAGCCGTCGGCTGTGCGGCAGCGGCCGTGGTCTCTGTCGCCTGCTCTTCCTGCGCCTGCCCTTCCGCCTGCGGCTCCGGGGCACCCTGCGACGCGGTGGCTGTGGGAGTCGCAACCGGGGTCGCCCCCTGCCCTGTGGCACATCCGGTCAGCAGCAACAACGCCACGCCCAGCACTGAAATCCGTTCTCTCATTGGCCTTCTCGAGTCTGTGTCGCGTTGCCGGCGATGAAGATCGGTCGGATTACGCGCGCGTCTATCCGCCGGCCCACTCCGAACGGGCACGGCGTGGATCCCACAGATACACCCGCTGGCGTCGAGTCAGGTTCCGGACGAGCTGGAGGTCGAGCTCTCTGCCGAGCCCGCCGCCTGGCGGGAGAGCCACCGGTTCAGAAGCAGAAATGCGGTCACCGCGATCGCCCATTGGACCAGCACCGTGCCCACGTTGAAAGTGGAGAACGGGGTAAAGGTGGCGGCGAGATCTTCCACGTCGACCGCCTGCCAGAGCCACCACACCATGAGCACGATCGCCTCGACCCCCACAAGCACGATCGCAATGTTCCACCAGCGCCCGACTCGAAGATCCGAGCCGTCGGAGTTGACCAGGCTGCGGCGGTAGCGGTCGATCCCGTGTCGGAACACCAGCACGGCGAAGAAGAACCCCGACAGCATGAGCCCTACGCCCCACACCCAGTCCTGGTTACGGAACACGTCGATCCACAGCGCCGATGGCAAGCCCAGCAGGAACCCGAACGATCCCACCGTCACGATGGCCCGGCGGCGCGTGAAGCCCCCGTCGATCAGCACACGCGACGCCAGCTCGATCATCGCGATCAGGCTGCTCCAGGCGGCGAAGGCGAGTGCCAGGAAGAAGAGGACCATGAAGAAGGGCCCGCCCGGCATGCGGCCGAATAGCTGCGGCACCCAGATGAACGTGAGCCCCTCGTTGCCGGCCCCGACGATCGTGTCGGCCGCGTCCGGCATGATCGCGAAGACCGTGCACAGCACCATGATCCCGGCCAGCAGCGACACGGAGTTGTTGCCGAAGCCGAGCAGGAACCCGTTCAGCGTGGTGTCCTCTCGTCGACGGAGATACACGGCGTAGGCGAGGATCAGACCCCAACCCGCGCCTGTGTCCCAGGCGTTCTGTGTGAGGGCCTCCAGCCACACACGGGCCGAGATCAGGTCGCCCCAGTCGGGCGTGAACAGAAACGCCAGTCCCGCGGAGGCGCCGGGCAGGGTGAGGGCACGGATCGCCAGCGCGATCACGAGGAGAAACAGGCTGGGGATGAGAAAGCGCGCCGCGGTTTCGATGCCGCGCACGCCGCGAACCACCACGATGACACCGAGGAGCATGGCGATGGCGTGCGTCCCCACCGCCCAGGCCGAGCCCACGTATCCCTCCCAGAACGCGTTGGCCGCTTCGACGGACGTCATCGGTACGGAGCGCGTAAGCGATCCGACGAGGTACCGAATCGTCCACCCCATCACGACGGAGTAGTAGAACATGATCGCCGTCGCGACGAAGGCCACCCAGGCCCCCATCCACGCGAACTTCTCCCCGGCCAGGCGCGTGAAGGCCCCGATTGGTCCCGAACGGGTTCCCTTCCCGGCCCCGAACTCGACCAGAATGAGCGGAATCGACCACAGGAGCAGGAAGACAACCCACGCGACCAGAAAGGACCCTCCGCCGTTGGAGGCGGCGACGCGAGGAAATCGCCAGATGTTGCCGGTCCCGACAGCCATACCGAGCATGGCCAGCATGGTCGAGGCGCGCGACGAAAAGACGCGTTGCGTCACCCGTGTCCCTCCCGCACGGACTCCAGCTCGGACATCCAGTTCCGCAGTATGCGGTTGTAGGCGCCGGGCATCGAGATGTGGCAACAGTGACCCGTTCCGGGAATCGTCACGTAGCGGGCTCCCGGGATCGCGCCGGCGATCTCCAGCGCCCACTCCGTCGGACAGTACGTGTCCTCAGGCCCCTTGATCACCAGGGTCGGAGTCGCGACGGATCGAAGACCGAGGCGGAGGTCCATCCCCTTGAGAAGGGACACCCGCCGACTCGACACGTGAGCCCGCACCGTGCGTGGCCCGGTCCACAGCGCGTAATCGACCAGGTTCTGACGGCCGGGGGAGTCGTCGTAGATCCATACGGCGTACCGGCACCACAGCCGTGCCAGCGTGCGGGCGATCGGAGTGGGCAGATAGCGCGTGGACCACATCGCCAGTGGGACCATGGCGACGGCGTTGAAACCGACGTGGTCGTACGTAACGCGGGCCACGGGGTTGCAGAGAACCAGTCCCCGCAGAAGCTCCGGGAACCGGACCGCAAAGCGCATCGCGATCGCGCTTCCGAGGCTCTGGCCGACGAGGACCACAGGACCCGTCTCCAGCCCGTCGATCATCTCCACCAGATCCGAGACGAAGCGGTCGAAGGCATCCGTCTTCCCGATCCGGGTCCGGAGGTCGGCCGCAACCACCCGGTGCCGTTCTGCGAACGAGGGGAGTTGGTAGCGCCAGGTCTCCCTGATGCCGTCCGCGCCTGCGACCCACAGAATCGTCGTTCCGCTTCCAGCATCGATGAAGCCCACCTCCTCACCGTCGGAGAAACGAAAGGTGCCTCCTGGAAGCGGCACTCCGTCGGTATCTCGGACGGGCTCCGGGTGCAGACGGTCGTTTCTCGTCCGGATGGTCCGGGCGTACGCGGCGGCGGCGAGTCCGGCCAGGACCGTCTTGCCGGTCCGGTTCAACAGGGTCATGGCCGTCGACCTACGAGAACCATTCTCCGATTTCCGCAGCGAGGGGACGCGCGCTCAACTTCTCCTGACCCAGCTGCACCGCGAGCTCGCCTGCGTCGTCGCGCTGACCGGCCGAGAAGAGCTCGCCCAAAAAGGGTCCGGCTGCCGGATTGCGATACCAGTCCGCGTCGTATCGATCCCGGAGGGATTCCTGCAGAATCGCCTGAAGCATCCATGCCCGGAGCTTACGCGCTACCCAGAAGCCTCGCGCCAAATCCATCAGATAGGTGCGCGGGTCGAATCGGACACCGGTAGCCCCCGACAGGATCTCGGCGAACCTCCCGCCCATCTGCCCGGGCAGCTCGGCGCGGTAGAGCTCGAGCTGGTAAATGAGGCGAGCGGCGAGAAGCCTCAGGCGATACAGCTCCAGGAAAGCGACCAGTCGTAGATAGTCCTCCAGCTCCCTGGCCGCGAGGCCCACGGTTCTCTCGACCCACTGGCGCTCGAGAGTGAGCAGCTCGAACAAGAGGGCATACGTTTCGGTCACCGCGCTGTCGCCCAGGGCACGGTACTCGAAGGGGATCGACTCGCGGGTGTATGCCATGTGGAGCGCGTGTCCCAGCTCGTGCATCAGTGCGGCGCAGTCGGGCCAGCCCCCGGTCGGAGCCACTACGAGAACGACGTTGCGCGGCACCTGGATGGGGGCGCAGAACGATCGGATGGCTTTACCGGGCCGTCGTTCCACGTCCAGCTTCACGCGGCCGTCGGCCGTAAGCGGCAGACCGAGCTCGCCCAGGTCCTTGCGTACGACGTCGAGCGTCGATTCCAGCTCGAAGTAGTCGTCCAGCCAGCGCATTCTTCGCAGCCAGCGGATGTCCGAGCGGGTTGCCGCCTCCGGATCGACCTCCAGCCGGCCGAGATGGTAGGCGAGCTGATCACGATACAGATCCTCGGTAGCGGCTAGAACTCGGATCGCCTCGCGCTCCATGGCGCGAAGATTGACTCGCGTCAAACGCTCCCACGCCTCCACGTACCCGCCGAGTCCGAGCTCGGCCACCGCCTCCCGCTCCCGGTGCAGGGTGTCGACCTGCAGCGGGACGGCTTCCTCCAGCCAAGCGGTCCGTCGCAGCTCCAGGTGCTCGCGGGTCGCACGGTCCGGCTCGTTCTCGATCGCGAAGGTGACGGACCGCAGTGGGATCTCCTTCTCGTTGATCGACACCGCGGTGGTCGATTCCCACGCACGGTACTGATCATCCAAGGGGGACAGACGCGCCTCGACCCGCTGCATGGCGACCCATGAGAACAGAGAACGCAGGCGATCCTCTTCGTCGTCCTCGGCTTGCGCGAGTTTTCGCTGGATCGCCGGCAGCACGTCGTCACCGACCAGCAACGCGTGAGATTCGTAGACGGCCTGGAAGTCCGGTCTCGTCTTCAACCCGGCCTTCCATTGGTAGCGCTCGTTTTCGATCGAGCTCTTCAGCCGCTCCGCTCGATCCCGGATCTCCTGAACACCGAGCCCCATCTCGACTCAGGCCCGTTCCGAACCGGTCGTCGAGCCCGAGCCGTCGATCGCGTCCTGCAGGTAGGCCGTCAGCCCGCCGATCGAGACGCGTACCTGGGCGAGTGTGTCCCGATCCCTCACGGTGACGGTCTCGTCCTCCAGAGTCTGGCCGTCCACGGTCACGCAGAAGGGCGTGCCGGCCTCGTCCTGACGCCGGTATCGGCGACCGATCGAGCCGGCCGCGTCGTAGAACACGGTGAGTGTGCGGCGCAGCTCGTCAGCAACGCGGGTGGCCACCTCTGGCATGCCGTCCTTCTTGACCAGCGGAAATACAGCCACCTTTGTGGGGGCCAGTCTCGGGCTCAGCCGCAGCAGCACCCGCTGCTCACCGCCGACTTCCTCTTCATGGTAGGCATCCGCCAACACGACGAGCAGGGTGCGGGTGAGGCCTGCCGACGTCTCGATCACACACGGGGTGTACCGCTCGCCCGACTGTGTCTCGAAATACTCGAGCTTCTTGCCCGAGTGTTCCTGGTGTCGTGAGAGATCGAAGTCGGTTCGGTTGTGAATCCCCTCGAACTCCTGCCAGCCGAAGGGGAAGCGATACTCGATGTCGAACGCCTTTTTCGCGTAGTGGGCGAGTTCATCGGGACCGTGTTCGTGGAATCGGAGAAGCTCGCCGCGGATGCCGAGCGACTTCACCCACTCCATGCGGCGTTCCATCCAGTAGTCGAACCACTCTTCGTCCGTATCCGGCTTCACGAAGTACTGCATCTCCATCTGCTCGAACTCGCGCGTTCGAAAGACGAAGTTGCCTGGAGTGATTTCGTTGCGGAACGCCTTCCCGATCTGTGCGATTCCAAACGGGATCTTCTGGCGAGAGCTTTCCAGGACGTTCTTGAAGTTCACGTAGATTCCCTGCGCCGTCTCCGGACGCAGGTAAACGACGGCGGCGTCCTCCTCCACCGGCCCCATGTACGTCTTGAGCATCAGATTGAATTGGCGGGCGTCGGTGAACTCGCCGGTCGTTCCGCAGACCGGGCATTGCTGGTCGTCGGGACGCCCGGCGGCGATCTCCTCCAGCTCGTCGGCCCGGAAGCGCCTGTGACAGTTGCGGCACTCCACGAGCGGGTCGGAGAACCCTTCGACGTGTCCGCTCGCCACCCAGACATCCGGGTGCATGAGGATACCCGCGTCGACGCCCTCGATGTCGTCCCGACGGTGGACCATGGCCTTCCACCAGGCCGAGGCGATGTTGTTCTTCAGCTCCACGCCGAGCGGTCCATAGTCGTACACGGACCCCACCCCACCGTAGATCTCGGAGGATTGGAAGATGAATCCGCGGCGCTTGCACAGCGACACGAGCTTGTCCATCAGATCGGGCGGGTGGAACGACTTCTCCTGCTGCTCCGCGGGCGCTTCGGGACTCATGAATCGGTGACTCTCTTCAAGGGGATGCAATTGCGCCGGAAGCCTCCCGGGCCCCGGCGCACCAGACCGCGTAGCATAGCTTGAATCCGAGACGAGCGGCAAGAAAGCGTCACCACGGAAGGACCTCGGAGGAGAGCTGCCCGTCTTGACGCTTGCGCTTCGGTAGATCGAGCTTGCGGCGTGACGAAAGATGGAGGTTGTGGCGTGACGAAAGCGGAAAGTCATTGAGAGCGGGCCCGGCCATGTCTTCGTTTCGCCGCCCGGAGCTCACCGAGGGCGCCGCCCTCCAGCTCGCCGCTTCCCTCTACGGTGTGACGGACGCGAACCTCCGTCCGCTCCCCAGCGAGAGGGACCAGAATTTCCTGCTCCAGGCTCCGGATGGACGCCGGTACGTGCTCAAGGTGGCCAACGGAGCGGAGTCGTGGGACGTGCTCGATCTTCAGAACCGGACCCTCGAACACCTCTTATCGTGCGGGCTCTCGTTGGCCGTGCCACAACTGGTGCCGACCTCGTCCGGGCAGGAGATCGGAAGCACGGGCCTCGCCGCGGGCCGGCCGAGCCCCCCGACGGAAACCGCAGGTGACACAGAGTTCTTCACGCGCCTGCTCACCTGGGTACCCGGCGTCCCGTTCGCCCGCGTCAAACCTCATTCCCCGGAGTTGCTGCGCTCGCTGGGCCATCGGCTCGGCGAGCTTGACCGGGTCCTGTCCGACTTCGCGCACCCTGCGGCGAATCGGACTCTCAGTTGGGACTTGAACGCTGCCGATGCGTTCATCCTGGACAACGTCGCGCTCGTCGCCGATCCGTCGCGTAGAGCTCTGATCGAGCGATTCCTCGACCGCTTCGAAGCGTTCGCGGCGCCGCGACTGTCGGAGCTGCGGACAGGCATCATCCACAACGATGGGAACGACTACAACGTCCTCGTCGACTCGCCTCTCACGGCGGGACGTGTCGATTCACCGCGAGAAGTCAGCGGGATCGTCGACTTCGGTGACATGGTGCATTCGTGGATCGTCGCGGAACCGGCTGTCGCATGTGCGTACGCGATGCTGGGCAAGGTCGACCCCGTTGGTGCAGCGACGCACGTACTGCGCGGGTATCACGAGGCAAACCCCCTCAACGAGCCGGAAATCGACGTGTTGTACGAGCTCGCTCGGCTGCGGCTCGCCTTGAGTGCGGTCACCGAGTCCTTTCAGCGTCGACGGGAGCCGGAGATCGAGTACCTGTCGATCAGCTCCGAACAGGTGTGGTCCCTCCTCGGACAGCTGGACGGACTCGAGCCCCAGCTGGCGCGATATCGACTGCGGGACGCCTGTGGACTCGAACCCTGTCCCGCGGGCCGTCGGCTGGCCGAGTGGCTGGACTCCGGTGCTGTGGGGGCCGGTCTGGTGTTGGAGGCCGCGATGGAGCCAGCGGTCATCCTCGATCTGAGCGTGGACGGACCCGATGCGGCGGACCCCGCACGTCCCGACGAGGCGGACGATTGGACACGTCGCGTGTTCCGGCGGATCGAGGACGAGGGCGCGGCCGTAGGGATCGGCCGGTACGACGAGGTCCGGGCGTGCTACACCAGCGCTGCGTTCGCGTCCAAGGCTGACGAGCGGACCGAGATGCGCACGGTCCATCTCGGGATTGACCTGTTCGTTCCGCCGGGAACACCCGTGCTCGCCCCGCTGGATGGCGTCGTACACGCCTGCCGGGACAACGCGCAGCGATTGGACTATGGACCCACCGTGATCCTGCGTCACGAAGTGGTGGGAGCAGGCATCTCCTTCTTCACGCTGTACGGTCACCTGTCGCCGGAGACGCTCGAGACCGTGGAAGAGGGCGCAAGGGTGGAGCGGGGGGAACGGATAGGATGGGTAGGCGATCGTCCGCGAAACGGCGATTGGCCTCCGCACCTCCATATCCAGCTCATCGCCGACCTCCTGGGCGAGCACGGCACGTTCCCCGGGGTGGCTGCTCCCGGCCAACGGGACGTGTGGCGAAGCTTGTGCCCGAATCCGGGCCAACTGCTGCACTTGCCGGATTCGGCAACCGCCCCGCCTGCGCCGGACCGCGCTTGGCTGCTCGAGGAGCGCGCACAGCGCCTCGGGCCGTCGCTGAGCGTCTCCTACAGCGCCCCGCTGCACATCCTGCGAGGGGCAGGGACACACCTGTACGATGCGGACGGACAGCCCCATCTGGACTGCGTCAACAACGTGGCCCACGTGGGGCACAACCATCCGAGCGTCGTGCGGGCGGGGCAGGCGCAGATGGCCGTGCTCAACACGAACACGCGCTATCTGCACGAGGCGTTGCTCCACTACGCGGAACGGCTGGCGGGCACGCTTCCGGACCCGCTGGAAGTGTGCTTCTTCGTGTGCTCCGGGAGCGAGGCGAACGAGCTCGCGCTGCGACTGGCTCGCACGCACACCGGCGGCACCGATGTGGTCGTTCTGGAAGGCGGCTACCACGGCAACACGAGCGCCCTGGTCGAGATCAGCGCGTACAAGTTCGACGGACCGGGTGGCGCAGGGGCCCCCGCTCACGTCCACGTGGCTCCGATGCCCGATCCGTATCGCGGCCTGTACCGGAGCCCGGGTCCGGAGGCCGTGGGTCGGGAAGGGTGTGAGGCCGGAGAGACGAATGGGGAGAAGGCGGGAGAGAAATACGCCGCGGCCGTGAACGAGTGTGTCGGACGCGCGTCGGCAGGCGGCAGACGGCCGGCTGCCTTCTTCGCGGAGCCGCTGCTGGGGTGTGGGGGCCAGATCGTGCCGCCGGATGGCTTTCTGGCGGCCGCGTTCGAGCACGTGCGCCGTGCAGGCGGTGTGTGCGTCGCCGATGAGGTTCAGATCGGCTTCGGGAGGGTCGGTACACACTTCTGGGGCTTCGAGACTCAGGGCGCGATCCCCGACATCGTCACGCTGGGTAAGCCGATCGGAAACGGACACCCCCTGGGCGCGGTGGTGACGACGCGCGAGATCGCCGAGTCGTTCGACACCGGCATGGAGTATTTCAACACGTTCGGCGGCAACCCCGTGTCCTGCGCGATCGGGCTGGCAGTCCTCGACGTGATCGAGCGAGAAGAACTCCAAAAGAACGCGCGGGAAGTCGGACGCCGCCTCCTGGAAGGACTCGGGCAACTGAAGGCCACACACGCGGTGATCGGCGACGTGCGGGGGGTCGGGCTTTACCTGGGCGTGGAGTTCGTCCTGGATCGCGACACTCGGTCACCGGCGCCCTTGCACGCCTCCCACGCGGTCGAGCGGATGCGCGAGCGAGGGATCCTGCTGAGCACGGACGGTCCCGACCACAACGTGATCAAGATCAAGCCGCCACTCGTGTTCTCGCAGGCGGACGCGAACCGGCTCCTCGAGACGCTGGACTCCGTCCTCAGCGAAGACGCGTTTCGCCTCGAGTAGCCGCTGCGGCCTGACGTCACGTTCTTCCCGTCGAGCCGGAAGCCTGCAGGAAGCGGACGGCGCCTCAGGGCAGCCGCTGTGCGACCAGGTCGGCGATCCGTTCCTCCAGCCCGCCGCGGCTGGTGCAGAGGACGGGGTCCGTGCTTGCACCTCCCGTCTTGCGGGCGGAAGCGGCCACGGTCGTCTCCAATCGCGATTCGACGTCGGTAACGGTCACGATCTCGCTCACCACGTCGATCGTCGCGGTGCCGCTGTCTGCCACCGGCCGACCGGTCACGTCGACCCCGCACCGCAAGTACTTCGTGAGACGCTCATCGGCCAGACGGCGGCGGGCCTGCAGTCGGCGATTCCCGACCTTCCGGTTGACCTCCAGCACCGTGATCTCGATCCCGAGCTCCTCGTATGCGGCGACTGTTGCCTTGAACAGCACGGCAGCCGTGGCCGCAAAATCGCGCCCGACCGCGTGCCGCTGATCTTCAAGCATGATGTCGGCCGACGTCGTGCTGCCCGATATGATGCGGGTGGGCGTCTCCGGACCTCCATCCGTGCGGGGACTTCCACTCGCACAACCCGCCGCGAGCAGGGCTGCCACAAGGGTCTTCATCCAACGCATAACGACACCTCTCGGACTCTGCCTTTGCTCGGTCTCCTCATTCGCCGACCGTCTCGGCGGTTCGTGTCTCGTCGTCGTGTGTTCCCCAGCGCTCGAACCACTTCCGCAGGTATAACTGGGTGCGCATGAAGTTCGAGGGCTTACTCGAAGTGCCGTGCCACTCGCCCTCGAAGCGGATCATCGCCGTCGGTTTCCTTTGGGCCTTGAGCGCCTGATAGAACTGCTCCGTCTGCGAGATGGGGGTCCGAAGATCCAGCACGCCGGTCATGAGCATCGTCGGAGTCGTGACGTTGCCGACGTACATCAGCGGCGATCGGCGAAGGTGCTCGCTCGGATCCTCCCAGGGGAACTGTTCGAAGTCGGCGTACCAGCGCAGGTAGTTGCCGTCCACCTGGCCGGGAAAACTCAGCCAGTTGATCACCGGGCAGTTGGAGGAGGCGGCCCGGAAGCGATCCGTGTGCCCGACCACCCACGCCGTGAGCACGCCGCCGCCGCTGCAACCGTAGACGAACATGTTCTCTTCATCCACGTATCCGCGCGAGATGGCCTCATCCACGCCGGCCATCAGGTCGTGGTAGTCGTCGCCGGGGTAGGCGTACTGGATCGCGTTGCCGAACTCCGTTCCATAACCCGAGCTGCCGCGCGGGTTCGTGTACAGGACGACGTAGCCGTTCGCCGCGTGCTCCTGCCACGCGAAGTTGAACCCGCCGTCGTACATGCTGTGCGGGCCGCCATGGATCACGAGCATCAACGGGTATCGCACGGACGGATCGAATCCGGGCGGTTTGATCATCCAGCCGTGGATCGGCAGGTCGTCGAACGACTCGTACCAGATCTCTTCCACCTCGCCCAGCGTCTTCATCGCCAAAATGTCGTCGTTCACCCGAGTGAGCTGCATCATCTCGCCAGGCCTGTCGTGCTGGAAAGTCACCACGTCGGCAGGCTGCTGCGCCGCTTCACGCAAACCCACGGCGCGGCCGGACGGACTCATGTCGTTGATGGCCAGCAGGTGCTTGCCCTGGGTGACCGACCGGACGTCTCCGTTCAGCGACGTGTAATAGACGTTCTCGTACCCGTCGGCCTCGACGTTGAAGTAGAGGCCACGCCCATCCGGCGCCCAGAATATGGCGCCTGGGGAGCGGTCCATGTCGGCGGTCAGCTCGCGGGGGTTCGATCCGTCCGCCCCCATCAGGTACAGAGCGGTCTCGAGGTAGTCGAGCGTGGTCGTGTCGTGGCCCACGTACGCGATGTAGCGGCCATCGGGCGAGGGGACGGGCCTGCGATCGGGGCCGTTCCGGCTCGTCAGGGGCGTGATCGAAAGCGACTCGAGGCCCAACCGATAGATCTCCGATTCCATCCACCGGTAGTCGGCGTCCTCGGCCAGGAAGCCGCTGAACAGGAGGCTGCGGCCGTCCGGGCTCCAGGTGGGGGACCCGTGGTCGTAGTCTCCGCGGGTGAGCTGGCGAGGCGTCCCTCCGTCAGCCGGGACGACGAACAGGTGCTCGAACGTCTCGTCCAGGAAACCGACGCGATCTCGCCGATAGATCAGGCGCTCGATGATGCGCGGGTCCTTGGTCCACTCGGCGCCCTGCGGCTCTGGAAGCCGAACGCTCCAGTTGCTGGAGCTCGGGTCTTCCGCGGGCACTTGCATGGAGAAGGCGATTAGGGTCCCGTCGGGCGACCAGGCGATATCGGAGGGCCTCTCGGTCAGGCGCGTAACCTGACTCACGGCGCCTTCCGCGTCCATCCAGCGGACGAAGATCTGTAAATTCTCGTTATCGTCCGGGGCGAGGAACGCGATGCGGGTGCCGTCGGGTGACCAGCGCGGCGAGGAACCATCTACGAGGTGCCGATTCCGCGAACCATCGGCCCCCACGATCCAGATCGAGGATTCCCAGGAATCGTTCAGCTTGTCCACCCAGCGTCGCGTGTAGATGACGCTGGAGCCATCGGGCGAGATGCGCGGATCGCTCACGCGTTCCCAATCGAGCCACGCCGCCAGCTGGAGGTTCGCCTCGGACGGGGTCTGTTGCGCAGCCACCGAAGAGGCGGTCAGGCCGAGGAGCAGGAACACTGCGACAGCACGAATCGAGCTCATGAGCGCCTCCGTCGGCTGGTGGATACTTGCCTGTCGTTGCGGCGAGCAGACCCAATCTAACGCGGCGCTGCGTGGTCGGTCGATCGGAGCCAGGTGGCCTGTGGTGCCCCAGACGGGCCATATTCGGCCGCATGGATCGTCGCGTGTTCCTGCGAGTGACCGCTGGCTCGGCCGCCGGGGCCGCATGTCTCGGCCCGTTCGGCCTGTCGGGCTGTGAGCCGGCCGCGCACTCCGGTCAGCGGTCGACCCCGCAGACCGGTCAACCTCTATCTGCCACGCCGCCATTGTTGACGCGCGTGGGCCTTCAGCTCTACACGGTGCGGGATCTCATGGCGGACGACGTGGCCCGAACGCTGGACCTCGTGGCCGAGACCGGGTACCGCGAGGTCGAGTTTGCGGGCTACTTCGGTCGCTCGCCGGCCGCGATCGGCAGACTGGTCGAGGCGACCGGCCTGAGCGCCCCATCCGCTCACGTTTCGCTGCCGCAGCTGCGTAACGAGTTGGACATTGTGCTGGAGGCCTCGAGCACCGTCGGGCATCGCTCTATCGTCCTGCCCTCGCTGCCCGACGAGTATCACGAGTCGCTCGATCGATTCCGTCGCCTGTGCGGGGAATTGAACGAGATCGGGGAGGCGTGCCGGGCGGCGGGTGTCCGGTTCGCCTACCACAATCATGTGGTGGAGTTCGAGCCGGTGGACGGGGGTGTGCCCTACGATGTCATGCTCGAGGAGTGCGACCCGGAACTCGTCGCCATGCAGGTGGACTTCTACTGGATGCTGACCGGTGGACGAGATCCGCTGGAGTACTTCAACAGACACCCGGGCAGATTCGTGTCCTGTCATCTGAAGGACATGGACGCATCCGGGTCGATGGTCGATGTCGGTCACGGGGTAACGGACTGGGCGGCCCTCTTCGCGGAGGCGGAGCAGGCGGGCCTCCAGCATTACTTCGTGGAGCACGATCGGCCTCGGAACCCGGAGCGCTCGATCCGGCGGAGCCTGGAGTACCTGACCGGCGTGGCCGAGTAGGAACAATCAGAAGACGCGGAGACACGATCACCAGGCAATCCATCCGAACGAGGGAAACCGAACCGATGAAGATCTCTCGCCGTGACATGCTGAAGCTGAGCGCGGGTGCCGGGGCCGCCCTGGCGCTGGGTCGCCGCTCGTCACTCGCCAACTCCGTGATCGACCGCTTCGGGCTCAGCTTTTTGATCGAGCGACCGATCCCCTCCTCGGGCGAAATGCTGCCGATCGTCGGAGTCGGCACGGCCCGCCGTTTCAGCCCTCAGACGCCGGAGGAGCGCGCGGTGCTCAGGGAGGTGCTCGGCCAGTTGCCGGAGCTGGGCGGCAGGCTGATCGATACCGCACCCTCGTACGGTGATGCCGAGACGACGGTCGGCGATCTGGTGGCCGAGCTCGGGAACCGTGATCACCTGTTCCTCGCGACGAAGGTGCGAAAGGAAGGGCAGGCCGAGGGCGTTGCCGAGATCGACGCCTCGTTCCGCAAGCTGCGGACGGACGTGATCGACCTGATCCAGGTTCATAACCTCGTGGACTTCCAGACCCAGCTGGCCACACTTCGCGATCTCAAGGCTCAGGGTCGTATCCGCTATGTGGGCATGACCACCTCCTCGTATCGGCAGTTCGAGGCGTTCGAAGCGGCCATGCGGGAGGAGGAGCTCGACTTCGTGCAGCTGAACTACTCGCTCGTCCAGCGGCGTGCAGAGGAGCGTCTGCTGCCGCTGGCCGCCGATCGTGGCATGGCGGTCCTGGTCAATCTCCCATACGCTCGAGGCCGCACTTTCGAGGCCGTGGGCGCTCGGCCGCTGCCGGAGTGGGCTACGGAGTTTGCCGAAAGCTGGGGGCAGTTCTTTCTCAAGTTCGTCGTGTCGCACCCCTCCGTGACGGTCGCGATCCCGGGCACGGCCAAGATGGAGTACCTGATCGACAACCTCGGCGCGGCGCGCGGGCCGCTGCCCGATGAGGTAACGAGGGAGAGAATGGCCACGTTCTTCGAGGCGCTGTCGTGATCGGCCTGGGGGTGGACGGCAGGTGACTTTCGCTGCGGCGGCCGCGGGGAAAGCGCCATGAGCTTGCTGCGCCGGGTGGTCCCGGTTCGCGATGGAGAAGTCGCTCCGATGTTGCTGGCGACTGCGTACGGGTTCGCCATCCTGTTCGCCTACTACATCCTCCGACCGGTGCGCGACGAGATCAGCGCGGCGGATCGGGGGAACCTCCAGTACCTGTGGACGGCCGCCTTCTTCGTGATGCTGGTCGCCGTCCCGGCATACTCGGCGTTGGTCGCGCGGTTCTCGCGGGGCGTCTTCATCCCGGTCGCCAACCGGTTCTTTGCGGTGAACATCCTTCTCTTCTTCGGGGCGCTGTACCTGCTGCCCGAGTCCATGCGGCCGTGGATCGACCGCGTCTTCTATGTGTGGACCAGCATGTTCGCCCTTTTCGTGGTCACGGTATTCTGGGGGTTCATCGCCGACCTGTTTCGCAACGAACAGAGCCGTCGATTGTTCGGATTCATCGCGGTCGGATCCTCGCTCGGCGGCATCTTGGGGTCCCTGGTCACGGCGACCCTGGTTCAGCGCATCCCGGTCTTCCTGCTGCTGCTGCTCGCCGTCATTCCGCTGGAGGCGGCCGCGTGGCTGGCGTGGGCGCTGCACCGCCGATCGAAGCGGCCGGACACGAAGCTCAAATCAGAGGGGACGGATCGGATCGGCGGCACCGCGTTCAGTGGAATCGCGACGGTGTTCCGATCGCGGTATCTGCGCACGATCGCGATGTTCCTGGCCCTCATGACGTTCGCGTCGACGATGCTCTACTTCCAGCAGGCGTTCCTGGTGGGCGAGGCCTTCAGCGACCGGGCGGCGCGCACGGCGCTGTTCGCGAAGATGGACCTCGCGGTGAACATCCTCACGATCGGTACGCAGGGTTTGATCGCCGCTCATGTGATCCGCCGGTTCGGCCTCGGCGTCACGCTCGCCATCGTGCCGGCGATCGCGTTTCTCGGCTTCGGATCGCTGGGTGTGTACCCGACCCTCGCCGTGCTCGTGATCGCCCAGGTCCTGTATCGCTCGCTTCGATACGCTCTGGCCAAGCCGGCCCGCGAGGTGCTGTACACGGTCATCGGCCGGGAGGAGCGCTACAAGTCGAAGGCGTTCATCGATACGGCCGTCTACCGCGGAGGCGACCTCGTCAGCGGCTGGATCTATGCCGGGCTGGCGGCCCTCGGTCTTTCCGTCGGAGCGATCGCACTCGTGTCCGCGCCGGTGGCAGCCGTATGGGTGGGAGTGGGGTTGCTGCTCGGACGACGCGAGGCGGAAGAGCGTGCACGGTGCGAGCCAACCGAGCCGGGCGCGGTCGCCGCGCCCGTGGCGCCGGCGCGAGCCACATCTCCCGACCTGGCGTGACGGCAGCCGACCGGTAGCCGTACCTTTCACAGGGCGCGTAGAGGAGGCGAACCATGGCGGGTGAGCCCCAGTCACGATACTCGGACGATCTTTTCGGACCCGGTTCGTCCATCCGTGTGATCGGCCATCGCGGCGCCGCGGCCTTCGCACCCGAGAACACACTTCCCTCGTTCCGCCACGCGGTCGAAACAGGCGCTGACGCGGTGGAGCTCGACCTTCAGTGCACGCGGTGCGGTCACCTTGTCGTGATTCACGACGACACGGTGGATCGGACAACCGACGGCTCCGGTCCGGTCGAGTCCATGGATCTGGAGGACCTGAAGAGCCTGGACGCCGGTCATCGGTTCACCTCGGATCAGGGCGCGACCTTCCCGTTCCGCGGACAGGAGATCCGGATTCCGACGTTCGAAGAGGTGTTGGACGAGATCGGCGATCTCCCCGTCGTGGCCGAGATCAAGTCTCCCCGGGCCGGTGCGGCCCTCGGGAACTGGCTCATCGACAGCCCGGAGTGCGAGCGAATCCTCGTCGGCGGCTTTCGACGCAGCGAGGTCGACCCTGCCGGCAAGCGAGCCCGCTGGCGGTGCGCCTATACCGAGGAACTCCGCTGGTACGTGCTTCTCGGCAAGCTCGGGCTGGCTGGTCTCGCGGTCCCTCGGGTGGACGCGGCCATGGTGCCGGAGCGTCACGGCGCGTTGCGGGTCGTCAGTCCCGGCTTCGTCCGTCGCGCGCACCTCGATGGAATCGGTGTCTTCGTATGGACCGTGAACGAACCGGACGACATGCGGCGTCTTCTCGACTGGAACGTGGATGGTCTGGTGAGCGACGCGCCCGGCAGACTGAGGCGCATCCTAGACGAACGGACCGAGAGCGCCGGGGAAGCGAACGACCTAGACGGCACGCCGGCGGAGCCCGACGAGGAGGACGTGTATTGAGCCAGGAGCCTCAGGCGTCGGACCGGGTGATTCTCCACGTCGACATGGATGCGTTCTACGCGGCCGTCGAGGTGCGGGAGGATCCGACGCTGAAGGGTTGGCCGGTGGTCGTAGGCGCCGATCCGGCCGGAGGCCGGGGACGAGGTGTGGTTGCCACGGCGAGTTACGAGGCGCGGGCCTACGGCATCCACTCGGCGATGCCGATCTCGGAGGCCTACCGGCGTTGTCCGGAAGCAGCCTACGTCCGACCGCGAATGTCGCTCTACGCAGAGGTGTCGGCCGACATTTTCGACCTGTTTCGCCGCTACACGGACCTGGTGGAATCGCTCAGTTTGGACGAGGCCTTTCTGGACGTGACGGCCAGCCGGAACCTGTTCGGAAGTGGACCGGAGATCGCGCGCTCGCTCAAGGCCGACATCGTGGACGAAACCGGGCTCACGGCGTCCGTGGGCGTGGCAAGCAGCAAGTTTGTCGCGAAGGTCGCCAGCGATCTCGACAAGCCGGACGGACTGGTCGTCGTTCCGGCGGGCCGTCAACAGCAGTTCCTCGCTCCTCTGGAGGTCGCGCGTCTGTGGGGCGCCGGACCGCGCGCGCAGGAGAAATTCCGACGCCTCGGCGTCCGGACGATCGGTGACGTCGTGACCGTTGGAAGGCCAAAGCTGGTCGAGGTGTTCGGTGAGGCCATGGGCAGCCGGTTCCATGAGCTTTCACGGGGCCGGGACTTCCGAACCGTCGTGCCCCACCACGCTCGCAAGTCACTGAGCAAGGAGACCACCTTCCTGAACGATGTCTCGGACCGCCGGATCGTGGAGACCACGCTCCTCAGATTATGCGAGGACGCGGCGCGGGGGCTGCGAAAGAGGGGGTTGGCCGGCTCGACCGTGACGGTGAAGCTTCGGTGGGAGGGATTCGAAACGGTTACCCGGCAGGCGACCTCGGACACTCCGGTCGATACGACGGATGGTCTGTGGGCGGTTGCGCGCGCGCTGCTGCGGTCAGCCGATCGTCCGGAGCTTCGCGTCCGGCTGGTCGGAGTCGGTGTCTCGGGGCTCGCGAGCGTCGAGGAACTCGACATCGCGCGCGCCCAGCTCGGTCTGTTCGGCTCGGAAGAACCGGCGACCGAGGATCGACTCGCCCGCGCGGTGGACCAGCTACGTGAGCGTTTCGGATCGCACGCGGTGACACGCGCGGCGCTCGTCGGTCTGGCAGCCGCGAGGCGATCGGCCCGCTCAGGCCCGGGCAGTGACTCGGAGACCCCGGGCCGGGAACGGCCTCGGACCGGCTGAACGAACCGAACGGTCGAACACGGCGAAATCGAGGAACAGAAGGAGACGACCGCATGTCGTACGTACCGTCGAGGCAGGAAGCGCTCGCCCTCGTACACGAATACACGAAGAACGAGAACCTGCGGAAGCACATGTACGCCGTCGAGGCGGCGCTCCGGGACTACGCGACCAAGTTCGGCGAGGACGAGGAGCTGTGGGGAGCGACAGGCTTGCTGCACGACTTCGATTACGAGCGTTGGCCGAACGATGCGCATTCGCCGGACAGCGAGCATCCGTCCACCGGCGTGGCGATCCTGCGTGAGAAGGGCGTATCGGAAGACATGATCCACGCGATACTCGCCCACGCGGAATACACGGGCGTGGAGCCCGAGACACGGCTGGCGAAGACGCTGCGGGCGGTGGACGAGCTGACGGGCTTCATCGTCGCCTGCGCGCTGGTGCGGCCGAACGGGATCACGGACCTGAAACCGAAGTCGGTCAAGAAGAAGATGAAGGATCGCTCCTTCGCGGCAGCGGTGGACCGGGACTCGATGCGGGAGGCCTGCGAGGCCCTGGGCGAGGACATGACGGAGCATATCGCGTTCGTGATCGGCTCAATGCAGCGAATCGCGGACCAGCTGGGATTGCAGGGGAAGGACGGCTGACAGTGCCCAGGTCCATGCGCACGATCATCGAGCCGTTCCGGATCAAGAGCACGCATCCGATTCGGCTGACGACGGCGGAGGAACGCGAACAGCTCATCCGGGAAGCGGGCTACAACGTGTTTCTGCTTCGGGCCCGCGACGTGATCATCGACCTCCTCACCGATAGCGGCACGGGCGCGATGAGCGCGGATCAGTGGGCCGGCATGATGGAGGGAGACGAGTCGTACGCGGGGAGCGAGAGCTTCTATCACTTCGAAGCGGTGGTGCGCGAGATCTTCGGCTTCAAGAACGTGATCCCCACGCACCAGGGTCGGGCCGCGGAGCGCATCCTGTTCTCCACGGTGTGCAAGCCCGGCGATATCGTCCCGAACAACACGCACTTCGACACGACGCGCGCCAACATTGAGTTCGTCGGAGCGGAGGCTCTGGACCTCCCCTGTCCAGAGTCGGAGGAGATCGGGGTCGCCCACCCTTTCAAAGGCAACATCGACCTGGCGGCGCTGCAGCGGCTTCTCGAGGAACGCCGCGAGGACATCCCCCTCGTCATGCTGACCGTGACCAACAACTCGGGTGGCGGTCAGCCTGTGTCGATGGCCAACATCCGTGCCACGTCCGAGCTTTGCCGGGCGCACGGGATCCCGCTTTACATCGACGCCTGCCGGTTCGCGGAAAACGCCTTTTTCATCCGCCGCCGGGAGGAGGAGTACGCCGAGCGGACGTACATGGACATCGCACGCGAGATGTTCCACTACGCCGATGGGTGCACGATGTCGGCCAAGAAGGACGGACTGGCCAACATCGGGGGCTTCCTGGCCACGAACGACGATCGACTCGCCGAGCAGGAGAAGGAGCTCCTCATCCTGACCGAGGGGTTCCCGACGTACGGTGGGCTGGCGGGACGTGATCTCGAGGCGATCGCCATCGGCTTGTACGAGGCGTTGGATCCCGATTACCTGTGGTACCGGGCGATCTCAACCCATTACCTGGGGAAGGCGATCGCCGACCAGGGCGTCCCCATCGTGCAGCCGCCCGGCGGACATGCGATCTACGTCGATGCGGCCGCCTTCTGTCCTCAGATCCCGCCGCTCCATTATCCCGGCATCGCGCTCACGGTGGAGCTGTACCGCGAAGCCGGGATCCGCTGCGTGGAGATCGGAAGCGTGATGTTCGGGCACGAGGATCCCGAGACCGGCGAAGAGTTACCGGCTCGTCAGGAGCTGGTTCGTCTCGCACTGCCGCGCCGCGTCTACACGCAGAGTCACGTGGACTACGCGGTGGAAGCGATTCTCAACGTGTTCGAACGGCGTGAGCGCCTGACCGGGTATCGGATTGTCGAGGCGGCGCACTACCTCCGCCATTTCACGGCTCGCTTCGCCCCGCGCTAGATTGAACGCCGACCGCCTGCGGCCGGCCGTCAGTCGTCGGCGGTGCGGCGCGGCTGAAGGACGCGAGCTCATCGGCGAACGGCCGGGGCGCGCGCGGGAGCGCGGACAGCAGGGCGGGTGACAGGACGGACAGCAGGGCGGACAGCCCAGATCGAGGAGTTCATGTGACGGCAACCGGGGTCATCGTAATGGTCGTCGTGCTCGGGTTCGTGTGGGGGGGCTTCGCCCTCATACTCGGAACGGCGGCCGGGAAAGAGCGGGCGAAGAAGAAAGAGGAATGAAGACTCATCACGTACGTGCGTTTTCGTGGATTGTGCTAATCGGACTTTCGGCCTCCTGTGCTCAGAGGTACGGAGCCGAGGCGGGGCGGCTCGAGCCGAGCGAAGCGACCCAGGAGACGCCGCCGGGCGTACCGGCGGTCGTCCCGACCGGCGAAACGGACGAGCCCGGTCCTCCGGTCCCACTGAACCAGGACGTGCCGCCCGGGGTGGCAGTGACGGAGGATGAGCCGGGAGAAGCCGGTCAGGAAGCGTTCGCGGCCGAGCCTGCCCGGGCCGATACGCCGCCAGCAGAAGGGCCCGCGACGGTCGACACCCCACCCGTGGAGCCCGAACAAGCCCGGCCCGAGGCCGCCGGGCAGGCGGAGGGAGACCGCTCGGCGCGAGCGGCTCTCGAGGAGGATCCCGAAGTTCGAGAGCTCTTGCTGCTCGGGCCTACGTACACGCCCAACGATCGAGCACCCAGGGTCATATGGGACACCGAAGCCCAGGCTGTGGTCAGTCGAAAGCTCCTTCCCGTCCTCCAGAGTGAGGGATTGCCGGCTCGAACACGCGCCTTGTTCTGGCTTCTGGTGCGGCCAGACGGGACGATCGCGGACGTGGTGCCACAGACTCCCGCCGAGAACGCCCGTTTCGATGCGGTGGCGGAGGAGGTCGTTCGACAGCTCCGCTTCACACCGGCGATCCGAAGCGAGCGGGTTGTGCCTGTCTGGGTGATCCAGGAGATCTCACTTCTGATGCAATAGCGGGTACTGCGAATCCCATGAACAAGCGTTTACGATGTTCGTACCGTGCCCGGACCGGTTGGCGATCCCCGGAAGTGTGCGCCGCCGCAGCGTTGTGTCTCGCCGTCACTGTGGGCTGCGGTCCCGGCGACCGGGCGGCTGGCGAAGAAAGCGAAGTTGAATACGGGGCGGCTCTCTCGGAAGGCGCAGCCATCGAGCTGGCGGAAGGACTCTCACCGGCCGAGTTGGCCGAACGGGTCGATCAGTTCGCGCCCGTGACGCTCGGCTTCGATCCCGCGCTGCTGGACGATCGTCAGAAGGCCGTGCTGCGCAGGCTCGTGGAGGCGTCCATGATCCTGGACGGCGTCTTCCTCCGCCAGGTGTGGGAGGGCAACCCTGCGCTGCGCGACCGTCTCGAGAAGGCGTCCGGCGAGGGAATGGAAGCGGCCCGTACCTACTTTGATATCATGTACGGGCCTTGGGATCGGCTCCTCGAGGACGAACCGTTTCTCGCCGTCGGCCAGAAGCCGCTGGGGGCCGGCTACTACGAAGAAGACCTGACGCGTGATGAGGTGAAGGGTTGGCTGGAGGAGAACCCGGAGGATCAGGAGGCGTTCGCCTCCTACTTCACCGTGATCCGACGCACCGGCGACTTGGGCGAGTCGCTGGAGGCGGTTCCGTATTCGGAGCACTACCGCAATGAGCTGGAGGAAGCCGCCCGTTTGCTGCGCGAGGCGGCCGAGCTGGCAGACAACGGATCGCTTCGGAACTACCTGACGACTCGAGCAGACGCTTTCCTCTCCAACGACTACTTCGACAGCGACGTCGCGTGGATGCGGCTGGAGGACAACCTGATCGATCCCACGATCGGTCCGTACGAAGTTTACGAGGATCGGTTGTTCGGCTACAAAGCCGCGTTCGAGTCGTTCCTTACGATCCGCGATCCGGCCGAGAGCGAACGCCTGGCGAAGTTGGAAGACTACATGCCCGACCTCGAGGCTTCGCTGCCGATACCGGACGAGCACAAGAACCTGGACCGCTCGTTCATCGCTCCCATCGCGGCCGTCGACGAGGTCTTCGCCGCGGGTGACACGCGAGCAGGAGTCCAGACGATCGCCTTCAACCTCCCGAACGATCCACGGGTGAGGGAGCAAGAGGGATCGAAGAAGGTGATGCTCACCAACGTGATCGAGGCGAAATTCGAGCACATCCTGAAGCCCATCGCGCAGACCGTCCTGACACCGGAGCAGGCGAGCGAGATCACCTTCGACCCCTATTTCACACGTATCCTCACCCACGAGTTGGCGCACGCTCTGGGACCGGACTATGTGACGGATCAGCCCGATCTCACGGTGAATCGCGCGCTACGCGACCGCTATTCGGCCCTCGAGGAAGCGAAGGCGGATGTGGTGGGTACCCACAGCCTCGCCGTGTTGGCCCAACGGGGCGAGTACGACGACGCCTTCCTGCAGCAGGTCTACGTGAGCCACGTGGCAGACCTGTTCCGCTGCGTGCGGTTCGGAGTGAGCGAGGCACACGGGAAGGGTTGTCTGATGCAGTTCAACTATCTGACCGAGCGCGGAGCGCTGGACTACGACGAGGACAGCGGCCGATTCAGCGTGCGGCTCGATGTAATGCCGGGAGCGGTTTCCGATCTCGCGCGTGAGTTCCTGATGCTTCAGGCGACGGGAGATTACGAGGGAGCCGGGGCGTTCATGGAGCGCTACGGGGCGGTTCCGGAGACGCTAGGTGCCGCGATCGACAGGCTCGAGACGGTACCGGTGGACATCCGGCCTGAGTACGCCGTGACCGAGATGATGGAGGAGTGGTAGGGCCCGCGCGTAGACGAGTCATTAAGAGCAAGGTGGCGAAGGAGGACGGGTCGGCGAGGGCAGAGCCACCGGCCCTGCGGTTGACATTCTGGCTGAAAACCGGCACATAGTGCGCACTTCGGCACCCACGCCGACTCACCCACTGCCACAGGAGGCACCATTGCCCGTACCCACACGCATTTTGACTGTCGCCCTCGTCGCGGCCGGCTTCGCGGCGTGCGCGCCGCAGGCTACCGAGGAGGTCGTCGAAACTACGGCCATCGACCTGGCGGCCGAGGAGCAGGCGATCCGCGACATCTCCGCCACCTGGCTCGAGGCATCTCGTGCCGGTGACGCGCAAACGATCGCGAACTTCTTCCTGCCTGACGGCGAGACGATCTTCGATGGCCAGCACATCGTGGGACGCGAAGCGATTATGGCCGATGCGATGGCAAACTTCGAGGCGAACCCGGACCGAACCATGGTCTGGAGCACGACGTCGGTCGTCGTTGCCGCATCGGGCGACCTGGCGGTCGAGCGTGGTGAGTGGACCTACGACCCTGACGGTCCCGGGGACGCAGCCGAGGAGAGCGGCCAATACGTGACGACCTACGTGAAGACCGCCGAGGGCTGGAAGGTTCTCGTGGACGCCGGCACGACCGTCGAGGAGGACGAAGGCGGCGAAATGTAGAGTCGCCTCGACACGGCGGGAGCGGGCGGGCGCGGGCGCTTAGGCCGCCCCCCTTCCCTCCGGATGCTCTCGAAACGGGACGTCGACCCTGTCGGGTTGGCGTCCCGTTTTCGTTTGCGCCCGGGTATCTTGAGCCGCATGAAAGCCATCCTGATTCGACGCTTCGGCGACATCTCGGAGCTCGAGTACGCGGAGATGCCGCAACCCACCTACCGGGACGACGAACTACTCGTTCGCGTCGACGCGGCCGGCGTGAATCCGCTGGACTGGAAGATCCGGCGCGGCATGTTTCGCTGGATCTCGGGATCGCGCTTTCCCATGGTCCTCGGCCTCGACGGGGCGGGCGTCGTGGAGGAGGTCGGCCGAGGCGTGCAGGGCTTCTCCGTGGGCGACCGCGTGTTCGGTTCCACCTCGCCCCGCCGGCTGGGTTGGTATGCGGAGTACGCGTCGCTCCCGGCCAAGGCGGCCATACGCGTGCCCGATGGGCTCACCCCCATCCAGGCGGCTGCGATTCCGGGGTCCGGGTGCTCGGCGCTCCAGGCGCTGCGTGACCTGGGGAAGCTCGAGTCCGGTCAATCGGTGCTGGTCATCGGCGCCTCCGGCGGCATCGGGACGTTCGCGGTCCAGATCGCGAAGACCCGGGGGGCGGACGTGACCGCCGTGTGCAGCGGGACGAACGCGGAGCTGGTCCGGGGGCTGGGGGCCGACCGGGTGATCGACTATAAGACGGAAGATGTCTGGGATCGGCCGCGCGGCTACGACGTGGTGTTCGACACGGTCGCCGCACACGAGTTCGCCGACGCCCTGCCGGTGCTGAAGCGACGAGGCGTTTACATCTCCACTCTCCCCACAGGCCGGAGGATCGGCTCCTCGGTACGGTCGCGTCTCAAGCCCGGGCCGAAGTTCAAGCTACTGATGGTGCGGATGCGCCCGGATGACATGCGCGAGTTGGCCGAGCTCGCGGTTGAAGGCAGGGTTCGTCCGGTGGTCGGGCGGACGTTTCCACTCCGTGTGGCCCGACTGGCGCACGAGCTCAGCGAGACCGGTCGTGCGAGAGGGAAGCTCGTGCTAGTTTGCTCGCCCGATGCCCCGACGCGATGACATCTCCTCGATCCTGCTGATCGGGTCTGGCCCGATCGTCATCGGCCAGGCATGCGAGTTCGATTACTCGGGAACGCAGGCCTGCCGAGCCCTCCGTGAAGAGGGGTATCGGGTCATCCTGGTAAACTCGAACCCGGCCACGATCATGACCGACCCGGATCTGGCCGATGCCACCTACATCGAGCCGCTGGGCGCCGATTGGGTCCGTCGCGTCATCGAGAAGGAGAAGCCCGACGCGCTGCTTCCCACGATGGGCGGTCAGACGGCGCTCAACGTGGCACTCGAGCTGGACGATCAGGGCATCCTGGAGGAGCACGGCGTCGAATTGATCGGCGCCGATCGGCGAGCGATCGAGACGGCGGAGGACCGAGAGAAGTTCGCGGAAGCCATGAACCGCATCGGACTCGCCGTCCCTCACGGCGGCTTCGCGCGCACGCTGGAAGAGGCGCTCGAGATTGTCGAGGACACCGGATTCCCCGCCATCATCCGCCCCTCGTTCACGCTCGGAGGGACCGGCGGCAGCATCGCGTACAACTCGGAGGAATTCGAGGAGAAGGTCCGCGTCGGCTTGGACGCCTCTCCGATCACCGAAGTGTTGATCGACCGCAGCGTGATCGGATGGAAGGAGTTCGAGCTCGAGGTGATGCGGGATGGCGCCGACAACGTCGTCGTCGTCTGCTCGATCGAGAACTTCGATCCGATGGGCGTGCACACCGGTGACTCGATCACCGTGGCACCCGCCCTCACCCTCTCGGACCGCGAGTATCAAGAAATGCGCGACGCGGCGATCGCCTGCATCCGGGAGATCGGCGTCGATGCGGGCGGCTGCAACATCCAGTTCGCGCTCGACCCGGCGACGGGCGAGATGCTGACCATCGAGATGAATCCCCGCGTGTCTCGGAGCTCCGCCCTGGCGTCCAAGGCCACAGGCTTCCCGATCGCGCGAATCGGGGCGAAGCTCGCCGTCGGGTACCGACTCGACGAGATCCCCAACGCGATCACCGAAAAGACGCCCTCCTGTTTCGAGCCCGTCCTCGATTACGTGGTGGTCAAGATCCCCCGCTTCGCGTTCGAGAAGTTCCCGAACGCGAGCGCCGACCTCGGCGTCCAGATGAAGGCGGTGGGTGAGGTGATGGCCATTGGGCGCACCTTCCAGCAGGCGTGGCTGAAGGGGTTCCGGGCGCTCGAGAACGACCGGGCCGGCTGGCTCCCGGCCAAGAAGCCGGAGGACGATCGTCTGTCCGACGATTCGCTCGAGGCGGTTCGGGCCGCCCTTCGCACTCCGACCTCGGAGCGAGCGTTCCAGATCTACCGCGCCCTTGCCCTCGGGATGACACCCGAGGGAATCGGGGAGGTGACGGGGATCGATCGGTGGTTTCTCTCTCAGCTGGCCGAATTGGTGGAAGAGGGGCGGACGTTCGCCGAGGCCCCCGAGCTCGACGAGTCACTGCTCGCTCGCGCGAAGCGGATCGGATTCGGAGATGCGGAGCTGGCGGCCCTTCGGAACGTGGGCGAAGCGGAGATACGCTCGCTGCGGCATGCGTTCGATCTGCGCCCGGTATTCCGGATGGTGGATACCTGCGCTGGAGAGTTTCCGGCGGCGACCCCGTATCTGTATTCGACGTACGAGACCGAGAACGAGTCGATTCGGTCCGATCGCCCGAAGATCGTCATTCTGGGAAGCGGGCCGAACCGGATCGGCCAGGGGATCGAATTCGACTACTGCTGTGTCTCGGCCGCCCTCGCACTGCGGGACGAGGGATACGAGACGATCATGGTGAACTCGAACCCCGAGACCGTCTCCACCGATTTCGACATCTCCGACAAGCTCTACTTCGAGCCGCTCACGGTCGAGGACGTGCTGGAGATCGTCGAGCACGAGCGGCCGGAGGGCGTGATCGTCCAGTTCGGTGGCCAGACACCACTTCGCATCGCGCGAAGGCTCGAGCGTCTCGGGGTGCCGATCCTCGGGACGAGCGTCGAGTCGATCGACGAGGCGGAGGATCGGAAGAGGTTCGAGGAGCTCTGCCGGCGACTGGAGATCCGCGCTCCCGAGGGAGGCACGGCCACCAGCCAGGAGGCGGCGGTCGAGATCGCCAACCGCATCGGCTATCCGGTGCTGGTGCGACCCAGTTATGTCCTGGGGGGCCGGGCGATGGAAATCGTGTACGACGAGGCGTCGCTGCGCGAGTACTTCGGGCGGGCGGTGCGCGCGTCCCCCGAGCACCCCGTGCTGCTCGACCGCTTCCTGGAAGACGCGTTCGAGGCCGACGTGGACGCGGTGTGCGACGGTGAGCGCGTGCTGATTGCCGGCGTGATGCAGCACATCGAGGAGGCGGGAGTGCACTCGGGCGACTCGGCCTGTGTGCTTCCGCCCTATCTGCTGAACGACGCCGACGTCGAGACGATGGCCGACTACACGCGGCAGTTCGCGGAGGCGCTTGGCGTCCTGGGGTTGATCAACGTCCAGTACGCGGTCCACGAGGGGCGCGTATACGTAATTGAGGTGAACCCGCGCGCCAGTCGCACGGTGCCGTATGTCAGCAAGGCGACCGGCGTGCCTCTGGCGCGTGTCGCGGCTCGCGCGCTGGCGGGTCGCAAGCTGGACGAGCTTGGCCTCACCGACGACCTGCAGGCACGGGAGATCTCGGTGAAGGAGGCCGTGCTGCCGTTCGACAAGATCCCCGACGCGCACCCGCAGCTTGGACCGGAGATGCGGTCAACGGGCGAGGTGATGGGAATCGCCGACAGCTTCGGTCTCGCCTTCGCCAAGGCCCAGATCGCTGCCTACTCGGCCCTACCGACTTCAGGCACGGTCGTAGTCACCGTACACGACCGGGACAAGCCGAACGCGATGTCGATTGTGCGCCGGTTCCACGAGCTGGGCTTCGCGATCCGAGCGACCAGCGGGACCGCGCGGTATCTGCGGGCAAGAGGAGTGCCGGCCGAGACCGTGCTCAAGGTACACGAGGGACGCCCCCACATTCTCGATCAGCTGCTATCGGGCGAGATCGATTTGCTGCTCAACACGCCCCTGGGAAAACACGCGCAGCAGGACGACTACATGATTCGTCGGGCGGCCATCGCCCGCGGCGTGCCGTACACGACCACGCTATCCGCCGCCTCGGCCGCTGCGGACGCGATCATCGCGCTACGGAGTCGCGAACTGAGCGTGCGAAGCCTGCAGGAGCGCTCCGGTACCGCCACGGCCGAGGACGACCAGCTTCACAAGCCTGTAAAGGCGGTTACGCCATAGCGTGCAGAGTTGGACAACATGTTGCGCAGCTGGGGCCTGCGCCTGTCGTTTCACGGCGAACGCGAATCGCCCCCTGGGTGTCAGAGCCAGTAGGCAGGCGGAGGGCTCGGCGAAACCTCATGCTGTGGCCTTCGTAAGCCGCAGTGAGGCAACGACGCACGAGAAGACACTCTGGAATCGTAATTGAAGAACCTCCGAAAGGTCTCTGAAAGATCGATAGAAGAACGGCCCTCCAACGTGTATCCGTGGTTTTATCCATCAACGAACAAAGCGAGGTTGTGAAATGCGGAATCAGCGCCTGGCCGCTGTGGCTGTGGCTGCGTCGATCCTGGGAATCGCGCTCGTGGGCAGTGCCGCGCCGGCGGTCGCTCAGGAAGGCACAGCGCCGATCATCCCGATCGAGCACTTCTTCGACAATCCCGAGATCGCGGGAGCGCAAATATCGCCCGACGGTCAATGGTTGTCATACCTGAAACCCTACGAAGGCAAGCTGAACGTCTTTATCCGTCGCGTCGGCTCCGACGTCGAGCGGCAGATGACTGCCGACACGATTCGCCCCGTTATGGGCTACTTCTGGGCGGTCAGCGGCGACCGACTGCTGTACGTGCAGGACAAGGGCGGCAACGAGAACTTCCATGTCTACTCGGTGCCCGTCGATGAAGGCACGGGGGTCCCCGAGGCGCGTGACCTCACTCCCTTCGAGGGCGTGCGCGCGGTCATCTTCGACGTGCCGCGCGAGACGCCGAACAAGATTCTCATCGGCCTCAACAACCGGAACCCGCAGGCGTTTGATGGTCACTGGTTGAACATCGAGACCGGCGAGACCGAGCTGGTCGCGGAAAACCCCGGCCGTCATGCTGGCTACATGCTCGATCACGAGCAGAAGGTTCGCGTCGCGCTCGGTCAGAACATGACCGGCGGCACGGACGTCTTCACCCGCGACACCGAGGCCGACGAATGGCGGATGGTCGCCAGCTACCCGGCTGACGAGAACGTGACCCCCTTCCGCTTCCACGCCGACAACCAGCGTCTGTGGATGTCGAGCAACCATGGCGATGCGAACCTCAGCCAGCTCGTGCTGCTCGACCTCGCGACGGGTGAGGAGGAAGTTGTCGAGAGCGACCCCGAGGGGCAGGTCGATTTCGGTTCTCCGGTGTTCAGCGAGCTGAATGACGAATTGACGGCCACGGTGTACGTAGCCGACACCGTCCGGATCTACCCGAAGACCGAGAGCATGGAGCGCGATCTCGACCGGCGGCGGGCGCTCCATTCCGGCACACCCAACGTCAGCTCGATGACGCTGGACGAAAACAAGATGATCGTTTCGTTCAACGATCCGGTCGACCCCGGGGCGACATACCTCTTCGACAGGGAGACCGGCGAGTCCGAGTTCCTGTTCCGGCCTCGGCCGTGGCTCGCCGACGCGACGCTGGCCCCCATGAAGCCCGTGTCGTACACGGCGCGCGACGGGCTCACCATTCACGGCTATCTGACCACGCCGGTGGGTGTCGAACCTCGCAACCTGCCGCTCGTGCTGGTCGTGCACGGCGGACCCTGGGCGCGTGACAACTGGGGCTACGACGCGGAGGCACAGCTATTGGCCAACCGCGGCTATGCGGTGCTCCAGATCAACTATCGGGGCTCGACCGGCTATGGGAAGGCGTTCTACAACGCCGCCGTAAAGGAGTGGGCGGGCGCCATGCACGACGATCTGGTGGACGGCGTGAAGTGGGCCGTAGACCAGGGGATCGCCAATCCCGATCTGGTCGGGATTTACGGTGGCTCGTACGGCGGTTACGCGACGCTGGTAGGCCTCACGTTCACCCCCGAGGTGTTTGCGTGCGGCGTGGACTACGTAGGCCCGTCCTCGTTGATCACCCTGATCAGCTCGTTCCCGCCCTACTGGCGGCCTTTCCTGGAAGGAACGTTCTATCGCCACGTGGGCAATCCCGAGAACATGGACGACATCGAGGACATGCGGGCGCGCTCGCCTCTCTACTCGGTGGACCAGATCGAGGACCCGCTGCTCATCGCGCAAGGCGCGAACGACCCGCGCGTGACCAAGCAGGAATCGGATCAGATGGCAATCGCTCTGCGGGATCGGGGAATCAACGTGAAGTACCTTCTGGCCGAGAACGAAGGCCACGGCTTCGCGAATGCGGACAACCGTATGGCGCTCTATCGCTCGATGGAGGAGTTCTTCGGCGCCTGCCTGGGCGGTCGCGTGCAGGAGGACATCGACCCGGCGATCGCCGAGCACATCGAGAAGCTCACGGTCGACGTCGAGGCGCTGGGCGTAAGAGAGGGCGAAGAGTAACCCACGCAGAATCGAGAAGTCCGCCAGGCCGCATTAGCGGCCAGGACAGACGAACGGCGTGAGTCACGAGGGCGCGGTCTGAGGTGGGCCGCGCCCTTTCTTTATCTCGAGCGGTCCCCCTGTCAGACGAACGGTCGCTCGTTAATCCGTCTCGTTGTTCCGGCGGCGGCGGCACTCGATCGTAGTCATGAAGAGAACGACGAGCGGAATGATGCCGATCAGGAGAATGAGCCCGCAGATCATCAGGATGCCGGCTAGCCAGTCGGGCACACCGTAGGTGCGTTGGGATACCTGAACGGTCAGCCCCAGGATCGACGAGAGATACGCAAAGGCTGTCATCGGTATAACCCTCCCTTCAGCTGGTATATCCCACGATCCGCGGCTCGGCGCCGCGCCTCCAGGCGCTCGCAGAGGATCGAGGCCAGCGCTGCAGCGAGAGCACGAGCGCGAGCTAAGCAGTGCACGCCGGGGGTAGGCGCGTTGGAGCCAATGCGGACCCATAACGCGCCACAGGCACCCATATCCAGACTCGTCTACAAGTGTAGCATCTGCGCCCGTCGGCCGCCTGTCGGCAAAAGCCCTGACGCGGGTGTGCGGAAAACCCCGCAAGAGGTTGCGGGCCCATCGAAACGGGAGCACTTCCGTGATTCTCGCCCCGACTTGCATATTTATGAGCGTATATGTATACTCTTGCGCTTCTGGCCCCGCGGAGCGCACGCAAAGCACTCATGCCAATGCGCGAAAGGGGTCGCAGCCAGGCTGAAATGCAGGCGAATACAGGCAGACGGATCTCGCGGATAATGGAAACCGAAAAGCAGGTGAAACGGGTCGCACTCGCGTACTCCGGAGGGCTCGACACCTCCGTCATGATTCCCTGGCTGAAAGAGAACTACGGCTGCGAAGTAGTAGCCGTCGTTGCCGACGTCGGCCAGCGCGAGGACTTCGAGGCCGTGCGAGCCAAGGCGTTCGATACGGGAGCCATCGACTGCCAGGTGGTCGATCTGAAGAAGACCTTCGCGGAGGAGTGCGTCCTCCCCGCTCTGCGGGCCGGCGCGGTGTACGAGGGACGGTATCTCCTGGGTACGGCGTTGGCCCGTCCGGTCATCGCGCGGGCACAGGTGGAAGTGGCGAAGGCCACCGGGTGCGACGCCCTGGCTCACGGGTGCACGGGCAAGGGCAACGATCAGGTGCGGTTCGAGCTTACGTATAGGGCGTTGGCGCCGGAGATGACGGTGATCGCCCCCTGGAGAGAGTGGGATATCCAATCGCGAGAGGACGCGATCGATTACGCGCAGCGCCTGGGCATTCCGGTCCCGGTAACCAAGGACAAGCCGTACAGCATCGATCAGAACCTGTGGCACACGTCCTTCGAGGGTGGAATCCTCGAGAATCCAGGGGCACTCGCGCCGGCCGACCTTCGTGACCTCACGGTCGATCCCCTGGATGCGCCCGACACCCCGCAGCAGGTGGAGATCGAGTTCGAGTCCGGGAAGCCCGTGGCCGTGAACGGGCAGCGACTCGAGTTCGTCACCTTGATCGAGATGCTCAATCGCATCGCCGGCGCGCACGGCGTCGGCTGCGTCGACATCGTCGAGAATCGTCTCGTCGGCATGAAGAGTCGGGGTGTGTACGAGACGCCGGCCGGCACGGTGCTGACGAGTGCGCTTCAGGATCTCGAGGCGATCACGCTGGATCGCGATACGGTTCGATTCAAGGCGATGGTCGGGTCGAGGTACGCGGACCTCGCGTACCAGGGTTTGTGGCACACACCGCTCAGGGCCGCTCTGGACGGCTTCATCGAAACGGCGCTGGAGCGGGTGAGCGGCATGGTCACGGTCCAGCTCTACAAGGGCGTGTGTCAGCCGGTGGCCCGGACGTCGCCCCACACGTTGTATCGCGAGGACCTCGCCACCTTCGGCGATGATGCCGTCTATGACCAGAAGCACGCCGAGGGCTTCATCCGGTTGTGGGGTCTGCCTTCCGAAGTGCATGCGCGGGTCAACGGGCCTTCGACGGGCTCGGCAGACGAACCCGCGGACGAGTCGAGGCCCCTTTCCCGCGATCGCGCCGCTGGCTCGCCGGCAGCCACGGGGGGATGAGCCCAACGGGGATGAGCGGAGCGGGATGAGCCAGCACGAGTCCGGCGCCTTGTGGGGTGGCCGCTTTGCCGAGGCGCTGCACCCGCTGATCCACGATTTCACGAACTCCCTTCCCTTCGACCGGAGGCTGGTTCGATACGACCTGGTGGGCAGCCTGGCCCACGCCCGCATGCTTTACGAGCAGGACATCCTGTCTGGAGAGGACTCGACCGCGATTCTCACGGGTCTTTCCGACGTGCTGCGGGAGATCGAGACGGGTGAGCTCGTCGTAGGGGACGTGAAAGGTGAGGACGAGGATGTGCACGCGTGGATCGAGCGTACGCTCGCCAATCGAATCGGTGATCCGGCGGGCAGGGTGCACACCGCTCGCAGCCGCAACGATCAGACGAGCGTTGCCCTGCGGCTGTACACGCGCGAAGCGCTGATCGCCCTCGTCGGGCTGACTCACGACCTCGCGATGGTGTGGCTTGTCCAGGCGGAGTCCCACGTGGCAAGCTGGCTGCCGGGCTACACGCACCTCCAGCGGGGGCAGCCGGTGAGCCTGGCGCACCACCTCCTCGCCCACGTGTGGGCGCTGGTCGCGGACGCCCGTCGCCTCCAGCAGGCGCATGACGAAGCCGGCGTCTCTCCGCTCGGAGCGGCCGCTCTGGCCGGCAGCTCGTTCCCGGTGGATCCGGCGCGCAGCGCCGAACTTCTCGGCTTCGCCGCGGTGTTCCCGAACAGCATCCACGCGGTCGCCGACCGGGACTATGTGGCCCAGGCGGCGTTCGCCGCGGCGCTTCTCATGGTGCACCTCTCCCGCTGGGCTGATGAAGTCGTGTTGTGGACGTCCAGCGAGTTCGGTTTCGCACGACTCTCGGACACGGTCAGTCAGGGAAGCAGCATCATGCCGCAGAAGAAGAACCCCGAGGCGGCCGAGCTGATCAGGGGCAAGGCGGGTCGGACGATCGGGCACGTGAGCGGCCTGCTCGCTCTCATGAAGGGGCTTCCGTTCGCCTACAACAGCGACCTGCAGGAGGACAAGGAAGCGCTGTTCGATGCGCTGGACACCGCCGGTGCTTCGCTCGGAGCCGCCGCGATCGTGGCAGACGGGCTCGAATACCGTACCGATCGCATGCGCGAGGCGCTGCATGGGGGCATGCTGGCCGCCACGGAGCTGGCCGACTATCTGGTACGCCGCGGCACGCCGTTCCGCACGGCGCACGAGCAGGTGGGGCACGCTGTCCGGGAGGCGGAGTCGCGGGGCTGTGAGCTGGATGCCCTGCCGCTTGACACGATCATGGCATGTTGTCCCGCCGCCGCAGACGACGTGGTGCACGTGCTAGATCCGGAGCGAGCGGCCCCCGCGCACGACTCGACCGGTGGACCCGCACCGACACGGGTCGAAGAGCAGCTGGAGTCGGCCCGAGCGGCTGTTGCACAGTGCCGCGTCTGGGCAAGAGACTGCGAACCGCCGCCGATCTACGTCGCACATCGGGAGGGCCGGCTGCTCGAAGAGTCGATCCCGTGAGCCGCCGCGAGCGCGAGCGCGCGATCCTGGAGATCGTCGATGCGCAGGCGATCCACACCCAGGCAGATCTCGTTCGAGCGCTACACGAACGGGGGGCCCGTGTCACGCAGGCGACCGTATCTCGCGATGTGAAGCGTCTGGGCCTCGTCAAGCTTCCCGGCCCCGACGGCACGTATCGCTACGGACTCCCCGAGGCTGCCACCATACCGAGTCGCGCAGCGCATGAAGCGCTTGCCAGCGCGTTTGACGAGTTCACGACCGGTGTCTTCCCGGGCGAAGGGCTTCTGGCAGTGAAGACCCTCTCGGGCTGTGCCAACGCCGTGGCGATCACGATCGACGAAGCCGCTCTTCCGGGCGTCGTCGCGACGCTGGCGGGCGACGACACGATCTTCATCCTCGCGGCCTCCCGACGAGAAGCCTCACAGGTGCTGGAGCAGCTGCGGAATCTGCTCTGAGGTTGGACGATCCGACCGCCTCCAGGCGGGAACGTTCGCGTTTCTGCCGGGTGAGAGATGCTCGGCGGAGCCGTGCGATGGGCGCACGTTCCGTCTGACGCTGCACAAGCATGCACGAGCTGCACAAGGAGAACATTACGATGCGGAAGACGGTGTTATCGCTCGCCGTGGCGGGCATTCTCGGGCTCACGCTCGCAAGCGCGGATGTGGCCGCCCAGTCCCTCGATGAGGTGCTCGAGAGCTACTACGAGGCCGTCGGCGGGCTGGACAACTGGAAGGCGCTGGAATCGATGTCGGCCACAGGCAGCATGGTGATGATGGGCGGCCTCGAGGCGCCGTTCACGATCATGACCAAGCGGCCTTCCAAGGTCCGCATCGAGTTCAGTTTTCAGGGCATGACGGGAATCCAGGCCTACGACGGCGAGACGGCGTGGATGATCATGCCGTTCATGGGTTCCCCCGATCCGCAGATGATGCCCCCTGAGATGGCGAAGCAGGTGACGGAAGAGGCCAACATCGACGGTCCCCTGATCGGTTGGGAGGAGGACGGTCACCAGGTCGAGCTCGTCGGCAAGGAGGACGTTGAGGGCACGGAGGCCTACAAGATCAAGATCACCCGCAAGTCGGGTGAGGTCACCCACATGTTCCTCGACGCAGAGTACTACCTGCCCATCAAGTTCGCGGCGACTCGCAACATGCAGGGCCAGAACGTCCTGGTCGAGACATCGCTCAGCGACTACAAGAAGGTCGGCGACCTGCTGTTCGCGCACTCGATCTCCGCCCAGGCGGAGGGCGCGCCGATGGGCGGTCAGACGATCACGATCGACAGGGTCGAGGTGAATCCGCAGCTGCAGGAGGCCCTGTTCACGATGCCCGAGAAGGGCTCGAACTGAGTTCGCTGATTCGAGTGTCGGGTCTTTGGCGTTAGCTCGCACTCGACTTGAGTCCCACAGATCTGTCGCGAGGCCCGGGCACCGCTGGTGACCCGGGCCTTCGTGTGGCTGAGGTTCTCACCATGACACATGGTGATCACGCGCGATGCGGAAGGCCAGCCGCTCGCAATCGATCGAGTTGGCATGGCGATCGGTATCCCGTGTATCCCACCGATGTCGGCCGCGAGTGGGGGCTTTCGACGTGGTGGATGGGCGGCGGCTTCCCCGTGGATGAACTGAGTGAAGTGCTGGCTATCTCGGAGAATGGAGGAGCCGGCGCATGGGTGAAAAGCTATGACGGACCGCCGGGTACGGGGTTCGTGTGGCTCGGAGGCGGGGACGGTACGGTGGCTCCCGCCCATCTCGAGGAAGCGTTTCACGCGGCCGAGCGTGGGATCGGCGTGGAGCTTCCGGCACAATGACTCAAACATAAGTGTGAGCCACGAAATCATGCGACGCCTTTTGCCCGCCACGACAATGCTCGTTGCCACCCTGACCGCTGTTCTAGCGTTGCCGGGTGGCGCTCACGCCCAGATCGAGATCGAGTCTGCCGACCTAGGAGGGCTTCAGGCGCGAGCGATCGGCCCTGCCACAATGAGCGGTCGTATCGCCGCAATCGATGCCGTGCCGGTCGACCCTCTTACGATCTGGGTAGGAGCCGCCGGCGGAGGTGTGTGGAAGTCCGACGACGGTGGAATCGCGTTCGAGCCCGTGTTCGATGACCACACGCAGTCGATCGGAGCCGTCGCGATCGACCCATCCGATCCTGAGACGGTGTGGGTGGGAACAGGTGAATCATGGGTCCGCAACAGCGTGTCCGTGGGCACCGGCGTGTACCGCACGACGGACGGGGGCACGAGCTGGGAGCGGAAGGGTCTCGCCGACTCGGAGCGGATCGCGAGGATCGTCGTCGATCCGTCGGACGGCGATCGTGTCTTTGTCTGCGCGATGGGCCACCTGTGGGACGCAAACGAAGAGCGCGGCGTCTTCAGAACGACGGATGGGGGCGAGACGTGGGAGAGGGTCCTGTACGTCGACGCCGACACGGGGTGCTCCGATCTGGCCATGGACCCGCACGCACCGACCATCCTCTACGCCGGCATGTGGCAGTATCGGCGGCAGCCCTGGTCGTTCGAATCGGGAGGACCCGGCAGCGGCCTGTACCGGTCGCTCGACGGCGGCACGACCTGGGAGGAGCTGGCCGAAGGGCTACCGGAGGGCGACAAGGGCCGCATTGCCGTCGGGGTCGCGGCCTCGCAGCCGAACGTCGTGTACGCGTACGTCGAGGCCGAGACTTCCGCGCTGTTTCGCTCCGATGACCTCGGTGAGAACTGGCGCGAGGTGAACGCGGAGGGGGGCATGCAGGCTCGTCCCTTCTACTTCGGTTCGATCGTCGTCGACCCCACAGACCCCGACCGTGTCTACAAGCACGGCTACTCGCTGACCGTCTCGACAGATGGGGGCAAGACGTCCACGAACGCGATGACGCAGGGCTTCCGGCCCGTCGTGCACAGCGACAGCCACGCGCTGTGGATCAACCCGACGAACCCGAACGAGGTGCTACTCGGCACGGATGGCGGCGTGTACGTGTCCTACGATCGCGGGAACGCGTGGCGGCTCGTGCGAACACTGCCCGTCTCGCAGTTCTATGAAGTCGGTTACGACATGGACTACCCGTACAACGTGTACGGGGGGCTCCAGGACAACGGGAGCTGGCAAGGTCCCTCCCGACGCGTACGCGGCATTCGCAATCGGGACTGGACGAACATCGCATCGGGCGACGGCTTCCACGCCGTCGTCGATCCGACCGACCCGGATTACGTGTATGTGGAATCACAGGGCGGCAACCTGTTGCGGTATCGGCGATCCACCGGCGAGCAGAAGCAGATTCGCCCGCACGCGACGGGCGAACGATCTGCCCGCCCCGACGGGACCGACGATCCAGAAACCGGAAATGAGACGGAGCTTCGCTGGAACTGGAACAGCCCGCTTCACGCGGGCGCGGCCGAGCCGGGGACGCTCTATGCTGGCTCGCAGTATCTGCTCCGATCTCGGGATCGGGGCGAGTCGTGGGAGAGAATCTCACCTGACCTCACGACCGACGATCCGGACAAGCAGCGGCAGGCCGAGTCCGGGGGGCTGACGATCGACAACACGTCGGCCGAGAACCACACGACGATCTACACGATCAGCGCGTCGCCGATCGATCCGAGCGTCATCTGGGTCGGGACGGATGACGGCAACCTTCAGATGACGCGCGACGGCGGTGCCTCGTGGGAGAACCTGGCCCGCAACGCGTCCGTGCCGTCGACGGCGGCTGCGGCAGCCGCGGGCGCGTCCGTGCCGCCGGGCACCTGGGTCTCGCACGTCGAAGCGAGCCCGCACGCGGCAGGCACGGCCTTCGTCACCTTCGACGGGCACCGCACAGGCGACAAGACGCCCTACGTGCTGCGGACCGACGACTTCGGGCAGACCTGGACCTCGCTGGCGACAGCGGACATCACCGGGTATGCGCACATCGTGAAGCAGGACCCGGTGAACCCCGACCTTCTGTTCCTGGGAACCGAGTTTGGCCTGTATCTGAGCCTGGACGGCGGGCTGAACTGGGCACGATATTCGGCGGAGTACGGCGGCCTGCCACCCGTCGGGGTGCGCGACCTCGCGATCCACCCTCGTGAGCACGACCTCATCCTCGCGACGCATGGTCGGGGCATCTACATCCTGGACGACATCACGCCGTTGCGTCACCTCGACGCCGAGGCGCTCGCCTCGGAGCTGGCGCTTCTACCGTCCCGGCCCGCCGTTCAGTTTGTCGGGGGCGGCTGGCAGGAGTTCCCCGGCAACGATGTGTACGTGGGACCCAACCCGCCGGAAGCGGCCAGCGTCGTCTACTATCAGAAGCGCCGTCACATGTTCGGTGACCTGTTCGTCGAGGTGTACGACGCGGAGGGGGAGCTCGTCGCGACGGTGCCGGGTGGGAAGCGCCGTGGTCTCAACCGGGTGGACTGGCAGATGCGGCTTCCGGCACCCAAGATCCCGCCCGCGTCGACCCTCACCTCGGCGTTCAGCGGGCCGCTGCTGGCCGAGGGCGAATACGCGGTCCGTGTCATCAAGGGCGACAGCACCTACGAAGGCTCGGTGGCGCTCGCGCCGGATCCGCGATTACCCCACTCGTCCGAGGACCGACGGCTCGGCCAGTCGACGGCCATGGAGATGTATCGACTCCTCGAGAACCTCACGTTCATCGTGGAAGCGACCATCGACCTGCGTGATCAGGCCACGGCCCGCGCCGACTCGGCCGAGATCGCCGACGATGGCAGATCGGTGCGGCGTCTGCGCGAGTTCGCGAGCGATCTGGACGCCTTTCGAACCGATCTCGTCGCCTCGGGAGACGGGGGTCGATTGAGCGGAGAGGAGAAGCTTCGCGAGAAGCTCGGGAATCTGTATGGCGCGGTGGTCAATTACGCGGGCCGTCCGACGGACTCGCAGATCGCGGCCAAGGTCGATCTGGCCAAGCAGATGGAGGAGGCGGTCGAGCGTTTCGACCGGCTGATCGGACCCGAGCTCGACGCGCTGAACGGGTTCCTGTCGGACCGCGGTGTCGATCTGCTCGTTCTTCTGACGCGGGAGGAGTGGGAGGCCGGCGAGTAGGCCGGGCCAGAACCCCGGCGCGATTCCCGGCTTGACCGCCGGCCGACCCGCGAGCAGTATCCCCCGCATGTTATATGGAATTCTCGTCTTCGTACACTTGCTGGGGATCGCGCTGTGGCTGGGGGGATCTCTCACCATAGCCGGCGTCACCGGACGAGCTGTCCGCTCGGGTGATCGACAACTGATCGCGTTTGCGTACCGAACGGCCGTGCGCGTGAACCGAAGTCTCGGGTTCGCGGGGATGCTGCTCACCGTCGGAGGCGGCATCGCTCTGATGGTGGAACGCGGATACCCGTGGTTCCAGCCCTTCCCGAACCACTGGCTGTTCCAGATGCAGCTGCTGGGAATCCTGGCCTTCGCCGTCGGCGTGTTTTACCTGATCCCGATCGGTTACCGGCTGGCGGAGGCGGCCGAAGCGTCGGCTGCGGCCGGAGAGGACAGCGCGGCGTTCACTCGCTTCCGGCGGCAGAGCGCGATCGTGAGCTCGGTGGTCGGCCTTGTGCTGATCGTCGTGCTGGCGCTCGGCGCTCTCAAGATCTGAGCGCGGCGCCGCCCTCGGCGGCGCCGGCCCCACCCCGGCGAGCCAAGCCGCATGCTGGCGCTTACGGCTCGTCCGCCAGGCCCGACAGATTCAGGAACCGTTCCGCGCGGGCGAAGTTGCGCTCCGCCTCATCCGGCTGCTCCCGCAGCTGTTCGGCCAGACCCAGCGATAGAAAGGCCATGTAGTACTGCGCCGGGATGCTGGCCCGCGTGGAGGGCTCCGGCCACTCGTCCCACCCGAACAGGTACTCGAGCTGAAAGACGTTCCACAGCAGCTCTCGCGTGCGAGGCCGATCGATCCAGCCCACATCCAGATCGTTGCCCAGATAGACCGTATCCGCCGTCGACTCCAGGAGCTGATGCACGACCTTGTGCGCCAGTCCCTGGCGAAGCAGGTGCGGCTGCAGGCGCCAGCGGCCGTACACCGGCGGCGCGGTCGCCGCGAAGTAGACGGGGCGATCGCCGGCCGCCTGCTGCATGATGTGCAGCACCAGGATGTCCGGGAACGAGATCACCTCTCCGCCACGCACTGTCGCCTCGACCCACTCGGAGACGGCGAACGTCGTATCGGCAGGGACGATGTATGCGACGGGGAGCGTCGCCAGCTGCTCATCCGTCAGTGCGATGACCGACCTTGTGGGCGGCGTCGGGTTCATGTCCCGGGACACCGGTGTGGCGGCCTCCGGATCGAACGGTCGTTGACAGACGATCACGCTCGGCGTGTCGGCCGGATCGACGCCATCCGGACACGGCGTGGTGAGCTCACGCAGCTGCTTGGGGTGCCACAACGTTCCCAGGTACGAGTGGACGATCACGGTCACATCGCGTCGGATGCCCTCCACTTCCTGTAGATACCAGAGCGGGAACGTGTCGTTGTCGCCGTTCGTGAACAGCACCGCGTACGGCTCGACGGACTGGAGGATGTTGTAGGCCCAGTCACGGGCCGCAAAATCGCCCGTTCGATCGGCCTTGCCGTAGTTGAAGAGCAGCGGCACCAGCGCAAGCGCCAAAATGGGCGAAGCCCGCAACAGGCTACGGCCACCCGGGTCCTTCGCCTCCCGCTGCTCGACGAACCACCCCCACAGCGTCGCGATTCCCAGACCCGCGTACAGACCCCACAGGTTGAAGCTCACGATGTAGAAGTAGTCCCTCTCCCGGACTTCGTGCTGCGCGAGATCCGGGATTTCGAGCGTAAACAGCGAGTAGCCGTACTTGAAGTTCAGATAGAAGACGAGCGCGATCGTGACGGTGAAGAGCAGGGTCGCGAAGTAGATGAAGCTGTCTCGATCGCCCTTCCAATGCTGCCAAAGCCCCACGAAGGCGAAGAACAGAAACAGCATGGAAAAGAGCCATCGCACGCGGCCATCCGCGCCCCTGGCCCACTGCCAGTCAAAGTACTGCCAGTAGTTGGCGTACTGTGCTCCGATGGGTGCCTGCCGATCGGTCAGCGGCGGCTTCAGATACTGCTCACGCGCCAGGGACGCCCGCAGCGGTTCGCAGTACGCGTCATCCGGGACCAGGCCGCCCACCTTGGGCGCCATCTTCAGAGGCGTGATCAGCGCGGACACGACCGTTTCGCACTCGGGATTCGCCTCGTCGATGAGCGGGTTTTGATTGGAGCGAATCGGCACCACGAGCAGCTGCATCGAAAAGCCGATGGCCGCAAACACCAGGGCCAAGCCCACGAGGCGGGGGCGGAGTATCGTCTTCCAGTCGTGCCACAGGACGAACAACCCGAGCGCCGGGAGCGGCAGCACGGACATGGTGTGATTCGCCGCACCCAGTCCGAGAAGGAAGGCGATCAGCACCAGGAGCCGGTCGCCTCGTGGCGTGCCGGTCTCGTCCTCCCACAGCATTGCCAGGTAGGTCACGAGCGCGACGAAGAACAGGGAGACGGTGTAGACCTTCTCGTTCAGGTTCGACTGCGCCCATACGGTATACGCGGTGGCACCCACGAGTACGGCCGCGAATGCGGCTACGAGTTGGTGTCGTCGATCCGTGGTGAAATGCGCCCAGATGCGGACCACGGCGAGGAACCACAGAACGGACGCCCCGGCGGACATGGTGGCGCTCAGGAGGTTGATGCGTGTCGCGACGGCCAGTCCGGTCCAGCCCAGCATCAGGGTCCACACGCGTCCGATCACCACGAACAGAGGGTTCCCGGGCGGATGCGGAATGCCCACGATGTGAGCGGTCGCGACGTACTCCGACGTATCCCAGAAGCCGGTCGTCGGTGCGAGCGTGATCACGTACAGCGACCAGATCAGCGCGCCGGTGACGGCGGCCCACCCCCAAATGGGCAGGAGACCTACCTTCTCGTGCTCGATTCCCTTCACGACCCCCCGCGCAGCCTGGCCAGCCGCTCCGGCGCGTCGGCCGTCATGGCCACGGCTTCGACGCCTGCTCCGAACTCATCGATGAATCGCTCATAGAGGACGATCGCCTGTGCCGTGTCACCCATGCCCTCATAGGCGCGCGCCTCCAAGTATTGGAGCCTGCGCTGAGGCAGCGGGTCGAAGCGTTGCGGCCGGCCGAAGACGCCCGGGTCGCGGGCGTCGTTCACGACTTGCAGTGCCTCTTCGGCCTTGCCCGAATCTAGCAGGGCAAACAGAGCCGGCCAGCCGAATACGCCGGTGTGCATTTGCGTTTGATCCGGTAGCTTCCCGGCCAACTCCAGGACCTGTGCATCCTGGCCCTGTGCCGCCGCGATGTGAATGTCCATGACCACGGAGACGTTGTCGAGTGCCGGCTCGAGGGCTGGTTCCGAACGAATCCAGGCCACGACTTCCGCCTTCGTCGACCGCATTTTCTCCACGTCTCCGATCGCACCCAGCGAATCCAGCAGCACGAACGCCCACTGGAGGCTCAGGGGCTCGACCTGACGCAGCCGTGAGGCGGCTTCGTAGGCAGCCGTGTGTCGATCCAGATCGCGATGGGCCTGCGTCAGCTCGGTGAGCGGCTGCAACTGAAGGTCGGGTCGCTCCGCGAGAATCGCCTCCTCGTCCGCCGCCTCGTAGTGGGCGATTCCTTCCTCGATCTGCCCTTCCCAGACGTACGTGTCTCCGACCAGCAGAATGGCCGTTACTTTCGCGTCAGGGACGGGCGAGCCCCTGAACCGCTCGAGCTCCTCCCGTGCATCGCCGGGCCGGTCCTGCTTCAGATAGGATCCCGCCAGATGACGCAGCGACGGAATGAAATCCTGCCGTTTCACCAGGGCAGCTCGATACGCCTCGCGCGCCTCTTCGTGGCGACCCGCCATCTCCAGGATCTCACCCCGCGAGTCCAGCGGATTGGGTTCGCTTGGCTCGAGTGCCACATAGCGGCCGATGAGAGAATCCGCGCGCTCGAAATTGTCCCTGCCGGCCTCCAGATAGGCGAGGCTGTTGTACGCCGGCGCGTAGTACGGATCGAGCTGAATGGCCTCCTCCAACAATTGCCGGGATTCGTCGTTTCCGGGCTGCTGATTGTTCAGGATCGAGGCGAGCAGGAGCCGCGCATCCTTTTCCTCCGGATATTTGCGGATCAGCTCACGCAGCGTCGACAATCCTGCTTCGGGCTCGGTCTGCAGACTCGTCATTCCTTCGATGAACAATCGATCCCGCTCTGAAGCAGCCTGCAGATGCTCTTGCGCCGCGCCCCAATTCTGGAACGCCTGGGGCAAGTTTCCGGACTGGAAGTAGGCGGTGCCGAGCTGGAAGCGTGCCAGGGCAAAGGTCGAATCGAGCTCCACGGCCCGCTCCAGGTGCTCGATGGCCTCCCGATTGAGGAAGCGGAACAACGCGTCGCGGCCCCTGCGGTATTCGCTGTACGCTTCGAGATCGCCGCTCGCCAGCTGTGCCACGGGAGCGAGTGTTCCTCGCTCCACGGCGTCGCCAGCCATCTGGTCGAGCATGGCCGTGGATATCTCGTCCACCAGGGCAAAGACGTCCGAGCCGCGGGCGTTGGCACTCGCGGTGATCTCGCCAGTGCGCGCGTCGGAGAGCGTGGCCGTGATGGCCAGGTCGTCCGGTGTGCCGTACACGGCCCCGGTGAGCATATGGCGTGCGCCCGCTCGCTGCGTGATCCGCGTCTCGAGCCCCGGGGGGATGACGACGGAGTCTTCCATCCCTTCCTGTCGCAGCAGATCGAACAGCCGCTGCCCACCCACGACCCGGAGGTCTTCGATCTGGGCGAGCGAGGTAGATATCAGTTCGGCGATCCCGCGGTCCAGCCACGCGAGCGTCGGGTCGGCGACGGAGTTGCGGAAGGGCAGCACAGCGACAGAGCCCTCGCCCAGGTCGGCACCCTCGACAGCCGCCACGGGGGCTCCATCGGAAGTAGGGCGCTGGCCTATCGCCAGACCCCCCGTGATCGCCACCGCCGCAAGAGCGGCCAACAGGAAAGCCTCGACCCGCTGCAGACGCTGGTGACCCTTGGCTCCGTGGTACCAGATGAGGACGAGAAGCGTCGGAAGACCCACGGCGAGCAAAAAGAGCACGACGTCCAGCACTCGGCGCGAAATGCCGTAGTTGTCGATCGCGAATCCGGTCGCCTCGGTGAGCGCCCACCCGGCGGCCAGATAGGCCACGAGCCACTGGAGTGCACGGCGCTCCTTCAGCGCTGCCATGATCTCGCTGATCCAACTCATGCCCCCTCCTCCCCGCGCCTTAGAGAAACCGTCATTCCCCGACGGGCCGGCGTCATGGTTCGGCCGATCATCCACCGACGGCCACCCCCTCACCCATCACGACCTCCTCGATCACCGGCAGCACACCTTCCAGCTCGTCTCGCGAGATGACGAGCGGGGGCGCGAAGCGGATCACCTGCTCGTGCGTTTCCTTGGCCAGAATGCCGTGCGCCATCAGCCGCTCGCAAAACGGACGGGCGGTGCCCGACGAATCCTTGATGACCACGCCGATCATCAGCCCGCGGCCCCGCACGTGGTCCACGTGCGGGGAGTCCATCGCGTTGAGCTCGTCCATGAACCACCGGCCCAGCTCGTCGGCGCGCCCCGGCAGATCCTCTTCCAGAATCACCTTGAGCGACGCTCGTCCCACAGCCGCACCCAGCGGATTGCCGCCGAACGTGGAGCCGTGATCACCCGGGGTGAAAACGTCCATAATCTCCTTGCGGGCGAGAATCGCGGATACCGGATACACGCCGCCCCCCAACGCTTTCCCTACGATCAGGATGTCGCCCCGTGTTTCGTCGTAGTCGCCGCAGAATAGTCTTCCCGTGCGGCCGAGCCCGGTCTGAATCTCGTCGTTCAGGACCAGGACGTTGCGGTCATGGCACATCTCGGCACAGCAGGCCAGCCAGCGGTCGGGTGGAACGACCACGCCGCCTTCCCCCTGAATCGGTTCGACCAGGAAACCGACCGTGTTATCGGTAAGCGCGTCCTGCAGGGCCTTCGCGTCGCCGTAGGGGATCATCTTGAAGCCCGGCGTGAACGGCCCGAACCCCTGCCGGTACTGGGCCTCGCTCGAGAAACCCACGATCGTGGTGGTCCGCCCGTGAAAGTTGTTCTCGCAGACGATGATCTCGGCCTTGTCCTCCGGCACGCCCTTGACCAGGTAGCCCCACTTTCGCGCCGCCTTGATGGCCGTTTCCACGGCCTCGGCGCCCGTGTTCATCGGGAGCGCTGCCTCGAAGCCCGTCGCCTCGCACAGCTCGCGCAGAAACGGGCCCATCTGATCGTTTTGGAACGCCCGGGACGTCAGCGTGAGCTTGGCCGCCTGCTCTTCCATCGCCGCGAGAATCTTCGGATGGCGATGGCCCTGGTTGAGCGCCGAGTAGGCCGCCAGCATGTCCAGGTATCGGTTGCCGTCCACGTCCCACATCCAGCAGCCCTCCCCGCGCTCGATGACGACGGGGAGCGGATGATAGTTGTGGGCACCCCAGTGCTCGGCTTCGTCGATGAAGGTCTGCGTCTTGGTCATCTCGCGACTCTCTGCTCCGGTCCGATCGGCGATACAGGCCGCGCCCCTGCCTCGATTCCTCGAGACCCGCCAATTACGAAACGCCAGGGTTTTTTTGGGCTACCCGCGGGAAAGCAGATGCTTCCCCATGGCGCGACGATCCGCGCAGCAATCCGCACCGCACCCTGCACATCGATGTGGCGGCGGAGTGGGACTCCGACTGTGGTGCGGGCGGCAAAGCGTGCAAGCTACGTGCGCGAAAGATGTGCCGCAGCCCCCCACAATGCCGAGCGCCCGCAGCCGCAGTTCGGCTCGGCTGCGGACTGAATCAGGGTTCCGTTCGTAGCCACGCGGAGCGGCCGGCTGCAAAGGCCGAATCGTCCGCTTCCTTGCGGTACCAATCTTCCACGGCTCGAGCGTGCGCGACCGTGTCGGACGGATCGAGGCCGGGTGGAACGAACAGAACGCCGGGAAACGTGCGACCGGCGCCGGCATACGCTTCGGACAGGCGGCTGAAGTCGGCGTAGTTGCGTGTGACGATCACGCAGCCGTCGGCGATCGCGTACTCGAGGAGCTGCTGCGGTCCCTCGCCTGCCAGACCCTCGATACCGGCGTGGACGACCGGGACCCCCGCGCGCTCGAGCTCCTCGTACGCAGCGACCGGGAACCCCACGTCCAGCAGGAGCCACGGGCCCGTCATGGTGCCTCCGTATCGCTTCTCAGCGCTCCGCGGGCGATGCGCTCGTTCTCGGCCAGGATCCGATCGACATCGTCGGGCATGGCTTTGTAGAACTCGAGCGCCTGATCGATGCTCGCGGCATCCAGCCAGGAGAAATGCGCGTAGAGTCTCTCGCGATCGGGTCCGTAGCGTCGTGAGATGCTCACGATCTCCCACACCTCGGGCCCGTGCCGCAGCGCCGCCCGGCGACCGAACACGCCCTCTCGAAACTCCAGCGCCGGATAGCGCTGCAGGGTCACCCATTCCTCGATGATCCGCCGCAGGCCCTGGCTCGGACCCAGCGTGTGGCGGGCGAAGAAGCCCCGGACCTCGTCGTCCAGGTCTGCTGTCAGACGAGTGCACAGCGGAGATGTGTTCGCCATGTGGAGTGTCCTGCCTCGATGTCCCCTGCGAGCGGCCGACCTTCAGTCTCTGAGCAGGTAGCGCAGGCTCACGCACCCAGTAGGTGCGATTTCATTCTTCTGTATACAATGTATACAATGTATACACAAGCGGGCACGAAGCGAGGCACGGTGAGTGAAGACCCGCGCGCGCTTTCAGTTCCTGTGCCTCGACGGTACTTTCGGCCCGCTTATGAACGAGGACAGATCACTGCCCGGCCGCATTCGAGGCGAGATCGATGATCCGGCCCGCAAACGTCGCTACGTGCGGCGTTTGTTCGGGCGCATCGCGCGTCGCTACGACGTGACGAACGATGTCATGTCGCTGGGTCTCCATCGGGCGTGGAAGAGGCGGGTGCTTTCTATTGCCCGGATCCAGCCAGGGGATCGCGTGCTGGATCTGGCGGCCGGAACTGGCGACCTCGCGCTCGCGGCCGGCGAGCTGGCCGCGCCCGAGCTGCCGGACTCCGGCAGGGCGGGCCTTGTGATCGCCGCCGATCTGACACTCGAGATGATGCGTGTCGGGCGGGGGCGGCCGGGCGGACGCGAGATCCCATGGGTCGGCTGCGACGCGTTACGCCTGCCGTTCCCGGAGGGCACGTTCGATTCCGTAGTGATCGGATACGGACTGCGGAACTTCGCGACTCTGACGGAGAGCCTGGTCGAGATTCGCCGCTGTCTGCGCCCGGGGGGCCGGCTGGTCGCGCTGGACTTCGGCAAGCCACGGTCGAACTCGTTGCGTGGCGCCTACCTCAGGTATCTGGACGTGTCCTCGCGCGTCGTCGGCTGGCTGCTCCATCGTGATGTGGAAGCCTACGTCTACATCCCGGAGTCGCTCAGGAAGTACCCGGGGCAGCGGGGCGTCAGCGAGCTCATGAAGGAGGCCGGATTCGTGCGCTGCGGCTCGACGGATCTCCTGGCGGGCACGATGGCGATCAACTTCGGCGAGCGCCCTGCGAGACGGTAGAGATCTCGGTGATCTCGCCGCGGCGGGCACCCGGTAACGGCAGATAGAAAAGCGGCCCCCCGAAGGCGGCCGCCAAGCCCATGCGGTGGGCAGTCTCGAGTCTATCGCCGGTTCACATCGGCAGCTCTATCTCGGTCGCTCAGTCGGTGGCCTCTCCGGACGTCTTCCACATAGTGATCTGTCGTTGACCCGTCTCGCTCTCTTCCAGACGTGCCTTCAGCAAATCACCGTCGGCCAGGCCCAAATCGTCTCGCATCTCTTGAGGAATCGTGATACGGCCACCGCTGCCGATAGGGATCTTGGAGTAGTATACGACACGGTAGATGGCCATATCGCCTCCTTCAGAGGGTCGTGTTCGCGGGCACGCAAACGTACAGTATAACGAAATTTGGCGACTCTCGTGAGGCATGGCGTCGAAAGTCGGTCCCGGGCGACCGGCAGGCTGCTTGCGACGCGTCCACCGGGCCACGATCATCCTCTCGATCTGCGTCATCCGAACCCGGCAGCGGCCGATCCTCAGGATCGACACGGTGAGCATGCAATCCCAGGACTTCCACACGGCGCGTGGAGCGGACCCCGCCATCCGGCTGACGGGCGTCACCAAGCGATTCGGTCACAATGTGGCCGTGCGCGACCTCGATCTCGCGGTTCCGCAGGGTTCGATCTACGGTCTACTGGGACCCAACGGGGCCGGAAAGACCACCACGATCCGGATCATCCTCGACATCCTGGGAGCCGACGCCGGTCAGGTGGAGGTCCTGGGATCCTCCAACGTGGAAACCGTCCGCGGCGACATCGGCTATCTGCCCGAAGAGCGCGGACTCTATCAAAAGATGAAGGTGATCGAGCTGCTCGAGTTCTTCGGGGAGCTCAAGGGGATGGGCCGGAAGGCGGCCCGGCAGGAGGCGGAGCTCGGGCTGGAGCGACTCGGACTGGCCGAGCGGGCGGGTGAGAAACTCGAGGCGTACTCGAAGGGGATGCAGCAGAAAGTCCAGTTTCTCACCACGATCCTCCATCACCCGAAGCTGCTGATCCTGGACGAGCCGTTCAGCGGTCTCGACCCCCTCAACGTGGATCTCCTCAAGCAGATCGTGCTCGAACGGCAGCGTGAAGGGGCGACGGTGCTGTTCTCCACCCACATGATCGAGGACGCCGAGCGTCTGTGTCAGCGCGTTTGCATGATCGCGGGTGCCACGAAGGTTCTGGACGGCACGGTCTCCGAGGTGAAGGCCGCGTCCGGCCGACGTGAGGTCGCAATCCGCTACGAAGGCAGCGGAGCGTTTCTCGACGCGCCCGGTCTCGTGGAGCGGGTGAGCGACCACGGGCGCTACGTTGAGGTGCGCATGGCCGACGGGGCCGACGCACAGGAACTCCTCGAGCGGGCCGTGGCGGCTGGCGTACGCATCAACCGGTTCGAACTCATCGAACCGTCGCTGAGGGAGATCTTCATCGAGAAGGCGACGCGGGCCGGCCTCGGCGCCGAGGCCCGGGAGGAGCCGCCAGCCGAGGATTGGCCGGAGCCCGGGTCGATGGCCGGGGTCCCGGCGGGCTCCGGTGCCGCGGAGATCGGCACGGGCGGCCCGGGCGCGCCAGGCGCAGGAGGGTGACGTGAAGCTCCTGTCCCCGAAAGTGCTGGCGATCGTGAGGCGCGAATACCTGCAGCGCGTTCGCTCGCGCTGGTTCCTGATCGCGACCTTCGGTGTGCCCGTTCTGCTGATCGGGTTTGGTGCGGTGAGCGGGCTCTTCATCGCCGGCGGGGAACGTCAGACCTCCGACCTGACGACCGGCATCGTGGATCGAACCGGCGAGTTGGGCGATCTCGTGGTCGAGGAGCTGCTGCGCGACTCGCTGCTGGCCACGAATCGGACCGCCCAGGCCGCACTGTCGGACGAATCGCTGCGGGCCGACCTCCTGAACTCCGAGTACGACGTCTACCTGGTGCTACCCGAAGAGCTGGCCCCCGGGCAGGACGAGATAGCGGAGGTGGACCTGGAGCTCCTCGCTCGCGAGAACGTCAACATCGGGACCCGCCGCAGCATCCGGCAGGCCGTGAACCGGGCGCTCGTGCGAGCCCGGCTGCTGGCCGCAGGCGTCGTAGGGATCGATCCCGGGGAGCTCCTCGCCGCCGCGTCCGTCGATGTGATCAACGTCACCGAGGAGGGGAGCGCACGCTCGCAGGAGGTGTTCGAGGCGATCAGCTTCATCGTCGCGTTCCTCTTCTACATGATCCTCATCTTCTACGGTCAGATGATCGTCCGCTCGGTCGTCGAAGAGAAGACGACGGACATCGTCGAGATCATGGTCTCGTCCGTACGGCCGTGGGAGCTGATGCTGGGCAAGATCGTCGGCGTGGGTGCGGTCGGCCTCACTCAGATCGTGATCTGGGCGACGGTGATCGGGGTCGGCATTCTGTACGGGCTGACGGCTGGCGCGGCGGCGCTGGGCGAGGCAGGGATCGATCTGAGCGAGATCGCGGTCCCGCTTGGGACCGTGCTCGGCGTGCTCGCATTCCTCATCCTCGGCTACCTGCTGTACTCCGGGCTGTTCGCGGCGGCCGGAGCGACGATCAGCAACGAACAGGATGCGCAGCACGTGATGTGGCCCGTGTTGATCCTGATCATCCTGCCGTTCATCGCGGCACAGGGGATCATCGGCAACCCGAACACACCGATGGCGATCGCCCTTTCGCTGGTGCCGTTCTTCAGCCCGCTACTCATGTCGTCGCGCATGATGGTGTCGACGATTCCCTTGTGGCAGTGGGCCAGCGCGCTCGTCCTGCTCGTCGCGTGCATCGGCGGAGCCGCCTGGGTGGCGGGCCGGATCTATCGGGTGGGGATCCTGATGAAGGGGAAACGACCCAACCTGCCGGAAGTCGTACGCTGGGTTCGCCACGGGTAGCCGCCGGAGCCGTCGGGATCGTTCGAATTGTGGCGGGGATCGCGACGCTCGTACCGCTCGCGTCGTCGGTTGCCTCGTGCGGCCCGCGGCCTGCGACGGTCGTGCTCGCCGGAACCACATCGACACACGACACGGGGCTCCTGGATTCACTGCTCGTCGCGTTCCGCGCCGAGCACCCGGAGTCGCGTGTGCGTGCCATGGCCGTGGGCAGCGGTGAGGCGCTGGAGTTGGGCCGAAGGGGTGACGTGGACGTGCTGCTCGTGCACGCCCCCGCTGCCGAGCTCCGGTTCGTCGAGACGGGTCATGGGCACGACCGGGTCCCTCTCATGTACAACGATTTCATTCTGCTGGGCCCGCGCGACGATCCGGCCGGTGTCGCAGATGCCGGCACGGCCGCCGAGGCCCTCGCGGCCATCGCGCGAAATGAGGCGCCCTTCGTGTCGCGGGGTGACAGCTCGGGGACGCACGCGCGCGAGATGGCGTTGTGGGAGGCGGTCGGGCTGCGGGCCGGAGGCCGGGCGCCGAGCTGGTACATGGAGACCGGGCAAGGACAGGCCGAGACGGCCTTCATCGCGAGCGAACGCCAGGCCTACGTGCTGATCGATCGCGCGACCTTCACCGTCCTGCGCGATGATCTCGGGCTGGAGATGTTGCTCGAAGGGGACCCGGCGCTCTTGAACCTCTACTCGGTGATCGTATCGTCGCGGGCGGCGCACCCGGAGGAGGCCACCCGTCTGGCGGGGTGGCTCACATCGGAAGCAGGTCGCGCCGTGATTGCCCGTTTCGGGCAGGCCCAATTCGAGCAGCCGTTGTACTGGCCCCTCGTGGTCGGGGAATCTCTACCCTTCCGTCCCGTCCCCCCTGTACCGGATGGCCCTCCGATCTCAGCCGATACAATCCCGGCCGATGCGGCAGACCGGATGAGCGACGCATGAACCCGTTCGCCGAAGCGCTCGATCTGATCACGGCGGGTGATCTCTACGTGTGGGAGGTGATCCTGCGTTCGATCCGCATCTCGGGCAGTGCGCTCGCTTTCGCGATGCTGTTCGGCTTGCCGATCGGAGCGGCGATCGGTCTGTCACGCTTTCGGCTTCGTCGGCCCGTCATCGCGCTCGTCAATACAGGCCTGGCCCTCCCACCGGTCGTGGTGGGCCTGGCCGTCTTTCTTCTGGTCTCCCGCTCGGGGCCGCTGGGCGGGCTGGAGATTCTCTACTCGCCCGCTGCGATGATCCTGGCCCAAGCTGTCATTGCCGGACCGTACATTGCGGCCGTCAGCCTGGCGGCAGCGGATTCCGTTCCGCCGGACGTCCGGCTCCAGGCGCGGGCTCTGGGTGCCGGTCCGTTTCGCGCCACGCTCCTGCAGCTGCGAGAGGTTCGCACGTCTCTGGTGGCGGCGGTGGCGGCGGGCTTCGGAGCGATCATCAGCGAGGTGGGCGCCGTGATGATCGTGGGTGGCAACATCCTCGGTGAGACGCGCGTCATGACGACCGCCATCGTGCTGGAGACCCGGCGTGGAAACTTCGGTGTAGCCGTGGCGCTGGGCATCGTGCTGTTGCTTGTCGCGCTCTACGTGAACCTGCTTCTCCTACTTCTGGGCCGCTGGTCGATGCGGCGCCCGCCGACATCGTGACCGACGAACGCGAGATCCTGGTCGCCAAGGGCATCCGGGTCCGGTACGACGACCGCCTCGTCCTGGACGTGGAGCGGCTGGCCCTGCGGACGGGAGAGATGCTCGCCGTGCTCGGGCCGAACGCAGCGGGCAAATCCACGCTCATGCGGGTGCTGGCGATGCTCGAAAAGCCGACAGCCGGGCACTCGCGATTCAAGGGTCGCGCGGGGCGGGCCGCCGCGCGAGCGCTGCGCAAGTCCTCGGCGGCCGTGTTTCAGAAGCCGCATTTCTGGAGCGACACGGTCGCCTATAACGTCGGACTCGGCCTCCGAATGCGCGGGAGCTCGGCACGCGAGGTGAGCGAGCACGTGGAGCGCATCTGCGGCCTGATGGGCATCGGCGATCTGCTCGATCGAGACGTCGCCACGCTATCCGGAGGGCAAGCCCAGCGGGTCGCGCTCGCCAGGGCGCTGGTTCTGAAACCCGACATCCTCTTCCTGGACGAGCCCACGGCGAACCTGGACTCTGTCTCGCGGGGAGAGATTCGAGAGGACATCGAGCGGATCGCACGGCAAAGGGCGGGCTCCGTCCTTCTCATCACCCACGACCGGGCCGAGGCGTTTTCGCTGGCCGATCGAGTGGCCGTGCTCGTGGGTGGCAGGCTGGTTCAGGTCGGCACCCCCACCGAACTGTACGAGAACCCGGCGGACTCGTACATCGCCCGCGTCACCGGCGCCGAGCTCACACTCAAGGGCCACGTGTTGCGGCTCGAGGACAGCACACTCGTGGTCGACGTGGGCGGAATCGAGCTTCGAACCGTCGGCTCCGCGGGTGAGGGCAGCCAGGTGAAGATCGCCTACCGTCCCGAAGATCTCGTTCTCGCGGCGGCCGAAGAGTCGAGCGTCCACCTCAGCACGCGCAACTTCTTCTTCGCTACGGTGACGGAAGTACGAGCCCTCGGCGGCTTGTACCGCATCCGCCTGAAAGGGCCCGGCGGCGCGGACATGGCGGCTGTGGTGACGCGTAGCGCCGCGGATGAGCTCCGTCTGCAGGCGGAGGGCCGGGTATCGGTGCGCGTGAAGGCCACCGCGCTGCACGCCTTCCCCGCGGGCTGAAGCTTCTCAAAGCCGGCTTGTACCGGTCGCTTTACGGCGGCGCTTTACGTTCTCCGACGGCATGCCGCGCTCCCCCCGGGCCGCGAGAAGCTCCCCCCCTCTAGTAGTTCGTCGGGAGAGCACGCCCGACGGCAGCTGTCCTCACGGCGTATCGAGCGATCGCACGGTGCGAGACTTTCTCATTCGGCGGGACCCGATCCGAACAGCTCGCGCACTCGCTTCTCTCGAAAGTCGAAGATCGCCTCGAGTTGCCGTCGGACGATCAACGAGTGGGCCACCGCACCGAGTGGGCCGAGCGGCATCGAGTAGTCCACGCGATCCGAGATCTCCACTCCGTCTGCCAGCTGCCGGAACGAGTGCAGGTGGTACCACGTGCGATAGGGCCCTTTCATCATTTCATCCGCGAAGCATACGCCGGGCTCGTAGCGGGCAATCACCGACTCCCAGCGCATCGGCAGGCCCTGCCAGCGGATCGTGTAGCGGATCCGCGTTCCTTCACGAACCTTGGCGTCAGTGGCGTCCCGAACCTGAAAATTGAGCCACGGAGGCGTGATCTCAGCCAGGTTGCGCGGGTCCTCGAAGAAGGGGAATACGTCGTCCAGCGTCCCCGGCACCGTTTGCCGTCGTTCCAGAACGTATTGGCTCATATTCCTCCCGCTGATTCCTCCAGCTGATTCCCACACATACCACGGCTTCTCATCGACCGCGGAGGGCACCTGGTGGCAGCGGCGGCACCGCGCCTCGTAGCTCTCGCCACCGCCGACCTGGATCGTCGGCCCTTCCGCCATGGCCGGCTTTCCATCGACCAGCCGCTGATTTCGGGTGGCCAGATCGCCACAGACGACACAGATGGCATGCAGCTTGTCGATGCGCTCGGCGATCGCGAGCAGCTCGCCGAGCGGCCCGAAGGGCCGGCCCCGGAAGTCCATGTCCGTGCCGGCCAGGATCACCCGAACGCCACGATCGGCCAGTGCGTTCGCGACATCCACCACGCCCCGGTCGAGGAACTGTACCTCGTCGATCGCGACTACCTCCGCCTCGGGCCGTACCCTCTCGGCGATCTCCGTCGATGAAGACACGGGAATCGCCTTTACCGAGGAGCCGTCGTGCGAGCTGATTTCCTGGATCCCACCGTACCGATCGTCCAGGTGCGATTTGAAGACCTGGACGTTCTTGCGGGCGATGATGGCGCGGCGCACGCGGCGCATCAGCTCTTCGGACTTGCCGCTGAACATCACGCCGCAGACGACTTCGATCCAGCCTTCGCGTCCTTCTGTCAGCACGCTGCCAGTCAGTAGCTCGGTCAGTCGAGAGGTGCGGCGCCGTCGAGTAGATCGACGAGCTCCGCGTCGGTCAGACGGGCCAGGTCGCGGTGCGCCTCCGCCACGTCCCGGCTTTCGTGGCCGACCCAGCGCGGCCGTTCGAACGGGTCGTTGAGGCACACGAAGCTGATACACGCCGCCTTCACCGTGTCGGGCTGACCCCCCGTCACGTAGGCCTCCCATTCGATGAGATTCTTATCGAGGAATTTTCGGGAGAGGTGGTTCTTCGTCATGGCCGTCCCATCACATCTTCACGGACCGGGAGAGGAGCTCCCGGAGGTCGTCTTCACGCAGTTGATTCAACGCTTCCTTGGGAACTTTCGAGGTACCGGGCCTCGCCAGCGTGTAGCGCTGTGGATCGCGGGCGTTGTCCAGGTTGCGGAAAAACACCATAAGTCGCGGCGACTGTGGCTGCGTGCCCGAGTGGAGGGCCAGTTCGGCTTCCCAACGCCGACCTGCCTCGCTGGTGAACGTCGTGCGCGCGCTGTCGGCCCGTCCGTCCATCCGGAAGATCAGCTTCTTCCACATCTTCCAGTCCATATGTGGCTCTCCGGGTGCCTGTTCTTACCCTCGGGTTGGCGGCCTCGGCGGCCTCAGGTCGATCGCGTTTCCCGCTTCCTGAGACCGTGATCCACGCCGCCGTGGACGTCATCTTCGGGCTGCCCTCAAACCCCTTCGCGTAGCGTGATCAAGCTAGAAGGAGGCGAGGCCGATTGACAACCGCCAAAGAGGCCGCGGTCGGCCTCCTCGTCGCCACGGCAGCGCTCGTGACGCTGGCACCCCCCGGTACGAGCGTAACGGCGCAGGTCGTTCCCGGTCGCGATGACTCGCCGCGCGTAGCACCTCTGGCTGCACAGCAGCATGAAGTTCGTCTACGGCCTTTATCACTGCCTGTCGGACATCGGTGCCTCAGGCGATCCCGTCTGTGGGCCTGCCCACGGGCAGACTCGCGAAGAAAGCGAATGCGAGGCTCCACCGTTGTGGCTGACCATTACCAGGCCTAGACTCACAATGGGGCGCGCCACTGCCTCAGGTAGTAAGAGGAGAGATCATGCCTGCCTACGTAACTCTGTACAAACTCACCGATCAAGGCATCAAGAACATCCGTGACGCACCCGCTCGTATCGAGCAAGCGTTGGCCACCTGGGAGAAGCTGGGTGGTCGTACGATCGCCTTTTTCGCCACGGAGGGGGAGTACGACTACGTGGCGATATCCGATGCGCCGGACGAGCAACTTGGAGTGGCGTTCAACCTCATGTTGGGTGAGATGGGCAACGTCAGGTCTACCACCATGAGGGCGTACTCGACTGAAGAGTTGGCGAATATCATCGCGAAGATGCCATAGGAAACACCTGTTCTGGAGTGCTGGCGCGCCCGTTTACAGGTGAGCGTTTAGGTACTGTCCCCGGCTCGCTCTGTGTCGGACGCGGCGATCTACGCTAGCCGCCTCCCAGCGCACACTCGTTCTTGCCGACTTCCAGCTCCTGCGCCTCCTTCTCGTCAACCGGGAACAGACCGATGTTTACACCTTTGATCTTTCGGTATGCTTCCGGAAAGGACGCTCCGCGGGCGGCGACCCAACGCGTGAAGGCATCGCAGTCGGCGAAGCATAGCGCCTCGTTCTCGCCCAGAAGCTTCCCGAAGCGGTCTCCCACCACACGGCCGTCGCGGCGTTCGCTGTCCGTCCCGTAGTGGGCCGGATAGACTGTCACCTCGGGCGACCACGCGCCCTTCACCGCTTCCAGACTCTCCCACAGTTGGACCGTCCATTCGGCCGTCTTCCCAGCCAGGTCCGGTCGCCCGACGGAAGCGACGAAGATGAAATCGCCGGTGAGTGCTACGGCGTCATCGATCTCGTACGTCAGACTGCCTTCGGTGTGGCCCGGCGTGTGACGAGCGCGCACCATGCAGCGTCCGAGCTCGATCGTGTCGCCGTCCTCCAGCGGGCGAAATTCGATGCGGCCCGGTGTGCCGTCATACGGATAGAACGCGTCGGCCGCGTTGAGGTAGTACGGCACGCCGTGGGTGCGGCTGATCCCTGGGGCACCGCTGATGTAGTCGGCGTGCACGTGGGTATCGGCCACACCGATGAGGCGGGCACCTGCCCCTTCGACCGCTTCCAGATACGCGCCCGGATGGCGGGGCGGATCAACGATCAGCGCCTCGCCGTCGCTCACGAGGACGTAGCCGAGCGCGCCCTTCCCGATGCGGTCGAACTGGACGAAGCGGTCGAGCGAGGGCGGTGGCTCAAGCTCGCGGGGAAGTGTCAGATTCATCCACGAGACCATACCCCCGGCCAGAGAGGCGGCACGGCAGCCGAGCCGGTTCAGGTGCTGGGCCAGCACCTTGCTGTCGTTTCCGTGCCCGCACACCACGGTGACAGGCGTGTTCGGATCGATGCCCGTGCCCTCCAGATCTGCGTGCTTGGCGAGCACGGAACCCCGCACGTTGATGAAGAAGTCGGCCGGGACGAGATCGATTCGCCCGGTTCCGACCCGCATCGGGGCTCGGACGTCCACCACCTGCATGGCCTCGCCCGCCTCGAGGGCCTGAGCAAGCCGCAGCGGGGATATCTCCGGGACGTTCACGCCGTTCGACATGTCCGGCCTCCTCGCGTGCCTTTCGGCACTGTTCCCTGGGGTTGATGCGGCGTGAAACTACGCGCTCCGGGAACACGTCGGGAGCAGTAGGGTCGAGAGCTCGGTGGAAGCGTCTTTCGAGCGCTCCGGATTCGGAAACGCTCGATAGGCTGCATAAGTGCGGACAACGATTCGCCGAACTCCGGGCGTCCAACACCTGAGAGCCGAGACACAGGAGTGGCTATGACGGTGCGCGCGGGGGCGCGCCGCTGGCTGGGACGGGTGCGCCGTGTTCGTTGGCGGAGCGTCCTCGCCTTCTGCGCGATGTTGGCCGTGCTGGCGGTTGGTCTCATCGGTCTCGAGGCCGTCGCCGTCGCGCGTCTTGAAGACGACGCGATCTCGGTTCCCAGTCGCATCTACGCTCGTGCTCCCATCCTGCAGCGCGGCATGCGTCCCGATCGAGAGGCGATCGAGGCCCACCTCCTGGAGCTCGGGTACACGGAGGCTGGCCGACGCTCTGTCGACGTCGGCGAATTCTATCTCGGCCAGAGGCTGTGGATCATCGGTCGGCGCGCCTTCCGCCACGGAAACCGGGTCGAGCCGGCCGGGACGGTCGTCGTCCGCATGGGCCTGGGCGGAGACATTGGCAGAGTGGAAGATGAGGCTGGCGCGTCCCTGCGCTACGCTACGCTAGAGCCCATCCTGATCGGGCATCTGGCCGCCGGCGGGAAGGTGAGACGGGACCGAATACCTGTGGGCGTCGAGCACGTGCCCGATGACCTCGTGAACGCCGTACTCACGATCGAGGACCGCCGCTTTTACGCGCACAACGGGCTCGACCCAAGACGTATCGCCGGCGCGGCGCTCGCCAACCTTCGGGCCGGCCGCATCGTGCAGGGTGGCAGCACGATCACGCAGCAGCTGGCCCGGAGCCTCTTTCTTAGTCGAGAGCGTACGTTCCTGCGCAAGGCCCGCGAAGCGGCGATCGCGCTCGTGCTGGAACGTCGATACGACAAGGACGAGATTCTCGCCGCGTATCTGAACGAGGTATACCTGGGACAGGACGGCGCCTTCGGCATTCACGGCGTGGGATCGGCTGCACGTCACTTCTTTGGCAAGGACGTCGGCGAGCTCGACCTCGCCGAGTCGGCTCTGCTCGCCGGACTAATCCAGGCTCCGAGCCTCTACTCACCCCTCCGCCAGCCTGCGGCGGCGATCGCACGACGCGACTTCGTGCTTGACCGGATGCTGGAGCACGGCCGCATCACGGAGGGGCAAAGAGACGAGGCAAGTGGACGCCAGCTGGCGCTCCGTCAGCCCCGACGCACCCCAAGAGGCGTCCGCTATTTCACCGACTACCTGATGGCGAGCCTCGAGGCCGATCTCGGTGAGGAGGCGATCGATAAAGGCGGCATGGCCGTGCTCACCTCGCTGGATCTAGGCCTGCAACGAGCAGCCGAGCGGGCCGTCGAGGCCGGCCTGGTTCAGTTGGAGGCGCAATACGCGGATCTTCGGCGAGAGTCGCCCGCCACTCCCCTCCAGGCGGCGCTGTTGGCGATCGACCCGCGGACCGGAGAGATCCTCGCCATGGTCGGGGGCAGAGACTACGGGACATCGCAGTTCAACCGCACGGTCCAGGCGCGTCGCCAACCGGGTAGTGCGTTCAAGCCGGTGGTTGCGCTGGCAGCTCTGGCCGACGGAGGCCACGAGCCCGGGTTCACGCTCGCGTCGGTACTCGAGAACGACCGCCTGGAGGTGGAGACCCGGCAAGGGCCCTGGCGGCCGGTCAACTATGACGGCGAGTTCGGAAGGCCTGTCACGCTGCGGGAGGCGCTGGAACAGTCGCTCAACGTGCCGTTCGCCAGGCTGGGTCTGGCGGTCGGCCCGGAGCGGATCGTCGAGACAGCTCGGAGCCTCGGCGTGGACAGCCCGCTCATGCCCGTCCCCAGCCTCGCCCTGGGGGCCTCGGAGGTGACACTGTTCGAGTTGACGCGAGCGTATGGCTTGCTGGCCGCGCAAGGCTTCCGAGCCGACCCACTGCCGTTCTATGGCGCGCTAGGACCCGACGGCTCCGTGCTCCACCGGGCCGACGCTTCGGGTCAGCAGATCTACGACCCGGCCGAAGCGTACCTGGTGACCTCCGCCCTCCGCGGTGCGGTCGATTGGGGGACGGGCCGCAGCCTGCGCGCACTCGGTTTCGCCGGTGACGTCGCCGCCAAGTCGGGCACGACGAACGGCTACCGCGATGGTTGGTTCGTCGGTTACACACCGGCGCTCGCCGTTGGTGTGTGGGTCGGCTTCGACGATGGGGCGAGCCTCGGTCTTCCAGGGGCCAGGGTGGCGCTGCCGATCTTCGCGCGTTTTCTGCAGGCGGCGGTCGGTCGCACCGGGTCTCTCGGGCCTCAGGGTGGCTACGAATTCGTCGTCCCAGACGGCCTCGAGACAGTCGAGGTCGATCCGGAATCCGGACTCCGAACCGGCCCGGGCTGCCGTGGAGAGCCGGAGCTGTTCCTGGAAGGGACCGCGCCACGCGAGAGTTGCTCTCCGTGGGGCACCTGGCTGGTGGAGGCGGGGCGTCTCTTCGATGCAGAGCGTCCCTGGCCGCGTGACCTGGACGAGCTGCGACGCGAGGTACGACGCGCGATGGAGCGTGAGGTCCGGATCGAGTCGGAGCAGCCGGCGGTCCGGCGCTCGAGGGAGTACTGATACGAAGCTCTGGACCGTCGGAGCTCAATACCCGCAGAGCTCAGAAACGCCGTAGCTCGTGGCGTGGAACGACTGGTTAGTTGTCCCCATCCGCAGACACGGCAAGGAGCCGCCGCACCGCTCGCTTGAGACCGGGTGAAGCGAAGTAGCCCACAACCTTGTACCGAATCACACCGTCTCGATCTACGATGAACGTGGTCGGGATTTTCTCCACTCCTCCGAACGCCCACCGCGTGGCAGGGTCGGCCAGGGCGACCGGGAAGGTCAGCTCGCGCTTCTCCACATAGCTGCGTACTACCTCCTCGCCCTCTGCGTCGGTGGACAGGCCGAGGACGATGAGCCCCTCGCCCGCGTACCGATCGTGCAGCGATTGCAGGGCCGGCATCTCGACCCGGCAGGGCAGACACCAGGTCGCCCAGAAATTGAGCACGACCACCCGACCCCGAAGCACGGCCGGGTCGATCGAGCGGCCATCCAGGGTTACGACCTCAATCGGCGGGCTCGCTCCCAAGTCTTCCGGCAAGCCGGCCCACGCCCTGGCCTGAGGCCATAGCTGAAGCCCGACAAATACGAGCAGAGCCGCCAAAGCGACCCACTCGATCCAGCGGATCGCGCGCTGGAGGGTGGATGGCAGTGTGCGGCTTTCTCGAACGAAGTCCTTCATGCGGTGCACTCTTCTGATCGCCGCGTGCCCTGGCAAGCTCTTGCCGTCGATACAGGTTCCCGGCCACTGTCTCTTCTCGAGCTCTGTCCGTGCACAGGCGCGAGAACAGAGGCGTTCTGTCTCACAGGGCACGGTCTCCCGAGAAGGAGATTGCCTGATGCTGGAGGCCCAGGACAATGGCTGACGATCGCCCCTCACCCGGTACGATCGCGTGGATCGACCTTACCGTCCCCGATGCGGAAACGGTCCGCGATTTCTACGAGCAGGTGACCGGCTGGAGGAGCGAGCCAGTCGACATGGGCGAGTACTCGGACTACAACATGCTCCCCCCTGGAGGCGAACCCGTTGCCGGGGTTTGCCACGCTCGCGGCGCGAACGAGACGATACCACCCGTGTGGATGATCTACATCGTCGTCGCCGACCTGGACCGCGCCCTGCGGCGCTGTCTCGAGCTGGGGGGCGAGGTCGTCGTCCCCATCCGGCGTGGAGAGAGCTGGGGAGGGATGTGCGTGATCCGCGATCCCGCGGGCGCCATGGCCGCGCTGTACGCTCCGGCACCGCCGCCTGTGTAGCAGGCCCGAGCGGGTAGCCTGGAGCTTATCGGGTTCGTTGATGACTGGGCTGGTTTCCGTACTCGCGTGGATGCTCTCAGGCATCGCGTACGAAGTCCGGCGCATCGGGTGCCGCATCGTCTGAAATGTCGCCCCGGTGAGCACTCCGCGCGAAGCGCCGGGCCCGGTGCTGCCGGATCCGGCCGTGGTACCGCCCACACCCGGCGACCGGCCCCCCGCGCCCGGCGACAGGCCTCCCTCGGCGGAGCGAGCCGGTTTCTGGGCGTCGGTCCGCGAAGCCCTCCGGGGATCCGAGCAGGATTTCACCACCGGAAATCTGAATCGGGCCGTCGGCCTCCTGGCCGTCCCCATGGTGCTCGAGATGGCGGGCGAGTCGGTGTTCGCCGTCGTCGATGCCCTGTTCGTCGGGCGGTTGGGTGCGGAGGCGTTGGCCGCCGTGGGGCTCACCGAAGTGGTGCTGGAGATCATCTACGCCGTGGCGATCGGCCTCAGCATGTCCACGACGGCGATGGTGGCCCGGCGGATCGGCGAGAAGAACGACCGGGCGGCCGCGCTCACCGCCGTGCAGGCCATCGCCGTCGGCATCGGCTTCTCGATCGTGTTCGGGGTGGCGGGTTTCATCTGGGCACCCGACCTCCTCCGGATCATGGGGGCCAGCCCGGAGACCATCGAGACGGGCACCACCTACACACGGATCATGTACGGTACGATGGTCGTGATCCTCCTCCTGTTCCTCAACAACGCCATCTACCGGGGAGCGGGCGATGCGGCGATGGCGATGCGCTCCGTGTGGCTCGCCAACGCGATCAACATCGTCCTGGACCCCTGCTTCATATTCGGGCTCGGGCCGTTCCCGGAACTGGGCCTCACGGGCGCAGCCGTCGCCACCTCGATCGGACGGGGCACCGGCGTGCTGTATCAGTTCTATCACATGTCCCGCGGTCGACGTCTTCAGGTGCGTCGAGCGGATGTACGGATCGATGGAGGCGTGATCCGGCGGCTGCTCAGGGTCTCAGCCGGCGGCGTGGGGCAGATGCTGATCGGACACACCAGCTACGTGGCACTGGTTCGTATCCTGGCCACCTTCGGAAGCATGGTGCTGGCCGGCTACGTACTGGCCGTCCGGGTGGTCATCTTCGTCATCCTGCCCTCGTGGGGCCTCGCGAACGCGGCGGCGACGCTGGTGGGCCAGAACCTCGGCGCAGGTAAGCCGGATCGCGCGGAACGGGCGGTCTGGGTGACGGGCCTGTGGAACATGGGGTTCATGGCCGTGGTCACCGTGATCTTCGTGATCTTCGCCGAGGCCATCATGACGCCGTTCACGGCCGACCCGGAGACGCATGCGATGGGATCGGCCGCAGTCCGCATCATCAGCTACGGCTACATCTTCTACGCCTGGGGGATGGTGATGCTGCAGGCGTTCAACGGCGCGGGTGATACGGCGACCCCCACCAAGGTCAACTTCTTCGTCTTCTGGCTGATCCAGATTCCGCTCGCGTGGTGGTTGGCCACGGGAACGTCGCTGGGTCCGCTCGGCGTGTTCTGGGCGGTCGCGATCGTGGAGACGCTAGCCGCGTTCGTGGGCGTGGCTCTGTTTCGCCGTGGGAAGTGGAAGGAGCGGGAGGTGTAGCCGGGTTCTTTCCGACATGCGCCTCGAAGTCGCGGATGGTAGCATAAGAATCAGCCGCGACGTGTTCCAGCCGATGGCACGCCACGACGTGGCGTCTGCCACCTACCCCCAGACGACCCTTGGCAGGCGCAGGCACCTTCATCGGTGAGAGGGCGAAGGTCAATGAAACGCCTCTCCATGCTGCTACTCGCTGCTGTGTCCGCGATCCTGGTTTCCAAGGAGCTGCTCGCTCAGCAGGACTCCCTGCCCACCATCACCAACACCAGCCGCGAAGGCGTTGCACTTCGGCTGGTTCCCGGCCTCGCTTACACAAGCGCGACGTTCGGTGACGACAACCCGCAATCGGAGGGAGTCTTCGGCATCACCTTCGGAGGCCAGGCCCTGGCTCCTGTCTCGCGCATCGTCGCGTTGAGCCTGGAGGCGATCTTCCAGTTTTACGAGATCCAGAGCGCACACTTGAACGAGAGACTCCAGAGCTGGTACGTGATGGGTGGTGTCGAGTTTTCAATCGGGAAGGCCTATCTACGGCCCAATGTTGGCGCGGCGTTTCGCCTGTGGGCGGGTGGAGGGAGCGGCACGAGTACGGCGCCTGCCCTCGGCATCGCGATCGGCTTCGAGCAGATGTTCGGCAGATCGTTTCACGTGTCCCCGGAAGTCATCGTTCGCGTGGCGTACGAGCACGGTGCCTCTACAGTTCTGATCGGATCACAAGTTCCAGTCGGTTTGCGTCTGACTGGCGGTGGTTGAGCGCCTATGCGGAGCGGCTACCTGCCCACCTGCCGCGCCGTCTTGCGCCGATACTCGCGACCGATCCGGTATGCGATCACCAGCCACAAGAGGACCAGTGCGACGTTGAACAGCGCGAACTGACCCGCACCGAACGCCAGGAAGGTCGTGCCGACGAACACGGCCACGGCCGACAGCACGTCGCCCGCCCGGTGGAAGAACGTGTCGATCGCCTGCTTCGCCTTGTACTTCTCCTCCCTCGTCGTGGGGAGGAAGAGCATGTTCCTGACCGTGTTCTGGAGCGAGTAGTCCGTCGAGTTCTCGGCCGTCTTCGCCCACCGGACGAGAGCCAAGACCGGATAGAAAGCCAGTAGCGCGTAGGCCCCAAGTGCGATCACCGGCAGGATCAGCACGGCAGTTCGCACACCGAAGTACTTCACGATGCGCGATACGAGAAATAGCTGGATGATGAGGCCCGCCACGTTCACCACGCCGAAGAACGACGCATAGAAGCCACCGATCCACTCGGTCTCTGTCACTCCTACCGCTTCTCCCGAGGCGATCGCCTCGGCGGCCGCGTCCGATACGACGCTGCCCAGGATGTACTCGCCGGTCGTGTTTACCCAGTTCGTGATCAGGATGAGAAATGCGATGAGGAGCAGATATCGCGTGCGGAATACAAGCTCGAACGCGCCTCGACCACGGGCGTCGGGCGAAAGGGTCCACGTCTTGCTCAGCTCATCGGCCACGCTCTCGCTGTCGCCGGGCAGCTCGGGCTTCGGCCGGCCGGGGCCCTGCCGCCCTTCCGCGGCGCCGTCTGTCGTGCTCTGTTCCCGCTGGGCCCGGCGCTCGGCCTCGCTCTGCAGCTCGTATTCCTGGATCGCCTTCAGGAGGTCCTCGCGCGTGAACGCGCCCGATGCGGACAGCTCGGCCGTGCTCAGAGCGTTGGGAATGTCGGTCTCCGTGCGGGTTCGCTCCCGGCGGTCCAGGTAGTTGGTGGCTACCAGGCTGACGAGCAGGACGCCCCCGGCGAGGAGCATGAGCTGATAGACGCCCAGCGGACCGATCAGGGCGCCCGCGATCACCGCCCCCAGCACGGCGCCCGCCGACGCACCGAAGCCCACGATCGGAAACAGGCGCTCGCCCTCCTCCTTCGTGTAGACGTCGTTCGCGAACGACCAGAACTGGGCCGGGACCATCAGGTTGAAGATCCCCAGCCACAGGAAGAACACGATGCCGAGCGGGACGTCGAGCTGCGCCAGGAAGTAGAACACGACCAGGCAGGCGATGAAGAAGAACGTGACGGAGTTGATCAGCCGCCGGCGGGGCACGCGATCGGTCAGCCACCCGTAGAGCTTGACCGCGCCGATCAACAGGATCGCCTGGCCCGCCGACATGTAGGCCTTCAGCTCGGGAGACCCCTCGCCCAGGATGAGGCCCTCTCGAACCGGCTTCAGCGTGTAGTAGGCCGTCAGGATGAGGAAGATGTTGAGAGCCAGAAGGACGGCGGTCCAACCCTCGCCCGCACGCACCTCGGTAAAGAGCCGAAGAAGCCGGTCGAGCGGTGACGGACGCCGCGTGCCGTTCACGGCTCGCCTCTCCAGTACCCCATGCTAGATCCCATTCGAGATCCCTCCCGAGATCCTATACGAGCGCGGCGTCCGTCACGAAGTTGGGGTTGGGGAGCGCGGTCTGCCATACCTCCCAGTGTCCGTCACACCAGTGCTCGTTGCCGTCAGCCATCCGGTCTCTCGCCGAATCATCGCACACAAGCTGCGCGCGCCCGCGTGAGCCCATAAGATACTCCGCATGAGAAAGGTTCCCGCAACAGAGTTCATGACCCGTGATCCGGTTACAGCACGGCCAGACTGGACGCTCCCAGAACTGGTCGAGCAGCTGATCGAGCTGGGGGTCCGCGGACTCACGGTCACGGATGACGACGGCAACGTAGTGGGGCTCGTCACCGAGACGGACCTCTTCCTCAAGGACAAGGGCGTTCCTTTTTCGCTGGAGAAGGTCCCGACCCTGCTGGGAGCCGTGGTGGATTTGGAGGACACGGATTACTTCCAGCCCTACCACGAGATTCAGGTGTCCGAGGTGATGACGCGGGACGTCGTGACCGTGGACGAGTCGGCCACCTTCGAGCAGATCGCTCTCCTCATGCTCCGCAAGAAGGTCACGCTCGTGCCGGTGCTCTCGGACGGGAAGCTGGTGGGCGAGGTGCGGCGCTTCCACATCCTCAAGCTCATTTACTGCAACAGCTGAGGGCCTAGCAGCAACTCCGGCTCACCCGTGAGCGAAACGATCGTGTGCCGGCCGTTCAGGCTCGCCGCTCCGATGGGCAGCGCCCCTACCTCTCTACCGGACCCAGGTACTCGTCCAGCCAGGCCAGGGTCTCCTTGATGAACTCGCTCCGGGGCGGGATGTGGTCGGTGTCGTAGAGGATGATCTGCTTGTGCTCGGCCGGCGTTCCCAGCAGATCGAACATGGGCTTGATGCCCGCATCGATCCGCACATCGTACTTCCCGTTCAGCATGAGCGTGGGTTTCCTGACCCGCGTCACGTAGTTGAGCGGGTGCACCTCGGGCCTTCCGAGGTCGAGTAGAGCCCCTGCCAGCAAAACGTTGGTGACGATGCGCTCCTCCACCGCCGGAATGATCGCTCCAAGTGCGCCGCCCATACTCATTCCGTAGTAGGCGATCTTCTCGCTGTCGATGTCCTCGCGCGTCTCGAGATAATCCAGGCTTCTTCGGAAATCCCTGACGACCTGGATCGTGAATTCGGAATACTGGTGGGACCTACTCTGCGGCGGCGGAGCCGGCATTCCGGGAACCTGCCGCTCGAATGTTCCCTTATAGACCGGATAGAGCACCGCGCGCCCGTTCGTCAGCAGGTAGGAGAGGAACATGGGGAACTCGTAGTAGTTCTCCAGACCCTCGCTCGACGCCGTGAAGGTAGAAGCACTCCCGGGGAAGTAGACGACCGTCTGGAAGGGAGGCGGCGTGTTGGTCGGAAGGAACAGGTGGGCTATGACCCGCTCACCGCCATAGGCAGCGTCGAAGGTGATCTTCTCCCGGATCCACCCTCCCGGGCCCTCCTCCCTGGACTCCACTCGAGCGTTGAGCGGTGTCTCGTCGTAGGAGAATTGCTCGCTGTAGATCTGGAAGATGTCATCGGAAACCGGCTGTTGCGCCCGAAGATCGGTGGGTGGACCGAGAGGCAGGAACGCGAACGCGGCTTCGGGCACCGTCTCGGGATCCCGATAGACGGCCAGCCTGAAACCGTTGTTGGCCGAACGATCCATGGGTGGCGCCTGACGATTGACGTTGAAGTCGTAGGTGTTGCCGTCCCACGCGCCGCCTCTGATAAGTCTTCCCTGCGGGGTCTCGTTCCAGCACCACTCCCGCACGTTGCCGGCCATGTCGTGCGCCCCATAGGCGGTGATGCCGCGGAGGCTACCGACCGGAACGGGCCCCTGGCCTCCGAAGTTGGCGAAGGGGGCAAAGACGGCGAAGCCTCCGAGCTGTGGCCACATGATCATCGGGGTGAAGCCGCCGCTCGCCGCATGCCAGTGGATGCCAGTAGGCAAGGTAGCGCCCGCATACTCCGCATACGCCGCCGCCTCGTACCAGCTCACTCCCGAGACCGGGTACTCCTCCCGGCCTGCGGGATAGTCTCCTCCCATCCAGCTGGAGGGGCCGGGCTGGCCCGACGGATCGACGAACTCCCGCATAGCCCAGTCCCAGCTGATCTCCTCTCCGTCCTTTACGAAGGGGTGCCGCCAGTACTCCCGGTTCCTGTACCCACCCGCGTCGACGAAGCGCTTGTATTCCCGGTTCGTGACTTCGTACTTACCGATGAAGAAGTCATCCAGGGTGCCGCTGGGCGTGTCCGTGCTCTCGACCCGCACCATTCCAAGTGGAACGCCGCCCTCCCGATCCAGCGTGCGAACGAGCTCGTACGGGACGAGGCCGACCCCGATTCCCTGTCTCGTCTGAACGGTAGGATCGAAGGCCCAGGTGGCGGCTGCTGCATGGACCGTCTCGTGCCTGTCCAGCTCGATCTTCCATCGGAAAATCCCCACGGGCACGCGCGCGCCCTCGAGGGGCGAGTCACCCAGGTAGGTCCACTCGGCATCAGGGTCCGCGAACTCCTTCATGTAGACGCGGGCGCCGGGCGGTGTCGTCCGCACGTTCATGTCCATGGCGACGCGGGAAAACACGTCGGCCAGCGCGGGGTCGTCCCCGAGGACGGCTTCGGCTTGCTCAGCGAGGCGATAGGGCGGTACGAGGTTGCGCCAGGTGTCGTTCTCCGCGATCAGCCGCTCGATCTCCGGGAGGGCCACCTCGCGCGCCCACGCTACCTCGGCGCGATGCTGGAAGAACCAGACGGTGGACGCTGCAACCGCTACGACAGCCAGCCCGGTCGCGATGGCCACCCGTGGCTGACGGAGGCGACGTACGAGCGATCGAATGTTGAAAACGCCGGCCGCCTCGGCGCGGAGGACTTCGGAGTATTTCCGGAGGTCCTCCACGATCTCCTCCGCCGAGGCGTAGCGGTCCGCGGGGTCCTTCTTCAGCGCCCGATCCACCACACGCTGGAGGGCGCCAGGAACGGGCGGTTCGCGGCGCGGGATGGGTCTCGGGTCCTCGTTCAGGATGTTGTAGATGACCGCAAGGTCGTTGGCGCCGACAAACGGCATCTCTCCGGTGAGCAGTTCGTAGAACACGACTCCGGCTGACCACAGGTCGGATCGATGATCGACCTGCGCCCCGGACGCCTGTTCGGGCGACATGAAGCCGACCGTGCCGAGCGTCGTCTGCGTCTTGGTCAGCGACTCTCCGCCGTGGAGCTTGGCCAGTCCGAAATCCATGATCTTCGCCTGGCCCTTGTCCGTGATCATGATGTTGCTGCTCTTGATGTCACGGTGGATGATGCCCTTGCCGTGGGCTTCGCCCAGCCCTCTGGCCACCTGCTCCATGAGTGCCGCGACCTCTTCGGTCGCCAGTGGCTCACGCTTGACCCTCTGCCGGAGCGTCTCCCCTTCGACATACTCCATCGCGATGAAGGGCAGGCCTTCATCCTCTGCCACCTCGTGAATGACGCAGATATTCGGGTGGGAGAGGGCCGCGGCGGCCTGTGCCTCGATGAGGAAGCGCGATCTGAGTTCGTCCAATGCAGCCAGGTGAGGAGGCAGGAACTTGAGGGCCACCCAGCGCTTGAGCTGCGTGTCACGGGCCTTGTAGACGACGCCCATCCCCCCGCGGCCGAGCTCCCGGGCAATCTCGTACTTTCCGCCGATCAAGCGATCGGTCGCCGCGAAATCGGGTGTGTCGTCGAGTGGCTGATCTGCTGGGGGATCACTCTCGTGTTCAACCAGGCCCTCGTCACCGGCATGCTCGCCATGGAGAGGTGCCGAGCACTGGCCACAATACTTCGAATCGGTCGCGTTCTCGGAATGGCAGCGAGGACATTTCATGAGGCTTCGATCCTTGATCGCACATGAATGCCGCACAGGAGACGACTTCGGCATGAGAATAAAGCCTTCCCAAAGCCATTGGTAGATCGCCCGGCGCGACCCCCCGGTTGTGGTACAGCGTCCGGTCGGACGTTGCCGTCTCGCCACACAACCCCCTCCGCGTACCACGGCGAGACACTCGTCGCCGATTCGTGGCAAAGGCGTGACACCGACTGTTTCTCCAGTAAACAAGCGGCATTCCGGGGATGAGTTCGTCCGGAAACTGGCGAGAGGTCCGTGCGGGCGTATTTTTTGAACCTTCCACCGCTCGCTCCGGGGCCCATCGCCACACAGCGGGGCGTGGGGAATGGGCGAAAAGTGATCCGCAAACTGCGGAAGATGCCGTAAAATATGGAGATAGGGGATCTGGTGGCGCGGGACCTCAAGGGAGACACCGAAAGAGGACCGAACGGCCGCCAGGACGGGGATTTTCCCGGCGTGTACGTCGCCGATGAGGAGGGCTCCGAGCCGGTGGTGCCCAGGGGAATGGGCCGATGGCATTATTCTCCCAGCACCGGCCAGATGTCCCGCGTCCGAGAGCTGCTCGAGCAAGGGAACATCTCGCTAATCCTGCCCACCGAGGTGTTTGTCCACTTCTACCCCGCCAGCCCCGAGCAGGTGATCAACGCCGCCTACGCCGCAGGCTTCAACGAGCTGTACTTCGAGACCCTGGGCGACGAGCTCGTCGCCATGGAGTACCTGCGACAGTGGCGTGAAAACACCGACAAGAAGACCTGGATTCGATCGACCAGCCCGCTGCTCGTCGAGTACTGCCGCTGGCGCCATCCGGAGCTGCTCGCCTATCTGGCGCCGATCGTGACTCCGCCAGTCGCCCTTGCCCGCTACCTGAAACGACAGTTGGGCGACGACAGGAGAATCGTGTACGCCGGACTCGACTTCCCGGCCACCAACGGACATGAAGAGTTCGCTTCGCACATCTCCTTTCCGGAGCTGCAGCACCTGTTCGAGGAGCGCAGAGCGAGTCCCGGAGAGCAACCCATTCTTCTGCGGGTGATGCCGCCGGACCTCAGGCGATATCTGGCGGCACCCGGCGGCCTTCCTCTTCCCATGCTGGATCAGGAGAGGGCCTCCTCCCGCACGTTCCGGAAGTTGCGCGGGCTCCACACCCTGGAGGGACTCGCGGAGCTGGTGCAAACACCGGAAGGTCAGCAGCTGGGCTTCATCGACGTACTACCGTTCGATGGGCTGCTGGATCACCCCGCGCTGGGTGATCCGAACCGGCTGTACTGGCGCCGCAGCCTGCTTCAGCTGGCCGAGCCGGCACGTTCGGAGCGGCCGATCATCTCGGTGCCGGACGACATTGATCTTTCGACCTCGTTCCCGCCACGGGAATCCACCCTGCCGGAGGACGAGATCCAGGAGGTCGTGCGGGCCCTGGAGGAAGTCGGGACCACCCACGACGGCGGTGTGTGGAAGACGGATCCGCTGGGCTACGCGCGCTATCTGTCACTCACCGAATCGATCATGCGCTCGCGGCCCGAGCTAGCCGTCGGACTGTTCCACATGAGCCGCAACTACTCCCGTGCCGTGCGGGACGCGACCCACGATGCGCTCACCGACCTGTACAGCTATCGAGCGCTCGTGGAGCGTGTGCGGGAGGAGATGGGTCAGGCGAATCGTGCTGGATCCTCGATCGCCATGTTGTTCGTCGATCTCGACGACTTCAAAGAGATTAACGATAGGTATGGGCATCCGACGGGGAACGAGATCCTGAAGGGTGTGGCGAGCGTTTTGCAGCAGAGCATGCGTAGCACGGACATCGCCGGTCGGTTCGGAGGCGACGAGTTCGTCGTGCTGCTCGTCGATTCGGACGAGAACGGCGCCGTGCGGGTCGCGGAACAGATTCGCGAAGGTGTAGCCGGCACCTTCGTGGAGATCCCCGGCGGAAAGGTCGGTACCACGGTGAGCATCGGTGTGGCATTTCATGACGCGGCGACGCGCGCACTCACCTCGAGCGACGAACTGTTCGCGGAAGCCGATGCCTCGCTGTACATTGCCAAGGCCCAGGGGGGCAACCGTGTCCATCCAGCGGTGAGGGAAGGGACTCCTCAATGAGGGAAGAGTCTAGGGAGGTGGAGGTCAGGGGGATGGACCCCTGGGGTCTGCGTCGTGTCGAGCAGCTCCTCCAAACCGTCGAAGGTGTCAATTCGCTCAAGCTCGTCCCAGACGAGCGTGGCGGGATTGACGAAATCCACGTCCTCAGCAGCTCGAGTCTCGGGGCGAAGCAAATCGTTCGGAACATCGAGTCTGCCCTTCTCGCCCAATTCGGGCTTCAGGTAGACCACCGCAAGATCTCCATTGCCCAGGTCAAGGATCAGGGCATCCCGCTGGCCGAGGTCGTCGCGCAGGCGGAAGAGGCCCTAGGGGCCCCGCCAGCGCCGCGGCGTCTGGTCATCGAGGGATTCCAACTCGAACGCCATGCCGGCGAAAGCGTGGTGTGCCGGGTCGAGCTGCGATCGGGAGAGAACACCTACGAAGGAGAGGCGACCGGGCCGGATTACGCGCGCTCCCGCCTCGAGATCGCGGGTCAGGCGGTACTCAACGCCCTCAGCAAGGTAGCCGATGGAAAAGCCTCCTTCGCGATCGAGGGCGTGACGCAGATCGAGTTGTTCAACCGGGATCTCGTGATCGCGATGGTGCAGGCGTTCGCGGGTCGCCGGCCGATCAACCTGCCCGGCATCGCAGAGATCCGGGACTCGATCGAGGAGAGCGTGGTCTACGCCTGCTTGAACGCCGCCAATCGATGGATCGGTAACCTCCCCGAGCCCGGGGAGTAACTCGCAAACTTGCGGACGACCGGCCGAGCGTGTCCATTGGCACGTTCGGCATACTATAGGGATTTGGCAGGAGCTGGAGAAAAAGGCCCCCAGGTTCGTAAAGCCTTACCCGAGTTGAGCTGAGAGAACCTCCGAGCGGAGACAGGCGCATCCATAGCGGAACGGATGCGACTTCGTGTAGAAAGGAGGTCGACTATGTGGGCTCTGGCTGTCGCGCTTTTAGCAGGCACACTTAAGTGGTAACGGCGCGGACTTGGGGGCTTTCCTATGCTGCAAGATCACCGCTTGCGAGCGTTCCTTATCTTTGTAGTCGGGGCCGCTAGCGCTTCGCTGCCAGCTTCGTTTTGGCTGTACCCGCCGCCCATCACGCCTGATTGGCTGCTCGCGTTCGTAACCCTCTTAGCCCTCGCGATCGTAGGGGCAATCCTAGCTCTCAAGATTACCGAGGGAGGCAGTACAACTTCCATGGAGTTCGTGCCTCAACTCGGCGCGATCCCATTGCTTGGGCCAGCGGGCGCGATCACGCTAACTCTTGTAACGCAGTTCTTCACCGAATTCCTGTTACTCAAGAAACCGACACAGAAGGCGATCTTTAATACAGCTCAGGTAGTCCTCTCCGTAATGCTCGCGAGCTCTCTGTATATAGCTTTCGGGGCCCGACCTAGTCTTGAGGCGCTCTCTGTCGCAGGCACTTTCCCACCATTTCTTGTCGCGGTTGTTGGTTACTTTTCGGTAAATACTGTTTCCGTTTCTTATGTGATTTCGCTCGTCGAGAAGCGGCCTTTCCGTGAGGTCTGGCAGCGTACTGCAGGGAGCATCATTGTCTTCGATTTGGCCATTAGTCCACTGGCGTATCTCGTTGCATACCTCTACGTGCAGTGGGGCGCTGCTGCGCTGCTGGCAGCGATTATCCCAATCATTGCTCTACGCTATACCTATGGCGTCAACATTGAGCTTCAGCAGCTGAACCAAGACTTGCTTCGTGTCTTGATTAAGACTCTCGAAGCAAGGGACAAGTACACATCGGGTCATTCGTTGCGAGTTGCCGAACGGTCCAAGAGAATTGCTCAAGCGCTTCAACTTCGACTTTCTGATGTCCGGATTATCGAGACTGCCGCACTCTTACATGATATTGGAAAGATTGACCTTGCTTACGGAGACATCCTTCGGCAGTCTGGCCCCCTCAGCCCTACGCAACGCGAGTTGATCCGCTCACATCCGCAGAAGGGCGTTGATATTATCGGAGGCGTTCGCGCCCTTGACCCAGAGGTCTTGAGGTGTGTCCGACACCATCACGAATGGTACGATGGCTCCGGCTATCCATCAGGAATTGCCGGTGCCGACATCCCGTTGGGCGCTCGAATCATCATGGTGAGCGATTCAATAGATGCGATGTTGACGGATCGACCTTATCGCTCCGCCCTTAGCGTCGAGCAAGTTCGGCAGGAAATCATTCGTAATACATCAACGCAGTTTGACCCGTTGATCGTCGAAATCGTGATGGAGGAAGGGATTCTGGAGGAAGCGCAGTCTGCTTTTGAGCGTACCGTGTATGTTCATGGTCGCCCAGCCGTGGCTCTCGATTAGAGTAAAAGCTAAGACTGCGCGTGTAGGCTGGTATCTCTGCACCAGCGCGACGCACAACGAACGAACCAACCGAGACCTATTGCTCTGAGTTGACGTTTGAGCGTTTGAGTGTTTTCACCGCTGATTTGATCGGCAACACCCCGACTACCGAAGACGCGTACCAAGCTCTCGTGCAGCCACAGGAGTTTTAGATAGCCAATCAAGTCCCGGGGCTGCTCTTCCAGAGCCGCATCTTTTAGTTGACGAACGGCGGCTTCGTTGTTGCGCAGGATCTTCTGAACTGCTGCAAGAAACCACTCAGCCTTGAATCTCTCTTGGACACCGACTGTGCCAAGCTGCATCAATCCGTCGACGCGTTCCCACAGCGATTCGGCCTCGCTCCAGCGACCCAATTGAAGAGCCACAAGTCCCCGGGTGGAATACACTTCGATCGCCGACGACTCTAATGAATTCCGGTCGCACATGGCAACCGCTCTCGTGAGTCGTTCCTCGGCCTCGCGTAAGCGTCCCTGATAGAAGTATCCAGTTGCCAGGTTGAGCAAAGGCGTCAGCGCTAGGTGCGTCCCCGCGGAAAGGGAATCGTCGAGTCTCATACACTCGTAGCAGTACGTCTCTACTCGCTTCCAGTCTCCCCTTTCCAATGCCAAGCAAGCTAAGTTGTTCGAAAAGTGAGCCTGAAACAGCAGATCCTCTGACTGGGCTGCTCTCTCGAGCCCCCTTGAGAGAACAGTATCAGCAGTACCCCAATCCGCCTGACGAATGTGTATCATCGACCGGGCCAAGAGGATAGACAGGTGTGAGCGAGTGGAGCATTCCGCTGCCGTTTCGGCGACAGAATCCAGCATCACCTCGGCTGAAGTCAGCGACTGGGCAAACAAATTGTGAATAGCAAGCGTATAGGCAGCTTGAACAATCGACTCCGGCTCAGCTAACTGCCTCTCGGCACTCCGCAGGATCAAGGTGTTCAGTCTTTGGCTCGTCGTCAGAGCAGTCTCTCGGTCCTCTGTGAGCACGCTCAGTTTGAGGCGGAGCGACAGAATCCTCAGCAGATGGGTGTTGGTCGCCGAGCCACCGCCGGAGTTTTCAATCCCCGACTCCGCGCGTACGAGGGTGTCTTCGGCTGCTAACCAGTCACAACACTCAATCTGTCCGCTCGCCAAAAGGATTTGAAGTTCGTAGTGATTATCGAGAACCTGATCCACATCCCTGTCAAGAAGCTCTTCCAGGACGTTGCACAGTTCTTGGTACTTACCCAGCCGCTCGTATGCTTTGGCCGCGAGCAACAAGGCATCGACTGTCTCGGTTCTCGTATGCGCAGTCGATGTCGCTACCCTAGCTAGCTTGGCGGCTCTTTCGTTCTCAAGGCGATCAAGTGCCTTGGCACACGCTCGCATAGCAGTCTCGTATGCGTGACCATAGTTACGCGATCGCTCATAGTGTCGCGCAACGACGAGCATGTCGACTCCGGATTGGTGCTGTGCCAAATGTTCTGCTGCGCTGAAATGCAGGGCGGCCCTACGAAGCTCTCCAATCCGTGCATACACAAACTCGCGCAGAATCGGATGCTGGTACGAACATTTTGCCGCGTCGCCCCTCAGGATTGAACGCTTCTCTAGCTTGCTGGCGGCGTACATAGACTCGGTTCCGGTGAGACCAGCTACCTGTCCAGCTAAGTACAATTGGGCAGAACCATCTAGCACACTTGAAGCCTCCAGGAGCCTGACTTCAGTACCCGAGAGAGATTCAACGCGCGTCGCAAGACTGTTTCGGAGTCTGTCTGTCAAATAGTCGGAAGGCCGCTCAGGCTCCTCACGCCGATTTGCCACGGCACGATTCATTTCAAGAGCAAAGAATGGGTTGCCTCCGCACAATTGTGCGATGGCCTCGCGGTGATCATTTGCCAATCGACCGTTGGAAGCGGCATTCAAAAGATCCCTGACCTCCCCAGGCGCCAATGCACCTACATCAGCAATGTGAGCATTAGCGCAGACAGCGACATCGTCTAGCAGGCGGCGCAGTGCGGATCCGACATCTCGCGAAGTGTCATAGGCGAGAATGACGATCAGGGGTCGAGATTCCATCCGATCAAGGACGTAGCTAAGCAAAGCCGCCGAATCCAAGTCAAGCCACTGGATGTCATCAAGGATCAGACAGATCGGGCCATGTACGAAAGTCTGGTTGAGAACGGCCATCATCGCGTCCCTGATCTCCGTTAGGTCTGGAGATGGAGGTTTGGCCTGACTTGTGTAGTTCTCTGGCTCAGGACCGGGATATGGACTGAGTAGTTTAGATAGGGCTGTAAGGCGAGTTGATGAGGGACTGGAAGGCACTCCGAAAGCTTCAAGAATTGCTCCGAGCGGTCGGTGCATATCCGTAGCGCGACATCGACCTCTCAGGACCTTGTAACCATTTGAGACGGCGAGACTCTGCGCCTCTTCGCACAAGCGCGTTTTGCCAATACCGGTTTCGCCACGAAGGAGGAGAACGGTCGAACCTACGTTATGTGCTGCGGCAAGCAAGCGTCTGAGAATAGAGAGTTCGCGCCGCCTGCCACACAGCGTTGTAGTTGGCACGCCGGTTGAGCCCGACTCGATCGCAACTCGGCTAGCAGACTCTATCCGATTCCTCAAAGCAAGCAACTCGCGCGACGGTGGGACCCCCAACTCTCTTCGAATCATAGAGGCTGTATCATCGAATTGCTGAAGCGCTGATCGTGGATCACCTCCTAGCCAGAGTGCCTGCATGAGGTGCAAGTGTGCATCTTGGTCCAGGGGATCCAGCGTGACCAGCTTTGCTGCCGAAACGCACATTTCCGCCCAGGCTCCAGCTTGTTCACACGCCCGCACGTACTTTCGCAACGCGTTGACGGCAAGCAGCTTGTAGTGGGCTCTCTGCTGTTCAAGCCATTCTTCGAATTCTCTCGTCCCTGTGTCATCTAAGTCTTCCGCGAACTCTCCACGGTAGAGCGCCACGGCCTCGCTCTGGTTGTCTTCTCGTAGCAGGTCTTCAAAATGGGCAGCTTCGTAATCGATACCGCTCGCATTGACTGTAAGCCAGCCAGAGCGCGTAGTAATCCTCAGGTCCGACACGCGCTTTCGTATATCGTATAGAGCTTGACTTAGGGAGTGCCTAGATCGCTCGCGCTTACCGACCCAAAGGAGCTTTGCTAACTGGCGTCGGGACATAGCCCGATCGGAGTTGGCAACCAGATAGAGCAGCAGAGCGAGGTGCTTCCGCGACCGCAGTCTCGCCTCAATGCCGCCGGACAAAGTGATCTTGGTCTGGCCAAAACAGCGAAGTGTCAACATGGCGTATCCGCTGGCTCAGAATGTTTCCCTTTGTATAAGTTGGCGCCTGGTATCAACGTCCCCTCAACGCTACCTACTCCACCTCCTTCTCTAGCCGGCGGGCGCTGATCTGAAAGTGCGAGGCGTGCCAGGCGGGCTTTCCGTGCTCGAGCAGGATGGCTTGCGGCGACTGATGCGCGATCTCGAGGTGGTCTGCAACGGCGTTCGACAGGTCGCGATCGGCCACTACGTCGATTAGATAGACCGGAACGTCAGGCACCTGCTCGGCAAACTTCTCGACCTCACGCAATGTGCGGAGCGAGATCCCGCAGCGGGGACTGTGCTTGTACAACACGGCACGGGGCTGCTCTAAAGCGGCCTTGAGATCTTCGTCGGTGTGCACGGGTTCGATCGGCACCCGCTCATCCTCCTCGTGCTCTCATTCACCGCACGTGGCGACTAGCCTCACACGTGAGTCGGCGCCACTTCGATCTGCTCGGACAGCTCTGGGGGAAGCGGGGCGGCAGTCCACTCCTCACAGCCATGCGCGCGCGTCGCGTACACCACCTTCATCTCCCCGCGGGCCACTGTTGTGCGTGCGTCCCCGTCGCATTTGCAGAAAACAACCTCGTAGCGGATCGCCTTGGAAGTCTTCTCACGTACCGTGAGAGACACCACGAACTGATCCCCGTAGCGGAGCGGCTGAAGGTACTCGCACCCGGCCGACACGCGCGGCATGCCCAGGACTCCGTCGGCGCTCCTCTCGAAGGCCATCGACCCCAACGACCGATAGAACGCGTGTTCCGCCTCCTCCATGTATCGGAAGAACGCGGAGAAGTGCGCCACACCCGCCGTGTCGGTGTCGGCGAACTCGACTCGTCGTGAGAAGCTAAACTCGTAGGGCATAGGCGGTTCGTCGTCTTAAGGCTCGTTCCACGACCGCCTAACATGTGTAGCGCAAGCGATCCGAAGGCAATGCCTGTAGCTGGCCCGTCTGCCGCTCGATAGGTGCACAGACCGAAGGTCTTCGGCGAGACCTACAGGCGGTACTGCGAGCGGGTGCCGCGCTACCTGGAACGGCGTAAGCGGGTGTGATGGGCCCTGCGATCACCAGGCGTCGGAGCGACCAACCTTCATCGTAGGTCGGACCTGTCCGAGTTCAGCCCCCATCCGGCACGCCGCCATCCAGCGCGACCCGCCACTCCCCGTCGGCCGTCAGCCGCCAGATCGTCACATAGCGGCCCTGGCTCACGGCCGTCGTATCTCCGGTCTTGGGGCGCGCCGTGTAGCGACCTGTCGTGAAGCCCAGGTCTCCGCTTCCCGCGATCTCGCCGTAGTCGGGCTCCCATGTCAGGTTCGTGACCTCGAGCATCGGGCCCATCAACTCGAGAATCGTCGCTCCCCCACGGACCAACTGACCGGGAACCAGCATTCCGCCATCCTCCGCGAACCACTCAGCCCAAGCGACGGCCCCGTTGGCGGCCACATCGTCGTTAAAGGCGCGGTCCGCTGCGAACAGGTCTTCCACTGTGGCGGCCGCCTCGGGCGCTGCACCTTCCGCGGCCGCGGTGGCCAGCGACTCTGTCTCGCCCATGGATCCTGTCTCCCCCGGCACGCCACACGCCGCCAGTAGCCAGATGCCGATCAAAAGCGTTCTTTTCATAGTGTCCCCCCGACACACGAGCTTAGAATGATGAATGACCCGACAGACCCCCAGGTGTTGGATTTCAATGTAGCGGCCGCGGGTGAGGCACGACGCTCGAGCTGGCCGGACGTCATCGGAATCATCGGCATCATCCTGAGCGTCATTATCTTCGTCGACAAGCTGGACGATCTGATGACCCTCACGTGGACGGAAGAGCAGTGGAGCAGACTCCTCGGGACTCCGCTCGCTGAAACCATCGTCCGGTCGTTGCCTCCGGTGGGGTGGCGCCTCGTCTCGAGCGTGGCGCAGATGGCGCTCGCCGTACTCCTCCTCAGCGGATCCCTCGCCCTCCGACGCCGTCGCCGCGCCGGGATTTCCAGGTGCCGAACCTGGGCGATGCTGGCGATCGCCTGGGTCGCGGTGGAGATCGGGTGGGCGATCTGGTGGCTCTCCCGCTACCCGGAAGGCCTCATTGGAATCCCGGCTGCCACGTGGCAGGGATTCGCCGCGTTCGGCATCGCGGTGGCGCTGGTCCTCCTGCTCGCCTTCCCCGTCTTCCTGCTGATCTGGTTCTCCCGAGGCGAAGTGCGGGCGGAGTACGAGGGCTGGCCCGGCTGAGGCTGTGGCTGTTGGTCAGTCGGCTGAAGCAGGTGCTGGCGGGCGGCGGGTGACGGACGGCGGGTGTCGCCAAGACTCCGCGCGTGATGTCCGCGGCGGTCAGTAGGAGACGCTTCTCCAGTCCAGCACGCGGACCAGGTTGGAGAAGTCATCGGTCCACGTGGCGTGTAAAGGCTGCTCGGTGATTGTCTCCCAGCTCGGGTCGGCGAGCAGAGGCCCGAGTGAGGCGGAGTCTCGCGCCAGAATCACCCAATCCGACTCGTATAAAAGATCGACATCCTCGATCGAGCCGTCGTCCGCGGAAGGGGAAGCCCCGGACGTGCCACAACAGCCCGGCATGCAGGCGCGTGCCGCCTAGTGTCGTGACGAGAGCAGCTCCCGGTACGCTTCGTCGGCGTGATCCGGGAACGACTTCAGCTCGGGCTTCCAGCCCAGCTCCGCCGAGTGGACGGCGATCAGCCGCTGATCCATGCACAGGGCATCGGCTACGGGGCCCAGCTCCTCGCGCGCGTTCTCGAGCGCCAGGCTTCGCGTCACGCCACCCGCTCCTGCGGCCTCGCTAGCCGCAGCCGCCGCATCCACGACACGCACCGGATGTCCGTCCACCCCGTGGTAGATGCCGTTGGCCGACTCTTCCACGATCAGACGGTACAAACGAGCCAGGTCGCGACGATGCACCATCGACCAGTGGTTCTGGCCCTCTCCTATGTAGGCCGCTGCACCCTCCTCCTCGGCCGAGGTGAAGAGCATGGCGGTAAGCGACCCCGAGCCGCCGTAGACGAGCCCCGGTCGCACTACGGCGGCGGAAAGTCGGGAGCCGTTCGCCTCCAGCACCCGGTTCTCATGCTTCACGCGCCAGGCCACGAGCTCGGGCGGATCGTCGGCCGCAGCGTCCTCCGCTGCCGGCTCATCCCCCGTGTTCCCGAGCACCCAGCAGCCGCTCGTGTAGACCAGGCGCCGGGCCACCCCCGTCTTGCTGGCCTTGAGGAAGGTGGCGATGGCCGTGGCGTCCGTCTCGACCGCATCGTCAGCCGCCGCGTAGTCGAACGCGCAATGAACGAGCGCGTCGTGCCCGGACGCCTCCTCCTCGTAGCTCGCTGGGTCGGCCAGATCGCCTTCCACCGACTCGGCCCCCAGACGCCGTGCGATCGCGGCCTTCTCCGACGAGCGGATGAGCGCCGTGACCTGATGGCCGGCGCTCACCAGCTCCCGTACGACCGCGCCTCCGATGAAGCCGGTTCCACCTGTGATAAAGACGCGCATCAGGTCGCCTCTTTCGCTCCCGCGAAGTCGCCCGCGCGGATGATTACCCAGCGGGCCGGGTCCACCCAGCGCCGCATGGCCTCGTTCACCGCCTCCGGTGTGAGATTGGAGATCGCCGCCTCGATCTCTGCGGTGAACTCCATCGTGCGATCCAGGAACAGATTGTCCGCCAGCTGTCTCGCCAGCGTGTTGTCGGAACTCCGCTGGTTCTGCACGCGGTCCAGGTAGCCCGTAATCGCGGCCTCGACCTCTTCGGCCGTGAAGCCCGTCTCGAGCATCTTCCTGATCTCGTCATTGAACGCCTCCACCACCCGGTCGGCGTTTTCGGGCGCGTAGATGGCGAACGCGAGCAGCACGCCCCGTTCGTCGAGCGAGTTCACCTGGAAGCGCGAGCCCACGCCGTAGGACAGGCCCTCCTCCTGCCGAATCCGCGTGGCGAGACGGCTGTTCAGGAAGCCGCCACCCAGCATGTAGTTGCCGAGCACCAGCGCGGGATAGTCGGGATGGTCATCCCGCATCTCCATGGGCAGCCCGGCGATCATGAAGGCGTTCGCCTTGTCGGGCGTCTCGATGTCCATCTCGAGCGGCTCGACGTCGCGGAAGGGCCGGTCGAAGCGAACGTATGCCTCATCGCTCGTCCAGTCGCCGAAGATCTCCTCCACCAGCGGCCGGATCTCCGCAGGGTCGAAGTCGCCGACCACCGCCATTGTGCCGCCCTGAGCGCCGTAGAACGAGCCGTAGAAGGCACTCGCTTCCTCGACCGTGACGGTCTTCAGGTTCTCGGCCGCCTCGGCGAGCGTCGGCGTGTACTCGGGGTGGCCCTCGGGCCATGGGTTCAGGTGTCGGCCGAACTCCACGCTCGCCTTGGCCGTGGGCTCGGACATCTGACTCTCGAGCTGCGCCAGCCGTTCCTCGCGCACCAGCTCGAACTCGTCGGCGTCGAACACGGGGTCCCTCATCACCTTGCCCAGCAGGCGCATCAGCTCGGGCAGGTTCTCGCGAACGGTCTGAATGGTGACCTGGGCCGACGTCGCCCCGCCGCTGGAGTTTATCTGTGCCTTGAGGCGGGCGAACTCGTCCCGGATCTGCTCGCGGGTCATGGTGCTCGTTCCACGGCCCAGCATCTCGGCGGCGAGCTCGGCGGCCGTCTGCGTGCCCATCAGCGCCTCTTCGGTGCCGAAACGAAGCTGGGCGGTCATGACGACCGTCTCGCCCCGGTTTTCCTTGGGCAGGAAGGCGACCTCGAACCCGTTGGACAGTTCGAACCGCTCGGTGCGCGCGTCGACGTTGGCCGGGGTCGGGTCGAACGTCTCGCCGGCGGCCACTGCCTCGCCACCCGTGTAATCGGCAACCAGCGTGGCGACATCCGGGGTAGGTGGAATCTCCGCGCGGAGCGGCTCTTCTTCCGTGGGAATGAAGAACCCGAGCGTCCGGTTGGACGGCTTCAGATACGCCTCGGCGACGCGGGCCACGTCGGCCGGCGTCACTTCCTTCAGCCGGTCTCGGTGCAGGAAGAAGAGTCGCCAGTCGCCCATCGACGCCCACTCACTGACGCCCAGCGCGATCCGCTGCGTGTTGCGGAACTGGAGATCGATGTTGCTGAGGAACTGCGTGCGGGCCCGCTCCACCTCTTCTTCCGTCGGCGGGTTCGCGATCAGGTCGTCGATCGTTGCCAGCATCGTCTCGGTCGCCCCGTCGAGCGAATCCTCGAGACGAACCTGCGCGAACGCCATCAGCCCGCCCGGCTCCCTCAACTGGAACGAGAAGGCAGCGGTGCTGGCGGCCAGTCCGGGCTCGACCAGGGCCTTGTACAGGCGACCCGAGGGCTCGTTGCCCAGCACGTGAGTGAGGATTTGAACGGCCGGGTAGTCCTCGTGCGAGCCCGCCGGCACGTGATAGACGGCCATCGCGAGCTGGACATCGCCCACCCGACGAAGAGTGACCGTGCGCTCGCCATCCTGGGCTGGCTCGGCCGTATAGGTGGGCCACAGCTTCATGGTCCCGGTGCGCTCGGGACGCGGAATCACCCCGAACTTCTCCGCGATCAGCTCGAGCGCTCGCGCCTCGTCGAACCGGCCGGCCACCATCAGAATCGCGTTATCCGGCTGATAGTACTTCCGGTAAAAGGCCTGCAGCCGCTCGATCGGCACGTTCTCGATGTCCGCCCGTGCGCCGATCGTCGAGTTCCCATAGTTGTGCCACTGGAACGCCGTCGATTGAACGCGCTTCTGAAGCACGCGGAATGGGCTGTTCTCGCCCGACTCCCACTCGTTGCGGACCACGGTCATCTCGGAGTCGAGGTCCTCCTTCGCGATGAAGGAGTTCACCATGCGATCCGCTTCGAGATCGAGCGCCCACTCCAGGTTCTCATCGGTAGCAGGGAAGGTCTCGAAGTAGTTCGTGCGATCGAACCAGGTGGTCCCGTTGGGGAGGGCGCCACGCTCCGTCAGTTCCTGAGGGATGTTCGGGTGGTTCGGCGTGCCCTTGAACACGAGGTGTTCGAGAAGGTGTGCCATCCCGGTCTCGCCGTACGATTCGTGCCGCGAGCCGACCAGGTACGTGATGTTGACCGTGATCCGCTGCCGGCTCTGGTCCGGGAAGAGCAGCACCCGGAGTCCGTTGTCGAGCGTGTACTCGGTGATCCCCTCGACCGTCACACCCTGCGTGATCCCCGCTGGAAGCGCCTGGGTCGCCTGCGCCTCCTGGGCGTGAACCGTCGTCGGCATGGCGGCGGTCGCGACGATCGCCGCCATCGCCGCCGCCGTTATGGTGGCCATCAGGGCCGGGTGACTCCGACCCATCGTGTCCGATCGCATCATTCTCGCTTCCTGTCTGTTATGGCTCTCTCGCGAGGTCTTCTCAGAGGTTCTCTCCGGGAGTGGCGGCCGTCGGCCGGACGCCCGCCAAAACCTGAGGAGGCGCGGGCCGGGACAGTTGGCCTGCGCCGGAGTTCTAATTGTATCGAAACCGCGCGGGGGGGGCGAGGTTCCGCGATGCGATTCCACTCGTCCGAGGCCTCGAGAACACTCAGCCGAAAGCGTACGATCCGCTCAGCGTAACACTTCCACAGTTGCGCTGTGTCCGGGGACGGTTGCCAGGGCGGAGTCGAGGGTGAGGAGCGGGGCTTCGAGCGCCTCGGCAAGAGCGAGGTAGGCCGCATCGTAGGCGCTCGCGTTGTGCCGCAGCTCCCAGATGCGGGGAAGCAGCAGCTGGTGCGAATAGCGTTCGAGAGGCATACGCGCGAGGTCCTCGACAGCCTGGCGGCCTCGGGGTGCAGACACCTCGCCGAATCGTCTGTACCGGCGGAGCACCTGCGCCACTTCGACGTCCAGCAGGTGCGGGGCGTGCATCGTCTGCTCGACAGCGAAACACCGGTCGGCGATCGCGCTCGCCGATTCGACATCGGTCTTCAGCAACAACTCCACGATCGCCGACGCGTCGACGACAATCACGCTTCGTCTCGTGCCTCGCGCTCGGCGCGGACCGCTTCTGCCGGTGGCTCGGAGACCTCCACGGTAGCTCGTTCGCCGAGCCTGGCCCGCATCTCCTCCGGTGTGGCTCGCTCGGCCGCGCGGCCGATGATGCCAAGGAGATACTCCGACAGCGACTGGCCGGCGAGGGCAGCCCGAGCCTTCAGCTGCCGATGCAGGGTGTCGGGTACGTTGCGAACCTGAATCATACGTCCCATGTTCTATACATGCGTACATGCATTATGCATGTCAAGCCAGCGGCAGGACTTCCCCATCGAAGAGGCCGTCGCCGCTCGGGTGATGCAGGATGGGGGAAGGGATCAACCGCAGCTCACCTACGGGGTCTGCACGCCGTCCTCATCCTCCAGCTTCGTGAGCTTCAGGGTGCCGCGGAGGTTCCGATCGAACGTCTGTTCTTCGCTGGAGCGCTTCACGCACATCCGCGCGCCCGTGGAGGGGTTCGTCGCGTAGCGGATGCACTCTCCCGGCACGATGCGGGTGTCGGTGATCTGCCAGGAGGCGTAGCCCTCGAGCCCGCTGACATCACGACGGACCACGAGATTCAGGCCCCGGCACGTCAGCGTGAGGCGATTGCCGCGCAGACGCGCTCTGGCTCCACCCTTCAGCTCTCTGCCTTCGTAGACCCGCGTGCACCGGTTCCCGCTGCCCGGCGAGAACATGAATCGGACCGAGTACTCGTCGAGGCTGTGAAGCACGAGATATCCCTCGACCTGCTGTCCCTCCGAGATCGCATCGAACGAATACCGTCCGACGTACTCGCTCCACTCGGGGAGAGACGTGGACGAGGCACCCGAGCTCGCACAGCCTGCAGTCGCCAAGAGAGACAGACCGGCGAGGAAGCAGCGGAGGAGGAGCGGGCGCGAGGGAATCTGTCGGAACATGGCGTACACCTTGGACGGCGAGGCTGACGAATACAGAGGGGCCGCACAATTTCCCACGGCACTGTAGCTACACGATCGGTATACCTCGTATGGGGAGAATAGATCGGGGATGCCAGAAGGAGCGGCCCGCTTAGGCGGCCTCCGGCACCCCCATCTCCGGCTCGAAGCGCTCCCGATCCCGGTACACGATCGCAGCCGTCGCGAACACGCCAACCACCAGCATTCCGATGTCCTCGAGGATACCCCACGAGATCGGCACCACACCCATGAGCGACCACAGCAGCGGGATCGCGAGCACGTACTTCGGGACCCGGCTGGTCGTCAGGAGCAGCAGGCCCATCGTGAACGCGCACGTTGGGCAGGGAACGAGGCCGAAGGGAAACGACTGTGGCCAGCGGTGTCCGATCGCATAGCCGAAGAGGGGATACCCCACCAGCGCGTACAAGAGGATGACGAGGCCCGCGACGCCGTAGAAGCCGCGCGTCCACCCGAAGGAGAGCTTGGGCCGCAGCAAGCCGGCATCCACGAACAGGACAGCCTGAATCACGAAGAGGGCCCCGAACGCGGGGCGGCCCCAGAAGGCGACGTTGAACACGACGCCGACCCACAGCCAGAAGATGGCCAGGATTCCCGCCACGAGCTTCGACGAGTGTGCCGTGGGCCGGAAGACAAGCCAGATGGCGGCAAGGCCCAACACGTACGCGACGCCGTGCAGTGGCCACAGGGCGAGGTTGTAGGCCTCGAGAATCGTCACGAACTCCTGGTAGGTCATCGGACTCCCTCACAGCTCATGACGTGGATGGAATGACGGGTCCGGACAGAGCCAAGTTAGGGCATCTCGGGGAATCGAACAGGCGGCCCGGCTTTCCGATAATATGATTCTCATATCGGCCCGCATGATCTGTGGCTGGCTGCGAGCTGTCTTGCGAGAGGACTGGCCCTGGTGACTTCGAATGAAAGGGGATTCGATCGCGTACCAGGCCTCGAGCTCGAGGTGTGGAGCGACTGATGCGTTGGCGCCGCGTGCGGCAGCCAGGAAGCCGAGAGGTGCGACGAAGATGCATGAAGGGGCGGCCCGAAATGGAGCCGCCCCTTCGTGTAGAGGCTGACTGTCGCGCTGATAAGTCGGCCTCACGGTGCGGGCGCCACGCGGCCACCCGCAGCGTTACATGACTCGGTCGCCCGAAGCGCTCGCCCGCCTAGGGCGTTACCGCCGTTACGCGCGCAGCGCTCGGCAGACCTTCGATCTTCCAGATCTCGCCTTCCCAGTCTCCGCCTCGGAACGCCACCCGCGTCCCATCGGGGCTGAGCTGCAGGCCGCTGAATCCCAAACGCTCGGGTGCGCCGGTGACGGCGACTGGCGTGCCACCGGTTGCCGCGATCTTCCACAGCTTCGACGCGTTCATGTCTGCGTTCCAGGTCTGGAAGAGCAGGTGATCGCCGTCGGGCGTCCAGGCGACGCTGTTGATCTCGACCCCGATTGGAGGTGTCCCGAGGTACAACTCTCGGACCTCACCTCCGGCCGCAGGCAGCACGGCCAGGGTGGTTTCGCGCGTCTCGAACTTCCTCGTACCGAGCGCCAGCATCGATCCATCCGGCGAGACACGCATCTCGAGCTGGCCTTCGATCTGGCCGATCTCCGCCTCCGTGCCGTCCTTCAGGTTCCGCGCGACGATCGTGTAGGGACCCTGTCGATAGGGGTCGGTCTCCTCGGCACCCTCTTCCTTGTCCGGCCGCCAGGTGTAGAAGAGCGTCTTCCCATCGGCCGAAAGAGTGAACCAGCGCGGCCCACGGCCGTGCATCTCCTCGTCGAGCAGAATGGGCTCGACCTTGCCGGTTTCGAGGTCGACGCGGAACACGCCACCCTCGTCGTCGGCAGCGTCGGTCTCACGCCCCGTCATGACCAGGAAGCGGCCATCGGCCGACCAAGCCAGGTGGCGACTCACGTATTCGAGCGGCTTGTCGAGCACGCGAACTTCCTCGCCGGTGGTGGACCGAATCACCAGCTCATCATTGGCCGCCGTCTGACCTCGTCGCCGCCCGTACGCGAGGTATTTGCCGTCGGTCGACCACAGCTGGGCCATGCTCTGACCGAGGCCAGGGTCCTCGACCGGAGCGGGCGGACTCGTGATCCGGTTGGCCACGAGGTCGATGCCAGCCGTTTGCACCTGCGGCATCTTCGTGGTCACGCCGAACAGGAACGCGTCGCGCGCGAAGCCCAAGGGCTCCGCGTAAGGCACGCCTCCTTTGAGGAGCACGGGCTCACCGGCAGGAAGTCCCTCCGCTACCGGCATCATCCACATCCCCTCCGTGAGGCCCCGGTCGCTGTGGAACAGAATGCCGCGGCCGTCAGGCATCCAATCCATCAACCGGTCGGCACCGGCTCCTTTCACCATGGGGACCGGCTCTCCCCCGTCCACCGCCATGACCAGGATGTCACGCTTCTCCGGCTTCATCCGGGGAGCCGGGTCGAAGGCGACATACCGGCCGTCCGGTGACAGCTTCGCGGAGGAGGCGTAGACGCGGCCTGTCGTATCCCACTCGGTAATCACCTGCACCGAGCCGTCTTCGACGTCCACGAATCCGATCTCGACCAGATCCTCCTCTCGCCACAACATGGCGAGGAGACGACCGTCCTCCGTCCAATCCTGAAGCATGGCGTAGAACTCTGAGCCAGGACCGGGGAGGATCGTACGCACGTTCGACCCGTCGATGTTCATTGCGCGGATCTCGTAGCCGGGCACGTCCTCGTTCCACCACGTGTAGGCGATCTGCGCGCCGTCGGGCGAGAACACGGACGTCTCGGCCCACTCCACTCTGTCGAGCCAGGTGCCCTTGTCGGTCAGCCTCTTCAGCGTCCCGCTCTCCAGGTCGATGACGGCCAGATCGCCGGTGATCCAATCGATCTCCGACACATAGCGGCCGTCGGGCGAAGCGTGGGTGGCCCAAAAGTCGGGCTCCTCCCCCTCCCAGACTTTGGTCAGGACCACATCGGGCGTCGTCTCCTGGGCGAGGACGTCGCGCGCGCCGATCGCCACACAGAAGGCGAAGAGTGGAAGGAACCACAGCGATCGTAGGTTGCGTCCAAGGCTCTTCATCTCTGCACCTCCGTTGCCTTGGCTGCGGCCGAGATGCCGTCGGAGCGTCCCCATGTAACCCACACGATCGATGCGATCGATGGACTCGAGGGTCTCGAAAGGGTTCGAGGATCCTCGACGCGCCCCAGGCGACCGAGTTGCTCGAAGACATCCGGCCTGGGCTAGGACGAGAAGGGAACAGCTCCGTCGGCGCTCAGCACATCTGTCCGGAGGGGCGGCCCGCGCGAAAGGCCGCGCACGGCGGAGGCAGAAGCTGCGGAGACGTCACGGCTGCTCGTAAATGCCTCCTCGCATCCAACCCACATTGTAACGTCTGAAAACGCTCCTGTCTGTAGGGAAAACTCCCTCATTCGTGTGGAGAGATCCCGTACAAGCAAAACAAAAGGGTAGGCGGGCGCCCCGGCCTGAGTTGTCGAACTGCGGCTTGTACGCAGGCGGTTCGCCCGCAGCGACTGATCGCCGCGAGCGGCTCAGATGCCGGCGACACCTCAGAAGTGGTAGCCGAGCGCCACGGAGGCGCGGTAGTAGAACGTCACGGGCGAGCTGTCGTCGTAGGCGACGACGCGGAACTCCGGACGGACGGAGACCCGGGGGCTCGCGAAGAGGAAGAGCCCGACACCCACGTTCCCCATCACCGTGTCTTCGCCCGATTCGCCTGTCAGATCGAGCGGCTCGCCGGACAGATCGATCCGGTCCGTGCTGGACTGGAGCAAGCCGACTCCGCCGATCAGGTACGGCTGGACCCTCGAGCGGGAGAAACGGATGAGGACGTTCCCTGAGAAGTAAGCGGCGGTCCCTTCGATCCGTACACCGCTGTCGAAGTCACGCGAGTGTGCACCGCCGTCCACGCCGACCTCGAAGCCCAACACAGACGTCGGAAATACCGCGACAGCGCCGCCGAAGCTCAGGCCGTTCCCGTTGAAGCTCTCGTCGCTCCAGAAGCCCCCGAGGCCCAGACCGCCGTGCACGCTGACCGTGCGTCCGTACTCCTGGGCATCCAGCGAGACGGGGAGGGAGGTGAGCGCGAGGAGGCTAGCGACGACGGCTGTAGATCTCAAAGCGCCAAACGCTCGCCGATCCTCCAGGCATAACCTGATTCGCATTGTGATTCCCCCGGCGTTCCCTCCGTAGAAACATACGTCCGGCACGTCCGGTTCGGGTCTCTTGGGCAGCTGCTTCGGTCCGAGCCCCGGTTGATTCCACGTTGACATATTTCTGTATTATCAATATGTGTTTCTGCATGAGGACCACGCTCAATCTCGATGACGATCTCATGCGGGCAGTGAAAGAGCTGGCGGCGAAGAGCGGACGGACCCTCACGTCTATCGTCGAGTTGGCGCTGCGTGAGCTGCTGCACCGGGAGAAAGAACCGGAGCGGCCGTTCCGGTTCGAGTGGACCGTGTTGCCGGGCGGCGCTCAGCCAGGAGTGGACCTTACCGACCGGGACGCGCTGATCGACCGCATGGAGGGGCGATCATGATCGCGGTCGACACAAACGTGCTGGTTTACGCACACCGCGCGGGACTGCTTGGACACGAGCCGGCACTGGCCTGGCTCGGTCACCTCGCGACGGGAAGGGTCCCATGGGGTATTCCCGTCTTCTGCCTGGGCGAGTTTGTCCGTGTGACGACCCATCCCCGGATTCTCGCCCCGCCATCGACCCTGGAAGAGTCCCTCGCAGCTCTCACTGCGCTGCTGAGCAGCCCGACGGTGCGCGTCTTGAATCCGGGGCCCCGCTATCCACAGCTTCTCGAGGAGTCGCTCCGGGTGGCCGATGCTCGCGGAAACCTCGCATTCGACGCGCAGATCGCGGCCGTCTGCCTCGAACAAGGCGCTTCGCGGCTTCTCACGCTGGACCGCGACTTCACGCGGTTTCCCGACCTCCAGATCGTGAGCCCGGATCAGCCGTCGCACTGAGGACCTCTCGAGCCAGCGCGTGCCTCGAGCCAGCGCGTGCGCGGCATCTTCACTCTTTGCACCAGAGCGCAGCGTCGGCCGCGGGGTGATCCTCCCGGTCGAAGCCGATCGCCTCGGACCAGTCCTCGGTGCGATAGTAGAACAAGGGATCCTCTCTTCGAGGATCCATGTCCAGCATGTAGCCGTCGGGCCAGCCCTTGAGTACCGCCAAGACCGTTCACCCCCGCGCCGGGAAATTCGGATCGAGAATCGTCCGCAGTAGGCCGTTGCGGAACTCCGCACCCGGTGCGAAGAGACTGCCCATCGTGTAGAGACGGTGCCGGCGTGTGGTACGCACTTCGTCCAGGGCCACGGTCCCGTCTTCCCAGATGACCCGCGTGCGGACGGTGTCGCCTCGCACCGTGTATCGAATCTTGTCTCCCGAGCGCAGCGGGGCGGAACGCAGGAAAGCGAACATCTGATCCGTGTCTTCGGTCAGGGCTTCCGCTTCCTCCTCGGTCAGCAGGTCCTCACCGACCATCACCTCGAGCGCGTCGTCTCGGCCACCCGTGAACTGCCGGTGCGATACCGAGCGAAGAAACAGCATGCTCACGTCGGCTGAGGGAGTGCGGAGATACGCGTCCGCGATCGAATCCTCCAGCGCCGGCGCTCCGGGCCCCGAATCGACGTCGTGGTAGGCCGCGACCAGACGATCGACCTCTCGACCCACTTCGTCCGCGACGGTCACATCGAGCTGAATCACGTCGACCTTGAGGAACGTCCGCTCGTGCTTGTACTGGATGCGGGCGAAGGGAGAGGGGGCTTCCTGCACGTCTCGCGCACGCTCCACAGCCGGTGCGGGGTGCGGCGCCAGGAGCTGGGGCACGACGAAGGGGAGAAGCACCCCGATCAGCCAAGAACGTCTCATCTGTCCAGCCATCGACCTCGCAAGCTTGGTGGAACGGACGGGCCGGTAATCTACCGTCTGGCCGATCCCCTCGCCGCCGGGCTGGAGCCTGCCGCGGGGCGGGCTGGAGCCTGTCGCAGGGCTTGAGCCGGATGTCGAACCGCTGTCGTAAAATCGGTGAGAAGGTGCGTCCGCGTTCGGCGTGCTTCGGGCTGGCGAGCGGACGGCCTCTGATGCGATTGTTACAGAGGGCTCCGGAAGGGCTCCGGGAGCGCCCCGGGCAGCAAGGTGTTCGATGAGTGCGACGGTCGGCGCGACTGAGCGACTGGAACACATCCGACGAGCGTTGGCGCCGCGTTACGCGGTCCACGGGGAGTTGGGCCGCGGCCGGATGTCCACCGTCTACCTGGCCCACGATCACCGACACGAGCGAGCCGTAGCGATCAAAGTCCTCCGGCCCGACCTGGCCGCTACGTTAGCCGGTGAGCGCTTCGCTCGAGAGATCCTGATCTCCGCTCACCTCCATCACCCGCATATCCTCACGCTGCTGGACTCGGGCGTGAAGCGGGGCTTGTTCTACTTCGTGCTTCCCTTCGTGGAGGGAGAGAGTCTGGACGATTGTCTGGCTCGGACCGGACCCCTTTCGGTCGAGGAGGCGGTCCAGCTCGCGGGCGAGGTGGCCGATGGGCTCGACTACGCGCACCGGCACGGCGTCATCCACCGGGACATCAAGCCCAGTAACATCCTGCTGTCGGAGGGGCACGCGATGATCGGCGACTTTGGCGTCGCCCGTGCGTTGAGCACGGCGTCCGTGTCCCCCCCGACCCCGGTCGGTCAGATCATTGGCACCCTCAGCTATCTGAGCCCGGAGCAGGCGACCGGCGTACGTGCGGATGCTCGGACCGACGTGTACAGCCTCGGTTGTGTCCTGTACGAAATGCTGGCTGGAGCCCCCCCCTACCCCGGCTCGTCGCCACAGGAGGTCCTGTCTGGCCATCTGACGCGGCCCGTGCCGTCGGTCCGCCAGGCGCGGCCCGAGGTGGCACCTGCCCTCGATCGGGTCATCAAGCGGGCGATGGCCAAGCATCCCGTCGAGCGATTCGAGACAGCAGAGACGTTCCGGCAAGCGCTGAAGGCCCCCGAGAAGCAGCCGAACTTCCGTCTCCCTCGCTGGCCGTCTATCAGAAGCCGGTTTCCGGGCTGGCGTCGGTAGCACGGGCTGGAGCGGCGCGCCAGAGACTTCTCACGAGAAACAGGTTTGAGTGCGGCGCTCCGCCCTACTGCGCCTGCAGCTCGGCCAGTTTGGCGCGTGCTTCGACGGCCGGCCGGAACGCGCGATCGGCGTCCGCCCACGTGTCGAGAGCGCTTTCGAGGTACGTGACGGCGGCCTCTCGGTTGCCTTGGGCCTCTGCCACGAGCGCCAGCTCGTAGAGCGACTTCGGGTCGGCAGGCCGGGTCAGAAGGGCGCGGTGCAGCGCGTCGGCGGCGTCGCTCAGGTTTTCCAGTTTCCGGTGGCAGCGCCCGAGATCGCGGTAGCGGTTTATCTGCCGCGGGGCCTGGGCCAGCGCCTCGTGGTAATGCGTAAGCGCGGTCTCGCAGTCATCCCGGAGCTCGGCGACCCTGCCCCGGGTCATCTCGATGACGGTCCGCAGGTCGCCCACCCCCAGTGCCTCGTAGGCCTGTTCCATGTCTGGAAGCGTTCCCCCAAGCCCGTCCGCATCTCCCGCGATGTCGTGCACGCTCGCCTCGGTACGTGCGACGATCAAGTTGTACGGGGCCGGGATCTGCGCACGGGCCGCTGCGAGAGAGTCGAGGGCGACATCGGATCGGCCGATCAGTGCATAGAGATCGAGGCCTCGCTGATTTCGGACCATGAGGAGCAATGGCGGCGATGTGAGCGCGGACGCGGCGAGTTCGCGACGGCGCTGCTGCAGCGCCTCTCGGATCCGGCCTCTCCACTCGTAATATTGACCCCAGGACTGGTGCAGCTCGGTCTGTTGAGCCGGAGTGCGTGCGGCCGCGAGCGTCGATTCGAAGGTCGACTCCGCCTCCTCGAACTTGGCCTCGTCCGCCAGCAGGATGGCCTTCTGAGTGAGAGCGGCGACGTTCTCCGGATCGATCAAGAGCGCCTGCTCCAGCTCGGTCCTCGATGCATCGCGATTGCCCATCAGCCGGTGCAGTTCGACGAGAGCCAGGCGCGACTCGGATTCCTCGGGATGCAGTTCGACGTGCCGGGCGTAGGCGTTCAGGGCCTCATCGAACCGACCGGCCCGCTCTTCCAGCTGGCCGATTCTTTGGAGCAGGATGGTCCTGGCGGGATCCAACTCCAGCGCCCGGCGGTAGCTGGCCAGCGCGTCGTCGATGCGGCCCGCGAGGCTCGCGTACAGGGCTCGCACGATGTGGGCGTCGATCTCCTCCGGGTAAAGCTCCGCGCGCATCTCGGCGACGGCGACCGCCTTATCGATGTTCTGATCGACGGAATAATGGTATTCGGCTCTTATCTTGAACCTGTCACGCTCGGCCAGGCGGTAATCGTGCTCGAGGCCCGCGGCGAGCACCTGCTGCGCCTCGGGTACCCGGCCCGCCAGCAGGTACGCGTTGTAAAGAAGGAACTGGGCGTAGGCGAAGGTGGGGTCTTCAGCCACGGCTTGCTCGAGCAACGGCGTCGCACTCACCCAGTCCTCGTGTACCAGAGCCTCCACGAACGCCTGCGTGAAACTCTGGTACGCGCCGTCCGATTCGGTCAGCCTCTCCCGAATCGGCAGATCGACCACGCCTTCGAGATCGGTCTCGGGGATGCCGAGATCGATCCGCAAGACAGGGGTGAGCTCATCGATCAGCGCGAGCGGATCGGCCCCAGCGACGGCGTGCTCCGCGACCAGTCGACCGGTGCGCGCGTCACGCAATGAGACCGACAGTGCCGTCGAATCTCCCGCTCCCTCGATACGCCCGTCGATAATGTGCCCGAGGTTGTACTTGTTCGCGATCTGCTGCTTGAGAGTCAGCGGGACATCCGTCCCCTCCGCGAGCCCGGCCTCCCGTAGCTCCTGGCCGAAAGCCTGCGGAGCGTACCAAACCGTCAGGAACGGGTCCTGGCTCAGGTCTATGGCGAGCGCGGTCGACGCGCCGTATTGCAACCAGTCGAGAGATTCGTCGCCCGACTCGTTGTCCAGGAAGAAGAGCGCGACCTGGCGGCGGTACGCGGCCTTCGGGACCTGGCGCTCTACCGTGTTGCCCTCTTCATCTTCGACCACGACGGTCGTCGTGACGGCCCCCAGCGGCTTGCCCGAGAAGGCCGTCACGAGCACGACGGCCGCCAGCATCAGATTCGTCGGCACGAAGGCTTTCTCCACACGCGACCAGCTGTCTCGTCCGGGCGCGCCGTGGTTGTACGCGACCAGGGCGATGCTGGGAAGCATCAGCAGGAGCAGTGCGCCGGTGAAATCGACCAGATGACCGGACAGCGCATAGCGCTCGGCAAGGAAATCGGTGAACTCGAGGAGGCCCCACGAGATCGCCAGGTAACCGCCCACGATCTGCGGGAAGCGGCGTCTCATCAGCTCACGAAACGAAAACCGACTCATGCTTACCTCTCGCGCAACGCGCTCAGAATGGGTCGCCCGAAAGCGATCAGGCTTGCCCACGCTGTGAGCACGCCGGGCGCGAACAACGACGCGAACAGGACTGCCTCCCCGGCGTGCGATGCCTCCTGTGACACGAAGTACGCACCGGCCGGGACGAACAACAGGCAACACAGCGCGACCCACAGCAAGCCGGCCGTCTTCTGGTACGCCAGCAACAGCACGCCGAGCACGAGGCCGGCCAGAAGCACGGCGGGAATCGCAATGTGCCAGGCGATCCGTGCCTCGTAAGCGGTCACGAACGGGTACAGCGCCAGGGCGGCGGCGATATTGCAGATGATCGTCCAGCGGAGCAGTGACATGCGGCGTCCGCGCCAGTCGAGATCCTTGATCCGTCCTTCGAAGCGTTCGAACATCGCTCGCCCCGGCAGGCTCACGAGCAGCAACAGCGAGGCGACGAGCGCGATCGTCGGCCGTGTGGTCGACGCGCCGTACGTCTCGCCGAAGGTGAGCGCGACCGACCAGGGAAGCACGGCGATTCCAGTCGCGATCGCCACCCAGCGTCCCCACGGCCGATCGAGCACGAGGCCCGCGATCGTGACGCCCAGCGGAAGCAGGAGCCAGCGCACGGCCGAGACGAGCTGGCGATCGGGTCCCACCGGCCCGAGCGGGTTCGACGTGATGATCAGTCCGCCCAACGCCGACAGAGCCAGAATGGCGATCGTCTTTCTCACTCCGACCATTTTGTAGACCTCGTGGCCTGGTCTGCCATCCAGCCTCCCCATCGCTCGCCGCGTGCGAAGGTCGCTCGTCGGCTCGCTGTACCCCGCTAAAGCTCTACTTCTCCGCTCCTGCCGCCGTCTTTGCGGATGGCCTTCGCCACTTTGGGCAGAACCTCACGCAGGGCATCCAGCGAAGGGAAACGGAGCAGGACCTCCTCGAACCCACCGTTCTTCCCTGTCTGGCGACGGATGGTCACCGCCACCTTGTCGTTCTCATCCAGCTCCCAGGAATACGTGCTCATGTTTAGCCGGATGAGGACGTGCGAAGGGACTGAGGAAGTAGGCAGGATCGAGGCGGAGCAGTGAGGCGGTGGCGAGTGCGCACGCTGGAAATGCGGCGCCCGCTGTGACAAACGAGGTCTGATCCGATTCCAGGCCCGGTGGGCAGCACGTGACGCGATACCACGTCAGTTGTCTCCTCGCATGTCGATCGGCAGGGGTGTCGACGGTGTGCTGCCCGCCAGCACGAGAATGGCGTCGAACGCCCATATCGACCGCGCAAGACGATCGGGCACGTCATCCAGTCGTCCGGCCGACAGTAGAGGTCGCAGTGGTCGCATATCAAACAGCGTCCACTTCGTCTCATCCGTCGCCGTCATCAGCGGGGCAGCCCACTCGGAGTTGGCCGCGTCGACCGGCACGTTCATCCACTCGAAGACCTGCGGGTTGATCACGGCGTGCTCGGTGCCCGGTCCGCCCACCACCATCAGATGGAAGGAGCGCTTGCCGATCGCGGTCGCAATCTCGGCGGCGAGGTTTCCGAGGTCGAACACATCGGTGTGCGTCCGACCGCGCATCATGTGGTTCCCGCCGAAGCGTAACATGACGCGCTCGGGCTCGTCCTCCTCCCAGGCCACCTGGGAAAAGTGGTCCATGAAGACCTTCTTGTTCAGCTCCGCGCGCCTCAGGTTCGACTCGTAGGTGCGACCCGTCATAAACAGCTCGTTGATCTTCACGGTTTCGTACAGCGTGTGGAGGATGCGGTCCGCCTCCGAGCCAGGACTCGGTGCGAACGCCTCCCGGAGCGCGACGAACACCGAGTCCGGACCGCTGAACATCAGACTGGCACCCGGATTCCTCGTCTCCAGCGCCTCGGCGAAACGGGCATCGGACAGCTCGAGCGCCCGATCGACCGATGCCTGTGCCTCCTCGCTCGGCGCCAGCTCCCGCAGGCGACGAAGCGCGAACCGATCCCCGACGATGTCGTAATCGAGCCCCCACAGGACAGCCGGCTCGCTGGCGGCCGACTCCACGACCTCGACCAGCATCTGCGCTTCCTGCTGCAGGTTAAAGAACAGGCCGCCGGGAGGGTGGAGGTTGAAGAACACGACCATCGACTCCAGCGCGAAGTCGTGCCTCGCCAGACCGTCGAGGGTGTCGGCCAAAGCGTGCCCCACCTCGATCGCCAGGTGCCGATACCCGGCGGGTTGCAGGGCAAGAAACAGAGCCGTCGTGATGAACGGGACCTGGGCGATCCCGTGCTCCTCGCCGATCAGGAAGAAGATCGATTCCTCGCCCTCGCGGAGGAGAAGCTCCCCGCCGGGCCCTCCCAGGGTCAGATCGTCGTTCAGCCACATCGTGCTGCGGTGCTCGCGGAGGGCCTGGGCGAGCGGATCTTCGGCTGTGCTCGCTGGCTGTGGTTCGGCGACGGCTGGCGGTCGGGATCCAGCAGCTTCCTGGGCGTGCGCCGTTGAGAGATCCGCGGCGGAAGCCGAGACAGCCAGCAGGGCGGCGGTGGTCATTCGTCGCATGTGGCACCTCGTCGTCACTACCGGGGTCAGCAGAATGGAGCGCGAAGCAGCGGCACGGCTCGAGCGATCAGGCTCTGGCCGGGTTCTGGCTCTCGTGGACCGATCAGGCTCTGGCTCGGGCGGTCAGCTGTTCGATCGGAAGAGCTGGGATCGGATTTTCCAGTCGCCGCCGTCCTTCTCGTAAACCGTCATGAAAAGACCCCGCTCCGTGCCCGCGTACACCCCGCCCGTGTTCTTTAGGCGACGCTCGAAGCGGCCCAGCACGAAGGCCATCATGTCATCGACCTCGAAATCGAGGATGTCGACGGAGAGCCTCTCAGTGTTCGCGACCAGCTCTCCCAGATAAGCCTCGATCTCGTCACCGGTCCTGGCGAGGGAGCCTCCGCCGGGAGGGGCGGGAGGGGAGAGTACAGCGTCCTCCGTGTACAGGTCTCTGAGCGCACCCATGTCGCCGTCTGCCCACGCGCCTTCCCACTCTTCGATCGCTTCTGTGATTCCGGCGAGCGCATAACTGCGATACTCCGCCAAGCGGCGGTCGAAGCGGGCCTGGTTATCGCGGTGGCTGCCCCCCGGGATGTACTGGCCGGCCAGCGGCACCGTCCCGGCGGCGAACAGGCCGACGAGGGCGGACAGGATCTTCACTCTATAGTGCCACATGAATCGTCTCGTATTCCGCTTCATTTCGTGCCGTGACAGGTCGAATCCGACCGGGTCCTCACGGCATCTCGACGTCCTCGTCCCAGATGTGACGGCCGAACCATCCCCAATTATGCCACATCGCCGCCAGACGTTCCTTGGGGCGGGTGATGCCGTGGCCGAAGTCCTTGTACACGATGAGCTTCGTTTCGACCCCGACGTCCTGTAGCCCCTGATACAGCTCGTACGCGTTGGGGATCGGCACCCGCGCGTCGTTCTCGCCGTGCTGAATCAGGGTCGGCGTCTGCGCATCGTTGATGTAGGTCATGGGTGACGTCTTGGCGTAGACGTCTGGGTCCTCCCACGGCGTGGCGCCCAGATAGTGCCTCGTGAAGGGGTGGATATCGGTGTTCACGTAGTAGGTCATCCAGTTCGAGATGCCCGCCCCGACCGAGATCGCCTTGTAGTTGTCGCTGGTGGTGGTCAGAAAGGCCGAGATGTATCCCCCCTGACTCCACCCCATCGCCCCCAGGCTGTCCGGATGCGCGATCCCCTGATCGATCAGGTGCTGCACGCCGGACTCCACATCCCAGGCGTCCCCCACGCCAAGGTTGCGGTAGTTGAGAGCACGGAAATCCTGCCCGTAGCCGATCGAGCCCCGGTAGTTGGGCTGGAACACCACCGCCCCCTTCGCCAGCCACTGGCTGACCGGGTAGACGTACGACTCCACCAGGACGGGCCAGTCGATTCCCGACGGACCGCCGTGGATGATCACCAGGGTCGGGTATGCGCGATTCGGATCGTAGCCCTCCGGCAGAAACAGCACGCCTTCGACCTCCGTCCCGTCCTCGCTCGTCCACTGGACGACCTCGCGCGTCCCGAGCGGCCACTCGCTTACCTGACCGGTCATGTCGGTCACGCGCTCCGGAGCCCACGCCGCGCTCTCGCTCCGGTAGATCTCCGTGAGCGTGGTGGGCGTGGCCGCCGTGAAGGCCACGTGGCGGCCATCGGGCGTGTAGTCGAACGAGAAGAGATTCCGCGGCGTGTCGGCGATCAGGGTGTATTCGCCGGTCTCCAGGTCGAGCTCGTACAGATTTGTGTGGGTTCGCTCCCAGCAGCCGACCCTGACTCCCATCGGTGTCCACTCGCCCCCGCCGCAGTTGCGGTCGGCGCTCCTCGGAAGCTCCCGGATCTCTCCGCTGGCAGGGCTCACCAGAGCGGCCTGATCGTTGATGAAGTAGCGGGAGTCCTCGTTCGCCGTGCGGAACAGGATCCACTCGCCGTCCGGCGACCACATGGGACCCCCATCGAACGCGGGCCGCTCGACGAGCGAGGTGATCTCTCCGGTCTCGACATCGAGCAGAGAGAGATCGCTCTTGGCGAAGGAGGGAATCGCCGGATCCGGACGGTGGTCGAAGGCGATCGACCTGCCGTCGGGAGACCACGCGACGGTCCCGACCGTGAACTCCTCACCGCCAGTCAGCCGGCGGAAGGCGGACGGCTCGTCCTTGTCACCCTCGTTGTCCGCTTCACCCCTGTCTCCTTCATCGCCATCTTCCGCGGGCAGAGTCGCTTCTCCATCGCTGTCGAGCGCCCGCCTCACGTCGAGCAGCCACAGATGCGTCATGCGGTGCTCGGCGTCCTCGACCTCCCAAGCGCCGTATTCCTCTTCCCGCTCCTTGTCTTCTTCCGACTGCGGCTCGGTGATCGTCACCGCGATAAGGCTCCCGTCCGGCGACCAGTCGTAGCCGCGGACGCCTCGCTCCGAGGCCGTGAGCGGGATCGCTTCTCCCCCGTCGGGACGGATCACGAACAACTGCTGGTCGTCGCCCCGGTCGGCCAGGAAGGAGATCCACCTTCCATCCGGCGACCACTCCACGTCGAAGCTGCTGCCCTCGGCGGTACGTGTGAGCTGGAACGGTTCACCGCCCTCGCGTGCCAGCCAGATCTCGGTGTCCCAGCGGTTCGCCGCCCAGTCAGCCTGTGAAACGGTGTAGGCGATGGTCGAGCCATCCGGCGAGATCCTCGGGGAGCCCGCACTCTTCAGGCCGAGCACGTCGCGGAAGGACGGGGCGCCGGGCACCACTACCTCCGGATCCGCATCGGCCCCACCTCGGGTCTCTCCCGCATGGGCTTCCTGGGCATGTGCGGTGTGTGCCGATCCCGGAACGCCGGCGCCAAACAGAAGGATCGCTGCAAAGCCGGTCGCGGAGAGGTGGATTCCTTTCGACTCTTTGCTCATCACGTGCGCCTCACCGTGGGGGTTCAGGATGAGTCAAGATGCGGACGGTCATGAGCCTCCGACAGATCTTCGGGAGAGGCGATCGGGCGTCCCGGCGACCTTCTGGCGACGCTTATCTGGTGGCCGCCGTCCGCGCCCGATCGGGCGCGTCGATGATGAAGGTCTCCTCGATCGGTTGACCGAATACGTCGGCGATGCGGAAAGCGAGCGGCGCGACTGAAAAAACCGGGCGGCCACGATCGTGACCGCCCGGCGATTGTTGGAACGGCTCGTGCTGCTCGGGAAGCCGCTCCGCGCGGCCTGTCCTAGCGGCCGCCGTCTCCCGCCACCCTGCGCTCCGCGCTCGGGCGCGGCGCCGGCGTCGGCAGGTTCTGCTCGATCAACCGCAGCGTCTCCTCGATCGCTCGTTCGAGCTGCGTGTCCACGCCGCGGGCGAGCTGCCCGGGGTCTTCGGCCACTGGAATGTCGGGTGCCACGCCGACCCCTTCCTCGAACCACTCTCCATCGGTGCTGTACATCCGGAAGGTCGGAACGGTGGCCACGCCGCCGTCGACCAGACCCGGAGCACCGCTGATTCCGATCAGGCCGCCCCACGTGCGGGCGCCGATCAGCGGGCCGACCCCTGCCTCGCGGAAGTAGTACGGGAAGGCATCACCCCCGGAGCCGCTCCAGCCGTTGATCAGCATCACCTTCGGACCGCGGTGCGCGATCGGGGGCCACTGCTGCTGGTCTCCGAACCGTGCCGCCCAGTAGCTGAGCAGCGGACGGTTCAAGAGCTCGATGAACCGGTCCGGGATCTGGCCGCCGCTGTTCCAGCGCTCGTCGATGATCAGCCCGTCCTTGGTGAACTGGGCGGCGAACTGCCGGACCAGTTCGTTCTGGGCGTCGATGCCCGTGCTACGCACGTAGACGTAGCCGACACGCCCGTCGGTCGCTTCCTCGACCCGCTTCCGGTTCGCCTCGATCCACTCCAGGTGCCGGAGCCGGTTCTCGCTTCCCAGGGGCTCCACGAGAACCTGGCGCGCCCCCTCCATGCTCGGACTGCTGTTCACCGTAAGCATGACCGGGTTGTCGACCAGGCCCTGGAAGGCGGCCCACGGGTCCTTTGACGTGTCGACCGGGACGCCGTTCACGGCCAGGACGTAATCGCCCTCGTTCACATCCACACCGGGCTGCCGCAGCGGCGACCGCACCTCGGCGTCCCACGGGGCCCCATCCACGATATGGGCGATACGATACGCCCCGTTCTCGAGCGACCAGTCAACACCGAGCATGCCAACTCGTCGGGTCGGCGCCGATTCCTGGTCGCCACCGCCTCGATAGGCGTGGGACGCGTTCAGCTCGGCGATCAGCTCGCCGATCACGAAGTTCAAATCCCAGCGCGTCACGGCGTCGGCGATCAGGGGACCGTACTGCTCGCGCATCGCGTCCCAATCGACCCCGTGCATGCCCTCGTCGTAGAAGAAGTCGCGCTCGAACCGCCACACGTCGGCGAACATCTGCCGCCACTCGGCGCGCGGATCGACCGTCACCTCCATGTCGCCGGTTCGCAACGGTTTCTCGAACTTCTGGTCCGGCTTCACATCGATGATCGCCAGCTGTCCGTTGGCGCGAACCAGCATCTTCTTGCCGTCGTGCGTGAGCGCGTAGTTGTTGGCGTCGCCGATGATCGTCTTGGTCTCGCGCTCCTCGAGGTCGTAGTAACGGATCGGCGCCTCGTCGTCGCCCGAGCCGGAGCGCGGAGCGTCATGGAAGATCACCTTGCCCGACACGGCGGAGAGCGCGCCGACGTTCCCCGGCTCGGGCGGCAGGATCACCGCCCGCTGCTCGAACCCGGCCAGCACGATCTCGACCGCCGCCTCTTCCTCCTCCTGACCGTTGTCGTCGTCGCCGTTCTCTCCGTCCCCGCTTCCGTTCTCTTCCTCCGCGTCCTCCATGTCGTTGCGTGGGGCCAGCGGCGAGGGAACGTCGGGTCGGAGCGCCACTGCGGCGATGCGCGTCGCGTTCGGATAGCTCCAGCTGTTGTCGAAATCGCTGTAGACAGGGCTCAATTCGCGGTTGGTATAGAAGAAGAGATACTTGCCGTCCGGGTCGAAGACGGGCTGGAAGTCGGTGTAGTAACCGGAGGTCGCCTGAGTGAGCTGGCTGGCCTCGGTATCGTACAGAAAGACGGCCGAGTTCCGGTTGACCAGGGGGCGCGCGAAGGTGAGCCAGCGGCCGTCGGATGACCAGTTGAGCCGGTTGCCGAGCAGCGCACCGTGGTTCATCCACACCGGGCTCTGGTCAATCTGCGTGAGCTGGCCGCTCTCGATGTTCAGGACGCGCAGCTGCCCTAACTCGTCCCAGAACGCCAGCTTTTCGCTGTCCGGCGACCAGGAGGCCGCGTACCGGAAGCCGGCGCCCAACGAGGTGAGCTTGCGCGCCGCCCCCGACCCGTCGGTCGGCCGGACGTACAGCTCGTATTCGCCCGAGGCGTCGCTCCAGTACGCGATGTGCTTCGCATCGGGTGACCAGGTCGGATAGCGCTCGGCCACCCCGGACGTGTTCGTGACGTTCATCACGGGCCCGTGCTCGGCCGGCAGCGTGAAGATGTCACCCCGTGCTTCCAGCACGGCTCGCTTTCCGGTGGGCGACACGTGCCCCGAGAAGATCAGATCGGCAACCGTCTCCGTGCGCGGCTTGAGGGTCGCGAGATCGGTCACCACGCCGACGTCGACCTCGCGTGTGCTCTCGTCCGCCAGGTCCATCAGGTAGAGCCGTCCGCCGGCCTGAAACACGAGATCGGTCGGCCCGATGGCCGGAAAGGCGATGTCGAAGTCGGTGAACTGGGTGACCTGGCGCAGCGAGCCGTCGCCGCGCTCGTACGCCCAGATGTTGTGGCGTTGGGCGGGTCCGCGATCCGACAGGAAGTAGATCGTGTCGCCGTGCCACATCGGCTGGGCGTCGTTCGCGTCATTGTTCGTGATGTTGACCGCCGTCGAGTCGGTCAGGTCGAACACCCACACCTCGGGCGCCCACCCGCCGCGGTAGCGCTTCCACGTGCGGAAGTCGCGGGACTTGGGCGTGTAGGCCAGCAGATTTCCATCGTCCGACAGGGTGCCGAACTCGCCGTAAGGGATCGGCAGCTTCGACGGCAGACCACCCGTCGCCGGTACCTGGAAGAACTGGCTGTACCGCTGTCGGCCGCTCTCCCGGCTGGACGCGAACAGCAGGTGCTCTCCGTCCGGATGCCAGTCCAGGAAACGGTCTCCCATGGGATGGTGCGTCACCCGGGTCGGCTCGCCGCCCATCGCGGGGACGACGTACACGTCCGTGTTACCGTCGTAATTGCCGCTGAATGCGATCCGGGAGCCGTCCGGCGAGAATCGCGGGAACGACTCCTCGCCACGTGGCGAGCTCAGACGAAGAGCCGTGCCCCCTTCCTTGGGGACGACCCAGATATCACCGGCGTACACGAACGTGAAGTGTGTCGCCGAAACATCCGGGTAGCGAAACATGCGGGCGTCCACCTGCGCGGCCGCCGAGACGGCGGGCAGGCACAGCCCGGCTGCGAGCACGAATGCACGAATCCTCATCGGGTATCCTCCGAGTGTCTGCTTGGTGTGACCTTCCTGATAACGGCTTTTGATGCGGCGCTTCGAGGTACTCCCTTACGGAACTTCCTTCACCGGAGTGTCGTCGCGCGCTACATGTTGTCCACCACGGCGCGACCGAACTCGCTCGTCTTGAGCAGCGTGGCGCCTTCCATGAGGCGCTCGAAGTCGTAGGTGACTCTCTTCTCCGAGATCGTCTTCTCCAGTCCCTGAACGATGAGGTCCGCCGCTTCGGTCCATCCCATGTGACGGAGCATCATCTCGCCCGACAGCACGAGCGAGCCGGGGTTCACCTTGTCCTGCCCCGCGTACTTGGGGGCCGTGCCGTGCGTGGCCTCGAAGATGGCGTGTCCGGAGTCGAAGTTGATGTTGGCGCCGGGGGCGATCCCGATTCCGCCCACCTGCGCGGCGAGGGCATCGGAGATGTAGTCGCCGTTCAGGTTCATGGTCGCGATCACGTCGTATTCGGCCGGTCGGGTCAGGATCTGCTGCAGGAAGGCGTCGGCGATGACGTCCTTGATCAGGATGCCGTCATCGGTTTCGCACCACGGACCGCCGCCGACCTCCTTGGCTCCGAACTCCTCCTTCGCGAGCTCGTAGCCCCAGTCCCGGAAGCCACCCTCGGTGAACTTCATGATGTTGCCCTTGTGGACGAGCGTGACGCTCTTGAAGCCGCGCTCGCGGGCGTTGTTGATGGCGGCCCGCACCAGGCGCTTCGTGCCCTCCTCCGAAATCGGCTTCACGCCGATCGAGGCGGTCGCCGGGAAGCGGATCGTGGTCACCCCCATTTCCTCGCGGAGGAAGTCGATGATCTTCCTCACTTCCTCCGTGCCCTCCTGCCACTCGATGCCCGCATAGATGTCTTCCGTGTTCTCCCGGAAGATCACCATGTCCACCAGCTCCGGCTCTTTCACCGGTGAGGGCGTGCCCGCGTAGTAGCGGACCGGTCGCACGCAGGCGAACAGGTCGAGCTTCTGGCGGAGCGTCACGTTGAGCGACCGGAAGCCACCGCCCACGGGCGTGGTGAGCGGGCCCTTGATGGCCACCAGGTGGTGTCGAATGGCGGTCAGCGTGTCGGCGGGCAGCCAGTCGTCGAACGTGTGGAACGCCTTCTCGCCGGCGAACACCTCGAACCACACGATGCGCCGATCGCCGCCGTACGCCTTCTCGACGGCTCCGTCGAAGACGTGCTTGGCGGCGGCCCAGATGTCGGGCCCGGTGCCGTCGCCTTCGATGAAGGGGATGATCGGCTGGCTCGGGACGTTCAGGCGACCGTCTTCCAGAGTGATCAGTTCTCCCTCGCTCGGGGGAGTGAGGTTGTCGTATGCAGGGCTCGTTGCTGTCTTCATGACTCTCTTCGCGGGTTCTCTGCCTCGCGTGTGGCGCGCTTCGTGCGCTTCACGTTCGCGTTGTTCTTCGGCCGCACGTTACTCTGTACGCGCGCCGGGGATCGGATGTCGGGTGAACCACATCCACGAACGTACGCGCAGGCAGCGGTCCCGTCGACGGAGAACCGAGTCTTCTCTAGCATGCGCCTGAACAACCGACTTGCACGGTCCCTGGTGAGCGTCGCGGCGCTCCTGGCGGCGGCCCTCCTAACCCTCGCTCATTTCCACGTCACCGGCCGGGGTCCCGAGTACGTCGGGCCGCTGCGTCTCCTCGATGTTCTGTTCGACCTGGCCCTGGCGCTGGTGATCGTCGGCGTCGGTACCGCGCTCGGACGACTGCTTATCAACCGTCTGTTCCCCAGGTCGGAGCTGGATTCCACCGAGTCGCTTCTGTTCGGTGTGGCGCTGGGACTCGGCACGCTGGCAACGGCGTATCTCTGCCTCGGTGTTCTCAGCCTGTTGGACACGTGGGCGCTCACAGCGTTGCTCGCCGTGACGGCCGCCTTCTCGTGGCGGGAGCTGCGATCGCTGCCGGGGCTGTTGCGGGAAGTCGTCGACTTCGTGCGGACGAACGGAGGCGGTCTCCCGGTCGAGGCGCTCAGGAGGGTCGTGTTCGCCGTCGTCGTGCTCTTCCTGTTCGTTCAGGCCGGGGCGCCGCCGGTCGACTGGGACGCGCTGATGTACCACCTGCAGGTGCCCACCCAGTTCCTGGAGCAGGGGCGGATCTTCGTGCCCCAGGACAACCTGCACGTCGCCTTCGTCGGGCTCGTGCACATGCTCTACCTCCCGATGCTGGCTCTCGAGAGCCAGGCGGGCCCGGCATTCTTCAGCGCCGTGCTGGCGCTCCTGCTGGGCCTGGCCGTGTTTCGGTTCTGCGTGCGCTTCTTCGGCTCGACGGGCGGCACGTCCGGCCAGGCGGAGGGCTTCGCGGGGGCGGTCGGCTCGATCGGCATGGCCACCATCTGGGGCACGGGCTCGGTGCTGCTGGTCGCGATTACGCCTCGAGTCGACGTGACCCTTACCCTGTATCTGTTTCTGGCCCACTACACGCTGATCCGTGCGCTGACCGACGCCGACACCCGGAGAGCCAGCCTGTATCTGTCGGTCGTCCTCTTGGGACTTTCGTTCGGGGTGAAATATCAGGCCGTGCCTTACGCGCTGGCCCTGATACCGCTCGGCGTTTGGAGCGCCGTGAAGGCGGGAGGAGGGTTGCACAGGGAGTCGGTCGGAGTGCCAGGCACGTTGCGACTGCTGGGCGGCCTTGCGCTGGCCGGCGTCCTCGTTGCCGCCCCATGGCTGCTCATGAAGCTGCTTCTGCTCGGCTCGCCCGTGTACCCGTTCCTGGCAGACCGACTGCTCGAGCCCTGGTTGGCCTCGATCTACGGGACGGCGACCGTCCCCGAGACCGTGAACCCGGAGATCTGGCGTGCGCTCGGCTCCGTGCGCTCGCCGTTCAATCTGGTGGACGTGTTCCTCGCGCCCGAACGACTGACGGTGGAAAGCGAGGGCTCGTTCTACCACGCGAGCCCGCTCTTCCTTCTCCTGCTCTTCTGGCCGCTCGTGTGGCGACAGAGGATTCTCGCGTACCTCGGCCTGCCCGCGCTCGCCTACGCGCTCATCCTCATCCTCCCCTTCAGCACCACGAATCTCCGGTACCTGATCCCGTTGGCCGCGCCGCTCACCATCGTCGGCTCGTTCATCCTGGTCCGGGGATGCGATTGGCTGCTGCCCTCGCGTGCCGCCCGGCTCGTCGCGGTTGTGCTGGCCGCCCTCGTCCTGATCCCCAGCGTCCGGGCCGGCTACGCCACGCTCATGGGGACCCGCAGCCTGGGCTACGTGGCGGGGAGCACTTCGACGACGGAGTACATGATCTCACACTACGACCCCGGCGTGCGGATCTACGGCTCCCTGGTCGAGTTTCTGGACGAGTCGGCCCCTCCCGACGCGACAATGCTCATGCTGTTCGAGGCCCGTGGCTACCATCTGCGCACCGGGGTCATTCAGGACAATCGGCTCACCAACTGGCCCCTGATCGTCCCCTACCTGTCCGACCCGAACTGCCTGGGCGCAGTGGGGGCGACCCACATGATCCTCGCGACCGGCTCCCTCAGCTACTACGTGTCGCGTGGGCTGGATCCGGAGGTGATGGACCTCGACCTGTTGCAGGGCTTCGTGAGTCGCTGCTTGCAGCCGATCTACGAAGGGCCGGGTTTCGCTGTGTTCGAGTCAGTCCGCACGCCACGCGTGAGCCACGAGTCCGATGCCACGGCGCGTGTCGAGGAAGCGTCGCTGAATTAAACGGAAGGGCATGGAGGCCATCCACGTTGCCCATCCGAAGGCGGCGGGAGGCTGCAGGGCCCTCCCGCTGGCGGCGGTCCGCTCGGCCAGCGAGTCGCCCGTGGTCTGCCGGCGTGCGATCGAATGGCGCAGCCACTCCAGCATGTTGCCCAAGGGATAACCGTAGCTCCATACGCGTGGCTCGGTGTAGCCGGCATCGTACAGCAGCTTCGAGAGCTCATCGGGCTCATATCGGCGGTAATGACCGGCCCTCTCGTCCCAGGGCCCGAAGCGATCGCGGAAAGCGGGCACGCTGAGAATCAGTGACCGGCCAGGGGCTAGGTGCTCCCGCCATTGTCGGAGTGCACCCCGGTCGTCTTCGATGTGCTCCAACACCTCGAAAACGCAGATGAGATCGAAGGACATGTTCTTCTGAAGGACCGACGTATCGCCGCATGTCACGGTCCCGCCGAAGCGCTCCAGCCGGCGCTTGGCCCTTTCCCACGAGATGGCATCTTGCTCGAGCCCCAGATAACGAAACCGGCTGGCCAGACGCGTTCCCATCGATCCCTCACCCACACCTATCTCGAGGACCGTCTCCACGCTGTCCAGGCTATCGAGCAGCGGACTGACAATGTCGTAGCGCAGCCAGGCCGTAAGCGTCATCGGTGGATAACTCATGGCGTCGGCTCGGCTGAGACGCGCTTGTAGAGCGACAGGTGGTCCCGAGCACATGCTTCGGTCGTCAGGCCTTCGCTCTTCACGAAATCTCGGGCTCGCTGGCCCATCGTGCGGCGCAGCTCAGCGTCTTGGTGCAGTCGCTCGAGCCTTTCCGCGAGTGCCACAGCATCGCGCGAGGGAAAAAGAAACCCCGTCTCGCCATCCCGGACGAGCTCTCGAGGTCCCGGAATGTCGCTGACCACAGCGGGAACACCCTGAGCCATCGCCTCGAGGATCACCAGACCGCGACCTTCATGGATCGACGGCAGCACCACAACGTCACTGGCCTTCAGCCAAGCCGCGACCTGGGCCGGAGGCACCGTGCCCGCGAACGTCACATTGCGAGAGCGAGAACGTCCCACCCGCTCTCGCAGGGCCTTCTCGCTTGGACCGCCTCCGACCAGAGCGGTAGCGATGGAGTGGCCGGCACGGTCGAGCGCCTGGTGGGCATCGAGCAACGTGTCGACCGACTTCGAGGGAATGAGCCGGCCGACAAAGACCACGCGGAGTCCAGGGTGCTCACGAAATGCCATATACTCGTCGCCGGTCGGTATGGCCAACCCTTCAGACGTGGCCGTAAGATCAACGCCCATGGGGATAAGCCGGATCTGCTCCCCGGGGACGGAGATCGCCTCGAGCAGTCGGGCCTGCCCTTGACTGACCGCGACCACAGCTCGGGCGACGCGGCAGACCCGGCGGCTCAGCCAGCGAAGCGGCGGGACGCGCCGGGCAAGCGCAAGATCGGTCCCGTGTGTAGTGACGACCAGCGGTAGACCATGGCGTCGAGCCGCAATCGCCCCGGCGAGCCCGGCGGGATAGACCCAGTGAGCGTGAACGAGATCAGCGTCCTCCGCGAGCTTGACCGCTTTGCGGGACAGAGCGCCCACCAGCGTCGGGACCTGCGCCGCCAGCCACGGACGTCGCCTCAGATTGGGCATGATTCCCGCGAAGCCGGCCGCCAGCGACTGGCCAGACCGAACCCAGTACTGTGCGCGATGAATCTCGACCCCATCTCGCGTCTCTGTTTCCGCGGCATTCGCGGCGCCGGGTGCAAGCACCGTAACACTCTCACCAGCCCGTGCGATCGCCCTTGCCAGCTGGTGGATAAAGAAACCGCGGGCGTCGTCCTCAGTCGCTGGATAGGCGGAGGTGATGAACAATACTCTCATCGGTCACTTTCACGTGGGCTGACGGGTGGGAAGCCTGTATGAACCTGAAGCCGAAACTGATCTTCCTCCTCAAGCTCGCCTTCTGGGCAGCCCTGATCTACTTCTGCATCGCATTTCTGATTCCCAAGTGGAGGGAACTCCGTCTCACCGAGCGACTGACGGCCCTTCACCCGGGCTGGCTCCTGGCTGCTGGGCTCGGTTTTCTCGCGCATTACCTGTACCACTTCTCCCTGTGGGCACTTCTGATTCGCCGGCTGGGCTCGCGATCGCCGCTGAAGCTGCTCTTTCGCGCATATTCGCTTTCGCTCCTTCCCAAGTACATACCGGGAAAAGTCGCGGCTGCCGGTGTCAGGGCCCGTCTTGCGCTCCAGGCCGATGTGGCTGGAACCGATGTGTCGGCTTCGCTGATATGGGAGACGCTCTTCATCGTGGGAAGCGCGGCGCTTCTTGGCCTTTTGGGACTGTTTGGCAACTCTCTCGAGCCTCTTCATGAGGCGGCACGCTTGCTCGTGCTCGCGCTCGTGATTGGCTGCACCGGATTCGTGACTCTGGCTGTCGCCGGTATACTCGACCGGCGGTGGACTCGATGGATCGGCCTCCCCCAACTGAGGCGCCAGCCGCGGTGGATACTGGGTTTTCTATTGCTCTACGGCGCCACATGGCTGACATACGGTGTCGGTCACTTCCTGCTTGCCAACGCGGTCATGCCACTGCCGCCCGTCATGTTTCTCCCCCTCAGTGTGGCCCTGGCGGTTTCGTGGAGCGTCGGCTTCGTAAGCTTCATCGCCCCCGCCGGGCTCGGGGTGCGGGAAGGAGTTCTGTACCTTTTCGTCGTGCCGGTTTTGGGCCCCGGGCAAGCACTCCTGTTCGTGACCCTCAGCCGTGTGATCGCGTTCGCGGTCGAAGCGCTGCTTACGTTCGTGTGGGCCACTATATGGCTCTTGGACCGCGCAGGTGGAGCGAGGGCGAAGAGCCCTGAAGACCACGACGCCTGAACCGCTCCCGCTTGAGCGCGCGACCTCATAGGGTGCACGTTTCTCGTATGGTTCGAAGAGCATTCACCGTCGATGAGGCCAACGCGCTGCTCCCGCACGTGCGTCGGGTTCTCGAGCGATTGCGGGAGACCGTCTCGCAGGCGGCGGGTCATCGTGACAAGCTCGCCGTGCTCGACGCACTGTGGAGCGAGGAAGTGCGGCAGGAAAAGAACCCGGACCATGAAGAGTTTGTCGCCCTTCGCGAAGCGCTCGAGCAGGGCGCCGCCGACGTCGAGAGCCTTATCCAGCGCGGGCTCGCGGAGCGCGGCATCCGCTTCCCGGTCGGCGGACTTCGGAACGGGCTCGTCGACTTTCCAACCACTCTGGACGGACGCTGGATCTATCTCTGCTGGCAGTACGGGGAAGCGGAGGTCCGGTTCTGGCATGAAGTCGATGGCGGGTATCGGGGTCGGCGTCCGATCACCGCCGAGATCCGTAAACGGCTGGCCCGACCCGACGACCCCATACGCCACGACCACTCCGCGCTCGACTTCTGAGGTAAACGCTCGCCTCGTTCTCCGAGTCTCCTTTACAGAGCGCCACCAGACGGGACCCCCTGGGGAAGCGCCCTTTGAACGCGCGTGACCGACGACACGACCGGGCCGGCGGCGATAACCCATCACGCGGGGAGGATCCCGCTGTGGGGCAGGATCCGGCCTTCGGGGAGGAGACAGATGACGTCCTCGCCAAACTGGTGCGGGATGCCCGTGATGGGGACGAGCGATCGTTCGGCCGGCTCGCGGAGCGCGTCCGCGCCCGTGTGTATCGTTGGGCGCTGGCCGTTACGGGCGATCCCGACGAGGCGGAGGACGTCACGCAAGAAGTCCTTCTGCGCCTCCACCGCCACCTGTCGGGCTTCGAGGGACGGAGTCCGTTCGCGGCGTGGCTCTATCGGATCACCGTCAACGCGGCCTCTTCGGCGCGCAACCGGGCGCGCCGGCGCGCCGCGGCGTCAGAGGCCGGAGCAGCACCGGCACGACAGGCCGTGGACCTGCAAAATTCGTCGGCCGAGATCCTCGACGAGAGGTTGGACGCCGGTCGTGTGGCCGAGCTCGTCCGGGTCTACCTCGAGCGACTTCCCGCTCGACAGCGCCAGGTGTTCGACCTGGTGGATCTGCAGGGTCATGCGCCACGTGAGGTTGCCGAGATGATGCAAATGAACCGGAACACGGTTCGGGCTCACCTCTTCAAGGCCCGCCGGACGATTCGGGGGCACATCCTCCGGCACCATCCGGAGCGCATGGAGGACTTGGCGTGATGATCGACGGTTACGACGGCGTCGAACGAACGGAGTGCAGAGCGGCCCGGGAGCAGCTTCTCGAGGCCGACGTCGACGCGCTCGTGGGTGTTGGCGACAGTCCGCTGGCGCTCCACGTCCGTGGCTGTGAGCCGTGTCGAACCCTGGCCGGGCGCATCATCGCGGATCAGCAGGCGCTGGATCGAGCGCTGACGGAGCTCTCTGCGAAGCGCGCTGCCGTCGCGGTGTCTCCATCCGTACATGCCCGCACGGATTCGTGGGTGATCCGGCGGCGCGCAGTGCTGCGGCGTGCCGTTCCGTTCGCGGCGGCGGCCGTGCTCGCGGCGCTTCTCCTGCTGCCCCAGGCGCTTCGGCGGGAAAGTCTGGTCGTACC
>JBDHLB010000041.1:0-21896 GCA_039586095.1 Gemmatimonadota bacterium
CCTGGCGCTCGCTCGGAGCTGGTATCGCTCAGGGGCCAGGCCGCCGTCGCGAACGCCAAACTGGCCTACCAGAACTTCAGGAGCAGAATCGAGAGCGCGCGGTGGGAGGCGCTCGCCCGCGAGGGGGCGCGTCCGCAGAGGATGCTGTGGGCCAGCACCAGCACGAAGGACCCCGAGTACAGCGACGTCAAGTACGTCGAGCCGCTCATCGGACCCCATACTGTGAACACGATGCCGGAGAGCACCATCCGGGCGTTCGTGGACCACGGCACGGTCGCAGAAACCGTCGAGGAGGGCGTGGATGAGGCCCATCGGGTGATGGACCGACTGGCCGATGTCGGCATCGACTTCGACGCGGTGACGGACGCGCTCCTCGAGCAGGGTGTGGAGAAGTTCGTCAAGCCGTTCGACGCACTGCTGGAAGCGCTCGCGGCCCAGGCGGCGAGTGAAGGAGCGGGTGGGTCGGTCGTGATGGCCGGAGAGAGCGGGACCTGAACGAGCCGCGCCTTCTCATTGTCCCGGATGACCGCTTCGCCGGGATTGCCGCGCGATTCCTCGCCGGCCAGCTCAGGCGGTTGGGCAGCGCCGGGCCCCTCTCCGTGGCGTTGTCGGGCGGCTCTACGCCCGGTCCCGTCTATGCGGCGCTGGGCGCTACCGAGGCGCTCCCCTGGGATCGTATGAGCCTTTTCTTCGCGGACGAGCGAGCCGTACCCCCCGACGATCCGCAGAGCAACTTTCGACTCGCTCGGCGGACGCTACTTGCTCACGCGCCGCTGCCGGATGATCGCGTGCACCGCATGCCGGCGGACCGCTCCGACCTGAACAAGGCGGCGGAAGACTATGCGACCTGCTTGCCGGATCGCCTCGATCTCATTGTCCTGGGGATCGGCGCCGACGGCCATACGGCGTCCCTCTTTCCCGACGAACCTCCGGTGGAAGAGCGGAAACGGAGGGTCATGCCGGCGGTCGGACCGCAGCCGCCTCGTCGGCGGCTGACGATGACGCCTCCGGTGCTCGAGAGTGCCCGGCAGCTCGTCGTGCTGGCCGTGGGCAGTGAAAAGTCGAAAGCCGTTGGCGAGGCGCTATACGGAGAGTACGATCCCGGAAGTTGCCCTGCGCAGCTGGCTCGTCGCGGCGTGTGGATCCTGGACGAAGCCGCCTCGGCGGATCTGCTCGTCAGGCCGTGAATGCAGCCTTCACCCGTTCCCAGAAGCCCGGATCGTCTCTTCGTGGCTCCGGCGGCTCCTTCTCCACCTCGGCGAGACGCTCCAGCGCTTTCTTCTGATCGTCCGTCACCTTCGTGGGCGTCCACACCCGCACGCGCACGAGTTGATCGCCCCGCCCGGTACTCCGCAGGCGAGGCAGCCCGCTCCCGCGCATGCGAAGAACCTGCCCGCTCTGGATCCCCGCTGGAATCGTCAGCTGGGCCGAGCCGTCGATGGTCGGCACCTCGACGTCCGCTCCCAGGGCGGCCTGGCTGAAATTGATGGCCAGGTCATAGAGGAGGTCGTCACCGTGGCGCTCGAACCGCTCGTGCGGCTCCACCTCGATCTGCACGATGACGTCGCCTCGCGGACCACCGGAGGTGCCCGCGTTGCCCTTCTCGCGCAGTTTCAGATAGTCGTCCGAGGAGATGCCCGGCGGGATATCGATCTTGATCTTCTTGTCCCTTCGGACGCGAGACTCGCCACGACAGGTCGTGCACGGATTCTCGATCGTCGTGCCTTCCCCGCGACACGTCGGGCAGGGGCGTACGCTCACGAACTGACCGAGCACGGACCGCTGGACCTGGCGAACCTCCCCGGCCCCTCCGCACGTGGCGCACGTCGCCGGCGACGTGCCCGGCTCCGCTCCAGATCCGTCGCACCGATCGCACGGATCGAGGACCGCCAGCTTCAACGTGCGCTCGACGCCGCGGGCGGCCTCCTCGAGGGTGACCGCGTGCGTCAGTCGGAGCGTGCTCCCGCGTCGCGGGCCGGAGGGGCGCGAACGTGCGCCGAAGAGATCGCCGAAGCCCCCCGCCCCGAACTCTCGCATGAACACGTCGAAGGCGTCCGAGAAGCTGAATCCGCCGAAGCCGAAATCGGTCTGACCCGGAGCGCCACGCCGTACACCCGCCTCTCCGTACCGGTCGTACAGGTTCCGCTTCTCCGGGTCGCGCAGAATCTCGTACGCTTGCGTGACCTCCTTGAAGCGATCTTCGGCACTGGCGTCCGAATTCCGGTCGGGATGGTACTCCATCGCCAACCGGCGATACGCCTTCTTGATCTGCTCGGTGTCCGCATCGCGAGACACGCCTAGAGTGGAGTAGAAGTCCTTGGCCATAGGGCTCAGATTCCGAGCGACCGGGTCACGATCCGGCCAGCTTTGAAACGAGGGCAGACGTGCAATCGACCACGGCCACCACCTTTTCGTAGGGCATCCGCGTCGGACCGATCACGCCGACGGTGCCGTGCAGGCTGCCCACCGAGTAGCCGGCCGTGACGATGGTCAGATCTTCGAGCTCGGGTTCGCCGTGCTCCGCCCCGATCGTGACCTGGGGGCCTTCGCTCACGCCACGCTCGCCGAGGACGGTTGCGAGAAGCTCCCGCCGTTCGGTGAGCTCGATCAAAGACCTCAGCCTCTCTTCGTCCGTGAACTCCGGCTGGCCCGCCAGGAGCGACGCCTGCCCGAGGTGAATCTCTCGCTGGCGCATCGCCCAGTCGAAGACGTCGGGTCCCGATTCCACAAAGATGTTGATCAGGGCGTTGGCCAGCCGGTCATCGAAGGAAAGGTCGCGAACCCGGTCGCGAAACGTCTCGCGTATCTCCCCCAGCGTCGACCCGGCCAGTCGCTCGTTCAGGGCGGAGGCCACCGCTTCCATCGTCTCGCGGGGAAGAACGGACGGCAGGTCTACATACACGGTCCGGACCACACCTGACTCCAGCGTCAGGACCATCAGCGCCTTCTCGGAGCCCACCGGCACCAGCTCCAGCCGCACGAGCGCCGCCGACGCAAGGGCGGGGCCGACCGCGAGACCCAGCTCGCCCGTAAGCAGTCCGAGCACCTGCGCGGCCCGGGCGATCAGCTCCTCGACCGCCGAAACCTCTTTCAACACCAGCTGTTGCTCGATGCGGCGCCGCTGGCTGGCGGGCACCTGGCGCAGATTCATCATGCCGTCGACGTAGTACCTGTAAGCCAGGTCCGTCGGCATGCGTCCGGCCGACGTGTGCGGGTGGGTCAACAAACCCTTGGCCTCTAGGTCGGCCATCGTGTTTCGTATGGTGGCCGGCGAGACGTTGAGATCGTATTCACGCACGAGTCGACGGGACCCGGCCGGGGCCGCGGTTTTCACGTACGAGTCGATGACCGCCGCGAGCACGGTGCGTTCTCGGTCCGTCAGTTCAAGCCGGGGCATTCTCTCGATCCCACCCTCGTGCGGCACAGGCCGCAACCAACTCGTCGAGCCGGAGCCACCCATCCACCGTGGCGCACACGCGGTCTCCGCGTCGTTCCAGCCAACCGGCCTCCATCCACCGCTCGATGAGGCCCGGGTCTCCACGGTCTTCGGCCGCCCCATCCAGGCTCGGATGCGAAGCGGGCAACCCCGTCTGTGTCCGCAGCAACAGCCACAACTTCTCCAGCTCGTGTGCCGGCCCCTCGACGCGCTCCGCCCCCGCGCGGGGCGAGGCCCCCGACAGGACCGTCCTTCGATACGCGTCCCAACGGTACACGTTCCAGACTCTGTAGGGCGGCAGGAAGCTGTGTGCGGAAGGACCTACTCCAAGATAGGCGTCGCCGTTCCAGTACTGCCAGTTGTGTCGGCATTCGTATCCCAGACGTGCGAAGTTCGAAACCTCGTAATGCTCATACCCCGCAGCACGGAGGGTCGAGGCGACGATCTTGTACTCCGACTCGTATCGACGGTCGCTCGGCATCTGCGTCCGGCCGGCGGCCACCTGTCTCCCGAGCGGCGTACCTGGCTCGACGGTCAGGCCGTACGCGCTGACGTGGGATACGCCCAGTGTCGTCGCCGCCTCCACTTCAGCAGGCCAGTCGCGCATCACCTCGTTCGGCAAGCCGAACATCAAATCGATATTGAGGTTCGCGAAACCCGCGTCGCGGGCCGTCCGGACAGCCGCGACCGCCTCCTCCGATGTGTGAAGCCGGTTCAGCCAGCGCAGAACTGCGCCGTCGAACGATTGCACGCCTATGCTGAGCCGGTTGACGCCGGCCTCCCGCCACTCGGCACAGCGCGAGGAGCCCAGCGAGTTCGGGTTGGACTCGGCCGTCCATTCCACACGGTCGTCCCACGAGAACCAGCGGTGCACGGTCGCCGCGACGCGGGTCATCCCGCCAGGACCGAGCAGAGAGGGCGTCCCACCGCCTACGAAGACGGTCTCGAGCGGCAGCGGAGGCTCCCAGTCGGTGTCCGCGAACCATGCCGCGATGTCCCGCTCGACGGTGTCCAGCCACTCATCCACCGGAGGTTCGTGGCTCGTGGCGACCGAGAAGTCGCAGTAGTGACAGCGACGCCGACAGAAGGGGTAGTGCAGATAAAGTCCGACAGGCGGTCGGGCGCCGCCGAGAGTCGACGGATCCAGGGTGAGCGAATCGGGACCGGCGCCCGAGCCGCTCGTCATCGTCCCTCCTTCCCTGCGCGATGCCGTTCCACCGCCCCGACGGTCGTCAGCTCGAAGCTGCCTCCAGCCTGGCGACGAACCCGGCCCTCGACCTCCCAGCGCCCGAGGATGGCGAGCGTCTCGACCACAGGTCGCCCGCCGACGCGGGACAGTTCGTCCGGGCCGGCCGGCCCCTCCCGCAGCCGGTCCAGGAGTCGCCCCGACCAGTGCGCCGGACCCTCCTGCGTATCGGGAAGACCCGGTGCCGTCGTCTCCCCGACGGGTGTGTCATCCTCCCAACCCAGGCCGCGCGCCAGATCCTGCGCGCTGGTGGCCAGACCCGCGCCGTCGCGCAGAAGTCGATGCACGCCCTCACTGGCCGGCGGACCAACGGGGCCCGGCACGGCGAACACCTCTCGTCCGATGTCGAGCGCATGGCCGACCGTGATCAACGCGCCGCTTCGCGGCCCGGCCTGCACCACGACCACCGCCTCCGCCAGGGCCGCGATGATGCGGTTCCGCCTCGGGAAGAACGCGGGCTTCGGGGCCTGGCCGGGCGCGAATTCGCTGACCAGGAGCCCTTCGTCCCGCATGCGAGCGTACAGGCCACGGTGCTCGTTCGGGTAGACCCTTTCCAAGCCACAGCCCAGAACTCCGATCGAGCTTCCGCCCGCGTCGAGAGCCGCTCGATGCGCAGCGCCATCGATCCCCCGCGCCATGCCGCTGATCACGGTCCGACCCCGCAGGGCCACGCCTCGCGCCAGGTCCCGGGCCATTCGCCTTCCGTACGCCGTCGCCCGTCGCGTGCCGACGATCGCCACGCCCGAGGCTTTCAGGAGTGGGAGGCAGCCGCGCACGTATACCAGCGTGGGCGGATCATGGAGGTGACGCAGTCGTGCAGGATACGCGGGCGCACCGTAGACGAGAACACGGATCCCCCGCCTGCGCAGATCGGCCAGGGCGCTCGCGGGTATCGGTTCGAGGCCACGCAGCCGCCGGGCGAGATCGGACGTGGTCGCGGACGCGCGCCGATCGGTTGTCAGCGCGGAGCCAACATCTCCTCTCCGGCAGGCGGCGACCGCGCGAACGGCCGACCCGAAGTGATCGATCAGGAGCTTCGCACGCCGCGGTCCGAGCCCCGACACGCGAGTCAGCGAAAGCGCGGCGCACGCTTCCTCGGCTTCGCTTGGCGTGCCCTCCACTTTCGAGACGCTCAGGGAACCCACTCCTCGAGGTCCGCGAACCGGTCGAAATCCTTCTCCCGCTCCTTCTCCTTTTCGCTCCGCACTCGAGCCCACAGAGCTTCCTTGAGGGCGTCCAGCCCCTCTCCGGTGACGGAAGAGAGGACAAACACGCCCCACGCCTCGGGGGCATGGAGCCGGACCTCGCGCTCCTCGGGAGGCACCAGGTCCGACTTCGTGACAACCGCACAATGAGGGCGCTCCACGAGTCCCGGATTGTGAGCTGCCAACTCATCCCTCAGAAGATCGTAGCTCGCCTGCAGATCCCGTTGGTCGATCGGGACGAGAAGGGCCAGCGAGCGGGTCCGCTCGATGTGACGAAGGAACTGCGTGCCCAGGCCCTTTCCTTCGTGCGCGCCCTCGATGATGCCGGGAATGTCGGCGACGACAAACGAGCGCCCGTCGGTCAACTGGACGACTCCCAGGTGAGGCGCAAGCGTGGTGAACGGGTAGGATGCGATCTTCGGGTGAGCGGCGGAGACACGCGAGAGGAGCGTCGACTTGCCCGCGTTCGGTTCGCCAACCAGGCCGACGTCCGCAATCAGCTTGAGCTCGAGCTCGACGCGGCGCTCCTCGCCCCACTCGCCGGGCTCCCACTCCCTCGGCGCCTGATGGGTCGGCGTCGCGTAGGCGGCGTTGCCACGCCCTCCCTTGCCGCCGCGGGCGACGACGAGGCTCTCGTCCTCCTGCAACAACTCGCCCAGGATCTCGCCCGTCTCGAGGTCGCGCACCACCGTACCCAGCGGTACCGGGAGAACCAGATCTTCGCCGTTGGCGCCTTTACGGTTGCTGCCCTCGCCGTGGCCGGCGCGACCGGCCCGGTAATGCTCTCGATAGCTGTAATCGAGCAGGGTGTCGAGCCGTGCGTCCGCGCGCAGGATGACGTCGCCGCCCTCACCTCCGTCTCCACCACTGGGCCCACCTCGAGGCACCCCCTTCTCCCGACGAAAGGCCACGGCACCCGCCCCGCCGGCTCCTCCGGTGACCCGAATTCGCGCCAGATCAATGAACATCGAGCGAAGCGTCCCTCGGCTCCCGACCCGCATCCGCGTGGTCATCGGCCCGGTGGTGCTGATCCAGCACGCGATTCCACAGCCGCCCGATCTGCGCCGCGTGTCCCTCCTCCGGACTGCGGCGCAGGGCGACCGCCAGCGTTTCCTCGACGTCGTTCGGGTCCGCCCCCACGTTCAGGGCGCCACGCAGGTGCGAGTGAAGCTGGGGCAGATGCCCGGTGACCGCGAGGAGAGACACGATGCACAACTCCCTCGTCGCCGAGTCCAGCGCGGGCCGGCACAGCACCTTGCCGTAGCCTTCCTCGATCATCCAGCGATCCAGATCCGGGTGCAACCGGCGGACGTTGGACCTCAGCTTGCCGTACGCGCGCCCGTAAATGCGGCGGCACAGCCGAACGCCTCGCTGGCGCCAGGCCGACCCATCGGACCTCTCTGTGCGCACCGATCTCGGCTCACCGTCCAGCGCACGCCAGACGGCGAACGCTTGCAGTACCGTGGGAAAACCCAGGAACAGATATGCCTGAAGCAGGCACTCCTCGATCTCTTCCGGGCTTGCCACGCCGCCCGCCGTTTCGAGCGCTTCGTGCAACGCGAGATCCTGTCCGGGTGTCCCGGATGCGAGGACCGCAGACAGATCGACCAGTCCACGCGTACGCTCGTTCAGCACGGTCATTGGAGGTCCCCGCCGGCCAGAGTCCGGTGGGCCACGGCTTCTGCCGCCAGCCGCCCGATTCCCCGTCCCTGCGTGTTTCGGATCTCGGGCTCCCGCAGGCCGGCCAGCCGTTCCAGTGCACCTCCATCGATCAAATGCAGGGATGCGAGCAACTCCAGCACAGCCGGTGCTACGGCGCGTTTGCTGCCATCGGTCACCTTCACCGCACCCCCCCAACCGTCCCGCACTCCCGCAAAGCAAAAGACACCTTCCGCGCCCTCCTTGGCGAGGAGCGCACCGCCGGTCACACGCATCAACTCCGTGGACAGCTCGCCGCTGCCCGACACATACTCGGGGTGCTCCGTCATCGCCTTCACAACGGCCCGCGGCGCCGCGTCCTCCGAGCGCACGAGCCGAGCATAGGCTCTCGCCATCTGCCGCAGCGAGAGGAACGGCGTCGGCACACCACAGCCGTCCACCGACCACACAAGCTTCTCCGGATCCACGTCCAGCCAGCGACGGAGCTCCGTTCTGATCCGAGCCTGCAACGGGTGCTGCGGATCGTCGTACCCCCGGGTCGGCCAGCCATGGTGCAGGGCCTGCGCCAGCATCGACGTATGCTTGCCGGAGCAGTTGTTGTGGACTCTGCTGGGCTCCGTCCCCAGGCGCAGTAGCGCCTGCCGCGACGGCTCGTGGAAGGGAGCGTGGGGTCCGCACGCGAGCGCCGACTCGTCCATCCCGATCCGATCGAGCATTCCCGTCACGCACTCGACGTGCCTCGGCGTGCCCTGGTGGGACGCGCAGCAGATGGCCAGCTCTGAACCGCCAAAGCCGTAGCGGCCCGCTGCACCGTCCTCCACGAGCGGCAGCGCCTGAAAGGGCTTCATGGACGACCGCCAGTAGGCCAGGGTTTCGGGCTCGCCGTATTGCACCTCTTCCCCAGCCGAGAGGCCCACCACGACGGCCAGCACCGTGTGACGTGACTCGATCTCGGGCCCTCTATCGACCCGCACGCTGATGCCGCCGCTCTCCAACGGTCTGCTCTCCTGTCGCTTCGGGCTGCCGGGTCAGTCGGTCGTCGGTGATCCCGCGCCACCCGGGGATATCCGCTGCAGCACACGAGCGGTGCGGCTTCCAGACATTACGTCCCCTCGCAACCGCTCGAGGTCCTTCGGGCGGTCGACATCATACCAGGACGGAAGCTCCGAGACTCGGATCCCGAGCTGCGCCAGACGAGCGCGCGTCTGCGGCATCAAGTCAGGACTGGACCACGGCATGTCATCGAACACCTCCACCGCGGCTGACCACCCGCCACGGCGAATCCCTATCGCGTAATAACCGCCGTCCTCGGTCGGGCCCACCACCACATCGTTGTCGTGCAGCGCTTCGAACGCTTGGCGCAGATAGACGTGTGGCAACGTGGGATGGTCGCTTCCCAGCGCAACGGCTCGCGACACCCCGTCTGCGAACGCCGACTCGAACGCCGAACGCAGTCGGTCTCCGAGCCCGCCGTCCGCCTGCCAACGCAAGGTCAGATCCGCGTACTGCCCGGCGATCCAATGTGCGGCAGCCGGGTGGGTCTCGACCCAGAACTCGAGGTGCACCTCGGGCAGACGACGGGCGGAAGACACCGTGTCCGCCAGGAAGGCCCGATACAGGTCGGCGGCGGCCTGTGGGCCGAGAGCAGGGGCGAGACGGGTCTTCGCACGACCCGCCTCCGGGAACCGACCGAAGATCATCAGCCGGTCGTGACGGCTCATGTTGCGACCGGTCCGGCTGCCCGGGCGTGGGCGCGGGGCCCGTCCGGGCCCCCGCGCCATGAGATCCTTACCCGGCCACGGCTACGGCAAAGACTCCGGAACTTCGGATTCGGTCGCCGCCAGCGAGAGCAGAGCCTCCGGCGTCTGAGCCTGTGCAAGAAGACGGAGCGCCTCCCCCACCTGCGTGTCGCGGCGAAGTTGTCGCTCCTGCCGCGCCACCTCGCCGAATGACGTATTGGCGAGCTCGCGTCCGAGCAGCCAGTCCACGAAGCCCTGCGCCTCGTCGAACTGACCCCGTTCCAGCTCCACTTCGAGCTCTCGCAACTGCTCATAGAAGGCATCGCGCATCGCACGGGTGATCTCGAAGTCGCGTGTCAGCTCCGGGTGGTCGGTGGCCCACTGCACGCTGAACTGAAAGGCCGCGTTTCGTGTCGAGACCCCGGAGTCCAGAAGCGCGCGGCGAAACTCCTGCTCCGCCGTGTTGAGCGTGTCCGCCATCACGATCCGATCCGGCGTGATGCCCCCGCCGCCGTACACCACCCGCCCGGCCTCCGTGTAGAAGACCTCACGGCCGGTCGTGTCGATCGCGGTCGCCATCGGCTCCTCACCGACGGACACCGCGCCGGCCAGATGATCGGCGAGGTCTTCATCGTCGTAGTCGCGCTGAATCGAGCGTCCCGTCGGCGTGTACCACTTGGCCGTCGTGATCTTGAGGTGGTTCCCTCCCGACAGCCCGTACAGAGTCTGAACGGAGCCCTTGCCGAACGTGGTGTTTCCGATGACCAGAGCACGGTCGTGATCCTGGAGCGCCCCGGCCACGATCTCCGATGCGCTGGCACTGAACGCGTTCACGAGGACGACAAGCGGCAGACCCTCATAGATCTCGGCACCCGGGGCAACGAACGTCTGGTTCTGGTCCGCGAGGCGTGACTTCGTAGACACGACCTCTCTCCCACGTGGCAGGAAGAGGTCGGCGACCGCGATCCCCTCTTCCAACAGCCCGCCCGGGTTCGCTCGCAGGTCGAGCACGAGCGACTCCGCACCTGCCGCCAGCAGCTCGTCGACCGCCGTCTTCAGCTCGTCTCGCGACTCCCGACTGAAGCTGCGCAGCTGCACGTACCCTGCCGAGTCGTCGAGCATGAACGCGACGACAGATTGGACATGGATCCGATCGCGAACGATCGTGAAGTCGAGCGGCCGGTCGACGCCCGCCCGCGCGATCGAGATGTTCACCGGGCTTCCCTTGGGGCCGCGCAGGACCTGAACGGCCTTCTCGCTGGACCAGTTCTGCGCCGATTCGCCCTCCACGCCGATGATCCGGTCGCCGGTCATCAGACCCTGTCGCTCGGCGGGAGTGTTCGGCAGGACGCTTACGATCGTGATCCACTCGTCCTGCTGCTCGATCCGGACACCAAGCCCTCCGTAGTTGCCGGTGGTGCTCAGACGGAGGTTCGCCCAGTCGTCCTTGTCGAGGAACGACGTATAGGGGTCTCCGACCTCGCGCAGCAGGCCATCGATCGCCATCTGGTAGAGCTCGGAGGGACTGAGCTCATCCACGAAACGGTCGGCCAGCAGGTGGTGGACCTCCTCGAACAGCCGAGAGCTTTCATACGCGCTCTCGCCGCTCGTCACACCCTGCTGAAGCAGCCAGCCACCACTCGTCAGGGAGATCGCGCCTACGATCAGCGCGGTCGTCCAGGATCTCTCGAGCTTCATGCGTCCTCCGTATCGACTGTCGACCGAGTCCGGGCTCGTTCGTTAACCCTCTATCTTCCCGAAAGTTTCCGGGAATCGGCCCGCCAGGGCCCGCACGATGCGGGCCCGCACCTCTTCCGCCGGCGCGTCGCTGGCGACCACCAGGACGTTGGGCTCCTCGGCGGCCAGACGCTCGTATGCCTGCGCCACTTTTCGATGGAACTCGCGATCCTCGCGCTCGAGCCGATCCGGACGGGCTCGCTTGCGGCCCAGGCCGACCTCGCTGTCGACGCTCAAGAGCACGACCGCATCGGGCTTCAGGCCGCCGGTGGCGAACGCGTTCAGACTCCGCACCTTCTCCAGGCCGAGGTCCCGCGCGATCCCCTGGTACGCGTACGTCGAGAGCTCATATCGATCGGCCACAACGACTTCTCCCGCGACAAGCGCCGGTCGAACCACCCGGCGCACGAACTCCGCTCGCGCTGCAAGAATCAGGAGAAGCTCCATTTCAGGGGATATCTGGAGGCCCGGGTCGAGCACGACGGACCGAACGCGCTCGCCCGCTTCCGTGCCTCCCGGCTCACGCACGACCCGGGAGGGGACGCCCGCTGCGCGCAGGCGCTCGCCGAGCCACCTCGCGTGGGTCGACTTGCCCGCGCCCTCCACGCCCTCGAGCACGACGAATAGCCCTGGCTCGGCCGGGCGAACCTTCATGATCATCGCCGGTCCGACGTCAGTCGTAGTACTCGACCCCGAGGTGCGTGATCTGCTCCTCGCCCATCAGCCAGCGGAGGGTGTTCTTCAACTTCCAGTGCTGGATGAAGATGTCGTGTTCCGGGTACAGTGCGGGCGCCACCTGTGGACTCTTGAAGTAGAAGGAAAGCCACTCCTGGATCCCGTGCAGCCCGGCTCGCTGTGCCAGGTCGAGGAAGAGGGCCAGGTCGAGCACGATGGGCGCGGCGAGGATCGAGTCCCGGCAGAGGAAGTCGATCTTCACCTGCATGGGGTAACCCATCCACCCGAAGATGTCGATGTTGTCCCAACCCTCTTTGTTGTCCCCGCGCGGCGGGTAGTAGTTGATCCGCACCTTGTGGTAGATGTCGGCGTACAGCTCCGGGTACATGTCCGGCTGCAGGATGTACTCGAGCACGCCGAGCTTGGACTCCTCCTTTGTCTTGAAGCTCTCGGGATCGTCGAGAACCTCTCCGTCCCGGTTTCCGAGAATGTTGGTGGAGAACCAGCCACTCAGCCCCAGCATCCGGGCCTTGAGACCAGGAGCCAGGATCGTCTTCATGAGGGTCTGACCCGTCTTGAAGTCCTTCCCGGCGACCGGCAGGCCCGCGTCGTTCGCGAGCTGGCTGAGCGCCGGCGTGTCGACCGTCAGATTGGGCGCTCCGTTGGCGAACGGCACCCCCTCCTTCAGCGCCGCGTAGGCGTACAGCATCGAGGGGGCGATGGCTTCGTGGTTCTCCTCCATCGCCTGCTCGAAGATCTCGATGCTGTCGTGCACCTCATGGGGCCGCAGGAAGATCTCGGTCGAAGCGCACCAGACCATCACCATCCGGTCGCACCCGCTCTCCTGCTTGAAACTCCGAATGTCCGCCCGGAGCTGCTCCGCCAGCTCCCTCTTGTTCGCGGCCTGCTTCACATGTGTGCCGTGGAGTTTCTTCACGTAGGCGGGATCGAACGCCGCGGGCATGGGCTCGATGGAGCTCATGAAATCGCGTAGCGGATCGACGTCCTGGGGCTTGAGCACACCACACACTTCGGCCGAGCGAAACGCGTCGTCGGGAATCGGATCCCAGGCGGCGAATACGAGGTCATCCAGTTCTGCGAGCGGCACGAAATCCCGGATGAGCGGTGTGCGATTCTCCGTACGCTTGCCGAGGCGGATCGTGTTCATCTGCGTCAGGGAACCGATCGGTCTCGAGAGCCCGCGTCGAACCGCTTCCACTCCGGCGATGAACGTGGTCGACACGGCACCGAGGCCGACGAGCAGCACGCCCAACTTCCCCTCTGCCGCACTCAGCTCGGGAGGCGGTCTTTTGTCTACGGTCGTCATTTAAGCCATCTCGTCTCTTGGTTCGTCCCGGTTGGGGGCTTTCCTGCCGGTCTCAGCCGAGCGGCCCGGCAGCGGCACGGCCGACCGGCTCGCGGTCGGACATCTCCGGCGTTGTTTCTTCGTTCTGCGCAACGTCCGCCGTGCGAGGGCGAGTAGTGCGATAGACCCACCAGATGCGCTGCAGCACGGTCAGATTGGTCAGGATCGCCAGCACGATGATGACCACGCGCAGCACGAGCCCCCTCTGGCCGAGCAGCGTGGCTTCACCCCCGAGCAACGCGCCGAAGCCGATGAGGATCACGCGCTCCGGACGCTGCATGAGCCCTACGTGGCAATCGACCCTGAGACCCTCGGCTCGAGCTCGCGTGTAGCTAATCATCAGAGAGCCGGCCATAGCGAGCATGATGAAGTAGATCATGCCCACGTCACCCAGCTCCAGCCGGTAGTCGTTGTACAGCGACAGGAGCCCCAGATACACGACGATCTCGGACAGCCTGTCGAGCGTCGAGTCGTAGAACGCCCCGAACGCCGAAGCGAGGCCCGTTCGCCGCGCCACCGTCCCATCGAACAGATCGAACAGACCGCCGATCAGGATGACGAGCCCTCCCGTTCGGACGTGATGCTGGTGGAACAGGAGCCCGGCGGCGCAGGTGATGAGGAAGCCCAGCGTGCTCAGGATGTTCGGGTGGACGCGACCGCGGACCAGAAGGTTCACGATCGGCTCCACTCCGCCCCGCAGCCCTCGTTCGAGAAGGTCGCGAAGTCGCTTCATCAGGAAGGTCATGAAGGTATGATGATCCGGCTCTCTTCGCCCTTCCTGATCCCCTTTCCGATCGCCTGGTGCACCTTCTCCATCAATTTGTCGAAGTTGGCCTGGGCGGAGATGAGCGCCTGGTAGCGGGTACTCTGCTGGACCTTCTCCTGCAGGTCGGCAAACTCCGTCTGGAGCGCCTCGGGCGGGTCTTCCTTCCGGCCCAAGTGGTCCAGCAGCCGCTCCTGCAGCTCGCGCATGCGGTTCAGCGTTTCCGTCGCCTCACGATCATCGCCGATGTCGCGATGGGCGGCCTGCAGGTACGCGAATTCGGGCATCTGAGCGATCACGCGGCCCAGCTCCTCCGCCCGCTCGAACATCCCCGTGCGCGTGTCGTCCACATCCATGCGATCGCTGCCTTGAAGAGGTGGCCCGAGGGTTGTGCCGAAGTACGGTCACCCCGGCTGAAACTGGACGAGTATAACGTCTGCGCAGGTCAGACGCGACCGGCGAATCGGACCCCTGGCGGAGGCCGAGTCCGCAGGCGGCGAAGGAGCGGATCATCAGTCTGGCAGGGCCTGCAGAAAGCGCTCACGCCCGGCGAGATCATGGCGGATCGACGTCTCGCGCCATCCCCCTTCCGGCCGGAAGAGATCTCGGGCCAGGTCGGCTTGCCCGTCCCCGATCTCGAGGAAGAGCGCACCCCCGTCGTTTAACCGTTCGCGTGCGCGGAGCGCGATCTCGCGGATCACGTCCAGGCCGTCCGGTCCACCGGCCAGCGCCACACTCGGCTCGTGATCGCGGACTTCCGGCGGGAGCGACTCGATGTCCGAATCGCGAACGTACGGCGGGTTCGAGACAATCACGTCGAATCGCTCGTCCGGCCGAATGCCGGACCACAGGTCGCCAGAAACCGTGCGGAGCTCGAAGACGGCCTCCGACACGCCCGCACGGCGTCGGTTCTCCGCGGCCTGTCTGATCGCCCCGGCCGACACGTCCACGCCGACCATGTGTCGTACGACGTCTTCCGCGAGCAGGCTGAGCGCGATGGCGCCGGACCCCGTACCGACATCCAGACCGCGAGTCAGCGGGTCGCGAGATCGGGCCCAGCGGATCACCTGTTGGACGAGCTGTTCGGTCTCCGGTCGGGGAATCAGGGTGCGACGGTCGCTCACGAGCACGAGATCTCGAAACGCGACCGATCCCTCGATGTATTGAAGAGGCTCCCGTGCAACACGCCGGCTGACGGCGTCGGCCAGTCGCTCGACCTCGTCCAGCGTTAGGGGCTCGGAGCCTGCCCGCAGCAGCTCGCTTCGCTCGACGCCCACGGCATGGGCGACCAGGCGCTCCGCTTCAAGCCGTTCGTCGGGCAGCCCAACCTCTCGGATCTCTTTCGCTATTCCAAGAACGGCCTCACGCCGCGTCGGACCCAGGGGACGGCGACTTGTGCCGGGATGACCCGGCCCGACGAGCGCACCCTGCTGGGGGTCCGCCCCCTCGCGCACCCCCCCGCTCACGCGCTCGCCCCCTCGGCCAGCCGCTCCTCCCGGCCGGCCACCTGCAAGGCATCCACGAGCTCGTCCAGATCTCCATCGGTGATGGCCTCGAGTCGATGAGCCGTATAGCCGATGCGATGATCGGTGACCCGGTTTTGAGGAAAGTTGTACGTACGAATCTTGGCGGAGCGATCTCCGGTCCCGACCTGTGTGCGCCGCTCCCGAGCTCGTTCGGCTTCCTGTTCCGCCACCTTCCGATCCAGCAGACGACTGCGCAGCACCTTCAGCGCCTTCGCCTTGTTCTTGTGCTGAGATTTCTCGTCCTGACAGCTGACGACGAGACCGGTCGGCAGGTGCGTGATACGGACGGCCGAGTCGGTCGTGTTTACGGACTGGCCCCCGGGGCCAGACGAACGAAACACGTCGATCTTGAGCTCGGTCGGGTCGATGGCCACGTCGACGTCTTCCGCCTCGGGCAACACGGCGACGGTCGCGGCCGACGTGTGAATGCGGCCCTGACTTTCGGTCTCAGGCACACGCTGGACCCGATGCACACCCGACTCGTAACGCAGACGGCCGTACGCCTCCCTGCCCTTGACGAGAAAGACGATTTCCTTGAGGCCGCCGAGGGTGCCCTCGCTGGTATTCAACACCTCGACGTCCCAGCCCCGCCGGGCGGCGTAGCGCTCGTACATTCGGTACAGGTCGGCGGCGAACAGCGCGGCTTCGTCGCCGCCCGTCCCGGCCCGGACTTCGACCACCGCCGGACGATCGTCGAGTGGATCTCTCGGAACCAGCAGACGACGCAGGTGGGCGAGCGCTCCAACGCGCTGTTCCTCGAGCTCGGCGATCTCCTGTCCGGCCAGTTCGATAAGCTCCGAGTCCTCCGCCGTTGCGGCCACCTCGCGAGCCTGCTCGAGCTCCTCGAGCAGGCGGAGAAAGGCTCGTCCCGCGGTTACGGCGGGCTCGAGACTGGAGTGTTCCTGCGCGAAGACGCGCAGCTGATTCACGTCTGCCAGGACGGCCGGATCGGCCATCCGCCGGGCCAGCTCGTCATATCGATCGATGAGCTGTTCAAGCCGGTTGACGACCCGGGCGGTGGTGTCCTCCATGGTTCCTCAGCAGACGTGTGGACGGCAGGGGTGGGGATCCCGGGGGCGGATGTGGCCCCCGAGAGGACGGGTCATGAATCGCCGGGCGTATCCTCTTTCGCGGCATCCACCGGCTCCGCCTGATCTTCCGCCTCCCGATCGGCCTCCGGTGTGGCCTCGGGCTTCGTGTCGACCGCCGCTGCCTCTTCCTTCCCGTACTTCGCCATGAAGCGCTCCACACGACCCGCCGTATCCACGAGTTTCTGGCGACCCGTGAAGAACGGATGACAGTGTGAGCAGATCTCGACATGCAGCTCGCCCACCGTGGACCGCGTTTCCGTCACGCGGCCGCATGCACACGTGATCAGCGCTTTCTCATATTTCGGGTGAATGCCCGCCTTCATCGAATCTCCGTCCTGCGTTCGCTCGCTCTCCGAGTCTTCCCGCGGCCTACCCGGCGACCCTCTCCTGTCAGGCGCGCCGTCGGACCCGTCTTCCGTAGCCCATGAGAATACCCGCCAGGGTTCCGGATTACAACATTTCAGCCCAGCCCCGCACCGAGAAAAACGGGAGGGCCGCCAGGTCAGCGACCCTCCCGAGTCTGTAACAGCCCCACCGAGCAGAGGGGCGATCCCACTGCTGGCGGGGAAGACGCCCGCCAGCCCGATGTCATCAGGTCTTCAGCTTGAAGCCGATCGAGAAGGGCCACACCCATGCCGTGCTCGCGTCGAACAGCCCGGCATCCTCGAGGACGTCGAACAGCTTGTCACCTCCCGGGTTGCCGCTTACGAACGCGATGTCGCCCTGGAGGTTCAAGAAGATGTCGAGATTCGGCGAAACCTCGTACCCGATCTCCGCCCCTGCGTTGATGGCGAAGTTCGTGTCCGTTTCCACGCTGTCGAGACTCGGAGCGTCCTGCAGGTTGAAGCTCATCAATCCGGCCCCGGCGTTGACGAGGAACGTCCACGGGCCGCTCGACGGATCCGTCACGTGATACCCGACGCTCCCGATGAAGTGGAAGACGTTCACGCCGGCGTCGGGCTCAGCGAGCAGATCGCGGACACCGTCGTCGATGTTGTGAAAGCCGAAGTCGGCGTTACCCCGGAGCTCCACGCGACCCGTCCGATATGCGACGCCGCCACCGAACAGGAAGCCCGGCTCGGCCACGTCGGCGATGTCGAAGGTGGGCACGGCGACACCTGCCCGCGCGTTCAGCGAGAACTCCGTGTCCTGCGCCACCGCTTGCGACGCCACCACTCCGAGCAAGGCGAGAACGAATATGCCGGCGGCGAACTTATGGACCGCTTTCATCTTACTCCTCCCGTTGTCCGGTTGACGATGTTTACTAGATGTCGAACATGACGGCGCGAACTTCGGCCCTCTCGCCCCCTTTGTCAAGGGTATGTCTAAGATATAGACTTGAAAAATTATCAACCACCGCGTATCATGCCACGGTCAAGGTTTTGTGCGGCCCGTTACGGCGAAGTGTCTGGGGATTCGGAATAGAAGAGGAATGAGCGACGAGGCGGCGAGAGAGCCGCGGCATCCGATTCGCGTGGTGACGTCCCGAACCGGACTTTCGGCCCACGCCGTGCGGGCGTGGGAGCTACGGTACGAGGCCGTGACGCCCCAACGGTCGGAGGGCGGACACCGGCTTTACTCCGACGAGGACATCCACCGGCTCCGACTGCTGTGCTCGTTGACGGAGGGCGGTCGGCGCATCGGCCAGATCGCCGGTCTCGAGACCGCGGAGCTCGCGGACCTCCTCCAGGAGGATCGGACCGAGGGGACCGTGGAGATCGGAGCGGCGCGGCGTCGACGGCCCGACAATCGGAGCCTCGCCATCGTCGAAGAGGCGTACGAGTCGATACTGCGCTATGACGACCAGGCGCTCGACTCGATCTTCCGGCGTGCCGCTCTCGACCTCAGCGCTCCAGCCCTCATCGACGATGTGGTCGTTCCCCTTCTCGAGAGGGTGGGTGTGGGCTGGACGCGCGGCCAGCTCCGTCCGGCGCAGGAGCACATGGCGACCGCCGTCGTTCAACGGACCCTGGGCTGGATCCTGGACACCTTCGCCCCATCGAGGAATGCGCCCAAGCTCGTCGTGGCCACTCCGTCGGGCCAGCAGCACTCTCTGGGCGCTCAGCTGGCGGCTGCGAGTGCAGCCACCGTCGGCTGGGACGTCATGTACCTGGGGCCCGACCTCCCGGCCGAAGATGTCGCTGTCGCAACCGCCGCTACCGGAGCGCGAGCCGTAGCGCTCAGCCTCGTGTTTCCTGCCGACGACGTGGCGATCCACTCGTACTTGAAGGAGCTGGCAGCCAGCCTCTCCGTGTCCGTTGCGCTCATCGTGGGTGGACCCGCACTCGCCAGCTACGACAAGACGCTCGACGAGATCGGTGCGGTCCGGCTGAGCAGCTACGAGGGGCTGCGGAGCGTGCTGCTGGACCTGGCAGACGGGGCGGCCTGAGGACCTTTCGAGTCGCTACCCGTCGAGCGTGGCAAGCAGCTCGCTCGCCCTCTCGCGCGCCCTGTCGAACTGTTCCCGACGCCCCTCCGGGATCGGAGGTGCCTGGAGTTGCACGGCGTCCGACGGGTCGACTGGCCGGCCTCTGACGAGAATCTCGTAGTGCAGGTGGGCCCCCGTGGCGAGCCCGCTGGCCCCGACCCTGCCGATGATCGTTCCCTGATCCACGGCCACACCGGGGGCCAGCTGGGAAGCAATCTGGCTGAGGTGCGCGTACCGCGTTCGAGTGTCGGCGTCGTGACGGATCTCGACCAGCCGCCCGAATTCGCCCCACCAGCCCGCCCTCACGACGCGTCCCCGGCCGGTCGCTCGAACGGGTGTTCCGTACGGAGCGCCGTAGTCCACCCCCAGGTGAGCCCTCGGAGACCGGAGGATGGGGTGAAAGCGGGCGCGACTGTACGCGCTGGTGACACGCGCAGGCCCGAGGGGTGATCGGAGGAAGCCGCCGGCGAGGGGACGCCCGGACATGTCGTAGAACGCACTGCCCTGACCCGTGGCCGGCGCGAACCGGATCCCCGTGAGCCGCTGCCCGTCGTGATGGAGTTCGGCAGCAATCAGACGGAGTCCTCGTGTCGACCGATCGGGTCGCACGTGACGTTCTGCGACGACTCGGAATCGATCGCCAACTCGCAGTGACTGGTAAAGGTCGAGCGTTCCACCAAATACAGCGGCCAAATGCTCGATCAGCTCGGCGGCGTGGCTGGCCTGCAGTCCGTCCGTGTCCCCGGTTAGCTGCGGTGCCCACCAGGCCCGATCGAAAGACCCGGTGACGGCAATCGTGTCGAGAGAGACCGGAACCGAGTCGAGGTGAGAGCTCCAGCGTGCGCCGTTCAACTCGAAGCGAAGCGTGCGATCGGGGTCGAGCTGCACATCGATGGCGCTAGGCTGGCCGGCGGAGGTCCGTCGCACGGCCACACGGGTGTCCGGCAGCAGCGCATCCGGATTGGCGTGAGGCCGGACCAGATCTGTCAGATACGAGACTTCCGAGCTGCTCAGGCCCTGGGCGATTAGCCAGTCGGCCAGTCGGCCGCCATGAGGAAGCGCCTCTCCCCACCTGGTGACCGAAGGCGCCGGCTCGGGCCTTTCACCGTTGTAACGCGAGACCGGGGGCACTGCGGCTGAAGTCGGCCCGGTCTCCCGGATCGTGGAGAGACCCAGACCCCCTCCCGCGATCGCGACGACCGCCAGGGCCAGTCGCAGCCAGCCTGACATTGCCAGATCCACCCGTTCCCCTCGTCCAGACCCCAGCGGGCCCTTCGACGGGCCCGATCAGACCTTCCGAATGCAGCAAGCTTCTTGCCGAAAGACGTGGCACGGGAACGGATGGATCGCGCCGCGGCGGGCAATTGGCGCCGATTGTCACGCAACCGGCGCTTCTTCTCGCAGTCCAAGCCGGCGAATGGCTTCCTCGCGCATCTTGAACTTCTGCACCTTGCCGGTCACCGTCTCGGGGAACCGGTCGACGAACTCCACATAGCGGGGCACTTTGAAATAGGCGACTCGTGCGCGGCAGTAGTCCCGGATCTCGTCCGCCGTGACGGTGGCGGAGGCATGCCGCCGAATCCACGCACACAGCTCCTCGCCCTTCACCGGATCGGGTACGCCGACCACCTGCGCATCCGCGACGTCCGGGTGCGTGAACAGGACCTCCTCGATCTCCCTTGGATAGATGTTCTCTCCCCCGCGGATGATCATGTCCTTGATGCGCCCCGTGATCCGGAAGTACCCGTCGGACTCGCGCACGGCCACGTCGCCACTGTGCAGCCAGCCCTCCGCATCGATCGCTTCCGCCGTCGCATCGGGCATCTTGTAATAGCCCAGCATGACGTTGTGACCCCGCACACAGAGCTCGCCCGGCTGGCCGTCGGGCACCGAGTGCCCGTGCTCGTCGACGATCTTCACTTCGACGCCGGGAAGGGCCGGCCCGACCGTGGAGACCCGGGTCTCGACCGGATCGTCGACGTGGGTCATGGTCACGCCGGGGGACGCTTCGGTAAGACCGTAGGCGATCGTCATTTCTCGGGCGCCCATGTCTTCGATCACCCGGTTCATAAGCTCGATCGGACAGGGACTTCCGGCCATGATGCCCGCGCGCAGCGCGCTGAGGTCTCGGTCCCGGAACGTGGGGTCATCCAGCTCGGCGATGAACATGGTGGGCACGCCGTATACGACTGTGGCCCGCTCCCGCTCCATGCACTCGATCGTGGCAAGCGGATCGAAGTGCTGTGCTGGAACCAGCATGGTCGCCCCGAACACGAGGCTGGCCAGCGTGCCGATCACGCAACCGAAGCAGTGGTAGAAGGGGACGGGCACACAGATTCTGTCGCTCGGGGTCAGCCGCAGACGCTCTCCGAGGTAGAAGGCGTTGAGCAGGAGGTTGCGGTGCGACAGCAGGGCGCCCTTGGGAAAGCCCGTGGTCCCCGAGGTGTATTGCAGATTGATCGGATCGTCCGGTGACAGTTCGGCTTCCCGTGCGGTGAGCAGCGCGGGATCCGCATACCAGCCCCGGGCGCACAGCTGACCCCAGGTCAGCATGTCGTGCTCGGGCATCTCCTGGAACGTCACGGCCCAGCGCAGCCTGGGAAACCGCTTCGACCGCAGTCGACCGCCGTCACACTGATCCAGCTCCGGCACGACCTCCCGCAGCATGGCGTAGTAGTTGGAGGTCTTAAACCTACTTATGAGAAAGAGCGCCGTAATATCCGCCTGCTCCAGCACATACGCGAGCTCGCTAGGACGGTAGGCCGGGTTGACCGTGCACAGGACGGCGCCGATACGCGCGGCCGCGAGCTGCAGGATCGTCCACTGCTGCCAGTTGGTGGACCACGCGGCGATGTGGTCCCCTTTCTCGATCCCCATGGTCAGCAGTCCGCGCGCTGCCGAGTCGACTCTGCGATCGTACTCCGCGTAATCCGCCCGGAAGCCGGCGTGTGGAAACACGAGCGCTTCTCCTCCAGGCTGGCGCGTCGCAACGTGCCGCAGCACTTCGCCAATCGTCTTCCCGTCC
>JBDHLB010000042.1:0-21890 GCA_039586095.1 Gemmatimonadota bacterium
AGAACGAGAGAGCTTTTCTCTCGTTTCTCGAATCGGTGCCCTTGCTGGGCGATGATCTGCTGATCAACGGAGACCTGTTCGATTTCTGGTTCGAGTACCGGACGGTCATTCTGCGTAGACACTTCGGAGTGCTCAGGAAACTCGCTGATCTGGTCGACAGCGGCCTGCGGATTCGGCTGGTCGGCGGCAATCACGATGCGTGGGGCGGCGAATTCCTGCGCGAAGAGATCGGCATCGAACTGATTGAAGGAAGCGCGACGGTCATCCTCGGTGGCCGACGGGCGTTCGTGGCCCACGGCGATGGACTTGCGGGTGGCGACTGGGGCTACCGAATGCTGAAGCGGGCGACGCGGAGCGCGGCGGGAGCCGCTGCCTTTCGTATGCTTCACCCCGATGCCGCCGCCCATCTTGTCAACCACGTGAGCGGTACGTCGGACCGCCACGCGACGGGACCCGCCGACGAGAAGGAACGGGCAGATCGGCTCTCCGACTATGCCGCGAAGATGCTCAAGGACGACCCGAGCCTCGATCTGGTCGTGTTCGGGCACTCTCACAGACCGGAGCTCCGGGAGGTCGAGCCGGGACGCTTCTATCTGAACGCCGGCGACTGGATCCACCACATGTCGTACGCACTGGTGGGAGATCACAAGTTGGAGCTCTGCGAGTGGCGCGCGCCGGATGCGACCTTGTGAGCACACGCGGCTCGGTGTCGGGCGCTTCCTGAGCCGAGAGCGCGAGCGACGCCTCAGCCAGACCCCGATGGCAGCTCGACGTGACGGCAGCGCTCGACCGGCTCCGCCAGAAAGCGATCGGCCAGCGCCCGGAAGCGATCCACGTCGTCCGTAACGAAGTACTCCGCCGCGCCGGGTGGCTGGCGCTCAGCCAACAGGCCTCCGTCAACGAGCCGCTCGGCCAGGGTATGGGCCGTGGCTTCGGCCGAGTCAATGAGACGCACCCCGTCGCCCACCACCCTGGCCAGAAGGTCCTTGAGCAGCGGGTAATGCGTACAGCCGAGGACCAGCGTGTCGACTTCACGAGCCAGAAGCGGCTGCAGGTAGTGTTCGGCCGTCAGACGTGCGACTTCTCCCTTCGTCCACCCCTCCTCCGCCAACGCCACGAGCAACGGGCAGGCGGTCGAGTGCACGACGGCGTCGGGTCGGACCGCGCGGATCGCTTCGTCGTAGGTCGCGCTCTCGATGGTACCCTGTGTGCCGATCACGCCGATCACCCCGCTCTCCGACGCGGCGGCCGCCGCTCTCGAACCAGGCTCGACGACGCCGATCACCGGGATCGAGAGTCGGTCGGTGATCAGCGAATGAGCGCGGGCCGTTGCCGTGTTGCAGGCGATCACGATGGCCTTGACCCCGTGCCCGAGGAGAAAGTCGACGGCTTCGAGCGTATACCGTCGTACCGTGTCCGGCGACTTCGGACCGTACGGCACACGGGCCGTGTCCCCGAGGTAAACCGTCGATTCCGCGGGCAGCTTCCCCCGGATCGCGCGGAGCACGGTGAGCCCTCCCACGCCCGAGTCGAACACGCCGATCGGAGCGTTGCGCCGCATCGCGAGATCCGAATCCTGCCCCGTATGGTCCGGGGTCATGATCGCTGCAGCATCAGCGGAACGGGTCGGGAAATCTGAAGCCGACCTGCACACCGGTCCCGTCCTCCGGCACGGTGACCTCGGGCTCGAAGTCCCAGAAATGGGTGGACACCCAGGCGTCCAGACCGCTGAGGAACGCGATGAAGCCGTACAGGACGATCCAGTTCTCCCGTTGTGAGGAGCGCGAGTCGACCAGACCCTCGTTCACGGGATCCGCCGCGCGCGCCGCGTTCAGTTTCGCCTGCGTTTTGAACACCATGAACAGACTGGCCGAAGCGGCCGCGAAGTAGACGGCGCCTCTCGCTGGCTTGCCGACGGCCGTTTGCCCCCATCCCGGAACCACCAGCGATCGAACCAGCGCACCCAGGGGGCTGACGGGCGGAAGGCTGTCGGGAGCAGCTTCCGCTGCCTCCTGCTCGGGCCTGACCGCTGCCGTGTCCGTCGGAGTCACGCGCACCGTGTCCGGTGCCGGGGCTTCCGTCGTATCCGGCTGGACGGGCGCCGGTTCCTGGGCGGCCAACACGCGCACGCATGCGACGGAAGCCAGCACCAGAATGGCGGGAACGTGTGGGAATCGAACCCACCCAGGACGCGTCCGCGCCCCGTGACGGTTTTGAAGACCGCAGGCGACACCAGTCGCCATCCGTTCCCGCACAGCTCTATCTCCCGGGCGCGGCGGCCGCTTCCATCCTCCGGCTGCACGCGAACGCTCCAACCGTCGGCGCGGTCTCACGCCCGCCGCGCTACCACGTCGATCTCGACCCGGGCGTTCTTCGGCAGTCGGTCGACCGCCACCGTGGATCGAGCGGGATAGGGCTCCCTGAAGTAGGTGGCGTACACGCCGTTCACGACACCGAATTCCTCGATGTCGGCCAGAAAGACCGTCGTCTTGACCACGTCGTCGAACGACAGCCCGGCGGCTTCCAGCACCGCGCCCAGGTTCTGAAACACGCGATGCGACTCCTCCTCTACCCCGCCCGGAACGATCTCTCCGGTGGCAGGCTCCAGGGCGATCTGACCCGCCGAAAAGAACAGATCTCCCGACCAGATCCCTTGCGAGTACGGCCCGATCGCGGCCGGCGCTCGTTCCGTCGCCACGGCTTGCTTGCGCTCCACGTCCGTTTCTCCTTCTCGCCGCGAGGCTCACTCGCCCGCGGCCGGCAATGCCCTCCGAATCTCGTCAGCGGAGACCGGCCGAGCCCCCTGACGGGTCACCACCATCCCCGCTGCGAAGTTGGCCAGGGCCGCGGCCCGGCGCAAAGGAGCGCCTGCTCCCAGGCCTGCCGCGAGCACCGCGGTCACTGTATCCCCGGCTCCCGATACGTCGTACACCTCTCGCCGGCGCGAGGGCAGACGCTCCACATCGTCCGAGTCGCGACTGTAGAGGAGCATCCCGTCGGCTCCAAGGGTGACGACGAGATGCGCGCAGTCCGCACGCTCGACGACATCCCGGAGACCGGTCGCATCGAGCCGCGGGCGCTCTACGCCGAGCGCAGCGGCCAGCTCGCGAAAATTGGGCTTGAGCACGGAAGCTCCGGCATACTCGAAGAAATGCCTCAGCTTGGGATCCACGATGGACGGGATGTCGCGGCTGGCCGCCGCCGAGATCAGATCACGGGCCGTCTCTGCGCTCAGTGCCCCTTTGTCGTAATCCTGGATCACGAGCACCGAGGCATCCTGCAGCCATGCGCGTGCATGATCGAGCAGCTCCGCGCGTCGATCGTTCGATAACGGTGTGGCCTGTTCCCGGTCGATCCGCACCACCTGCTGCTCGTGTGCCACGACCCGCGTCTTCACGGTGGTCGGTCGCGCCTCATCGACCACGAGGCGGGCCTCGATGCCAAGCCGCTCCAGAAGCGTCGTCACGGCCTGTCCCGCGCCATCGGCTCCACGCACCCCCACCAGACGACATCGAGCACCAAGAGAGCGGATTCCGGCCGCCACGTTGGCGGCGCCGCCCAGCGCGCGCCGCTGGGACCGCACGGAAACCACCGGCACCGGTGCCTCCGGCGATATTCGCTCGACGGCGCCGATGATGTAGCGATCCAGCATGACGTCGCCGACGACCAGCGCGGTCGATTCCGGGAGGTCGTCCAGGAGGCCGCGCAGAGCGTCCGGGTTCCCTGTGGGGTTTGCTGTCGTCATCGAATCGTCTTGCGCCAGTCGTACGCCCCCGGTAACCTGCCGCCACGTACCGCGTGGGAGTCGCCGACGCGTCCCGGAGACCTCGGCGACGGGGCGTGGGGAGCGGTGAGAAACGCGCGAAGCTTAGCCCCGCCGCCGCAACGAGTCAAAGAAGACCGAATTCATGGCAGAGCCCTCCGCCGGCATTTCCCTTCCCCGGCTCCTCCGGGACCTGATTCTAAATTTCGCGCTCGATGTTCAGGAGTACTTTGCCCTGCTGCTGCGCGTTTTCCGTACGGCCGTGACGCGCCCGCGCTACGTGCGCGACTTCGTCCAGCAGTTGGATACGATCGGCGTCGGCTCACTGTTCATTGTGCTGCTCACCGGACTGTTCACGGGGATGGTCCTGGCGCTCCAGTCCGCCGTGGAGATGAAGGAGTTCGGCGCCGTCATGTACATCGGCCGCCTTGTGGGCGCGAGTGCCGTGCGCGAGCTCGGCCCCGTTCTGACCGCGCTCATGGTGACGGGCCGCGCCGGCGCCGGAATGGCGGCGGCGATTGGCGCGATGACGGTCACCGAGCAGGTCGACGCACTGCGGTCCATGGGGGTAGATCCCGTCCGGAAGCTGGTAACGCCGCGCTTCCTGGCCGCGGTACTCATGCTCCCGATTCTGACCATCATCACAGACTTGATTGCCATCCTCGGGGGTATGCTCATCGCCGTGGTGAAGCTCGACCTTACGGCTGACCTGTACATGCGCAGCGTGTACTTCACGCTCGCCGATACCGGCTTCATCTTCCGGTTCATCCCGATCGACGTGTTCCAGGGAATGGTGAAGCCGATCGCGTTCGGGGGTATCATGGCGCTGACGAGCTGCTACCATGGCCTGCGAACGACGGGAGGCACGGAAGGTGTGGGTCGATCCACGACGCAGGCGGTGGTCACGACGTCCATTCTGATCCTGGCCACGGATTACTTCCTGACTCAAATCCTGATCGCCTTGTTGGTCGAATGAGTATCGATCATTCGGGACCGCCAGACGCGTCGGCCGAGTCGGGCGAATCGACCGATTCGAAGCTTCAGGCGGAGGTGCGCACGGAGATCCAGCGCGCGCTGGCCGCGGACGCCCGGCGGGATCCGCGCGGCGTGGCCAAGGTCGCGCTGAAGGACGTATGGCTGGCCTACGGAGACAACGAGGTGCTGCGGGGCATCAGCTTCGACGTCAGCGAGGGGGAGGTGCTCTGCGTGCTGGGCGGGTCGGGCACCGGAAAATCGACGATCTTGCGTCTCATTCTGCGCCTCATCAAGCCCGATCGAGGCGAGATCCTCATCTCGGGTCGTGACATCTGCCAGGCGGAGCTCGAGGACGTGCTGGAGCTCAGGGAGCAGATGGGAATGGTGTTTCAGGGCTCGGCGTTGTTCGACTCCCTGAGCGTGTTCGACAATGTCGCGTTTCCGCTCGTTGAGCACACGAACTTCGATGAAGAGCGGATTCGAGCCCGCGTGGCGGAGGTCCTTCAATTCGTCGACCTGGATCCGGACGAGGTCCAGGATCTCCTCCCGGCGGAATTGAGTGGCGGGATGAAGAAGCGGGTCGGGATCGCTCGGGCGATCGTGCACCAACCCCCACTCCTGCTGTTCGACGAACCGACCAGCGGTCTCGACCCGGTCACGACGAAACGGATCGACGAACTCATCCTCAAGCTGAGGCGCGAGCTGAGGGTGTGCGCTGTGGTCGTAACCCATGACATCAAGTCCGCGGCGCGCATCTCCAATCAGGCCGCGCTCCTGCGGCACGGCGAGTTTACGTTCATGGGGTCGCCGGAGGAGATGTTCGCGTCCGATGACAAGTACGTGCGGGCTTTCCTGGGTTGAGGGGAAACCGAATATTCGAGGCGGAGGCGCGGACCGGCTGGCTGGGTGCCGAGTCGCTCGCCGGACGCGTCTTTGTGAAAGGGTGAAGGTGTCGTGAGACGTTCACGCCAGGTCACATGGGATCAGGTCCGGGTCGGCCTGGTGTTGATTTTTGCCATCCTGGTGTTGTCCATGGGCGTGTTCCTGATCGGACGGACGGGGAACGTGTTCGGCGAGCGATATCAGGTGGTGACGCTCATGAGCTCGGCGGCGGGCCTCGTGGGTGGCGCCCCGGTCCAGGTGGCCGGGCAGACGGCGGGGCAGGTCGATCGCATCGAGTTCATAGAACCCGAGCGGCGGCCCGAAACCGGCGAGACAGTGGCGGTGTGGCTCGACTTGAACGTGGACATCCGCCAACAGGTTCGAACCGACTCGCGTGCGCGCGTGCGTACGCAGGGTCTGCTCGGCGACCGGTTGATCGACATCGAGCCGGGTACGGCAGCGGCTGCCGTGTTGATGAATGGCGATACGCTGGCCTCGGCGCCGGCGCTGAGCTATCAGGAGATTCTGGGTCAGGCGGCGGACGCGGTAGACGGCCTGACGCGCCTGTCCTCGGACCTGGCGGAGGTGACGGAGCGACTCCTGGCCGGGGAAGGCACGGCCGGACAGCTGCTGGTCGACCCCCAGCTGTACGATGAGCTCGTGACACTGGGGGCCAATCTGAACTCGGTGCTTGGCCCGATCGCGGCCGGCGAGGGCATGCTGGGGAGACTCCTGCAGGAGGAAGAGCTGTACGAGCGGCTGACCACCACCGCCCGCGGGCTGGACTCGCTGACCGCCGGACTCGTGGCAGGCGAGGGTACGCTGGGCCGGCTGATGACCTCGGACTCGCTCTACCTGGCGCTCGCTACAGTGGCGGAACGGAGCGATTCCCTGGTCGCTGCGCTGCGGGCTGGAGAAGGCTCCATGGGGCAGATGCTGACAGATGAGGCTCTGTACGAAGAGCTTCTGAAGACGCTCGTCGATCTCAACGCGCTGCTCGACGACCTTCGTGCGGATCCGCGCCGCTTCATTCCGCCGGTCCGCGTGTTCTGAACCGAGTCCGAGCGGCGGTCTGACACGGATCTGGCCCGATCTGATGAGAGAAAGGGACGCCCGGTCGGGCGTCCCTTCTCAGTGGAGGCGGCGGGAATCGAACCCGCGTCCGCGAGGCCTTCCACCACGGTCTCTACGTGCGTAGTCTGCGGTTCTTGTCTCGCCTTCGACAGGTCCACAGACAACCCGCCGCCGACCAGCCCCTGCTTGGCTCTCGCCGTCTCGCCGCAGCCCTCCGGGGCGGAGACCCACGGCCAGCCCGAATCATCGTCGTCCTTCGGCCCGCCTCGGAGCCGGGCGAATCGGAGGACGGGCTACGTGTTAGTTACGCAGCCAGCGCCAAATTGTCGTTGGCAACTAAAAGTTTTCCCGGTGTTTAGCGAGGATCCGAGCACCTCGGCACGCTCCCGCAGCTTCCGACAACACGTCGAAGCCATGTCGCCCCCGCTGGAGCACAGCCCAATACACCCGGCGCATCCTCGAGGGTCCCGCGCCCCATGCGTTTTGACAGTGCTCGATCCACTCGGGTATACTCGTCTCGGGGCAAGAGATGTAGGCGCGAAGTACGCCTCCGAGAAAACGAAAGCACCCTCCCCGCAGGGTGAGGAGTGTCCATACATGCTTTTGCGAGATTTTTTCACGACAGACACGGTCAAGCTCGACATAGTCGCCGAAACCAAAGACGAGGCCCTCAAGGAGCTCATCGACCTCTTCGGTCTCGACGAGAAATCCAGAGGCATCCTGTTCAAGATGTTGAAGCGGCGGGAGAACCTCGGCTCGACCGGGATCGGCCACGGGATCGCGATTCCGCACTGTCGCTCCCTGGTCGTGAACCGGCTCCGCGTCGCCTTTGGACGCAAGACCTCGGGCCTCGACTTCAAGGCGATCGACGAGAAGCCGGTACGATACATATTCCTGATCGTGGCCCCACCTCTCGAGGTGTCCAACCAGTACCTTCCCGTTCTGGGCAAGATCGCCCAGTTCGGGAAGGAGAAGGACGTGCCGGAGAGGCTGGCGACCATCGAGCGACCCGAGGACTTCGTTCGGCTGCTGGAGGACAAGGGCTTGTAGGCATGCACGTCCAGCTCGAGCTGCTGCTTGAGATACAGGATCTGCGCAGCCAGCGCGCCGGTTTACGCGATGATGCCCTCGCCGAGATGGAGGCCGGGTACTTCGAGATCGAGATCGGCGACGCGATCGAGTTGTTGGAAAGCAAGCTTGCCGAGCTCGAGAGCCGTCTCGACCCCGAGGTACGGTCTCGGTACGACACGATCACGGAGCATGGCTTGCGGGCGGTCGTGCCGGTGCTGAGCGGGATCTGTTACGGCTGCTTCGTGGCGGTGCCGACGGCCTGGGCCTCCGAGGCCGCGCGGAACGCACGGCTCGACGTGTGCGAGAACTGCGGACGGTTCCTGTACCACGTGGAGTAGCCGACTCACGCCAGTACCCGGCCTTCACCGGTCCGCCGGGTGACCCCTTCCCGATCCAGGTATTCCAGGATCGGGATGAGGTACTTCCTGGAGACGCCGAACGCCTCTTTGAAGAGCGTGGGTGACGCCACCTCTCCTTCTCTCAGCAGCGCCCGTGTGTCGGCAACCAGCGACTCGACCACCTTTGTCGCGACGAACATCTCGGGATTCAGTCCCACGAGGTGCCCCTCCTCGACCAGGAGCTCCAACAGGTCGTGAAGGAGCGCCCGGTCCATCTGTCGCTCCAGTTCGCCGATCGTAGGCGGTTCGGCGCCGGCCGCCTCGATGGACGACAGCAGCCGTTCCTTCTCGGCCGACTCCTCGGGCGTCAGATCCGGGCGGTGGCCGGGCCGGCGTACACGTGGGCCCTCGATCACGAGCTCGCCGGCCGTCTCGAGCTCCTGAATGGCGCGGTCCACCAGGACGTTCGCAAGCGCTCGCCGGCCTGAAGTCCTTCCGGCGCGCCGCAAAGCCTCGAGGGATACGGCCGACGACCGGCGATCGCGCGCCTGGAGCGTGTCGAGACGGTCCGAGAGCACGCGTTTCGCTGCGCGGAGGGCGCGAACGGTGAACCAGCGATCCTGCAGACGCACCAGGCCCGGCGGGCCAGCCGCCAGCTGGTCCCGCACCTCGGAGCGTGTCAGACCGGTCAGGATCGGAAGCTCCGACAGCAAGACCCCGTTGCCTCCCATCGTGCGAACGGCCGCCTCCAGCCTGTCATCGGCCGGCCCGTCGAGAACGCTCGACCACAGATCCGTGGAGCACCGGCCGATGCTCGGGGGTGTCAGATCGGCGACTTCTCCACCCCCAAGCGTCGTGACCGGCGAGTAGAAGCGTAGCACGAGACGATCTCGCGCTCGTGCGACGATCGGCTGCTCCAGCTTCAGCACGGCCCATCCTGTGGCCCCCGGCGGGATCTGGGATCCCTCGAGCAGAAGCACACGAGCCATCGTCTCGCGGGTCCCGAGGTACACTCGCAGCCGCTGTTCATGCTCGACGGCCCGGTTGGGTCGCCGCAGGACGTGGAGTCGAACTCCGAGTCGCCGAGTCTCTCTCCAGCCTTCTCCTGCCAGCACAACGGAGCCTCGGGTCACTTGCGTCGGGTCCACACCCACCAGTGCCATGGCGCAGCGCCGTCCCGCCGCAACCTGCTTCCGCGTTTCACCGTGCACCTCCAGCGACCGCACACGGGCGGAGTGGTTCCCGGGGAACACGAGCACTTCGTCCCCGACCTCGATTTCGCCGCTCCAAACGGTCCCGGTCACGACGGTCCCCGTTCCCCGGATGCTGAAGCAGCGGTCCACGGGAAGCCGGAAGGGGTCATCCCTCGGTTTTCCGTGGGCCTTCGTGACGGCGTCACCGATCGCCTCCCGCAGTGCCTCGAGTCCTTCGCCGGTCACGGCGGAGACCGGCAGAACCGGCCAATCATCGTGTCCGAGGACCGTCTGCAGCGTCTCGCGCGTCGTCTCGGCCACCAGCTCGACCCACTCCGGCTCGGCTCGATCACTCTTGGTGAGAGCGACAATCCCGTTCTCGACCCCGAGAATCTTGGCGATGGCGAGGTGCTCCAGCGTCTGCGGCATCGGCCCCTCGTCGGCGGCCACGACGAGAAGCAGCAGATCGATGCCCGTGGCGCCGGCCAACATGTTCTTGATGAAATCCTCGTGCCCGGGAACGTCGATCACGCCGATCTCGAGGCCGCCGTCCAGCTCGAGCCGCGCGAAACCGATGTCGATCGTGAGCCCTCGCTCCTTCTCTTCCCGCCACCGATCGGTTTCGGTTCCGGTCAGCGCACGGACCAGTGCGGTTTTTCCGTGGTCCACGTGACCTGCCGTCCCCAACACCACAGCCTTCGGGGTCACGTGGACTCCAGAAGGAAGGCCAGGGACCGCAGTCGCGAGCCCTCGGCGAGGTGGTAGCGGATGAACTCGGCCAATAGACGGCTCTGGGGTCCCTCGACGCGACGCACAGGCTCTTCGCCCCGCACCAGGGCCCGCAGGCTCGCGAGTTCGTTCGCGTTGAGCGGGCGTCCGAGAAGCGCACAGTCGCCGCAGCGAAGCCCTCCGGCGGCGAAGTCGAACCGCGCTTCCTCGCCGTCCGTGATCGCGCGCCCGCACTGCAGACATGCGTCAAGATCGGGTGCGAAGCCCAACACCCGCACCAGCTGCCACACGTGGGCCAGAGCGACCGAGATGCTCTGCTCGGGCGCGGCGTCCAGCAGCCCGTCCAGACCGGCTGTAAGCGTGTGATACAGACGGTCGTCCCGGTGCTCGGGAGCGAGCCGCATCACCAGCTCGCACATGACCGAGGCCCCACTGAACCGTCCCATATCCGAGCCCAGCGCTCGTCGTTCCCTCACCAGCTCGAAGCTCGATAGCGTGTGGAGGTCCCGCTGCTCGCGGAGGTAGAGGGTCGCATCGCCCTCGCAAAACGGCTCCAGCAGCCCCCCGAATCGGCTCTTCGGTCGCAGAGCCCCCCGTGCCACCGCCGAGCGAGGCCCATGCTCCAGCGTCATCAGCCGCAGGATCTTGCTCGTGTCGCTGTACCGATAGGTCTGCAGGACCACCGCCCTCGTCGTCACGAGTCCCACGCGATCAACGTCCCTCGTCCAAGGTGCGACCGTGACCGCTCAGCGGGATGACATGATGGCCCAGCCCTCCGAGCTCGATGACCTGCACGGGACACTTGAACGCCCGCTCGAGGTGACCGGGATGGAGCACCTTCACGACCGACCCCGATGCCACGGTACGGCCTTCCGAGAGGAGCACCGCGTCCCGTGCGAATCGGCTCGCGAAATGAAGGTCGTGGGTCACCGTCACGACCGTGAGTCGGCCGCGATTCGCCAGGTCCGCCAGCAGGTCGAAGAACTCGAGCCCGTGCGACAGGTCCAGGTGCGCCGTCGGCTCGTCCAGCAGCAAGATCCGTGGCTCCTGGGCCAACGCCCGTGCCAGCTTCGCCCGCTGAAGCTCACCGCCGGAGAGCTGATCGAGATGGCGCTCAGCCAGTCCGTGCAGATCCGTCGCCCGGATCGCCCGTTCCACGGCCGCCCGGTCAACGGGTCCGAGGCGCTGAAAGGGCTGCAAGTGCGGGTTGCGACCTAGTTCCACGAACTCTCGGACGCGCAAGGGAAAATCCGGCGGCCGGTCCTGGGCGACGACGCCGACCCTCCGCGCCACCTCGCGTCGATCCCACTCTGCCGCCGGTCGATCCCACAGGAGCACGCGGCCCGCGACCGGCTGGAGGATCCCGAGCATGAGGCGCAGCAGCGTACTCTTCCCCGCTCCGTTCGGGCCCAGGATCGCCGTATGCCCCCCCTCGCGGACGACGAGCGTCACACCGGCGACAGCTTCCGACTCCGACCGTGGGTACCGGAAACGAACGTCGCTCAGCTCGAGAACAGGCCCGTCGCTCATCCGGCTCACGAGAGGTTTCGTCGCAGCAGCACGAGAAAGAACGGCACGCCGAGCAGAGCCGTCACGACGCCGACGGGCAGCTCGAGGGGACTGGCCACACTCCTCGCCGCAGCGTCTGCCAGCACCAGCAGGGCTCCTCCCGCCGCGAAGCTGATGGGGAGAAGAATGCGGTGATCGGCGCCCCAGAGGATGCGCGCGGCATGCGGTACGACCAGCCCGACGAATCCGATGACGCCGGCGACACTCACTGCGGTTGCCGCGAGAAGAGAAGCCAACACGTATGCGATGGTCTTCGTCCGCTCGACCGTCGTACCGAGATGGGCAGCGGTCTCCTCGCCCAGAGCCAGGGCGTTCAGGTCCCGTCCGAGCGCCATGGCCGCCACGGAAGCGGGGATCGCGCAGACCGCGAGGACGGTGACCATACTCCAGGACGTCCCGCTCAGACTCCCCATCGTCCACAACAGGGCCGATCGCATGGTGTCGCTGCGGGCCAGCGTGAGGAGCAACATCACGCCGGCACCGAAGAACGCCGCTACGACGACCCCGGCCAGGATGAGCACCCGCGTGTCGAGACGGTCGACGACGCGGGCGACACGGAACACGATGCCGATCGCGACCAGCGAGCCGACGAACGCCGCCGCGGCCAGACCGGCCGGCCCCATGCTCAGGCCCAGGGTGATGGCGCCCACGGCTCCCAGCGCCGCCCCAGAAGAGACCCCCAGGAGGTAGGGCTCGGCCAGCGGATTCCTGAGAAGGGCCTGGAAGATCGCGCCCGATACCGCCAGGCTCGCCCCTGTCAGCAGGGCACCCGCGACCCGCGGGAGTCTGAGGGTTAGAACAATCGACCGGTCGGGCGTGACCGCGTCCGACGATACGGCACGCCACACGTCGGCAAACGTAAGACCGGCCGGCCCCGACATGACGCCTACGACCACCGACAGCCCCAGCAGGACCAGCAGGGCCAAAACTCCCAGCCAGCGCTTCACCGACATACCGACGGTGGGGGAATCGACGCTATCGACCCCAGCCGGTGCGCCGCCTCCGGGTGAATGGCCCGGGCGAGACTGATCGCCGCGGCAACCACGCGCGGTCCGAGGCGGCCTAGAAGATCGGAGTCCAGCACCCGGATCCGTCCCTCGGCCACGGCGGGCACGGCGGTCCACCCGACACGCCGCTGCGGATCTGCGGAAGGCTGCCCCGCGGCCACCGAGACCAGAACCAGATCGGGATCGCGGACGGCGATCGCCTCCAGGCTGACCTGAGGGGAAGCAGCAGCCAGATCGCCGAATACGTTGCGCCCGCCGGCCAGGGTGATGAGCGAATCGAGGTAGCTGCCCGCTCCGACCGTGATGGGTGGGTCGACCCAGGTCTCGTAATAGACGGATCGGCGCACGAGGCGTCGCGTCGTATCGCTCACGGAGCGGAGCCCCTCCGCAATCCACCGCTCCAGGCCTCGGGCCTGTTCGACACAACCCGTGACGGCTCCCAGCCGGTTCAAGTTCCTTCTCAAATCTTGCAGCGAGTTATTGCGGATCGGCAGAGCCGGCACCCCCGCACGCCGAAGCGACTCGGCCACTCCCTGATTGTCGGGTCCGGCGAACAGTACGACGAGATCGGGATTCCTAGCCAGCACCAGCTCGAGCGAAGGCCGAACGCCTTCTCCCACATTCGGAATCTCCTGCGCGGCTGCCGAATGGGTCCCGTATCGCGTCCGACCGACCAGACGGTCGCCGGCCCCCAGCGCAAAGACGATCTCGGTCACGGCCGGGACGAGCGAGACTATCCGTTCTGCCGGCCGCGGCAGGCGGAGCAGCCGACCTTCGTCATCCATCACCTGAATCGTGTCCCCTAGGGCCGACACCCCGCGGGGGTCTGGCACGCCTCCGGTCTCCGGCATCCCGACCCACAGCGCGATGGATAGCGCAGCCACGGCGGCAAGTGCGCCCAACAGAACGGGAAGGCGCACCTCACCGGAGACGGCGGCGGAGACTACGGGGCTTCTACGGCGCCTACGCACGCGCCGTGGCGCGCCACGCAACGAGTGCAGCCACCGCGAGCACTGCGCCGGCAAAGAGAGCGATCCAGGCGTAGCGCCTCGGAGAGCCGACCGACGTGACACGAATCGTAGCGGGCGTTCCGGGCTGCCGGTCCGTGCCCGAGAAGCGATCGAACCGCCCTCCCTCGAACTCCGCGCTGCCCGCCGGCGTAAGCCCCTCGACGCGCATACCGCTCTCCTCCTCGACAAACACGAGCTGTTCAGCCAGAGGTCGATCCAGAGCCAGCTGCACGACCGGTCCGCTCACTCGGTAGCGTACGCTGAACGTTCGCCCGCCTGGAGGGACGGAGAGATCCAGAAGCATGTCGTCTGCGCGAAGTTCGTACGATCCGCTTCCGAACCCGATCGAAGCGCTGGCGGTGCGGCCGGCGCCGGACGGCAGTGAAACCTCCCAGCCGGAGCCCGCGTCCGGCGACCGGACAAGCGTGGTGTCCGAGTCGTTGACGATCTCGAACACGTCCAGCAGCTCGAGCCCGCCTCCGGCCGCCTGCACCACCGTGCTACGCCTCACCAGAGGCAGCTCGTCGACCGGTCGGGATTCGTACACCAGGAGGCTCAGCTCGTCCTGGGACTCCGGGAAGCTGTGCAGCGCGTCTCCCACATACACGACGTCCTGGTAGCGCGTGGTCAGGAGATAGACGGTCGACTCCGCATTGCCGCCCGTGGGCGGATCCACCTCGAATCGAAACCGACCCGCGTCATCGCTCACACTCGTCGCGACGACCCCGCCCGAGTCGGGCGTGATCACGTGCAGACTGACCTCGACCCCTGCCAGCGTCACGGAATCGGGCGCGAGCAAAACCGTTCCGGCGAGTTGACCCGAGCGCTGGCCTTCCGACCGTTCGGCCGGACGGTCCTGTACCGGTGACGGAAGAAGGTGGGCGGCCGTACCGACCCAGATGAGCGCCAGGCCGATTGCGGGAGGAAGCACTCTCGGGCGACGCGTGCGGAAGCACGGATCGGACCGCCGGCCGCGCGTCACGCCTCGATCAGGGCTTGAAGCGGCCAAAGTCCTCCGGGTTCAGCCGCTTCAGATACTCTTCCAGCGGTTCGGCTGGCTCGTCGGCCGGACCACCCTGCTCTCCCACAAGCTCCGGTTCCGGCGACCCGGGGAAGTCCGATTCTTCGACCTCGAGCGAGGAGAGCTCGAGCAGAGTCTCATCCGCGTAGATCGGAGCTTGCGCCCGCAGGGCGATCGCGATGCTGTCGCTCGGTCTCGAGTCGACCGCAATCAGCTGTCCGTTTCGACGGATGATCAAGGAGGCGTAGTAGGTGTTGTCCACCACCTTTGTGATCAGCACGCGCTCCAGCGCGCTGCCGAGGCCTTTCACCACGGCGTTGAACAGGTCATGCGTCAGCGGGCGGGAGAACTCGATTCCCGCCAGCTCCATCGCGATGGCGCTTGCTTCCCCCGGCCCGATCCAGATCGGGAGCAGACGCTCGCCATCCTTCTCTTTCAAGATGACGACCGGAGTGCTCGACGCCTTGTCCAGCCCGAGGCTCGCCACCGCCACCTCACGCATGCCGTTCTCCATCGACGCGCCTTCCGCGCCCACGCTCAGGTTCCCTGGTCCCAGGAGTCAAGATAGCGTGCCTGCTCCTCTGTGAGCCGGTCGATCTCCACGCCCATAGAAGCCAGCTTCAGGCGGGCGATGTCTCTGTCGATCTCCGCCGGCAGACGATGCACGTCCCTTGCCAGATGGCTCCCCGCGTCACTCAGCACGTACTCCGCAGCCAGAGCCTGGTTCGCGAATGACATGTCCATCACACTGGCGGGATGCCCTTCTGCCGCCGCCAGATTGATCAGGCGACCCTCTCCCAACAGGACGATCCTGCGGCCCTCTACGATATACTCATCCACCAGCGGTCTGAGGCTCCGTGGACCCTCGGAAGCGATCTCCTGTAGCCTCTGCACCGCGATCTCGACGTCGAAGTGCCCCGAGTTCGCCACGATCGCCCCGTCCTTCATGGCACGGAAGTGCTCCTCGCGTATGACGTCTCGGTCTCCCGTGAGCGTCACGAACAGATCTCCGATCGGCGCCGCATCTTCCATTGGCATCACACGAAAACCGTCCATCGTGGCTTCCAGGGCGCGGAGTGGATCCACTTCCGTCACGATGACCAGCGCTCCGGCGCCCCTCGCGCGCTGCGCCACGCCCCGGCCGCACCAACCGTAGCCCGCCACCACGACCGTCGAGCCGGCAAGCAGGATGTTGGTCGCCCGAAGGATGCCGTCCAACGTCGATTGACCTGTGCCGTATCGGTTGTCGAACAGGTGCTTCGTGTAGCTGTCGTTTACGGCGATCACGGGAAACTGAAGCACCCCCGATGCCGCCATGGAGCGCAATCGCACGATTCCTGTCGTCGTCTCCTCCGTCGATGCCCGTACGCCTTGCACCAGGTCGCGACGTTCTTCATCCGACAGCGCCAACGCCCACTCGCGGATACCCGGAGCCAGATCGTCGAAGCGCTCCAGCGCCAGCATGTGAAGAGAGCCGACGAGATCCGCCCCGTCGTCCATCGTCACGACGGGCCGGTGCGCGAGCGCGGCGCGAATGTGCTCGTAGTACCGTTCGTTGTCTTCGCCACGGACCGCATACACGCCCACGGCGCAGCGGTCGACGAGGTACGCTGCGACATCGTCCTGAGTCGAGAGGGGGTTCGACGCACACAGTACGACGTCCGCGCCACCCGCCTGCAGCGTCTCGATCAGGTTGGCGGTCTCGGTCGTGACATGCAGACACGCCGACACCCGCTGACCGTCCAGGGGCCGCTCCGCCGCGAAACGCTCGCGAATCTGCCCCAACACGGGCATGAAACGGCGTGCCCATTCGACACGCTGGGCGCCCTGCTCCGCAAGCTCCCTATCGGCGATGTCGTGCGCCGTCGACTTCACTCCTTCTATCGCCATGCCTTCTCCTCGTAGCCGTCCCGCTCACAGGGCTCGCTCGAGCTCGTCCGCCCTGTCCGTCTTTTCCCAGCTGAACCCACCATCCTCGGCCGGTTGCCGGCCGAAGTGCCCGTACGCCGCAGTGCGTCGAAAGATCGGCCGGCGGAGTCCGAGCACCTCGATGAGCGCGGCGGGCTTGAGATCGAACACTCTGCGGACGGCCCGCCCCAGCACCTCATCGGTCACCTTCCCCGTGCCGAACGACTCCACCATCACCGAGACCGGGTCCGCCACTCCGATCGCGTAGGCGACCTGGATCTTCACGCGGCGGGCCAGGCCGGCAGCCACGATATTCTTGGCGATCCACCGGGCCGCGTAGCTTCCCGAGCGATCGACCTTCGACGCGTCCTTGCCGCTGAACGCACCGCCCCCATGACTCGCGACGCCGCCGTATGTATCGACGATGATCTTGCGTCCGGTAACGCCGGTGTCGCCGTGCGGCCCCCCGATCACGAAACGACCGGTGGGGTTGATGTGGTAGGTCACCGCCGACGGATCGTACATCCCCTCGGGAAGCACGGGCTCGATGACCTCCCGAATCAGCGTTTCCCGGATCTCGTCGCCGTGCACGTCCGGATCGTGCTGTGCGGAGAGAACCACCGCATGAATCTGGCTCGGCCCGCCTTCGTCGTATTCGATCGTGACCTGCGCCTTGCCGTCCGGCCTCAGCCAGGGAACGGCCCCACGCTTGCGGACGTCTGCCAGCCGATGGGTCAACGCATGGGCCAGCGTGATAGGCAGCGGCATCAACGACGGGGTCTCGTCCGTCGCGTAGCCGAACATCATCCCCTGGTCTCCCGCGCCACCCGTGTCGACGCCCACCTTGATGTCGGGCGATTGCTGCCCGATCGCCGACAGCACGGCGCACGTATCGGCTTCGAAGGCGTACGCCGGGTCCGTGTACCCGATCTCGCGGATCGTATCGCGCACGATGTCCGTGAAGCTCACCGTTGCCGTAGTCGTGATCTCGCCGGCCAGAAAGGCCAACCCGGTCGTCACCAGCGTCTCGCAAGCCACCCGGCATTCCGGATCCTGTTCAAGGATCGCGTCGAGCACCGCATCGGAGATCTGATCTGCGATCTTGTCCGGATGACCTTCGGTCACGGATTCGGAGCTGAAGACTCTTTGCGCGTCAGACACGACGACCTCGCATGTGCTGGGCGAACGCCGGCGCTCGCCTCTCGAAACTCGGAATACTGACGGGCGAAGGCCGGAGAATCAACGCCCGGTCACGCCCACGGAGAGATGCACGGCAGATGCCGTATCGGCCGGAAGCGCCGCTTCCACGTAATCGGCCAGCGGGGCGCGGATCTCGGCCGTGATGGTCCGGTCCCGCAGGCTGTCGCACAGCTGCCGGAGGTCCGAGGTGGACACGGAGCGGACGATCTCTCGCACCACCGGAAACGACGACGCCGGAATGCTGAATTGCCGGTAGCCGAGGCCGATCAGAGCGGCCAGGCCAATGGGGTCCGTGGGGAGGTCTCCGCACACCGTGACGTCCACGTCGCTCTGCGTCGCCGTCTCTCGGATGCGATGGTACATACGGAACAGGGCCGGGTGGAGCGGATCGGCCAGATGCGCGAGACGCACGTTGCCGCGATCGGCGGCGAGCACGTACTGAGTGAGATCGTTGGTGCCGAGACTGGCGAAGTCGATGTACGGCGCGAGCAGGTCGAGCGTCTCGACCACGGCTGGCGTTTCGACCATCACGCCGAGCGGAATCCCGCGATCCCCCGACTCTTCCGGGATACTCGCGATGACCTCCTGCAGCATCTCACGCGTCCGGAGCAGCTCCTCGAGGGAGATGACGAACGGGATCATGAGCTTCAGTGCTCCATGCGCGCCGGCGCGGACCGCTGCTCTGAGCTGGCTCCGGAACAGGTCCGGACGGTCGAGGCAGACGCGGATGGCTCGCCAACCCAGATACGGGTTCTCTTCCGATTGCATGTCGAGGAACAGAGGAAACTTGTCTCCGCCAATATCGAACGTGCGCAGCGTCACGTCGTGCTCCGGAAACGCCTCGACAACAGTCCGGTAGGCCTGGTACTGCTCGTCTTCGTCGGGTATGACTCGTCGACCGATGACGAGGAACTCCGACCGAAAGAGACCCACCCCTTCCGCACCTGCCCTGACGGCCGCACGCACGCCATCGGGCGCATCCAGGTTGGCCGCCAGTCGGATGCGGACTTTGTCCTTCGTGTAGTTGGGGCCGGCCGCGCCCTCGTCCCTTGTTTCCTGGCGGAGCTTGAGGTGCGTCACGAGTCGCTCGTACGCCTCGATCTCCTCCTCCGTCGGGTCGACGATCACGCGGCCGCTGCCGCCGTCCATGATCACCGAGGTCCCCTCCGCGACTTGCTCGAGGTCCGTACCGATGCCGACCACGGCCGGAATGTCCAGCGTGCGGGCGATGATCGCACTGTGGGCGGCTCGCGTCCCCCCCATGGTGAGCACGCCCAGCACGCGTTCCGGGTCCAAACCCACGGCGAAGCTGGGCGTCAGCTCGCGAAACAGGAGCACGGCCGGCTGGTCGGGCACGGCCAGGTCGACGCCCAGACCGTCGTGCAGATCGGACAATACGCGAAAGCGAATGTCCTGCAGGTCGGCGAGACGATCGACAACCATGTGATGTGCGGAGTCGAGAAATCGAAATCGAAACTCCAGCAGTCGCCAGTCGAAGGCCCGCTCGGCGGACAGGAAGTTCTCCCGGATGTACGAGACCGTTCCATCCACGAGCTCTGGATCTTCGAGCATCAGCAGCTGGGGGTCGAAGATCTTGGCCTCGATCTCTCCGATCTGCCGGGCTGTGACGCGCCGCAACTGCGCGATCTGCTCGCAGGCCCGTTCACGCGCCACCTCGAAGCGCGCGATCTCTCGCTCCACTTCGCCCGCCCCGATCGTCCGATGCGGCACCGGGGGCAGATCGTGCACGATCCAGTGCGCTATGCCGCGCGCCCTTCCCGGAGCGGCTGCGACGCCAACGAGACGACGGCTCACCATGCGCCTCCATCGGCATCGAGGTCCTTCTCGAGCTCGTGGTCGTCGAATCCGCGGCGCACCAGATCCAGCAGCGCCTCGAGGGCCGCTTCGGCATCGGCGCCGACCGCACGAATACGGATCTCCGAGCCGGGCTCGGCCGCCAACATCATGACACCCATAATGCTCTTGCCATTGACCTCCAACCCGTCCTTCTCGACCCACACCTCCGACTCGAAGCGCGTGGCGAGTTTCACGAACTCGGCGGCGGGTCTGGCGTGCAGTCCCAGCCGGTTCACGATACGGGTGACGCGCGCCGCCTCCTTCACGCGGAAGTCTCCGCGTCCGGTCCGCCCGCCACTCGGCAGCGAGCCATGCGACTCGCTCCGATCCGCCGTAGGGTCACCACGGCCAGGCCAGTGCGGCGAGGCCCAGGAGCGCAATCGCTCCGGCGCCAGCCCGTGAAGGGCTCAGGTACGCTCCGACCGCCGCTACGACCGCCACACCCCATCCGAGCGGCCCGACGCCGGCGAGCTGCGGCACCCGGCCCACGAGCAGCGTGACCGCCGTACCGAGCAGGACGAGGTTCACCGGAGCCAGGAACGTGGAAAACCGCTTCAGCGGCAAACCCGCAAGGATGCTGCCGACTCCGAGCCCTTCGCGCCACCCCGTCCGGAAGCCCCAGACACGCAGCCACAGGTGTCCGGCATTGTAGACGATGAGGAAGAGCAAGGCCGCTTTCCACGCCGCAAGCCCCAATGAGAAGAACGTGATCGCGAGCAAGAGGCACAGGGGACGCCAGGCAGCCCATATGAGTCGATCCCCGATCGCTCCCAAGGGTCCGCGCAACGCCGTGCGGAAACGCTCGATCGTTTCGGGATCGGCCCCGTCGTGTTCCAGGCGCGCCAGCGCCCCGACGGCGAGAGTGCACAGATACGGGTGTCCGTTGAAGGAGCTGGCGTGACGCCGTACGGCCTCCCGGAACTCGACCGGGTTCCCGGCGTGAACGCGCGCCAGCAACGGAGCGAGGGCGTATCCCATCCCACCGCCGAGCAGGGTCTCGTAGTTCCACGAGCCCTGGATCGCGAAGCTCCTCAGAAACGACGTCGTCAAATCCGCTCTGGAGACCATTTACGACACACCCAGTATCAGGGCGGCCGCCGCGACTCCCACCGCGAGCAGTGGCCAGCTTTGGCCGGTGCCACCCAATCCGCGGGCACCCGCTCCCGCCAGGGCCGCCACGCCCACGAGGGCGATGGCGGGAGACCATCCCCCGGCCACGGAGCCGGGCCCGACCCCAGCCGCGAGCCGCGCCAACAGGGCCGCGGGAACGCCCAGCGCGGCCGTAAGCAGGCTCGCACGAACAGCGTCGAGCCGCATGGCGAGGATGTGGCGACGTCGCAGCCTGCGTGGCGCCACCGCGAGGTACTCGACGTCACCCACCAGTCGGCCATTCAGCGTTCTGAGCCAGTGCACGGTTCGAGCTCCGATCCAGCCGATGGCCCAGCCCGCCAGCACCACCGTGAGCAACGGGAACAGGCCCTCGCCGCCCGCCGAGGCGTAGGCCGCTCCCGCGATCAGCGCGGCCGGCCCCGTCTCCGGGTACCGAGCGGCACCCAGCGGCGGATGGCGGAAGCTGAGCAGCTCCAGCACGGCACCGGCCAGAAACCCCGCTTCGGCGTCGCCCAGGAGGACACCGCCGACCGTGCCGGCGACGATGGGCCGCGAGATCATCACCTGAAGCCAGCTGACCCCATCCAGTCCGACGAAGCCGCCCCACACGATCAGGAGCAGCCATCGTTCCAGAGTCAGGTCAAGTCCGGTGAGCGGCATGGAGGAGGCTGTCGAGTCCGACCTCTTTCGAAGTCGGCAGGTCACGGGCCGTCACGGCCCCTGTGCAGTCATCGATGGCGCGCAGGTCCTCGATCTCCGATCCTCCGAGATACACATAGTCCAGCACCTTCCGACGACCCTCCTGTATGTGAACGCCACCGACGTTCACGCGTCGGTCGCGAAGCACGCCGGCCTCTGCCAGCGCTCGCATGGTCGACGTATCACGGGTGAGGATCGCTCCGCGCGCCTTGCGCGCGTCCAGCTCGTCAAATCGCCGACTAGCCTCCGCTACATCGAGGAACTCGACAGGCACTCCCTCGGGCATGCCTGCGGCGTACAGCTCCTGTTCCCATGGGCTGGCGGCAAGCGGGTCGTCCACGACCACGTAGAAGCCGATTCCCAGCCGCTCCCCCCACCCGACCAGTACCTGGCCGTGCAGCAGTCTGTCGTCGATGCGAATCAGCTCGATCGGCACAGCCGCTCTCACCTCCTTCCGTGCGTCGATTCGCTCGCCTCGGTCCCT
>JBDHLB010000043.1:0-31804 GCA_039586095.1 Gemmatimonadota bacterium
TAGTGGAGACCGCCGCGCCCTTTCTTGGGTGGCTGGGAAGGCGTCGCCCGCCCTTCGACCCGATTGCTCTTGCATAGGAGGGGCCAAATGGTGTCCGCTATGCGTCTCGCCTCCGGGTTCCGCCACGCAGGATCGGCACACCGCACGCTTCTTGTCTGCGCGTGCTGGTCGGGACCGACAACCCGGAGCCCGAGGGCGTGGGTGTATCCATGCACGGGGAGATGCAGGCGTTCGTGCTCGCCGGTTACGCGCCGCTGGAGGTCTTGAGAATGGCCACGCACGACGCGGCGGTCGCACTGGGAATCGAAGCAAGCGTGGGCACCCTCGAGGCCGGTAAGCTTGCCGACTTCGTGATCCTCGACGATGACCCCCTCGCGGACATCACTAACACTCGTAAAACCTGGCGGGTGGTGAAGGACGGTCGCGTCTACGACCCGGCGGACTTGCTCCCTCAAGAGCGAGAAGAACAATAGGGTACCTTACCGTCGTGCGATTGGCGGCAGCGGTGATTTTCATGGCCGCCGCCCTTCCTCGCACCGCTCCTGCCCAGACTCCCGATCCGGATTCCACTGAGCAGGACGGCCGCCCCACCGTACACGCCGCTCGCCTCGAATCTCTCGCCGATCGAATTCGCCTCGACGGGCTGCTGACGGAAGAAGCCTGGGCGAACGCCCCGCTGGCTACGAATCTTCGCCAGCGCGAGCCCGACGAAGGTGCCCCGGCCACTGAGCAGACCGAGATCCGCGTGCTGTTCGACGACCACAGCTTGTACGTGGCCGTGCGTGCGCTGGACAGCGAACCGGAGCGGGTGATCGCCCGCATCCTCCAGCGCAATCGACTCATGAGGGAGGATTTCGGGCGCCTCCAGTTCGCGGGCGACGACGGGGTGGCTCTCCTCTTCGACCCGTTTCACGACCATCGCAACGGGGTCGTCTTCGCGACGAATCCGAACGGAGCCAAGTACGACGCACTGATCACCGATGAAGGTCGCGAGGTGAACAGCGACTGGCGGGGCGTGTGGCACGTCGCTGCCAAGCGTACCGAAGAGGGCTGGAACGCCGAGTTCGAGATCCCCTTCCGCACGCTGCGCTATCCCTCCTCCGCGCAAGCCGCCGCCTGGGGGTTCAACGTCTTCCGCGTCATCCGACGCAGGAACGAGGAGACCCTGTGGAGCGCCTGGTCGCGGGACAACGAGGGATTCCTGCGTGTGAGCCGCGCCGGCAACCTGGAAGGACTGGCCGATCTCCCCCGTCCCGGTCTCAATCTGGAGGTGAAGCCGTACCTCCTGTCCGGCGTCACTCGAGAGCTGGTCGAGTCGGCCGACGGCGGTGAAGGGGAGGGAGGAGAGGCACCGGGGACCGGGGACGAGAGAGAAACGGACGGCCGCTTCGACCTCGGCGTTGACGCCAAGTATCAGGTCCTGCCCGGGCTCGTCCTGGACCTCACCGTCAACCCGGATTTCGCCCAGGTGGAAGTGGACGATGAGCAGGTGAATCTGACCCGCTTCGACCTGTTCTTTCCCGAGAAGCGGGACTTCTTCCTCGAGAACGCCGGCATCTTCGACTTCGGCGTGCAGGGCTTCGGGGGGGCGCCGCCCTACCAGCTGTTCTTCTCGCGACGGATCGGGATCGACGAGGGCGATGAAGTGCCGGTGTACGGGGGTGTGCGGCTCACTGGCCGAGCAGGGGCGCAGACGCTCGGCCTGCTGAACGTCGTGACGGACGACGCCACGAATGGGTCAGCCGTCAACCACGCCATCGTGCGCTACAAGCGTGACTGGGGTACGAGCGGCTACATAGGCGGGATTCTGACCGACCTCAGACGCGAGGGCGCCTGGAACACCACAGCCGGTGTCGACGCTTCGTACTGGCCGAGTTCGACCCTCAACCTCCTGGGGTTCTTCGCGACGACCGCGACCTCCGGTGAGGGGGGCGACGATCAGGCGTATCGTGTGGCGGCCGACTACACGGGGGATTGGCTCGGCTTTCTCGTCCAGCACCTGTACGTCGGTCCGGAGTCCAACGCCGAGCTGGGTTTCATCACCCGGCCCGACATTCGCAAGTCCGATCTCTTCCTCCGCTTCACGCCCCGGCCGCCGATCCCGGGTCTGCGAAAGATCGACTTCAATCTCCAGGGCGAGCACATACTGAACACGGAGGGGCGTCTCCAGGACTGGACGATCGGACCTTCCGTAGGCCCCCAATGGGACAGCGGAGAATCGCTCAGGCTGTCGTACGAACGCGGTTTTACGCACCTGGACGAATCGTTCGAGCTGGCGGACCGCGTAACCGTGCCAGCCGGCGACTACGATACGTGGCGAATCGGCCTCTCGGCCTCGACGAGTGGAAACCGAGTCGTCGCTGTAAGCGGGAGCACCTCGTACCAGCGCTTCTTCGATGGCACGCTGGTTTCCGCAGGTGGCTCTCTTTCGTTGGCACCGGGCTCGCACCTGAGCGCCGAGATCGGGTTCCGGCACAACGACGTGGAGCTGCCAGGCGGCGGTTTTGCGTCCAACATTGCCTCGCTGGGGCTTCGATACGCTTTCACGACCACGCTCACGGTCAACGCGCTCGTGCAGTACAACAGTCTCGACAAGCGCATCTCGGCCAACGTGCGGCTGAACCTGATCCACCGTCCGGGCAGCGATCTGTTCATCGTGCTGGACGAAGAGCGTGGCTCGGACGACTCCGCCTGGGACTTCCGCAGTCGCGGTTTGGTCGCGAAGCTTACGTACCTCGTACGGCTCTAGCAGCGGCCGCCGCGACCTTCACTCCGCGAGCTGGCGGACAGGGTCCGAGGCTCGCTCCGCGAAGGCCTCGATCACCCGCAGACGTTCGCACGACTCAGGCTCTTGACGGATAGCGACAGTGATGAAGCGACGTGATGCCGCGCGAAGAAGCTCGACGCCCGCCGACGGAATCGTGCGCGTGGGGCGCGAGACGAAGGGACGCAGAGGGAAGGGCGTCTCGGTGATCACCGGCGTCCCCCTGGGCGAATCCGACCTCAAGGACCTCGCCAAACAGCTCAAGAGACTCTGCGGCTCGGGCGGCACCGTGAAGGACGGGGTGATCGAGATCCAGGGCGATCATCGCGACCGCCTGGTCGAGGAGCTTACGAAGCGCGGCTGGACGGTGAAGCGCTCCGGCGGTTGAAGGCAACGGGACGCTGGCGGATCCTTCCCTGGCGCTCGCTGCCAGCGCCTGACGCTCCGGAGCCTCCTCGCGCTCCGTGATCAGGATAGCCTCAACAGGTCGGAGCGCTGCGGGGTCTCCTCCGCGGCGCCTTGAGGCTCGCTACGCGAAGGACCCGCCCGGCGTCCTGGCTGGCTCGAGTCGCGGGGACTGCTTGGTCACGGCTGGGCAAGCCGTCACATCGCTGGCTCGACCCTTCGAGGTGCCTTCACTTCCGAGCAGCAGGCAGGGGCTTCGCGGAGGGCGCCTCTTTCGCTTGCGAAAGCCAACGCCCGGAGGGAAGCCCCTATGCCGCTGGTCGGCAATAGGGTGTGGGGAGGCCTACGTTGCGTGTGCCGCTGCCGTCCAGCCCTTGAAGCTCACTCCGAAGAACAACGAGTACAGCACCGGCACGAAGCCGAGCGTTAGCGTCGTGGCGAAGATCAGTCCGAAGATGATCGCGATCGCCATGGGCTCCCACATGGCGCCACCGCCGAGCCACAAGGGCACCAGGCCGCCAACCGTCGTCGCGGTCGTGAGCAGGATCGGTCGCAGCCGGCGCTGCCCCGCCTCCAGAATGGCGTTCTGGGGCGACAGGCCGTTCTCCTCGATCTCGATGCGGATCCGGTCGATCAACACGATCGCGTTGTTGATCACGATCCCGGCCAGCGAGATGATCCCGAGCAGCGTCATGAATCCGAAGTAGGAGCGCGCGACGAGCAGTCCGATAATCACGCCGATCAGACCGAGCGGGATCGTCAGCAGAATGATCAGCGGTCGTCGAATCGAGTCGAACTGCGCCACGAGCAGGAGCACGATGATCATGGCCGCGATCGGGAGCTTCTCGGCGATCGACTGGTTCGCTTCGCCCGATGTCTCCGCCTCGCCCCCGAACTCCCATCGGTAGCCGAGGGGCCACGACTGGCTTTCCTCCACGAGCCACGGCCGGATCTCGTTGTTGATCTGCGTCGCCGTGTAGCCGGGCTCCAGCTGCGAGCCCACCGTCACGGTCTGCAGCCGATCACGGCGGAGAATCTTCGCCGGCTCCCACTGGACGCGCACGTCGGCCACCTGCTTGAGCGGGACGGAACGCCCCGTGGCCTGCGCGAAAACCGCGAAACTCTCGAGCTTGTCGACGTCCCGTCGGTCGGCACCCTGAGAACGGAGGGTGATCGGGATCAGTTTGTCGGCCTCGCGGTATTCCGTGAGCTCGATTCCGCTGAGGCCGGTCTGGAGCGATACCGCTACATCCTGGCTCGTGACCCCGGCGCGACGCGCCCGCGGCTGGCTCACATCCACGAACAGCTTCTTCGTGCGACGCCCCCAGTCATCGCCCACGTTCTTGGTGCCATCGATCGCGTCCAGGCGGGCCTTCACCCGATCCACGATCGCGAAGATCTCATCGGTCTCGCGGCCGAGGATACGCACCTCGACAGGCGTGTTGATCGGGGGACCGTTCTCGGGCCGTCGCAGCGTCATTTCGAGGTCCGGAAAGCGCTCGAACGCGAAACGCTCGAGCCGCGCGATGAGCGACTCGATCGCCGCCTGGTCGCTGACGTTGACGATCATGAACGTGTAATTCGGGCTCGGAGGCTCCGGGGTGTGCGCCAACAGGAAACGCGGTCCCCCGTTTCCCATGAAGCCGGCCCAGCTCACGACGCCGGGTATGTCTTCCGAAGCGGGGAGCGAGTCCAGCATGAATTGCTCCAAGTCGCGCACCACGCGCTCCGTGCGTTCGATCGGCGTCCCGATCGGGAGCTCCAGCTCGGCCTTGATGAAGGCCTTGTCGGTGGGTGGGAAGAAGATTGCTGGCACGAAGCGAAACCCCATCATTGAAACGATGAAAACGCCCAGGATCACTCCCACCGTGGCAGCCCGGTTCTTCAGCATCCAAGTGAGAAGACCACGGTACGAGCGATAGAAGCTCGAGTCGTACGCCCGTTCTCCATGACCTGGGGACGGCTTCACGCGAAGGAAGCGCACACACAGGAGCGGGATCATGGTGATCGCGAGGACCCACGAACACAGCAGCGTGATGGTCACCACCTTGAACAACGGCGCCGTGTACTCGCCGGTGGAGGACTCGGCCAGGAAGATCGGAAGAAACGCCGCCGCCGTCGTGAGCGAGGAGATGAGAAGCGGGCCTCGCAGCTCCTTCGAGGAGTCGACGGCGGCCTCCACCGGCGACTTTCCCTCGCCCATCTGGACCATGATCGACTCCGACATGACGATCGCGTTGTCGACCAGCATGCCGAGGGCGATGATCAGGGAAGCCAGCGACACCTGGTCCAGCCCGATGTTGAAGATGCCCATCACGAAGAAGGCGGCGACGATCGCCCCTGGAACTAGCGTGGCGACGACCAGGCCGGTCCGGAGGCCCAGGAAGATCAGCATCACGATCGTGACGACGACGACCGCCTGGATCAGGTTCCCCTGAAAGTCCTGAATCTTCCTGTCGACCTCGTCCGGCTGAAACGCCGCCAGATCGAACTCGACCCCGTAGGGATAAAGCGACTGCAGCCGCTCCACCGTCGGCCGGACTCGCTCGCCAAGCGTCAGGATGTTCCCTCCCTCTCGCATCGAGATCGCCAGCGCGATCGCCGGCTGGCCGGTGGCGGTGACCTTGCTGTCCGGAGGATCGATATAGCCGCGGGTGATGGTCGCGATGTCCTCCAGGTAGAGGACATCCGGGCTGCCCGGGACGGTGATCACGCTGCGGCGCAGGTCGTCGACGGTCTCGAAATTGCCCGAAGGCTCGAGCGCGATCTTCTCGTCGTCGGTTCTGAGCTCACCGCCCGATATGATGATGTTTCGACTCTCCATAAGCCGGATGAGCTGGAACGGCGAGAGCCCGACCTCGGCGAGGCGGGCGTTGTTGTATTCGACGAAGATTCGCTCTTCCTGGGTCCCGAACAGCTCGACCTTCGCCACTTCGTCGATCAGCAGGAACTCGTCCCGCACGTCGTCGGCGATCTCCTTGAGCTCGGCGTACGTGTATCCCTCGCCCGTGAGGGTGACGACGATACCGAAGACGTCCCCGAATTCGTCGTTGACGAAGGGTCCGATCACGTCCTCGGGCAGCTCCGAGCGGGCATCCTGCACCTTGCGGCGGAGGTCATCCCAGATCGGACGCATCCTCCGGTGGCTCTCCTGGATGTTCACGTAGATGACCGAGACGCCGCTCTTCGACTCGCTGTTGATGAAGTCGATCTCCGGCATCTGCTGGATCTCCTTCTCCAGCTTGTCGGTGACCAGGAGCTCCACACGCTCCGGGCTCGCCCCGGGGAAGAACGTCTGCACGAGGGCCGTCCGGATGATGAATCCCGGATCTTCCGCACGGGACATGGATCGATATGCCCCGAGGCCGGATAGGAAGATCACCACGAGAACGGTGCCCGTGATGCGCTTCTTCTCGATGGCGAAGCGGGTGATGTCCATGGAATTGTCTCTCTATCCGGGCAGCTGAAATCTCACCCGAAGTCCGTCCTCGATTCGGCTGACGCCCGCAACGACCACGTGCTCGCCGTCGGACAGTCCCTCGAGGATCTCGATGCCCTCGGTGGTCATTTCCCCGACTCTGACCGCCCGCCGGCGGATCACGCCGACACCCGGCTCAGCATCCTGCTCGCCCTCCGTCTCGGCCTCCGGCTCAGTCTCGCGGTCCTCGTCGTGCTCCACCACGTACACGAACCGGCCCTCGCGGTCCTCACCCACAGCGACCGAGGGCACGATGAAGAGCTCGACGCCCTGCCCGGACTCGAAGCGGAAGGCCACCTCGGCCGCCATGCCCGATCGTAGATCGGGGTCGCGATCCGACAGGACGACGGTCACGGGATACGTGGTGGCCGTTCCCGTCGCGGCCACACCGACCTCTGCCACCCTCGCCTGGAAGGCACGGTCGGGGAGGGCATCGAAGGTGACCTCGGTCAGGTCTCCCTCCGCGACCTGCGAGATCAGGACTTCTGGGACGCCGACCTCCACCTCCAGGTCGGTACCCGAGTTGAGGTAGATGACGATCTGACCGGCTCGGACGTTCTCGTTCACCTCGACAGGGACGGCCGCCACCGCACCGGCCATAGGTGCGGTAAGGCGTGTGTACGACAGTTGCTGCCGGGCCAGCTCCAGACGCTGCTCCGACGCCCGCACGCTGGCCTCCGTTGACTGGAACGAAGCGAGAGCGGCATCGAGATCGGCACGCGACGCGTTGTCGGCCTCGTACAGATCGCGCACCCGCTCGTAGTTGCTCTCGGCGTTTTGGGCCTGTGCGCGAGCTTGCGCCAGGCCAGCTTCCGCCTCCCGCATCGCCAGCCGGTAGTCCTCGGCGTCGAGACGCGCGATGAGCTGTCCCGCCCCGACGCTGTCGCCGACGCGAACCGGCAATTCGACGATCGCGCCGGCGACCCGGAAGCTGAGCCGCGACTCGGTGCCCGATCGGGCACTGCCCGAGAACGAGCGAACCCGGACACCTCCCGTGGAGAACACCTGTTGGGTTCGGACCGGACGCAGGACGTCCGGCGCCGCTTCTCCGTCGCCGCATCCCGCGATGGGCAGAACGGCGAGGCCGACTGTTCCCGCCGCTGCCGCCAGCGAGACGCGCCTGGAGGTCCTCGCAGGTCCCCTTTCAAACCTCCTGCCGACGCTGCTCATAGCTGATTCTCCGACATGAATCGATCCAATCGTCTGAAAAGGTCCTCGCGATCCTCGGGCGTCATCGTGGATAAGAACACGCCTGTGCCCCGCTGCACATTCATGAAGTCGATGATGAAATCGTATACGGCGTTCGCCGCTGCGAGCTCAGCGACGAGGAAAGCGTTCTGCGCGTCCAGGACGTCGAGAATCGTGGCCGCACCCTCGGCATAGGCGTCCCGCACCAGCTCGAAGTTCCTGCGTGCGGCATCGGCGGCCGCCCGGGAGAGATCGATATTTACGTACGAGGCCCCGGCCCGGTGAAGGGCTGTCCGTACCCTTTGCTCGACCCTCTCAGCGACAGCCCCGCGTTCGAACTGCAATCGCTCGAGCTCACGCGATGCCTGGTTCGTGTCCGCGATGCGCTTGCCGCCCTCGAACACTGGCAGAGAGCCGACGAGGCCCAGGCTCCAGCTCAGGTCGTCGACGTCGGAGAATGCGAACCCCAGACTGTCCAGCGCCGGGTTGCCTTCGAAATCAGCGCTTCCAGCTCCGCCACGGCTCAGCACGCTCGTGACGTCCGCCTGAAACGCGAACGTCGGTAGCCAGAACGCGCGCCGCGTTGAACTGAGGAAGCGGTTCTGCGCGTCGATCGCCTCGTTGAAGGCACGCAGCTCGGGGGCGTTGGCAAGCGCCTCGGCCGACATGAAGCTGCGGAAGACCTTGAAGGCCCACTGATTGTTTGCGTACGGGTACAGCTGCGCCACGAAAGCGATCTCCGGGTCCGTCAGGTCTGTCTCTTCGGTTGCGAAACGCTCCTCCAGCGGGCGGTTGAGGAGCCGGTTGAACTCCATCTCTGCCACGTTGCGCTCTGCCGAGGCATCGATCACCGCCTGGCGATCGATAGCGATCTGGCTTTCCCATCGCAGGACCTCTGCCGGTCGACCTGCACCAATTCGCTCCCGCAAGCGGGCATCCTCGAGGTTGGTTCGTGTGAGCCGGAGGTTCTCCTGCTGAATACGCTCGAAGGTCTTGGCACGCAGTACGTTCAGGTAGGCGGTGGCCGCCTCGAGCGAGATGTCCAGTGCGAGAGCGTCGCGCTCAGACTCGCGGGATCCCTGAAGCGAGCGCTGCGCGGAGAAATCCGCCCACGCCGACTCCGAGAAGAGGAGCTGACTGAACGTCGCCGAGCCCGACAGGGAGCGTTGGGACTGCTGCCCGAAACTCAGACACCTCCAGCTGCGGCAGGAGGCGAGCCCGCGCGCGGGTCACTTCCGACTCCCCGCCGGCAACGAACTCGTTTCGTGCTGCCAGGTCGAGGTTCACCTGGACGGCCTCTCGTATGGCGGCGCCCAGGTTCCAGGTCCGGGCGAACTCCTGCGCCCGCTCGTTCAACAGCACGGCCTCGGTGACCACGTCCCACGGCGGATAGACGCCAATCGACCGCGCCGTCTCCATGTTGATGAACAGCTCCGCCGGGACCGAGAAGTCCGTCCGCAGCTCGCCCGGGTCCTGTCCCAACAGCACGCTCTGAATGTTCAGCGCCAGTCGGCGGGCCAAGCGATCGAAGAACGCGGCAGGCGTACTGGTGGCCAGGAAGCCCCGCTCGACCTCGCGTTGATCCAGTCGTGCGAAGCTCGGAAGACGCCGTTCGGTCAAACCGCGCACCAGCTCGTCCAGCTCGCCCGCTGCCCACGAGTGCAGCGGCGCGATATACACGGCCTCCACACCCTCGGGAATCGCGTCCAGGGCGGCCTGCGCTGATGTCACGGAGATCACGTCGAGTTGGATGTCGGGCCGACCGGCCGCCTCCGGCACTCCGGCGGCGAGTGCGGGAATCGCGTTCATCACCCGGGCGCTCATCAGCACGGCCATCCGTCGGAACGGCACGATGTCCAGGAACGAGCCAATGTCCGTTTCGAGGGTGAGCGGGATGGCAAGATAGTTGAGGTTCGGAATGCCGCTCTTCCTCCCCGCATCCGGCAGCCCCTGCGCATCCGGGTCGATGACGACGGGTGCGAAGGCCGGCTTAGGCAGGCTCTCCCGCTGGGTCAGCTCGTGGGACGACAGCACCCCGAGCCCAACGACGATGTCCACTGCGGGGTCGGCGAGCAGGCGATCGATGGCGGCTCTCACGCTGGCCAGCGTCCAGTCGCCCATCAGGACACGATCGTCGGGGATCCTGGCACCGAACTCCTCGCCTACGAGATCCTCGATCTCCCCGCGAAACACGGGAAGCAGCGCCTCGTTTTGTTCCCAGGGACCGTCGAGCACCATGCCGATCGTGATCGCTGGCTGGTCTCGAGCGGTTTCTTGGGAAACGCCTGTCGAAGCACCCGGGCAGGCGCACCAAGCGAGCATCAGGCAGGCCGACGATGAGCCTTCGGAAGCGAATCATGCGGATAACGTCTAGTTCACGGGGATCAACAGGGAAGCTCCACTCTGAGCGTCAAATGCATCGTCCCAAGGTCTCGTCTCGGGTTCGATTTCGGAAGGGCGATCGCATCGGCGCCTGGCGTACGCCGTGCGGGGCTTCCCCTAGCGCTTGCTGCCGGCGCCTGATGCTACGGAGCCTCCTCGCGCTACGCGATCAGGGTAGCCTCGACGAGTAGGTTGCTGCGGGGTCTCCTCCGCGGCGCCTCGAGACTCGCTTCGCGCAGGACGCCTTTTTCGCCTGCGAGAGCCAGCGTCCGGAGGGAAGCCTCTCTGCCGCTGGTCGGTTTGGCGGCAGCGTTCGCAAAGGGCAGTGCCCTCGCTTGCGAAACGCGACGCCCGGCGTGAAGCTCTCAGGCGTCGAACTCCACAGATCGTTGGACGGTGTCAAGCTGTGGCCGGAAGCCAGGCAGGAAACGAGGCGAGTTGCATGAGACGTTCGTGCGGGCTCGGATTTCAGCGAGGGTCGTCGCGGGCGAGCCTGTTAGGCGCGATTGCCTTCGCGCTCACGGCGCTCGGCTTCGTCTCCCTGCCCGCTCCACTCGCCGCGCAGCGGACCGACGTCGTCATTCTGCGTAACGGCGACCACATCACGGGTGAGGTCGAAGAGCTCGCACGTGGCCGGCTCCGCTTCAACACGGACGACGTGGGGCGGATCTTCGTGGAGTGGGAACAGGCGGGATCGGTCACCAGCGACCGGTTTTTCGAGGTGGAGCTGGAGGACGGTGAACGACTGTTCGGATCGCTCGCCCCGGGCACGGAGGAGGGCGAGCTGCAAGTGACCCAAGATGCGGCAAGTCGCACCGTGGAAATGATGCGGGTGGTGGGCATCAATCCGATCGGAGGGTCCTTCTGGTCACGCCTGGATGGTTTCATCGAGCTCGCCTTCACCTTCGCCAAGGCAAACAAGGCCACGACCTATACGTTCAGAGGGGACACTGATTATCGGGCGCAAAACGGGATCACCGGGCTCTCCTTCGAATCGTACCTGCAGAGCCAGGAGAGCGCGGACGCGACGACGCGCAACAACATCGCGCTCGAGCACGAGCGGCTGCTGCCGAAGCGTTGGTCGCTGATCGGGTATACGCAGGTCGAGCAGAACGAACAGCTCGATCTCGAGATCCGTGGTTCCCTGGGCGCCGGTGGCGGACGTATGTGGCTGCAAACGAACACCTTGAATCTAGGCACGTGGGCCGGGCTGCTCGCGAACCGTGAGCGCTTCTCGGAAGCGGATGCGACTACCAACCTCGAGTTCCTGGCTGTCATGCGGTTCGAGTGGTTCACGTTCACCGGCAACGAAACCGACCTCAGCTCCAATCTGACGATCTTGCCCAACCTCACGGATTGGGGGAGAGTGCGTCTGAACTTCGACACGCGGTTCGAGCGAGATCTGTTTCTGGACTTCTACCTGAGCCTGAACGGCCGTTACCAGCTGGACACTCGTCCGGCGGCGATTGAAGGCGAGGATCCGAACAAGTCCGACTTCAGTTTCGACATTGCTCTGGGTTGGGACTTCTGAGATGCGCGCCTCGACCTCCGGTTCGCCTCCACGGAGAGTGCTCTACGCGGTGCAGCGCTGGGCGCTGGCCGGGCTCATCGGCCTCGCATTGATGCCGTCGGCAGGCGTCGCGCAGGATTCCCACTACTGGAATCGACAGTACGGAAACCGCGCCAGGTTGCTGGGCGGGACCGTGATCGGGAGCTCCGATGATCTGGCCTCGGTCTTCTACAATCCCGGCGCCCTGGCCCTCGTCGAAGACCCGCAGTTCGTGCTGACAGGCAACGTGGTCGAGTACACGCGGTTCAGCCTCACCCAGCCCGCGGAGGAAGTGCAGAGCATCGGATCGACCAGTCTGGCGGGCACACCCGCGCTGTTCGCCGGGGAGCTGCGACTGAAGTTCCTCAAGGACTCTCGTCTGGCCTACTCGTTTCTTACGCGATTCAGCTCTCAGCCTCGAATCAAGGAACGGTTCACTCTTGCAGCCGACGATCTGCCGGCGTTTCCGGAGTTTGCAGGCTTAACCGCGGACCTGGAGCTGGATCAGGGGATGAGCGAGTACTGGGCCGGTCTGACGTGGTCGATCCCGCTCAGCCCCCACATCGGCCTCGGAATCAGTCCGTTCGTGACGATCCGGAATCAGAAGGGTCGAACGCAACTCACGGCACAGGGGAGCGGCTCGTTCGGTGACGGGATCCTGGTGTTCGGAGACGACTTCAGCTTCGAGGACTGGCGGCTGCTGGCAAAGATCGGGCTCGCGGTCGTCATGGATCCCTGGTCGGCGGGGGTGACGCTCACGACCCCCAGCGTGCACCTGTGGGGCGATGGCTCCTCACGCGTGGACAGATCTCTCGTTACGAGCGATGGTCCGAGCCGCATCCTGACCGGCTTTGACGACGGTATCGCAGTAGACCATCACTCCCCGTTCGCGATCGGCGCCGGTTTCGGATACACGATGGGTCGATTCACGCTTCACACATCCGCGGAGTACTTTACGCGTATCTCGGAGCGCGTAGTGTTCGACGGAGCGGAGGTCTCCACACCGGCGTTCCCCGATACGTTGAGCACGGACCTGATCCAGCAAGCGGATGACGTGCTCAACTTCGGTGTCGGAGCCGAGTACGGGTTCAGCGATCGAGTGGCGGCCTTCGGCAGCTTTCGGACCGACTTCAGCAGCACCGAGCAGGGTTCACCCGAGAATATCGGCTTTACCCGGTTCAACATCTACCACGTCGCCGGCGGGTTGGACTTCCCCGTCGATCTGTCCCACTTCACGCTCGGGGTTGTGTACTCGTGGGGCCGCTCCTTTGGAGAGGGGCTGGATCCGCTCACGTCTCTGAGAGATCGTGTCAGACTGCCCGACGACGCGACGATCGATTATCGACGACTGACGGCCATCCTGGGCTTCACCTTCGTGTTGGAGTAGAGAGACAGCCTCTTGGGAGATAGGAAGAGAGCGGTAAAATGAGCACGCAGATGAGAGTTGGCCGACACACGGGCCTCGTTCGAGTCGATGCGTTTCTTGTCCTTCTCGGCCTGATCGTTGGCTCCTTTCCGCTTCACGCGCAGGAAGCGCCGTCCAACAGCGGTTGGGCTCGTCGAATGTTGAACGGCCACCGCTTCCTTCCATCGAACTCTGTCCCCGACGCCTTCGTGAACACGTACATGCGCACCGGCGTGGGCGCGGGCTGGACGATCGGTCTCGAGCAGGAGATCCGGGGTCTCGATGGCGAGGTGCTGGGGACGTTCGATTCGGACATCGCGTTCCTGTCCCTCGGATACGAATTCCAGCAGGCGTTCGGCCGCATCGTTGCCTTGCGAATCGGGTTTGTCGGGGCCGCACGATTGGGGACCAACGAGGCGGCGATTCTCGCTCAGGGGGTCACGGGTCTTTACGGACTGGGTCTCGGTGCGACGGTACGAGTGCTGGAGAGCGAGAAAGTATTCGTCTCTGCAACCGCGGATCTGAACTCACGCCAGGGATACTTCATCTCTCCACTGGACTTCGTGCGTGACGTGATCGACAACGGGCTGGACGGCAGGGAGGACAACCTGGTGAGAGATGGTTCGACCTCGACCTTCTCGGTAGGTGGCCGTGTCGCCTACAGCCCGAATCCGTGGTGGGGACTGGTTGGGGTCGGAGAGTTGGGCTGGGCGGACCCCTTCGAAGAGCGTGACGGCTCCCAGGGGCTCGTGACGCTCGGAGGAAAGATCGGCTTCGATGTCGGCGCCGGCACCTCCGTGCCACTCGGGATACAGACAACCGTCCGGTTCACGAACTTCGCGGAAGGTGGAAGCGATATCGCCGAGGAGACCATCACATGGGGTGGAGGACTCTGGTACACGGGCCGGGATGACTTCGCCGTCGGACTGGAAGGCACCTATCAGCGCCTGAACGTCCGCGAGGGTAGCGACGACATCAATTCCATGCAGTTGCGCATCAGCCTTCGCTACTTTTTCTGACGCCGGGCGCCGCGCGGCGCGACAGGTGAGGTGACTCGAGTGAGCGATGGACGGAGCTGGATCCCCGAGAACCGCTTCTCGATCCTGCTCGTGGCGATTCTCGGTCTGATCATCCTCGGGCCCGCTCTCCAGCATCTTCGGGGCGGGCACCTGCTGAGCTTGATCGCCGGCTTCGCCCTCCCGCTCGCCGCGATCTACTCCGTAAGCGACAGCCCCCGGCACATGCGGGTGGCTCTCGTGCTTTTCTTTCCGTCCGCGGTGGCCAACGTAGTTCTGCAGGCTAACGATGCGCCCATCCTTCGATGGATGAGCCTCGTTTTTCCCTTCCTCTTCTACGGATATGCGACGTGGGTGGTCGGCCTTGCGGTCTTCCGAAGCCGCCGGGTGACCCTCGACACGCTCGCCGGGGCGGCGTGCGTATACATGCTGTTCGGAATTCTGTTCTGGAAGATCTACACAGCGGTCACGTGGATCGAGCCGGCCTCGTTCTCGGCGAACGGTTCCGCCATCGCTGACAGCGCGTTGTACCACGTGAACTTGCTCTACTTCAGCTTCATCACGCTCACCACGCTGGGGTCCGGCGAAATCGCGCCGACGACCGTACTGGCTCGATCCCTGACGATCGTGGAAGCCGTCCTGGGGACGCTCTACATGGCCATCGTGATCGCCCGGCTGGTCGGCCTGTACATCGTGGAGGCGCGTCGCGAGTCCGAGGGCTGATCGCTCCGATGCCGCCGGGCGGCAGGAGCGCGGTTCACCCCCCTACGCCGCGGCTGCTACGGGTCAGCCGCCGCCTCCCGGAACGTGATCGATGGGGGCTCCGAGGGGGATCAGCGGTTCCTTCTTGACGCTCGCCTCGAACTCGTTGATGAGCCTCGCGAAGTGGCGCATCGTCCACGTGTGCAGGTGCTGGTGGTTGACCGGTTCACGCTCCTTGGGGTCGGTCAACAGGTTGATGATTCTGGGCACAGCGATGTCCAAGGCCGGGTCCCAGAAGTACTTCTGGTCAACCATGGCCATCTTGAAGTTGCGCCACTTGACTCCGTAGAGCTTCGGCCCGTTCCAGAAGAGGAATCCCTCACGCCCTGAGTCCTCCGTCTCGCCCTCAAGGAAGGGCCGCAGGTCGACGCCGTCGATGACGCGATCGTCGGGCACCTCGCAGCCGGCCCAGCCGAGGATCGTCGGGAACAGGTCGGTGATGTGGACAATCTCGTTGCTCGACCTGCCGGCCGGAACACAACCCGGGTACCGGAAGATGCACGGGGTGCGAAGACTGGCCTCCATACCCGTGAAGTAGGAGCCCTCCCAATAACCACCCGTGCCGCGGTGCAGCACCTGCTCCTCCGGGCCGTTGTCTCCCAGGAAAACGACAATCGTGTTCTCGGCGATCCCGAGAGCGTCGAGATGGTCGAGTAACTCGCCGAAGTGTCCGTCGAGCTCGAGCAGGCAGTCGGCCCAGTCTCCGTTACCACTGGTCCCGCGATACTCGTCACCCGCCACGTCGGGCAGGTGCATCAGCGGGTGGTTGAAATGAACGAAGAATGGCTGGCCATCGGCCACTGCGCCGGCCATGAAGCTCTTGGCGCGGTCCATGTACTCGCGCGCGCAGTTGCGCTTGGTGTCGAAGGTCAGCTGCTTGACCTCAGTCGGATCGTCCTGCCCCTTCACGCTCTCGAGCAGATACGACACCCCATCGCGCTCCGGGTCGTACCACGGGTCCCTCTCCCACAACGCCTCGTCGTACGTCTCGGGCGGACCGTACCATTCGTCGAAGCCCTTGTCGGTCGGCCACTGACCCCTGTCGTTGCCGATGTGCCATTTGCCGTAGATAGCGCAGGCGTAGCCCTCTTCGGAGAGGACGTCGGCGATCGTCCGCTCCCAGGCCACGAGGCCGACGTGGGCGCCAAACGACACCGAGTGCGTCCCGGAGCGGATGGAGTAACGCCCCGTCATCAGGGCAGAGCGTGAAGGTGTGCACTGGGCCTCGGGCGCGAAGTTGAGCAACAGCTGACCCTCTTCCGCGAACGCATCGATTCGCGCCGTATCGGCACCTCGCAGCACACCGCCTCCGTAGCAGCCGAGCTCGCCAAAGCCAAGGTTGTCCACGAAGTAGAACAATACATTCGGGTGCTTGGACATCTCGACTACTCCTCTATTGGTCAGTGGTACGCGGAGCGCGGTTCACGCCTACGCCGTGCCCTTCTCTCCACCCTTCCACGGCAGGCGGCCCGTCAACTCCACCTCCAGCGAGAAGCTGAGGAAGGTTCGGATCACCACCAGGAATCCAAGAAGACTCATGGACTCGAGGGTTCTCTCGGCGATCACGGTGTCGATGATGTCGGCCGCGATCAGCAGGTCGAGGCCGAGAAGGAGCGAAGCCAAGAAGCCCTCCCGAAACAGCAGGTAGGGTTTGGCCACCGAGCGACGCTCCCGCACAAACCGCAGCACGGCGATCAAGGTACCGACGATCAGCACCAGCAAGGCGCCCACCTGGAAGGCAAAGGAAGCGTATTCCGCATATTCAGCCATAGGGCTCTCCGAGAGTCACTGGTGGCCTGGTCGATCGCAATAGAGCTAGAGGCTCCGATTGTGGGAAGCAAGCGCGTGCACGAGTTGTCTGCGCTCGCCCGCTATCGACGAATCGCGCCTGAAGCACCAGATTCTGCCAACCCTAAGGTCGAAGCGAAGACGGAAGACCCGGGAGATTCCCATGGAGCGACCGCTGCTGCTGCTTTTTGTCCAGGCCACGATCTTTCTGAACATGTTCGCGATCGGGCTCAACCAGTCGTGGGACGATCTCACCTCACTGTGGCGTGACCCCGGGCAACTGATCCGATCCCTGCTGGCCGCGATCGTGTTGGTGCCCGCGGTCGTGATCGTGATTCTGTGGGCCTTCGATCTCGCGGTTCCGGTCGCGACAGGTCTCGCGATCCTGGCGGCGGCGGCGGGTGCCCCCATGACGTACAAACGGTCGCAGATGGCGGCGGCGAGCACGCGGTACGTCGCCAGCCTCCAGCTGAGCCTCGCCGTACTGGCGGTGATCGTGACCCCGCTCACCCTGGCGGTGTTCTACAGCCTGTTCGAGCTGGCGACCGAGGGCGTCTCAGCCGTCGAGGTGGCCGGACAGATCGCCAAGGTTCAGCTGCTCCCGGTGGTCCTCGCTCTGCTGGCCGGCCGCTTCCTTCCCCAGGCCGTCAGCGTCGCGACGAAGCCGCTGACGAAACTCGCCGACGTCATGTTTCTCCTGCTCGTACTCATCGCGCTCGTTCCCGGAATCCGGATGGTCCTGTCGCTCGTGGGCGGGGGCGGCATCGCGGCCTGCCTGATCCTGGCAATCATGGCGATCTTGATCGGCCACCTGTTGGGTGGGCCGAGCCCCGGCGAGCGATCGGGCCTCGCGGTCGCCAGCGTCGCGAGGAACATCGGGCTCGCGCTATTCATCGCCGCCCTGGGTGACGCGCATCAACAGATCGTGCCTGCCCTGGTGACGTTCATGTTCGTCGGGGCGATCGTGGCCATCCCCTACTCGCTCCGGATGAGGAAACTGGCAGCGGTCGGCGGAAGCTGATCCGTGAGGCATCGCCTGGCGATTGCCGGCTTGCTGAAGGGCTACCGGAAGGCGTGGGCCCGCGCCGACCTCATGTCGGGCGCCACGGTGTGGGCGCTCATCGTCCCCACGGCGATGGCCTACGCAAGCATGGTCGGTGTCGAGCCGATCATCGGTCTGTACACGGTGCCGCTGGCACTGCTGGGTTACGCGCTCTTCGGCGGATTGCGCCTGCTGGTGGTGGGACCCGACGCCGCTGTGGCGGTTCTGGCGGGGGCGACCGTCGCCTCGGTGGCGGCTGGGGCGACCGGGGCGAGCGTTCTCACGCTGGTCATGCTGCTGGGTCTGAGCGTGGGTGCGATCTACGTGATCTTTGCCCTGCTTCGCCTGGGGTGGATCGCCGATCTCATTCCCGATCCTGTGCTCAAAGGTCTGATCGAGGGGATGGTGTGGGTGACCGTGCTGAAGGAGCTTCCGGACATGTTCGGGTTCCACCTGGCCGGAAGTCCCCAGGGATTCTTCGCCAAGCTCGCCGCGTTCATCCAAGGTTTGCCCGACGCGCACGGGCTGACGACGATCGTCGGGATCGGCAGCCTCGCGGCGCTGGTCCTTCTCCACCGCTTTGCCCACCGCCTTCCCGGAGCACTGATCGTGCTCGCGGCAACGCTGGTCGCTGTGATGGTCCTCGGTCTCGACGAGCAGGGCGTGGCGGTCATGGGCCTGGCCGAGGGCGGGCTGGCCGGGATGGGACCCCGCGGCGGGATCGAGTTCGGGTATATCGTCGATCTTCTGCCGGGCGCGCTCTCGATCGTGGTGATGGGTTTCACGATCACCATGGCGGCAGCGAAAGGGGCCGCTGCAAAGAGTGGCGATCACATCGATCCCGATCAGGAGCTCCTGGCGCTCGGTGCCTCTAACCTGTTTTCCGGATTTGGCGGTGGGTATCCGGTCGCGGGCACGCTGTCGAAGACAGCGGCCGCGATCGAGGCGGGCGGGAAGACCCAGATCGGCAACCTGCTCGCGGGCGCCCTCGGCGTTCTCACCATCCTCTTTCTGCTCCCGCTCTTCGCCTCGCTGGCCGACGCGATGCTGGCCGCGCTGGTCGTGTTCGTGCTGGCAGAGCTCTCCGACGTGGGGTACTTCCGCCGCCTGTGGGGCGTGCACCGGCTGGAGTTCGTGATCGCGCTCTCGGCCTTCGCGGGGGTCCTCCTGTTCGACGTGATGACGGGTGTCATTATCGGCGTGCTTCTTTCCCTCGTCGCACTCGTCGATCACATCCACAGGCCGCCAACGGCCGTGGTAGGACGAACACCCGCGGGCGCTTTTGTCGACCTTGGAGAAGGCGAGGAGGCGGAGGAGATCCCGGGCATGCGGATCTGGAGGCAGTACGCACCACTCGTGTTCCTGAACGCACGAAGGCTGGCGGACGAGCTCCGCGCTCTGGCCCTCGAGCGACCGGATACGAATGTGGTCCTGCTCGACGGATCGGCCAGCTCCGGGCTGGACAGCACGGCGACGACCGCGTTCCTGGCGGCTCGCGACGAGCTTGCCGCCGAGGGCATCGAGCTCTGGGTCGCGTCCGTGTGGGAGGCGAGCTGGAAGCGCATCGCCGCGATGTTCGAGCAGGCAGGGACACCGATCCCGAGGCGGTTCGGGTCGCTTCAGGAAGCCGTGGAGGCGTTCGAGAAGTCGGGTGATGGAGGAGCGGGGGATGACTAGCTGCTCAGACGATCTCTATCCAGCCCGCCGAGCCGTCGCACGCGGCCTGAGCTTCGTAGCGATTGCCTGCCTGAGCGCGTGCGCGGCTCCGGAGCCGCCTTCGGTCAGCCAACAAGCTGGGGAGGCGAACATGAGACCCTCGCTCACACGAGGTGGCCCACCGGAGAGTCGCGAGAGCCTGCTGCCCTCGTGGAATGAAGGGCCTACCCGGGACGCGATCGTCCGCTTCGTCGAATCCGTCGTCGACTCCGACCTTCCGACCTACCTGGAACCGGGTGAGCGAGTCGCGGTCTTCGACAACGATGGCACCCTGTGGGCCGAGCAGCCTGTGTACTTTCAGTTCCTCTTCGCCCTCGACCGCGTGCGGGCCCTGGCATCCGAGCATCCCGAGTGGGCCGATGATCCACCGTTCAACGCGATCCTCGAGAACGACCTGGCACAGCTGGGCCAGATGTCGCTTCACGATGTCGTGGACATCGTCACGGCCACGCACGCGGGCATGACGGTGGAGGAGTTTTCGATGCTCGTATCCGATTGGCTCGCTTCGGTGCGCCATCCGCGCTTCGACCGCCCCTTCACGGACCTGGTTTACCAGCCGATGCTGGAGTTGCTCGATTACCTGCGAGCGAACGGCTTCAAGACCTTCATCGTCTCGGCCGGTGGCATCGACTTCATGCGTGTTTTTGCCGAGGACGCTTACGGAATCCCACCCGATCAGGTCATTGGGAGCAGCGGCGTCACAGTCTTCGAGTTACGCGAAGGTCAGGCGGTGCTGGTCAAGCGTCCCGAAATCGAGTTCGTGGGCGACAAGGAAGGGAAGCCGGTCGCCATCAACCGCTTCATCGGCCGAAGGCCCGTTGCGGCCTTCGGGAACTCCGACGGCGACCTGGCCATGCTCCGTTACACCGCCGCCGGTGAGGGACCCAGGTTGATGGCGCTGGTACATCACGATGATGCCGACCGTGAATGGGCCTACGATCGAGACTCCCGAATCGGCCGCCTCGACGAGGCGCTCGGTGAGGCCCGGGAACGCGGCTGGGTCCTGATTTCGATGCGGGATGACTGGAGGCGCGTATTCCCCTTTGACCAGTGACGGTGCGGTCAGCCCCGGGCAGGCCGCATCGACGACCCCATCAAAGCTCTAGAGGCGCGCGATGATGCAGGGCAATTCGCCGGATTGGAAAGCCCGAACGGTCCTTCCCGCACTCGCTCGAGATCTGTCCCAATCCTGGTGGCGCCTCGCGCTGACGGATCTCGTCATCAAGGCCATTTCGTTCGCGATCATCACGCCCATCGTGGCCGTCCTGCTGCGCTGGTTTCTCGTGAGTGGAGGCTCGACTGGAGTCGTGACGGACCAGGGGATCCTGTTCTTCTTTCTGAGTCCGGTGGGAGCCCTCACGCTTCTGGTCGTCGGTTCTCTGACGCTGGCGATCTACTTCGACGAGATCGGGGCGTTGCTGGCGATCTACCTGGGCGCCCGACAGGGAGCACGGATCTGGCCCCGCGGCGCGATCAGCTTCACGTTTCCGTCCTTCAATGCGCTGGCAAGGCTCGCGTTGCGGGTGCTTCTGCGGGCGGTACTGATCGTGGCCCCGTTCCTCGCGCTGGCGGGTGGGGTCTACGCGCTGTTGCTCACCCGATACGACATCTACTTCTACCTGAACGTCAGGCCTCCCGAGTTCTGGATCGCCGCGACGCTGATCGGCGCGATTCTGGCCGCAGGAGCATTCTTCCTTCTGCGGCGGCTGCTTCGCTGGTCGTTCGCAATCCCCATTCTGCTGTTCGAAGATCTGCGGCCGCGCGAAGCCCTGCGGGAGAGCGACCAGCGCATGCGGTCCCGTTTGTTCAGCCTGGCAGCCTGGCACGCGGGCTGGCTGGCGGCCGGGTTCCTACTGTCGGGCGCCGCCGCCGCCATTCTCGGTCTCGCCGGCCGCGCGCTCATACGCCCCGACGCCCCTCTGGCGATCGTCGCAGCCGGGATCGCTGTGGTCGGGTCCATCGCCCTGGTCGCCTATCTGGCGACTCTGGTGTTTGGCACGGTGACCTACGCGGCGCTGCTGGGCCGGCTATACGAAGCCGTGCGGCCGGAGACGGTAGCCGAAGGTCCGTTCGACCGATTCCCGAGGCTGCACGAGCTGCGCTGGAGGCCGGTCTGGGAGCGGCTCGGCTGGACGCTCGCTGTGGGGGCAGGTGCCGCCTTCATCGCGCTCTCGATGCTCGTGGTCAATCGGGTTCGGATCGATACAAGCGCAGACGTGACCGCCCATCGAGGAGCCAAATACGAGGCTCCCGAGAACACGATCGCCGCTGTGGAGAGAGCGATCGAGCTGGGCGCCGATTGGGTGGAGATCGACGTCCAGCTGACGGCCGACGACCAGGTCATCGTGGCGCACGACCGTGACTTCAACCGCGTGGCGGGCTCCAGTCTACGCGTGGAGGAATCCACGCTCGCCGAGCTCCGCGCGCTGGATGTGGGAGCGTGGTTTGGACCCGAGTTTCGTGGGATCCCGCCGCCCACCTTCGGCGAAATTCTCGAGACCTCCAGGGACCGTGTGGGCGTGAACGTCGAGCTCAAGTACTTCGGGCCTGACAGGGGTCTCGCGGAGCGCGTCATCCAAATCGTCGAGGAGCACGGCATGGCGGAGCAGGTCATGCTGATGTCGTTCGAGCACGACCGAATCCTGGAGGCCAAGGCGCTTCGCCCCGATTGGAAGATGGGGCTTCTTCTGGCGGTCACGCTGGGTAACGCGCTGCGTCTGGAGGCGGACTATTACGCGGTTCCCCCGTCACTGGCGACGCGGCGATTCATTCGGGCCGCGCACCGACGGGGCCGCGATGTTCATGTGTGGGTGGTTGACGACCCCGTGCGAATGTCGGCGATGTTGAGTCGCGGGGCGGACAACGTGTACACGGGGTGGACGACCGTGGCGCGCCGCGTGCTGGCGGAGCGGGCGGCCATGGGACCGATCGAGCGTCTGCTGATCGACCTGGCGGCCGACTTGGGCGTGGTTCGAATGCCTGCTCGGGCGCAAGCGACCGAAGACGACGGTTGACCACTCGAGCTGGCTGGGCGGAGCTTCACCGACTTCAATATTCCTGGTACGGGAGGATGCCATGAGCGCAGACTCGACTGGCGCACAGTCGACGACGGACCTCGCCGAGCAACGCACTGGCCTGGCCGGCAATCGCACCCGCTGGGCCGCCGATCGAACCTTCTGGGCGGCCGACCGGACGCTGATCGCGTGGCTGCGGACATCGATTTCGTTGATCGGCTTCGGGTTCACGATCGGCAAGGCGGGCGACGCACTGGAAAGTCAGGGCATCATTCTCGACCGGTACCACAGCCTGCAGGTCATCGGCGTGATGTTCATTTCGCTGGCCGTTCTGGGACTGATCGGCGCGGTGATCCAGGACTTCCGTTTCGAGAGGAGAATCAGAGCCCAGGGGTATGGCCGCGCCGAGCCGACGCCGCTCGGACTCGTCATGGCCATCCTCGTTCTGCTGGGGGGAATCCTCGGCGCCGTCGTCATCTTCCTTTGAGGTCATCGAGGTGAGCTCATGAGTCCGTTCGAATACCTGCTGACGTTCCTGGCCATCATCCTCGGTCTCGGCATCACCGACATGCTCGAGAGCCTACACAAGTTGCTTACAGGTCCGCGCATCCGCTGGCACTGGATGCCCGTGCTGTGGGCGATGGCGGTCTTCTCGACGATCCTCGCTCTGTGGATCTTCAACTTCGCCATAGAAGACGATCTGGGTCCGGACCGCTACATCCGGGGCTCCACGACTTCGAGCTTGTTGTTCCTGCTCAGCTCGGCGGCTCTCCCCGATCCTGACGCGCCCCGCGAATCGCGCGACTTCCTGCATGAGTACTTCGACGCGCGCTGGCGCTACGTGGGGCTCTTGTGGGTCGTCTTCTTCGCGTTCACACTGTGGGGCGCCAAACAGGTCGTGGGGTGGGGTGGCTACGAGACGTGGGCGATCGGCGCGATGCTGCTGGTCGTGATCCCCACCGCGCTGACTCGAAACGTGTGGTACCACACCGCGGCGATGCTCCTTGTGATCGCGAACGCGCTGCTACTGATGTTTCGGTGAGGTGCAGCACGAACGGCCGTCCCTCACTATCGGGGCTATCGGGCTCACAGCGATGTCTCGCGATAGCCTGATCTGCGGGTGCGGCCACAGCCGATGGGACTGCTCGCAACGGCATTGACACTGCCCCGAGCCAGCGGCATGATAGCGATCCTGCAAGCTCCGATTCTCGGTAGGCTTCGATGGTTGACCCGTCGTAGCACGGACCCTGGACATGACTGACTCGATCAGCGATGTGGGCGGCGCCGCCGGCTCATCCGGCGGAATTGCGACCACCGAACTCGCGCGCGAGCGCAATCGTGAAGCCGCGGACCGAACCCTGATGGCCTGGGTGCGGACCAGCCTGTCGCTGATCACCTTCGGCTTCGGCATCGATCGCCTGTTCAACTACCTGGAGAGCACGCAAGCTGACGTCCGTTTTGACCCCCTGCGCGCCACGCGGATCGTGGGTGGTGCGCTCATCGCGCTGGGAGTGCTGGGACTGACGGCCGCGATCATTCAGCACTGGCGCATCCTGCAGAGGCTGAAGCGTGGCCAGTTCGAATACGGAGCGTTTCGACCCATCACGATGGTCGTCGCGGCGCTGCTGCTGCTGATCGGGGTCTTCTCTTTCATCGGAATCATGATCTGAACACCTCCGGCGCGGTGCCGCGTCGGTCTTCCAACCCGCAAAGGAGCAAAAGATGGCTGACAAACCGAACATTCTCGTCATCTGGGGCGATGACATCGGGATCACGAACCTCAGCTGCTACAGCGATGGTCTCATGGGCTACCGGACGCCCAATATCGATCGGATCGCGAACGAGGGAATGCGCTTCACCGACACGTACGGCGAGCAGAGCTGCACGGCCGGTCGCTCGGCGTTCATCACGGGGCAGAGCGTATTCCGGACGGGACTGTCCAAGGTCGGGCTTCCGGGCGCCGACGAGGGCATCAGCACCGAGGATCCCACCATCGCCACCCTGCTCAAGAACCACGGCTACGCCACGGGCCAGTTCGGCAAGAACCACTTCGGCGACAAGGACGAGCACCTGCCGACGAACCACGGCTTCGACGAGTTCTTCGGCAACCTCTACCACTTGAACGCAGAGGAGGAGCCCGAGCTTCCCGACTATCCACCCGAGGAAGATTACCCGGACTTCAAGAAGAACTTCGGCCCCCGCGGTGTGATCCACAGCTATGCCGATGGCCGGATCGAGGACACAGGCCCGCTCACCAAGAAGCGGATGGAGACGTGTGACGAGGAGGAGTTCGTGCCCGCGGCGTGCCGCTTCATGGAAGACGCGGTGAAGGACGACACGCCGTTCTTTGTGTGGCTGAACACGACACACATGCACTTCCGCACCCACACCAAGCCCGAGAGCCTGGGTCAATCGGGCCGCTGGCAGTCGCCGTATCATGACACGATGATCGACCATGACAAGTCGGTGGGCATAGTGCTCGACAAGCTCGACGAGCTGGGGATCACCGACAACACGATCGTCATGTACAGCACTGACAACGGGCCGCACATGAACTCGTGGCCCGACGCGGGGATGACGCCGTTCCGCAGCGAAAAGAATTCGAACTGGGAAGGTGCCTTCCGTGTTCCCGCCATGGTGCGCTGGCCCGGCGTTGTCGAGCCCGGCACGGTGTGCAACGAGATCGTGAGCCACATGGACTGGCTCCCGACGTTCCTGGCTGCCGCGGGAGAGGACGATATCAAGGAGAAGCTGCTGAAGGGGCACACGGTCGGCGACAGGACCTACAAGGTGCACCTCGACGGCTACAACCTGGTGCCGCACTTCAAAGGAGAGGCGAAGAAGAGCCCGCGGATCGAGTTCTTCTACTTCTCGGACGACGGGGACCTGGTCGGCCTCCGCTATGACAACTGGAAAGTCGTGTTCATGGAGCAGCGGGTGCAGGGCACCTGCGCGATCTGGTCAGATCCTTTCATTCCGCTGCGGGTGCCGAAGCTGTTCAACCTGCGGACGGATCCGTTCGAGCGTGCCGACGTCACCTCGAACGTCTATTGGGACTGGATCTTCGACCACGTCTATCTGTTCGTCCCGGCGCAGAAGATCGTAGGGGACTTCCTGCAGACCTTTGTCGATTATCCGCCGCGCATGAAGGCGGCGAGTTTCACGGTCGGGGATGCGCTGGAGAAGCTGCAGAGTTCCGGCGGCGCCGGCTGAGCCGACGCGGCGGGACAGCGAGTAAGGGTCGGTTCGCCTCGGGCGGGCCGGCCCGCATTCGTTCATGAGTGCCGTGTCTGCCGATGAGGTGCGCGCCTTCTACGAGCGTCATCCGTATCCGCCACCGGTGCATGACCTCGTTGGCTACCGCGAGCGGTGGGCGTCGCCCGAGCGCCGCCGCGCGGCGTTCCACCTGTTGTGGCCGGCCGAGCGGTATCGAGACGACCTCGAGATTCTAATCGCGGGCTGCGGCAGCTCCCAGGCCGCGAAGCACGCGCTGCGGGAACCGAACGCTCGCGTAATCGGGATCGATATCAGCGAGACGAGTCTCGAGCACACGCGCGAGCTCCAGCGAAAGTACGGGATAGACAATCTGGAGCTCGAGCAGCTGCCGCTCGAACGGGTGGAGGAGCTGGGCCGGCGATTCGACAAGATCGTCTGCACCGGTGTGCTCCATCACCTGCACGATCCGGACGCCGGGCTGCGTGCGTTGCGCTCTGTCCTGGCAGGCGGCGGAGCCCTACACGCGATGGTCTATGCCGCCTACGGGCGCACGGGCATCTACATGTTCCAGGAGTACTGTCGGCTCCTGGGCGTACGAGCGACGGAGGGCGATCTGAAGGAGCTGGGGGAGGCGTTGGGCGCCGTGCCGCCGGCCCACCCGATCGGCCGCCTGCTGAACGAGGCACGGGATTTCCGCACCCCGCCAGCAATGGCCGACGCCCTCCTCCACCCGCAGGACCGCGCCTACACGGTGCCCGAGGTCTACGACTGGCTGCGGCGCTGCGGTTTCTCCTTCGGGCGCTGGACGCTGCAGGCGCCGTATCTGCCGCAATGTGGTGCGATCGCCGCGACTCCTCACGCGCAACGCATCTGGGCGCTTCCCGAACCGGAGCAGCATGCCGCGCTGGAGCTGTTTCGGGGCACGATGGTCAAGCACGAGTTCGTCGCCTACCGGGACGATGGGCCACACGAGCCCCGGCCGATCGGTTTCGACGGCAATCGTTGGCTGGAGTACGTCCCGGTGCGCCAGGCCGGCACGTTGAGGGTCACGGAGCGCCTGCCCGAGGGAGCCGCGGCGGTTCTGCTCAACCGAGCCCACACGCACACGGACATCTTCCTCCCCATCGGCCCCCTCGAGGACGGCCTGTTTCAGGCCATCGACGGGGAGCGCTCCGTCGCCGAGATTCTGCAGACGGTGACGGTGGGCGGGGCGGTGCCAGCCTCAACGGCCAGCGAGGGAGCAGAAGACAACGCGGATCGCCGCCAGCGTGCGCGCCGACTGTTCGAGCGCCTCTGGCAATTCGACCAGGTGGTGTTTCAGGCGCCCCGGTGATGGTCTAGCCTGAGCAGAGGGCATTGCGACCAAGAAAAGGAGGCGAGATGAGACCGTCTGTCAGGAACGCGTGGCTGGCGACGATTCTTGCCGCTCTCGGGCTGCCAGCCGCGGCATTCGCTCAGGATGGCGAGAATCTCGCCCAGGCGGCGCAGAATCCGGTCGCCAACCTCATCAGCCTGCCGTTTCAGAACAACACGGCCTTCGGGCTCGGGGAATTCGATCGGACACAGAACGTCCTCAACATCCAGCCCGTAATCCCCGTGTCACTGAGCCCCAAGGTCAACCTGATCACCCGCACCATACTACCGGTCGTGAGCCAGCCCGACCTCGGTGCCGCCGACGGGAGCACGTTCGGCCTCGGCGATCTGAGCTTCACCGCCTTTCTGTCACCGGCCCAGCCCGGCAGGCTCATCTGGGGCATCGGGCCCAACCTCGTGATCCCGACCGGGACGGCCGACGCCCTGAGCACCAGGAAATGGAGTATCGGACCCAGCGCGGTGGGTCTCGTGACGCCCGGTCCCTGGGTGGTCGGCGTTTTGATCAGCAACGTGTGGTCGTTCGCGGGCGACTCCGAACGGAGCGACGTCAATCAGATGCTGATCCAGTACTTCATCAACTACAACCTCCCCAACGGGTGGTACTTATCTACATCGCCGATCCTGACTGCAGACTGGAAAGCCGACGACGGAGAAGAGTGGATCGTGCCGTTCGGCGGCGGGTTCGGGAAAATCTTCCGCATCGGGACTCAACCGGTAAACGGGTCCGTCCAGGCGTTCTGGACGGCCGTCCATCCCGACGAGCGCCCGTATCCCGAGTGGACGCTGAGAATGCAGCTTCAGTTCCTGTTTCCGCAGTGAGACGTCGAGCCGGGTGGTTGTTGCTGGCAGTCTCGGTGGCCATCGCGAATGTCGGAACGCCGTTGTGTGCCGAGCCCCCCACTCTGACGCCCGTCGCGCAGTCTGCCGTCGACACGGTGCGCCAGGTCAGTGTCCTCATCTACCTGGTCGATCTCGTCGATATCGACGGCGCCGAGCAGACGTTCTACGCCGACGTGATCGTCGCGGCGCGCTGGCAGGATCCCGCCCTCGCCAATCCCGACGCCGGCGTACGGACATATTCCCGTGGCGAGGTGTGGTCGCCCAACCTGCTGATCGTCAATCAGCGCGGCGCCTCGAGCTCGCTGCCGGATGTCGTGCGGGCCGATGCAGCCGGGAACGTGCAGTACACGATGCGGCTGACGGGAGACTTCTCGGCGCGCATGGACCTGCGGGACTTTCCGAGGGATCGGCAGCGCTTCAACATCTGGGTGGTCGCACCGCCGCTCGGGGGTGAGACGGTCGAACTCGTCCCGGACAGCTCGGCCGGGTTGCTGAGAAACGACGCCCTCTCGATCAGCGACTGGAACCTGAGCGAGCCCGAGCTCGAGTCGCGCCCGTACCGTGCGACACCCAACGCTGTCGCGATCTCCGGCGTCTCGCTTGCCTTCGAGGCCGACCGAAAGCTGGCATACTACATCATCCAGGTGCTGATTCCGCTGACGGCGGTCGTGATGATGGCATGGGCGGTGTTCTGGATTGATCCGGCGGTCGTACCGACACGCGTCGGAGTCGTAGTGACGACGATGCTCACGCTCATCGCCTACCGTTTCATGCTCGGCGGCCTCGTGCCCAGACTCCCTTATCTCACTCGGCTCGACTACTTCATGTTGTGGTCGACGAGTCTGGTCGTGTTGACCCTGTTTGCCATGGCGGGAGCGAGCTTCCTCAAGACCCGTGGTCGCGACGATCTCGTGCGAGTCATCGACCGCACCGGGCGCGTGACGTATCCGGTCGTCCTGGCCGCTGTGACGCTTCTCCTGTGGGTGCTCTAGCCGGATGAGATCCGCGGCCATTCGGCTCGCGATCCGACTCTCGCTGGCTGTCTTGCCATCCTGGCTCCCAGCAACCCTCCTGCCGGCCAGGCCGGCGACGTCGATCCTCACGACCCTGCTCGTTCTGCTTGCGGCCTGCGGGGGCGCCGACTCGACGCAAGACGACACGGGGTCGGCTGACGCTGTCGAGGCGCCGACTTCGACAGGTCAATTTTCCGCGGAACGGGATCTTGATTCCGCGGCCGAGGAAGACGCAGCTTCCGACCTCCCCCTTGGCTGGGATCAGCTTCGGCAGCCGTGGTTCGGCGACTTCGACGCCATGGTCGAGCGACGGGTGATCCGGGCACTCGTCGCCTACAGCAAGACCACGTACTTCCTGGACGGCGCCCGTCCGCGCGGCCTTACGTACGCGGCATTGATGCACTTCGAGGGGGCTGTCAACGAGGCACTCGGAAGCGGTCCCCTCAGGGTGCACGTGATGGTGATTCCGGTGCCCCGCGATGAGCTATTGCCGGCCCTGGTCGAGGGCCGCGGTGACCTCGCGGCGTCCAACCTGACCATCACGCCTGAACGTCGCCGGAGCGTGGCCTTCTCCGATCCCTTGATGCGAGGGGTGAGCGAGGTGGTCGTGACGGGGCCGGGCGGTCCGGAGCTCGAGTCTCTCGCAGACCTGGCCGCACAGGAGGTCCACGTCCGGGCTTCCAGCAGCTATTACGAATCGCTGCAGCACCTCAACGCGAGACTGCGGGAGCAAGGGAGGGAGCCGATCCGCATCCAAGCGGCTGACGAGCTGCTGGAGGACGAGGACATCCTCGAGATGGTCAACGCCGGGCTGCTCCCCGCCACCATCGTGGACGATCACAAGGCGCGCTTCTGGGCCCAGGTGCTCGACGACATCACCGTGCACGCCGGCCTTTCCGTTCGGGAGGAGGGCGACATCGGGTGGGCATTTCGGAAGGACAGCCCCCGGCTCGCCCAAGTCGTGAACGACTTCGTTCGGCAGAACCGGCAAGGCACGCTGTACGGCAACATCACCCTCAAGCGATATCTGGCGGAAGCCGACTACGTCGTGAACCATACGGAAGGGGAGGGGAATCGGCGCTTCGAGGCGACATTTCCCGTCTTCCAGCAGTATGCGGACCGGTACGGCTTTGATCCGCTACTCCTGGTTGCGCAGGCCTACCAGGAATCGGGGCTGGATCAGAGCGCGAAGAGCTCCGCCGGTGCCCTGGGCATCATGCAGATCAAGCCCAGCACGGCGGCCGACCCGAACGTCGGCATCTCCGACGTGTCGAGACTTGAGGACAACGTGCACGCCGGTACGAAGTACCTCCGCTTCATCGCGGACCGTTACTTTGTCGACCAGCCCATGGATCGGCTGAACGAGCAGCTGTTCGCGTTTGCCGCCTACAACGCGGGACCGGCCCGGATCGCGCGGCTGAGGGCGGAAGCGTCAGCAAGGGGGCTCGATCCGAACCAGTGGTTTCGCAACGTGGAGCGGATAGCGGCCGAGCACATCGGGCGAGAGACGGTGCAATACGTCAGCAACATCTACAAGTACTACCTGGGCTACCGCCGCCTCGTCGACCTGGAGGAGCAGAGGGAGCAAGCGCGTCAGGGCTAAACAGCTAAGTGGTAGACGTCAGCATCACGCCGAACACGGTGGCGGATACCGGCGTGCGCGACAGGGCCCACTCGCCGCTCCTAACCCCGATCCCCGTTGGTGGTGCAGATTGTCGGGCGAGCGATTATCTTCGGCACCCTTCCGTTTTGAACCGGAGGGAGCCCATCCGGCATGCGCCGGATCGCTAGTCGCGCAGGCACGGAATCGCCATCGGTAACCGGAGGGTGCGTTAGGTAGCGTCTCGCGGGCCAGAACGCCGCGAGGTCTCGGTCCCGCTCGGTCCCGCACGCCGGCAGGAATACACGACGTCACATGCAGAAGCTGCTCAAGGAACCGCTCGTCCACTTTCTCGCTCTGGGTTTGGTCCTGTTCGGAATCGGCATCCTGCGTGGCGAGGGCGCCGGCCCGGACACCAACCGGATCGCCATCACCCCGGGCGCGATCGAGCGCCTGTTCGAGGGCTTCCGGCTCGCCTGGCAGCGCCCCCCCACCGAGTCGGAGTTGCGTGGGCTGATCGAAGACTATCTGAAGGAAGAGGTGCTGTACCGCGAGGCGCTGGAGATGGGGCTCGACCGGGACGACCAGATCATCCGGCGGCGTATGCGGCAGAAGCTGGAGTTCCTCACAGCCGACCTGGTGGAGTCGTTCGAGCCGACCGACGAAGAGCTCCGTGCACATCTCGACGCGAACGCGGAGCGGTACCGGAAAGAGGCCACGGTCAGTTTCATCCAGGTCTACATCCGCCAGGGGCAGAGCCCGGAGGCGGACCGGGCCCGTGCGCTGTCCGTGCTGGAGAAGCTGCGGAGGGACCCGAATGCGGATCCCGAGCGGATGGGGGATCCATTCATGTACCCTGTGGCGCATCGTGACCTGCGCGAGCAAGAGCTGGCGAGCGTGTTCGGGGGGGAGTTCGCCGAGCAGGTCGTGCAGCTTCCAGTGGGCGAGTGGAGTGGCCCGATCACCTCTCCCTTCGGCCTCCATGTCGCGCGCCTCGATGCGCTCAATCCGGGACGGCCCTCCGAGTTGGAAGAGGTGCGCGATGCCGTGTTGCGCGACCTCGTGGCCCAGCGGACGCGCGAGGCGGAGCAGCAGTTCTTCGAAGGCCTTCTCGCGCAGTACACGGTCACGGTCGAGTGGCCCGAGGGCATGGAGGTGCTGGACCTCCCGGGGGTGCGCCGGTGAGACCCGCCATGCGACGGAGGCTCCGGCCGCTGCTTCGCGCCCCTCTCATCGCCGGGCTCTTCACCCT
>JBDHLB010000044.1:0-21723 GCA_039586095.1 Gemmatimonadota bacterium
CGACGGGTCTCGTCCCCCATCAGCGTGGAAACCAGCGCCCACAGCTCTCCGGGGCGTAGCGTGGATTCTTCCCTCACGAGGGCGGCTCCCGCGTCCACGAGTGCCCTGGCGTTGGCCGTCTGGTGCCCCCCGGCGGCCGCCGGAAACGGAACAAAGATGGCCGGCACTCCCGCCGCCGTGAGCTCGGATACGAACATCGCTCCAGCCCGGCAGACGGCGAGAGACACGTGCCGAAGCTGCGGCCCCAGATCCACGATGAAGGGCACGACCTGGATCCTGTCCTTCCAGGGCAACCGGCCTACGCGTGTCTCGATCTCGGCGGCGTGCGCCGGACCCGTCACCCAGACCAAAGAGAGGTCGTGCGGCCACTTTGACTCGGACGAGGCTGGAGCGGCGGCCCGTGGCGGAACGCCCGGCCCCTCCCGCGCGGAGGGACCCGACGCCGCACCGGCCGCCGGTCCAACCGCATCCCCCTCTTCCGCCACCGCTTCCAGATCTTTCAGGAGATGGAGGTTCAGGCCTCGCGCTCCCTGACTGCCTCCCGTCACCAACACCACGCGCCCGGTCGGCCAGTGGAACGGCTCGGGTGTCTCGCTGCCTGGCGGCCGAATCGGGTTGCCGTGCTCGTAGACGCTCGTACACGCACCGACCTTCAGATGCGCGCGGGCTTCGGGATAGCCCAGATGCACCTGATCGACCTTGCCGGCCAGCAGCCGCGTCACCAGACCGGGCTCCGCGTTCTGCTCCTGGATCGCCGTGCGGGCACCCCGGAGCCGTCCCCACAGCACGACGGGACCCGACACGTAGCCTCCCGTCCCCACTACCAGGTGTGGGCGGAAGTCGCGGAACGTGCGCCCCACACCCCTCGCGACCGCGGGAGCCGTCCACAGCAATCGCCAGTTGCGCCATGGCTTCGAGCGATACAGGGGCTGCAGGGGCAGCAGACGATAGGGCCAGCGGCTGTCGGGCAGCACACGCGCCTCGAGACCCCGCTGCGCCCCCAGGAAGAAGAGCCGGACTTCCGGTTCCGCACGCCGCAGAGCGTCGGCCAGATTCAGGGCCGGATACAGGTGTCCGCCCGTCCCCCCGCCCGCCAACAAGACCCTCGGGCCCGGCACGGCTCAGCATCTCCGCTGGGCGGCGATGTTGAGGAGGATCCCCGTGGCCCCGAGAGCCAGCACCAGCCCGGTGCCACCCGCGCTGATGAACGGCAGGTTGACCCCGGTCGTGGGGAGGAGACCGATCGTTACACCGATGTGTCCGAAGGCCCCGATCGCGACGAGCGCCGCGAGCCCAATGGCGAGCAACCGCCCGAAGAGATCGGGAGCCTGAGCCGCGATCTTCAGCGCCAGCAGCGTCCATGCGAGGAACAGACCGAGCACGGCGAGGGCTCCGATCAGACCCCACTCCTCCGCGATGATCGGGTAGATGAAATCGTTCTGCGGCTCGGGCAGGTAGGCCAGCTTCTGACGGCTCTCCCCGTAACCCACACCGAGCACTCCTCCCGACCCGACGGCGATGAGCGACTGGCGCAGTTGATACCCGATCCCCTCCGGCTCGAGCTGCGGATTGAGGAACGCGAGGAGCCGGTTCATCCGGTATCCCGTGTTCACGACCTGGTCCCACAGGATCGGCACGGACAGCGCACCCAGAAAGGCGAAGTGGCCCAGCCGGCCACCTGCCGCGAACAGGACGATGAAGGCGAGGGCGGCCGTGATCATCGCGCCCGAGAAATGCGGCTCGAGCAGGATCAGCAGGCACACGGACCCGTTGATCAACAGGAAGGGCAGCAGGCCGTACCGCAGGCTGTGCAGACGATCCTGCTTCTTCACGGCGATCGCCGCCGTCCAGATGATCACTGCGAGCTTTGCGAGCTCGGAGGGCTGAAACGCCACGCCCAAGTCGATCCAGCGGCGGGCCCCGTTCACCGACGGCGCGATCGAACGAGTCCAGGGGAGCAGGACCACCAGCAGCAGGACGATGCTGATGCCGAGAAGCGGCCACGCAAGCTTGCGATACACGCGGTAGTCGACGAGGCTGGCCACTCCGAGCGCGAGCAGGCCGATCCCGGCCTTTGCCGCCTGCCGCAGCAGGTAGTAGCTGTCGGGGTAGCCCTCGGACTGAGCCAGAAAAGAGCTCGCGCTGTACACCGAGAGCAGTCCGAAGGACACGAGCAGCAGAGTCACCGCCAGCAGCCCGTGTCGTACCCAGGAAGGGGGGCCGCCCCGGGACTGCACATCCACCGCCCCCCAGGCCCACGCCAGCCCGGTCACGCGCCCCCCTCCTGGTCGTACATGGAGCGCACAGTGGCCTCGAACGCCCGGCCCCGCGCCTCGTAGTTCTCGAACATGTCGTAGCTGGAGCACGCCGGGGCGAAGACGACGACATCGCCGGGCTTCGCGATGTCCGTCGCCGCCCGCACGACCGCCTCCAGAGTCTTGACCACGTACAGCGGGATCTCGTCACCCAGATCGGCCGCGATCTGAGCGGCCGCCTCGCCGAACGCGACGACACCGCGCGCGTGCTCCCTCAGCTCGGGTAGCAGGGCGCTGTACGGCTCTCCCTTGTGTCGGCCACCCAGGGTGACCACGACCGGTCGGTCGAACGCGCGTATGGCCTCACGGGTGGCGGCCACGTTGGTCGCCTTCGAGTCGTTGACCCACAGCACACCCTCGAATTCGCCGATCGGCTGGAGGCGGTGAGGCAGCGGCTCGAATGTCCGCAGCCCTTCCGCGATCGCTCGGCCATCGCACCCGGCGATTGCGGCCGCCGCTCCGGCCATCAGCCCGTTCAGCGTGTTGTGCCGGCCCAGCAGTTTCAAATCGCCCCTGGGCAGCCAGCGCTCCGATCGATCATCGAGCGACAGGGTGAGCCATGCATCCCGGTCCAGGAACGCGCCCTGGTCCAGCTGGCCTTCGACCGAGGCGGTAACGATTCGCCCGGGGACGCCCTCGACCATCTCCATGACGGCCGGATCATCCGCGTTTACCACCCACCGACTCTCCGGAGTCGCGTTCGCGAAGAGACGGCGTTTGTCGGCGTAGTAGCTCTCCAGCGTGTCGTAACGGTCCAGGTGATCCGGAGACAGGTTGAGAAGCACCCCGACCTCGGGCCGGAACGTGTCCATGTCGGCCAGTTGAAAGGAGCTGAGCTCCACAGCCACCCACTCCGGCTGCTCTTCGCTGAGTGCGACCTCGGACAGCGGATGGCCGATGTTGCCGGCGACCACGGCGTCGAGACCTCCGCCGGTCAGAATGTGACCGCACAGGTCCGTGGCCGTCGTCTTCCCGTTGGTGCCGGTGATGGCGATGACGTTGGATCGCAGACTGCGGTACGCGACTTCGACCTCAGACACGGTCCGCACACCGGCATCGCGCAGCGCGCGCCGAACCTCCGTGGATGGATCGATACCGGGACTCACGACCACGAGCTGGCTGGCCAGGATCCGTGCGACGTCGTGACGCCCACTTTCCGCTTCGATCCCGGCGGCGCGCAGACCGGCGGCCGTCCGATCCTGCGTCTCGCCGGCGTATGCGTCGCTGGCGTACACCTCGCCTCCCAGCGCCGCGACGAGCCGCGCCGCGGCCTCGCCGGATCGTCCCAGACCGAGGACCGCCACGCGATCTCCGGGCTCGAACAGGGGCGGGTGGTCTCCGTTGCGCCGGCTCATCGCACCTTGAGGGTCGCGAGTCCGACCAGAGCGAAGATGATCGCGATGATGTAGAAGCGGATCACGACACGCGGCTCGGCCCAACCGAGCTTTTCGAAATGGTGATGCAGCGGGGCCATTCGCAGCACACGCTGTCCGGTGCCCGTACGCCAGCGGGACAGCTTGAACCAACCCGTCTGCACCATCACGGAGAGTGCCTCGAGCACGAAGACGCCGCCCACGATCAGGAGGAGGAACTCCGACTTGAGCAGCACGGCGACGGAGCCGATCGCCCCGCCGAGCGCCAGGGAGCCCGTGTCTCCCATGAACACGTCCGCAGGGGGAGCGTTAAACCACAGAAACCCGATGGCTGCGCCCGAGACCGCCGCGCAGAACACGGTGAGCTCCCCGGCACCCGGCAGGTGGAAGACGCCGAGATACGACGACGTGTCGGTCCGACCGATCACGTAGGCGAAGAACCCGAACGTCAGCGCTGCGATCGCGCTCAGACCGGCCGCCAGCCCGTCCAGACCGTCGGTGAGGTTGACGGCGTTCGCGCTGCCAGCGATGACGATGGCCACGAACAAGGGAAACAGGGGCGCCCAGATCCAGATGCTCAGGTCCTTGAAGAATGGGAGCATGGTCTCGTTGGGCGCGTACCGCGTGACCGGCACGAAGTACAGGAAGACACCGAGCGCGAGTCCGAGCACCAGCTGCCAGACCAGCTTGTGCCTCGCGATCAGACCACGCGACTCGTGGCGCACCACCTTCAGATAGTCGTCGGTCAGCCCGATGGCACCCATCCAGGCGGTCACCCCCGCCGCGATCCACACGATGCCGCGGTCGAGGCGGGCCCACAGCAGTGTAGGCACGAGGATGGCCACCAGCAGGATGAGCCCACCCATCGTCGGCGTCCCCGCCTTCTTGAGATGGGTCGAGGGGCCTTCAGCGCGAACGATCTGTCCCAGGCCCCGGGTCCGAAGGCCGCGAATCACGGCTGGTCCGACCAGGAAGCTGGTAAGCAATGCCGTAACCATGGCCGCCGCGGCCCGGAAGGATATGTACTGGAAGACGTTGAACAGAATGTGGTTCTCGGCCAGCGGAAACAGGAGGTGGTAGAGCATCAGTCGCCCTCCTGCCCCGGGGAGGAGCCCGCCGAAGAGAAGCGGTCTCGCAGACGCTCCACGATCCGTTCCAGGCGCTCACCGCGAGATGCCTTCACGAGCACCACTTCGTCACCGCGCAGCGTTTCGACGAGCGGGGGCCACACGTCCTCGGGCTCTCGACCCGCGACGACCCGAGTGCCGTTCCGTTCGTTCCCCAGACGCTCGACGACCGGCGCGAACTCACCCGTCGCGGCGACCAGTTCGAATCCCGCCCGGAACAGCCGCTCGGCTACCTCGCGGTGCGCGTCCTCGGACGCCACACCGAGCTCGCGCATGGTGCCCACGACCGCCACCAACCTCCGTCCGCCGAAAGCGGTTCGGCAGTGTTCGATCGCGGCGGCAAAGGACTCGGGATTCGCGTTGTAGCAATCGGCCACGACGGTGAGGCCGTCGATATGCTCCACCACGCCCCGCATCGGGAGCGGACGGAACTCGGCCAGACCTCGCGAAGCGACCTCCGGATCCACGCCCAGAGCGTCAGCGAGGGCAGCGGCCAGCAGGGCATCACGGAGGTGATGGACCCCACCTGCCGGCACCTCGAATCGCACGCCCTGCCGCTCGAACCACACCCGCTCCCCCTCGACGGCGTAATGGTCCGGTCGATAGTCGGCCGCTTCGCCCAGTCCGGCGATCCGGGTATCGGGTCGCATTCGACGGGCCGCCGCCCCCAGCCGGGTCGGGCGCTCGCCCACCACGACCACACCCTCCGGCGCGGCACCGGCCACCAGTGAGAGCTTCTCGCCCAGTACGGTTTCCACGTCCCCGAACCACTCCAGGTGGGCGGGCCCCACCGTCGTGACGACCGCGTCATCGGGTGAGGCGATCGCCGTGAGGCGGGCGATCTCTCCGGGCTCACTGGCTCCCAGCTCCAGCACCCAGACTCGCGGCTCGAGAGGTGCGTTCAGAATCGTCAGGGGGAGCCCGACCTGGCTGTTGAGATTCCCGGGAGTTCGGTAGATCGACCACGCGCCGGAAAGCGCGCACGCGATCATCTCTTTCACGGTCGTCTTTCCCGAGCTCCCCGTGATCCCAATGACGCGGGCGGCGGTCCGCCGGCGCTGATCGGACGCCAGCGCCGCCAGCGCCGCCAGCGGATTGGACACGGCGAACAGCTCGATCTCCACATCCGGGAACGCCCGGTCGAGTGGTACGATGGCGCCCCGGGCGCCCGCAGCGGCGGCTTGCGGTACGTAATCCGCGCCGTCGACCCGCTCACCGGCCAGCGCGACGAACAAGTGACCGGGCTGCACCGCACGGCTATCGGTCGAAGCCCCGGTGTACTGCAGCACGCGGGTCGTCTCGGGAGCAGGAAGACCGAGCGCGTCGCGGACCCCGACCGAGTCGAATCGGACGTCGCCCGTCATGATCGCGGCTCTCCCGCCGTCGTGCGCGCCGTGCGATCCTGGACCACGGGATTGTCGATCGCCGAGTCATCGCTCGTCGAGTCTTCGTCGATCGAGTCATCATCGGTCCCCAGCAGCTCCCGGACGACCGTCTTCTCGTCGAACGGGAGACGACGCTCCCCGATCAGCTGGTATCCTTCGTGGCCTTTTCCGAGAAGCACGACGACGTCTCCGGCCCCTGCCAGTTCGAGCGCTCGAGCGATGGCCTCACGCCGGTCGAGGACGATCTCGTATCGCCGTGAGTCGAGACCGGCGACGACCTGAGCTGCGATATCGGCTGGATCCTCCGACCGGGGGTTGTCCGTCGTAATCAGGCTCAGGTCGGCGTACCGGGTCGCGATGGCCCCCATGAGCGGCCTCTTCCCGGGATCGCGATCGCCGCCGCACCCGAAGACGACATAGAGACGCCCCGGGGCACTTTCCCGAAGCGACCCCAGCACCTGCTCGTAGGCGTCCGGGGTGTGGGCGTAATCCCGCATCACCAGCGTCGGCTCTCGGGTCAGGACCTCCATGCGCCCATTGACGGGCGGGGCGGAGGCCAGAAGCTCGGCGATGCGGGACGGCACCATGCCCAGGCCCAGCGCCACCGCCGACACGGCGAGCGCGTTCGACACGTTGAACGCGCCAGCCAGTGGAAGATCGACACGGGCCGTGCCCTCGGGGGTGACGAGGCTCCACTGGGATCGATCCGGCAGAATGCGGATGTCCTCGGCTCGTACGCGGGCCGAGTCCGAGACGCCGTAGGTGACCAGCCGACCGCCCGGAGCCGCGATCTCGCGCCATGCCTCCTCATCCGCGTTGACCACGCACAGGCCGCCGGGCTCCAGAAGCTCCACGAGCCGGAGCTTGGCCTCGAGGTAGTCTTCCAGGTCTGCGTGGTATTCCAGGTGCTCCCGGCTGAAGTTCGTGAACACGACCGCGTCGAAACGCAGCCCATCCACGCGTCGCTGGTCAAGCGCGTGGGAGGAGACCTCCATCGCGACGTGTTGTGTGCCCTCGTCCCGCAGCCGAGCCAGCGTGGTCATCAAGTCGACCGGCCCCGGCGTCGTCAGACCACCCGCCACCACCTCTCCCGTCGCGTCGACGACCCCGAGCGTGCCGAGGGCCGCGCTGCGACGCAGGTCGGACAGCACGTGGCGGCACAGCCACGCGCTGGTGGTCTTGCCGTTCGTGCCCGTGATGCCGATCAGCGACAGCGAAGAGCCCGGATCTCCAGCGAACAGAGAGGCCAGCTGCGCGGCGGCCTGGTGCGTGTCCGATACGACGAGCTGGGGAATGAGTTCGTCGGGAAGGAGGCGCTCTACGACCGCGGCGGTCGCACCGGCGCGTGCAGCCGACGACACATAGTCGTGTCCATCTGATTCGGTTCCGAGGATCGCGCAGAAGAGATCGTCTCGTTCGATCACCCGCGAGTCGGTCGCGAGCTCACGAAAACGGGAGGGAGGCTCTCCCTGCCAGCGGGGCCGCAGGCCCCGCCGGAGCAACCGTCTCTCTACCTCTTGGCTTGAAATTCGGGTGTTGGCCAACGCTCGGCTCAGGCCCTCGTATCGCGTCTTCCGGTTCATTTTCACCGTCCGTGCGCCCCGTCGAAGGAGCGCCTCGCGACGGTGTGTAGCGAAACTGACAGGCACAACCGCGCCCTGGCTGGATCGGGGCCTTCGTCCCCACCACATCACCTCCCAACGGCCGTGCCTGCCAGTGTGTATATCGATCTGTATGTCTTCTTACCTCTCAAACCCGCCTTTCGGACCTACCGCAGCACGACAGTTCCGCCACGCTCGATCCGGCGACCGGGCGGTGGATCGTGTCTCCGAACCCGACCCTCGGCCCGGAGTTCGACGTGCAGTCCCAACTCGTGTAGCCGCGCCACCGCCGAGCGAATCGGCAGACCGCGCAGATCCGGCAGTGTGCGCTCGGCGCTCTCGTCCGCCCTCTCCACGGGCCAGGGAGCGGGCGAGTCGCCCACGGCGAACACGAATGGGCCGGTGTCGCGGGTCGGCCTGGCCCGCGCTCCCCAGCTCGCGGGGACGACAGGCGTCACATCGAGATGGCGGTCGATGATGATCCCGCGCGAGGCCAGTGCCGCCTCCAGTGTCCGCTGTGTGACGGGCGCAGCCACCGACCCGCCGTAGTAACTGCCCTGTGGGTCTTCGAGCCGCGTGAGGATCACGAGTCTCGGATCGTCGGCCGGCGCGAAGCCCACGAAGGATGCCGTGTAGCGGGGTTCGTAGCGGCCGTCCGTGAGAAGACGGGCCGTACCCGTCTTTCCCGCCATGGCCAGCTGGGCCATGGCCGCTCGGGTCCCGGTGCCCTCGTTGACGACCGAGGTCAGCACACCCGCCACCTGGCGAGCCACGTCGGCGCTCACGACCCGGCGGATCTGTTCGGGCTGCTGTTCGTAGACGGCTCGCCCGCTCGGATCCCTGACCTCTTTGACCAGACGAGGCCGCATCAAGATTCCTTCATTGGCCAGGGCCGCGTACGCCGCGGCCAACTGCAACGACGTGACCGCGATCTCGTATCCCATGGCCAGCGATGCCTGGCTGAGAGCCGACCACTGATCCGGACGGCGTAGCAGTCCTTCCGACTCTGCCGGGTGCTCGATTCCGGTCAGCACACCGAACCCGAAATCCCTCAGATAGCGGTACTGCTGACCGGGCGTGAGTCGTCGCGCGAGTTTCACGGCCCCCACGTTGCTCGAGTGGCTCACGACATCGGCGACGGTGAGGGAGTCGTACCGATGCACATCGCGGATCAGCCGGCGACCGTCCCTGAACTCCCCGTTCTCTAAGTCGATCTTCTCGTCGAGACCGGCGGCTTCATCAGCGAGCAGACTGGCCAGCAGGAACGGCTTGAGCGTCGAACCAGGCTCGTACGGGTCGGTGAACGCGGGTACGCGCCGGTATCCCTCGTTGCGACGGCTCGCCGCTGCCAAAAGCTCGCCGGTTCGAGGATCCAGCAGCAGAATGTCGCCGCCGGAGGCGCCGGAGCTCGCCATCGCGTTGTCGAGCTCGCGCTCAGCGATCGTTTGCAGTTCGAGATCGATCGTCAGCAGTACATCGTGGCCGGGCCGAGCGGCGGCCAGCTCTCCATCGGGCAGCCAATACGTGTTTCCGATTGCGTCCTGACGCGCGAGGGCGGTCCCCGGCTCACCGCGCAGCAGACTATCCAGCTCGAGCTCGAGACCGGACACGCCGAGACCATCCCGATTCAGGGCGCCCAGCAGCGATCGGGCCAGCGCACCCTCCGGGTAGACGCGCGACGGCAGTCTCTGGAAGTACAACCCGCGTGGGATCGTCTCTTCGAGCCGCTGACGATCCGCGCCGGAGATTCGGCGCGGTACGCCCACCCAGCCGCTCTTCTTGCCGAGCAATCGCGAGCGTTCCGCGCTCGTGAGCCCGAGGACGCCGTCCAGCGTGGTGACCGCTCGTGCGTGATCCAGTAGCTCTCGCGGCGCGAGGAACGCCTGGAACTCGTGTCCATCCACCGCCAGCAGGCGACCCGAACGGTCACGAAGGCTCCCCCGCGTCGCCGGGATTTCCTGCTCCGCGGCGTTCTGCGAGGTCGCAAGCGTCCGCCAGCGATCGCCCTCCAGCACCTGTAGTTGCACCAGGCGGGCGGCGCACGCCGAGGCCACCACGACGAACGCCAGGACCAGGCCCCACAGTCTCACGCGGTGCGTGCGCCGCACGGACGATTCGGCGACGGCGGATCGGCGCCGGCCGCTCACCGCACCTCCTCCGACGCGACATCGGCCAGCATGATGATCTCGTTGTCGCGGGCCGGCCGAAGGCCGATCTGCCGGGCCACCTCATCCAGACGAGCTCTGTCCTGCAGAGAGTCCGCCCGGCGCAGGGCCGAGGCGAGCTGCTCACGCAACACCAGCTCGCTCCTTGCCAGGTCCTTTACGTCGTCGGAGAGTCCTCGCGCCTCCGCAGCACGGCGCACGGAACTGGCCATCGAACCGGCCAAGACAATGAATGCGAGGGAGGGGAGGGACCAGCGCCGCACCTGTCGCCAGCGTATCCACCGGCGGCTCGTGCGCGACGTTTCCCGTCCTCTTCGACCCGTCACCTCTGGCCCCTCCTCACTCCTCCGTCCGCTCCCACGCGCGCAGTCGAGCGCTTCTAGCCCTCGGGTTGCGCTGTACCTCCGACGCTGAAGGCCGTTGCGGCTTTCTCGTCAGCACCCGTCCGAGCGCTCGGCCGCGGCAGCGGCATTCCGGCAGCCCTGGCGGGCAGACACAGGTCCGGCTCCACTCCCGGAACGCGTTCTTGACGATCCGGTCTTCCAGGGAGTGGTAGGAGATCACCACCAGGCGACCCCCTGTCGTGAGCAGATCGCGTATTCTGCCCAGTCCCTGCTCGAGCGCTCGCAGCTCGTCGTTCACGGCGATGCGGACCGCCTGAAACACCCGCGCGGCCTGCTTCGCGGAGGGAACTCGCCCGTAGACGGCACCGAGCGCCTCGATCAGGTGGTCGCTCAGCGTGAATGGACGCTCTCGCCGTGTGCGCACCACCTCGCGTGCCAGCCCCTTCCAGCGGCGCTCCTCCCCGTACTCGCGGAACACGCGTCCCAGCTCGCGCTCGGACGCCGTGTTCAGCAGATCGGCCGCGGGTCCTCGATCGCCGGTTGTCCCGCCCATCCGCATGTTCAACGATGTGCCCGGACGGAAAGAGAACCCGCGCGCCCGTTCGTCTATCTGTCGGGAGGAAACACCCAGATCGAGTAGTGCTCCCTCGAGTCCCTTCCAATCAGCTCGTTCGCAGACCGCATCCGCGTTCCGGAAGTTCGCCTGGACGATTTCGACGCGGTTCGCATACTGCGTCAGCCGTTCCCGCGCAGCCGTGATCGCTTCCGGATCCACGTCCAACGCCAGCAGGCGCACGTCGGGTCCGGCTCCGAGAATCCGGGCGGCATGACCGCCGCCGCCGACCGTGCCGTCCAGAAAGCGGCCCCCGCGCTCCGGAGCGAGGTGCTCCAGCACCTCGGCCGGCATGACGGCTTCGTGCTTGTAGGCGGTCTCCACCAATCGGCACAGAGCCTTTCCCTGCACCGGCCGTCGCCGCGGTGCCCGGTGCGTGATGTCTCAGGAGAAGATCGCCCGTATGTGGCGATCGAATTTCGCATCTTCGACGCCCGTGCTCGTCTCGAAGCGACCCGGCTCCCAGATCTCGATCCTGTCGATGGCTCCCACGATCAACGCTTCCGAATCGAGACCGACGCCCCGCCTGAGCCGGTCCGGAACGAGGACCCGACCCTGCTTGTCCGGTGTCACTTCCGTCGCATTCGCCGTGATCCGCAGGATCATCGGTCGATACTCCGGGTTGCGCTTCGCCATATCACGCAGCTCGTGCTGGACCTCCAGCCACGCGTCTTCCGGGTACAGCGACAGGGCTTCTGGCTGCACATGAACGAGAACGAACGGCGTGTCTCCGTGGCCGCGTCGAAACGGCGCAGGCAGGCTGACGCGCCCCTTGGCGTCGATTTGGTGCAGATAACTGCCCAGAAAACCAGCCACGATAGACCTTTAGCATGTATGAGGAGGGTTCCCCATTCTCCCCCACTTTTCCCCACCGCTCCCCATTGTAGAGGGCGTGACTGGTACCGTCAACCCCGCGATCCCACACGGGGCCCATAACAAGAACGGCCCGACGGGACGAATCCCGTCGGGCCGCGTGCGCCGGGCCGCGAGGTGCGGCCTGAGGACGTCAGTGCACGATCAGCCGCATGCCTTCCGGATGATCTGTTCCTGCCGATAGATCTGCACCTCGACGGCCTCCCGAATCTGTGCCTGGCTGCTCGCCTGGTAGCTTCCCGCCTGCCTCAGGTGGGGGCCCACGTTCTGGAAAGCGCTCAGCGCGCGGCGCGCGGGCTCGCAGGCTTCGGCCTGCTCGTTGCTCGCGTCGATCGCCGACGCCTGCTGATAGTATCCGTAGGCCGAGAAGAAGTGGATCTGCTGCTTCTCCTGGGGGCTCTCCGCCAGCTCGAGTGCCACGGTGAACAGCCGAATCGCTGGCCCGTACCGCCCTTGCTGAAAGTGCTCCTGATAGCCGCGGGCGAACAGGTTGTGCGCGATCTGATCGGGATCGGACCCTGCACTCGCCGCGAGACGGAAGTCGGCCACCGCACCATTCGTGTCCCCGGCCGAAAGCCGGAAGTTGCCGCGCTTCCAGTAGGCGCGTGGATACTCCGGATCGCTCTCCAGGGCCCGGTCCATCTCGGCGACCGCCTGCGCGGGCTGCTCCATGCGGTCGAAGATGTCGGCCCGGATCGAGTGGATCTCGGCCAGCAGCTGCGCCGGTGTCTGCGTGGGCTCCTCGGCCCCGGGCTCCGGCTCCGGCATCCCCTGCACGATGGTCAGACCGCGCTCCGAGAACTCCAGAGCCCGGTTTAGATCGCCGAGCTCGGTGTTGGCCGCGATGAGGTTGCGCAGCATCGACGGGTTGATGCTATCGCCTCGGAGCGTGAGGACGCGATCGTACGCATCCACGGCCAGACGGACCGAGGCCGGATCGGAGAGCGAACCACTCGTTCCCTCCGAGGCCTCGGCCTGCTGAGTGCCGCGCGCCAGGGCGACATTGCCCAGATACTCCCACAGGGCCGCGTTCGTCTCGTCGCGCTCGACACCTTCCTGGAGGATGGCGACGGCCGCGTCGTACGCCTCGGCGGTCGCCAGTTTGAAGGCGACGTTGAGACGCACATCAGCGTCGTCCGGGTTGAAGTTCAGGTATTCCCGATACAACTCGAGAGATCGATCGCCGTTCCCGACCTGGGCGTGGCTGTACGCCAGGGACTGGAGGGCTTCCGTATTGGAGGGATCCTGATCCACGACCTCTTCGAGGTCGACGATCGCCGCGTCCCACTCTTCCGCTTCCATGTGGACCCGGCCCCGCAGATAGAGCGCTCGGGGGCTGCCCGGATTGATGTCGAGCGCGGCCTCGCAGTTGCGCATGGCATCATCCAGCTGCTGCGAGCCGAGATATTCCTGGCAGAAGACGACGGACCGCTGGTAGGCGACCTGCTGTTCGAGCCCGCCCGTGATCTGCGCGGCCGCTTGCTCGTGCTGTCGGTCGCTCGCCACAGAAAAGCTCGGTACGGGAAGCTCGTCGCCCGAACGCGGGTCAATAAAGCTAACGTCCACGTTGAGGGCGCCGCCCGCCTGCGTGGCCGTGCCGACCATCACCAGCTGGGCCTCGAGACGGCCGGCCAGCTGCCGCCACTCGATCGGCGTGAGCTGCTTCCAGTCCAGCCCGAAGTCCTTGACCGCATCCTTGACGTCGCCCCAATCCAGCGGCGCCATGCCGGAGAAGGTCTCCAGCGCCTCCCGAACCCGGTCGGCGACTCGCTCGCCGAACTTGTTGTTCACATCGGGACCCACGCTGAGCGGTGCGACGAGTACCTGAATGTCGCCCTGCTGAGCCGCAGCCTGGTGCGGCACGCCAGGCATCGCCACCAGGGACAGCGCCAAGGCAACCGTGATGGTCGCTACGAAGTTTGTGTTCCTCATCCTCTTACCTCGGAAAGTCGAACAGCCAGCCTCCATTCCACGCACCCAGCACTCCCCGCGCTCCGCCCACGAATGTCCCGATCTCGCTACCCCGCGAGAGGGGCTTGGTTCGTTACTGTTCCATGGCCCTCAACGCAAGACTCCGGCGTCCTCGGACAGAACTCACACGTCCGATCCTCGCCGGAACAGGCGGCGCCATAGAGTAGACCTTCCAGTGCCGTCACGGGTCACGGGCGGTACAGGAAGCGGATCTTCATTATCTAGCATTCGTCCCGGATTGTCGACGGTCAGGAGCCGCACCGCCTCCTCTCCACCCGGGCGAGCTTTCAGCCATGAAACCGCCCTCTCGATTTCCGGTTCCCCGCGGCAGTGGAAGTCGCTGGCCAGGTAGTCGGCGAGTCCCCTTGCAAGGAGCTCTCGGGCCATGCGTTGAGCCTGGGGGCCGAACCGTCCCACCAGCGAGCCGCAGTTGACCTGCAGACGAGCTCCGGACTCCTTCCACCGGGGCAGGCCGTCCAGGACAGCGGCCAGTCCCGCGTACCGCTCGGCATGCGCGAGGACGGGAGCCCAGCCGCTTTGACTGAGGGCTGCCAGCTGGTTTTCGGCATACGCGGGCACACGGAACCCCATGAACTCGGCAAGCACGAATCGGGTGCCGCCGAGCCGCAACCTGGGATCGGAGAGATCCGGAGCCGGCGCGTCCAGCAGGACCTCGGCCCCGCGCGCGATGGAGACGGCCAGCTCTACGTCGGCAATGGCACGTTCGAGATCACCGTACGACTCATCGAAGCGCCACAGAAGAGCCTCGGCGGCCTCCGGCCGCTCGAGGACCGAGGCGCGAAAGTGCGGAGTAGCCACGACCGTGCTTACACCTTCGCGGGCCAGCGTCCCGACGCCACGCACCGCCTCGTCCAGGTCGGCGGCGCCGTCGTCCACCGCAGGCAGGACGTGAGTGTGGACGTCGACCATGGTCACCTCAATCGCGAAGGGACAGCTGTTGCTGAACACAGCCCGCGAATCGACCGAATACCCTGTCGGCCAGGTTCCTCACGAAGCCACCCCCTCCGAAGAAGGCGAAGCGGCCTGAAAGGCGAACGCTCTGAGTCAGCGAGATCGTCGTGCCACCGCCGTCGCGCGCTTCGAGCGTGCTGCGCAGGAACATCTCGATCCGGCCGCTGCCGCGTTGCTCGACGGCGAGGCCCGACATCGCGACCCGGTAGTGCTCTCGATCCATCTCGTCGAAGTGAACGGTTCCGAACAGGGTGGCGCCGATCGGGCCGAGGCGGATTCCGATAAGGCCCTCGAAGCTTCGCTCGTCGACCACTCTCAGGAGTCGAGCCCCGGGTATGCAGGAAACGACGTGCGCGGGCGTGACGAGGAAGTCCCACACGTCGTGCGGAGGGCGGTCTACGTCAAACGCTTTCTGTATCTGGATGGCCACCCTCTGTCTCCAACCGAAGGTGCAGACGTGCCGGGAGGGTGAAACTCAGCGCCACGGAAGCGACGAGCAGAGCGAGTCCCTCACGCTCGTCGCCCCCGTGGCGAATGTAGACGAGTAAGGAGAATTGGAGGGGACGGGCGCGGCTCGCACCCGGCGATCGCTCCCGCCTCCCTCAGTTTCGCGGCGAATCTGCCCTTGCCGTTAGGTGCGGACTCTGTCCTTCAGGCCCTTGCCTGCCTTAAACGTCGGCACGGTCATTGCCGGGATGCTGATCTGCTGGCCAGTCTGCGGGTTGCGACCCATGCGAGCCTTACGGCGCCGAGTGCCAAACGTGCCGAAGCCGGTGATCGTGAAGTCGCGGCCGGCGTCCAGTTCGACCGCGATGATCCCCTCACGCGGGTCCGTCGAAAAGATCGCGTCGATAACGTCCTTCGCCTTCGCCTTGCTGATGTCCGTGTTCTTGGCAAGCTTCGCCGCGAAATCGTCCTTCGTCATCTGATCCTCCCATTTGACAGTTCACTAACGGTGCGAGCGAGCGCATAATCTTCGACCCGCGTGCGAAAGGCAAGCCCCTACTTGCCCGAATTCCGCGCCGTACCGCACTCTTCGGCGTGTAGCCGGCCTTGTCCAACGGGGCCGCCGGCTGCAATCCAAATAGAATCAGAGGGTTACAGGGCCCGAACTTGCCTGGCCGACCGGACGGGCATCCGTGAACCGTGGCCGCGCCCACTCGCGTATGCCGCGCCGTTGCTGGTGATGCTTGACCATCGGGCCCTTCTCGAAGCACCCCTGGAGGCAACATGGATCACGCGGTCGCGCTCGTACAGGCCTATCTGCAGGTAAACGGCTATTTCACCGTGGCAGAGTATCCGGTGCTCGAGGCGCTGGAGCTCGGCGGGTACAAAGCTGCCACCGACGTCGACCTTCTCGGGTTGCGGCTACCTATGGCGAGCGGAGGCGCCGTGGCCGGGTCCTCCCCCGCCTCACGATCGGAGGACGCGGAGGCGGACACGAGCCCCACGATTCCCGACCCGGCGTTGCGCGTCCCCGGCGGCTCGGCCGATCTCCTGATCATCGAGGTGAAGGAAGGACGTGCCGAACTGAATCGGGGCGCCAAGAACGACTCGGTCCTCACGTCCGTTCTCACGCGCTTCGGGCTGTGTCCGCGAGCACGGCTCGCGCGCGCGGTGAGAGAGCTCCAAGGCAAGGGAAAGACTCGCTGGACGGGCGGGAAGAATGAGCGGAGCGGGTGGCCCGCGAGGACGAGCGTGCGCATGCTCGCGTTCGGCTCCGTCATAGAGCCGAAGCTCGTGCAAGGCTTTCAAGCCATCTCCCTGAGTCATGTCGCCGGCTTCCTGCAGCAGTACATGGAGCGCCACTGGGAATCCCTGCGTCACGCCCAGATCAAGCACGAAGCGCTTGGCTTTCTCGCGTTACTGGAGCAGGTGCGTCGCTCCCCCGCCCCGCCGGTCGATCAGGCGTAGCTCGCGTACACCGGTTCGTAGATCTGCGAGCGCACGTACGCCTCCAGGTCCTCGGGTTCCGGTTTCGTGGCCAACCCTTGCTCGTACGCCCGTCGCGCCACCGCGACGGCGATCTTGGCCGATACCTCTCGGATGTGCGCCAGCGGTGGATAGATGAGCCCCTGTTCCAGCGACGCCTCGTCGATCTGCGAGGCCAGCGAGTCGGCCGCCGTTTCGATCATCGCATGGCTCACGCGAGTGGCGCCAGAGGCGACCGTGCCCAGACCGAGCCCCGGAAAGATGTACGCGTTGTTCCCCTGGCCGGGTACGAACGTGTGTCCTTCGAACTCCACTGGATCGAAAGGACTGCCGCTCGCGAAGACGGCTCTCCCGTCCGTCCACCTGTAGGCCTGCTCCGCTGTGCACTCGGCTTTCGACGTCGGATTCGAGAGCGCGAAGATCGCCGGCCGGTCATTCAGCTTCGCCATGGCGCGCAGGACCGGCTCGGTGAACGTCTGCGGCTGCCCCGAGACACCGACCAACGCCGTCGGCTGGAGCTGCTCCACGGCCTCCTCGAGATCCGTGATGAACTCGTAGGAGTGCGCGTAGGGTTGCTTGTGCTCGGCCAGGTCATCGCGCTGCGTGACGACCAGGCCCTTCGAGTCCACGAACCAGCAGCGGTCCCGCGCCGTCTCTTCGTCGACGCCCTCACGCTTCAGGTACGACACGAATAGGTCCGCGATCCCGATCGCAGCCTCGCCGGCGCCCAGGAACAGGAGTTTCTCGTCGCGGAGCGCTCGCCCGGTGATCCGACCGGAGCAGATGAGGCCCGCCAGGGCCACACCGGCCGTACCCTGAATGTCATCGTTGAAGCAGCACATCCGGTTTCGATACCGCTTCAAGAGCTGAAACGCGTGCGCGGTGGCGAAGTCTTCGAACTGAATGAGCACGCCGGGCCACTTCTCGTTGGCCGCCGTGACGAGCTCCTCGACCATCTCATCGTATTCGTCGCCCGCGAGCCGACGCTGACGTGTTCCGATGTACAGTGGATCCTCGAGCAGGTCCTCGTTGTTCGTGCCGGCATCCAGCATCATCGGAAGGCAGATCGATGGGTGTACGCCGGCGCACGCCGTGTACAGGGAAAGCTTGCCGATGGGTATTCCCATTCCGTGGGCGCCCAGGTCCCCGAGACCGAGGATTCTCTCGCCGTCGGTTACGACGATGACCCGGACTTCGTACGGCCAGTTCTCGAGCAACTTCGGGAAGTTGCCTCGATCGCTCGCCGTCAGATACATGCCGCGCGTACGCCGCAGGATATGCCCGTACTCGCTGCACGCCTGGCCTACGGTGGGCGTGTAGATGATCGGCATCATCTCTACGACATTGTCGACCACCGTGCGGTAGAAGAGCGTTTCGTTCCGATCCTGGAGGGCGATGAGAAAGATGTACTTTTCCAGGTCGGTCGCCTTGCGGTGGAAGTTCTCCAGCACTCGAGACTGCTGGGTCTCGATCGAAAGCACCTGAGGTGGTACCAGACCCCGAAGGCCCAGCGCGTCTCTCTCCTCCTCTGAAAACGCCGTCCCCTTGTTGGCGACGGGATCGTGGAGGATATCGAGACCATTGGGATGGGGGTGGCCATGAGTATGTTCGTCCATAATCGGATTCAATCGTGTTCGGGTTCGCGGGGCATCGCGAGCCGAAGCCCCACCTGAAAAACTACCGGCAGTCACAGGAGGCGTCGAGGTGCCGGACAGACGATCGACGGGTTTGAGGGGGGAGGGGTCGCGCACGTACGTTCTGGACAAGATTCCGCTCGGTCACTCCCACCCGCTCGGGTGGTGCGCCGGAGGTCGGTAGCCTTGTTCCAACGCCAGGATCCATCATGAATGAACCGTCACTCACGATCGGGATCGAGGAAGAGTATCAGATCGTCGATCCCGAGACCGGAGAGCTTCAATCCTACATCACTCGAATCCTCGAATCGGACACCGGTTACCTGCGCGAACAGCTCAAGCCGGAGCTCCACCAGTCCGTGGTGGAAGTGGGCAGTACGGTGTGCGAGACGCCCGCCCAGGCAAGAGACGAAGTCGTCCGGCTTCGTCGATTGGTGCTCGATCGGGTTGCGGAAAGTGGGCTGAGGATTCTCGCGGCCGGCACCCACCCGTACTCGTCGTGGATCGAGCAGGAGATCACGCCGCTCGATCGGTACATCGGCATATCCGAGGACATGGGCGACGTGGCTCGCAAGAACCTCATTTTCGGCATGCACGTGCACGTCGGAATCGAGGACAAGGAGTTCTTGATCGACGCGATGAACGTGTCGCGGTACTTCCTTCCTCACATTCTGGCGCTCTCTACGAGCTCACCGTTCTGGATGGGCCGGAAGACAGGGATGAAGTCCTACCGGACGGTAAACTGGCGCAATTTCCCGCGCACCGGCCTGCCGATGCCGTTTCGTAGCTGGGGGGAGTTCGAGTATCTGGTCGAGTCTCTCGTTCGCTCCGGCGCGATCCCGGACGCGACCAAGATCTGGTGGGATCTCCGTCCGCACTTCACGTATCCGACGCTCGAGTTCCGTCTCTGCGACATCTGCACGAAAGTAGACGAGGTCATTTGCATCGCGGCAATCTTCCAGGCCCTCGTCGCCAAGTTGTGGCGCCTGCGGCGGGACAACCTGACGTTTCGCATGTACCCCACCGCTCTGATCGCGGAGAACAAATGGCGGGCGGCCCGTTACGGAATCGAGGGCCAGCTCATCGACTTCGGAAAGCAGGAGCAACTCCCGGCGCCGCAGTTGATCCGTGAGCTGATCGAGTGGTTCCTGGATGATGTGCTCGATGAGCTGGGCTCTCGGAGCGAAGTGGAATACGCACTGCAGATTCTCGAGCACGGCTCGAGCGCCGATCGGCAGCTTCGCGTTTTCGAGGAGACGGGCGGCGACCTGAAGGCCGTCGTGAGCCACTTGATCCGGGAGACGGCCGAAGGGGTCGTCGACCTCGACACCCGGTACGACTGACCGCGGACGCGCCCGCCCATCGACGTCGCACGGTCGGCATACATCGAGGCTTCCTGACACCCGCACTCCGTCGCTCGCCGTCTGACGCCTCGGTCGGATTGGCACCCCGCTTGCCCCCGTACAGCGGGCCGCGGCCGCACTCGTGTGATTTGGTACGGGGTTGGCGGGCCTTCGAGAGCCACGGTGTCGCCGTGTTCGCGGTCTCATGGGGAGACCGCCCGCACGGCGGCGGATCATTGCAAAATGGGTGGGAACGATGCGGAATCCGGCAAAAGAGGGTATCAGCGTCTCCGAAGCTCTGGAAGCGAACGGAGATGGCGAGATGAACCTCGACATCGACGAGCTGGGCGAGGCGCTCGAGGGAGCCGTCGAGGAGACAGCCGAGGGGATCAACGGTGCGCCGGGAGAGGCGCTGCTCACTCCCCAGGAAGTCACCAAGTACAAGGCGAATTGGGATGTCGTGCAGAACAACTTCATCGACGATCCTCTGAGAGCCGTCGAGAACGCCGACACCCTCGTCGACACCGTACTGAAGCGGCTGACCGACAGCTTCCAGTACGAGCGCGATCACCTCGTCCGTCGCTGGGATCACGGCGGAGAGCCCGTCTCCACCGAAGACCTTCGACTGGCGCTCAAGGGGTATCGGGCGTTTCTCGATCGACTGCTGCTCCTGTAAGCGGACGTTCCCACTCACAGCGCCGCCTGCCGTCCAGCGCGGCCTATGTCGGTACGGCCACCTCGCGCCGGCGTTCGGCTGTTCGGCGGCCGGGCGCTGGCGATGAAACGTCCACACGCCCCCTCTGGTATCACTCCACACGTTCTCCCATTCTTCATCCGTGGCCCGCGTCGGCGCGGGGCACGTGGTGAATCACTCTCGACCTGGGGGCCGATCATGAGCTTCGGACGTATCGCGGGGCGTCACCTCGCGTTCCTTTTCGCCCTGGCGTTCTTGCTGGGTGGCTGTATGCAGTTCGAGTACGGGATCGCCCTCGAGGAGGATCTCTCCGGAACCGCCAACCTGGACTTCACCGTCGACATGGATCGTACGGCATACGCCATGGCCATGGTCCAGAAGATGTTCATGGGAGGCGAGGGCGCGCCCACGGAGGAAGAGGTCGCTGCGGCTCGGGCAGAACTCATGGAAGACATGGGCGATGAAGGCTTCGATGAGGCGAAGATGCGTGATGAGATCGAGAGCGATCTCCCGGAAGGGATGACGCTGCTCGACGCGAGTCAGTCATGGGACGACCTCAAGATGAACGTCAAGGTCGACCTGGGCTTCGACAACGTGAGCCGCTTGAGTCAGCTCATGATCTCGGGCGACGAAGAGGACAACCTGCCCGTGTCGGACCAGCAACCGTTCGGCGACCTGCAAATCGTCGATGAGGGCAACACACTCACCATCCGCAACCAGCCCATCAACCCGTTGAGTGAGACCGAGGAAGCGGCGGAGATGATGCCGGCGCTCGAAGGCATCCTGGGTACCGCGTTCGCCGACCTGGGCATCGTCTTCAGGATCAGCGCCCCCTTCGAGGTGATCGAACACAACGCGACCCGCCAGGAAGGCAACACGCTGTACTGGGAGTATGGCTTCGACGCCCTGAAACAGGGGACGGAAGGCATTCTGGTCCGCTACAGGAAGTAAGCTACAGGATAGGAACCCGTAGCCCGTCGACAAGCACCGACAAGCAGGCGAAGACGGCGGACTCAGGCGCTCTGGGGCGCGCCGCCGGGGCGCGCCCGAATCTCCCCATGCTTCTCGGGCCGTATGCCGGTCTTGTCCGAGTAGAAGTCACGCATCTTCGCCAGATCCGCTTCCAGGTCTCCGCTCGGCCACAAGAGGGGACCCAACCCCACCTCCTTGCGGGGCGAGTCGACGAAGCCCAACGCAATCGGCACGCCAGCCCGAAGCGCGATGTAGTAGAACCCTGTCCGCCAATACTCGACCCGGCTGCGGGTTCCCTCGGGCGCGAGCACCAGCACAAACTCCTCCCGCTTATCAAACTCTTCCACCACGGACTCGACGAAGTTCTCCGTGGTCTCCCGGTTGAGCGGCACCCCTCCCAGGCGCCGGA
>JBDHLB010000045.1:0-42650 GCA_039586095.1 Gemmatimonadota bacterium
GTCTCTCCTTCGACGTTCTCCCAGCCCTGGTGGCGAGCGACCGCGCCCTCCAGAGCCAGATTATCGCCGAACCGCAGGCTTCCCCTCAGTGACCCGTTCACGCCGCCCTGCTCGTGCCGACCGAGGATCGGATCGGGGTTGAGGAGCTCGACCGAGCCGGAGGGCGGTTCGACGCGACGCTCGACTGTGGGGTCGCCAAACACGGACAGTGCGAGGTCGGCATGAGACGAAACTCGCCAGTCGAGTTTCCCGGCGAAGGAATGTCGCGTGACCGACGCTTCTTCGATTGGAAGGCCCGGCAGGCGGACATCTTCCCGCAGGAAGCCGGGGTTGTATGCCGTGAAGAACCACAACCGCTCGCGCACGACCGGACCCCCGACGCTCACACCGAAGTCGTATTCCTCCACGCCGGTTCGCTGCTGGACCCCCGGCACGGGCGCGGGTTCGGCTGACAGCTCTCCACCGGACACGTAGCCGAACCCCGACACCTCCAGCTCGTCGGTGCCGGAGCGGGTGACGGCGTTCACGATGCCGCCCAGGGCGCCCCCGTGCTCGGCCTGGTACCCGCCGACCTGAAGCTCCACGGCTTCGACGAAGTTATAGGGTAGAGCGGTCCCAGACCTGCCCCGATAGACGTCCGTGACGTCCACGCCCTCGACGTGGTATGCGTTCTCGAGTCCCGTGCTTCCACCCACGTTCACGGGATCGCCCAGAAAGCTCTCGCTGGCGTGCGGGAATAGCTGGACGATCGACCGGTAGTCCCTGTCCGTGGGCAGTAGAGCGAACTCGCTAGCCCGTAAGGTGCTTCCTATCGCCGTCCGGGTCCGATCGATCTGCACGCGGTCCATCTCGACGGTCAGCGGGTCGATCGGTACGGCTGCAACCGGCAAGGCGAGCTCGCCCAGCCACGTCGCCCGTCCCAGGTCGATCCGAACGCCCGTGAGGAGGACGCTCCGATGGCCGAGCCTGTCGAGCCGCACCTGGTAGCTGCCGATCGGGAGGCTCATGATGCGGAATGCGCCTCCCGCGTCCGTCGAGCCTATTCGCACGCCCTCACGGTCGGTCCTCGTAACAGTCACGGTCACGTCTGACAGGGGGGTGCCATTCGGCCGGATCGCACGCCCGGCGAGCTCTCCCGAGACTGTCTGGCCGGCAGCGGGAGAGCCCGCAGCCAGCGCGACCACCACGAGGGCGATCGCGAGAAGCCCTCTCACTCCGAGTCGAGTGATGGCGGCTCGTACGGGAAGCCCGGGTAGACCTGCCCCGTTTCCGGGCTCGGATCCACGAAGCCGACGTTCTGCCTGTACATCAGCTCCAGGGAAGGCGGGGGATAGATCCGATCCACCATTGCGCCAGACATCTCCGGTGCGGCCACCCGCGTTCTCGGGTTGTAGTCGGCCCGTTCCGGCCGGTCCGTGCATTCCACGACCTGCATCATCCCGTTGTCCTCGTGGAGGAGGATGTGGCAGTGGTGCACCCACGTCCCAGTGAAATCGAGAAAACGGCTCCGGAACACGACGCGCCCTCCGTTCCGCGGGATGGGAACGGTGTCCATCCACCGAGGTTCCTCGAGGATGTTGTGGAGGTTTCCATTCTCGTCGGGTACATCGATGCGGATCACCCACATGGGATTGATGTGGATGTGGAAGGGATGATCGCTTCCCTTGGACGTGATCTGGAACTCGTGGTCTCGCCAGAAGCGAGCCTGGCCCTCGGCGCGCGAGACCGGATACGACTTGTAGTGCGTCTTCCAATGTCCCTGTTGCGGAAAGCGTTCGCTATCGGTGTGCGCCCACACCGTGAGGGAACTGTTGTAGAGGACCCACTCCTCCGCGGTACCCCCCAGTACCTTCGCTCGTGCGGGGTCATCGGGCATGAACTTTCGCGGCGCGGGAGGTTCGGGATTCGCCACCAGGTCGAAGCGACTGTTGATGCCCATTGTTCGGGTGTAATTGGGCAACAGCACGGGAACGCCATCGTGTCGGGCCCACACGAGGCGCTCCAGCTCCGGATGAGCGCGCGCGAAGTCTTCGGGCACTTCGATGAGGGGCCACTCGGCGCCGCCCCATCCCGAGTACCCGATCACCCGTGTTCGCAGAGAGCCGGAGGGCACACCGCGCGCCTGTGCCTCTCCGCGCCCGACCCGTAACTCGTCTTGCTCGACCGGATGCAGGAACGGGGGTACCTCGGGCAGCCGATCCACGAGGCTCATCACGTCGAAATCTCCGCCTTCCACCGGCTCGCCTCGGACGTGTACGTATCCAACGACCACGTCGAACGGCGGGCGGTTGAGGGCGTCTTCCCCGGTGGCGAGAGAGATCTGGAGCCGCTGCTGGAGATTGTCCGTGTGGACGTCCACTTCCTTGGCGAAGATCGTGAACACCTTGCCGGTCGCGTCGAGGGGTGCTTTGAAGAAGACATCGGCCCGGTTGGCGTTGCCCATGTACACTTCGTTGGGCCGGTTGAAGCACCGCCGGAGCGAGTCGCCGTCCCGGTAGCAGTCCTCTATGTTCCGGAGCGCGGCCTTATACGGGTTCTCTCCTGGATCGGCGGGCCGAGCGAGCGGGTGTACGGTACCCGCGTTTTGGAGCGACAGATTCTTGATCGTGTGCCGCGGGCGCCCCTCGGTGGAGCGGAAGCTTCGCGTCCTCCATCTCCTGCCGTGTCACGGCGACGAGTCGGCGCTTGGGCTCTCGTTCTACCGGCCTGTCGCTCTGTGGTCCAGGCGCCTCACCGTCCCCGCCCTCGCCGGCCGTGCGGTCGCTCTCTGCGCGGGGTCCACTCTCCTCCACGACGCGCCACAACTGCCCGTCGCGATGCACAAACTGCCCCTCCAGCACCATGAAGCGTTTGAAGCCGCTCCCGTCGACGCTTCCGTTGAGGACTCTCCAGCGCTCCACGGCGCCCGGCCGCATGAGCATCACCGCCGGAGGTCGGACGCCGTTCACCGCGATGGGAGGCGGAAACCTGAGCTGTCGTCGCCGGGGACCAGCATCAAGGTCCAGGGAGCCCAGGAAAACGCGCTGAATGAAGATGAGACGCTCCCGGTAGTCGAACGGGCCTGTCTTCTCTTCGGGATCCGGCCGCGGGGTTCCGGTGAAGGCGCGGTTGATGGCGTCGTCGACGTCTCCCTCCACGATGAAGAAGCCGGCCATGCCGCTCGCCACCTGGTCGTGGGTGGAGCCGTGGGAGTGCGGATGGTACCAGTGCGTTCCGGGCGGATGGGGCTGCGGTGTCGCACCCTCGGGGGCGCCATGCCGGGCCTCGCCGAGACGGAACTGGTACTTGGCGGTACCCACGCGCTCCAGTTCATGGAGCTCGTGCAGACGCTCGTCGTCGGATTGCCGACGCGTGTTCCAGTCAGCCTGCGGGAGCAAACGCATCAGCACGTTGTCCGAGAACGAGCCGTCGGAGTTGAAGTTCGGCGGGATGTGCAACCCGTGCGTGTGGATGTTCGTGACGTGAGCGGTGCGCTGGCCGTTGGCGTGATGAACGAGCGCGTAGCCAGGGACGAGCCTTGCGGGGACAACCTGAAACATCTCCTCCGGACGAGAGAATGGTGAGCACTCGGAAGGCGACTCTTCGTCGAGCCCGTCCGCCTCCGCGACCAACCGGCAGACCTCGGCCCGCATGTCGGGCGTGATGTCCACCGGGTCCGGGCACGGCCCAACGGGCGTCATCTGATGATCGAGTCCCAATAGGTTGCGGAGCCTCAGTCGGACCGTCGTATCCCCGCGGGCGCGGATCGTCGGTCCCGGGCTCGTCCCGCCGTAGCTGAACAGGCTGGGAAACGGGTTGCCCGGCGAGGGCGCGGCTCCGGGGTTCTGCTGCTCGATGACATTCAGGTCGAGCACTTCCCCAGGCCATTGCTCGGGCCTCCACACCCACGGCTCGAGCCACGTCTCCGTGGGTACACTCTGCGGCTCGATCAAGCCGCCGACGGGGGGCGCCTCCTGGGGCGCGAACTCGGTCAGCGCGGCTGGGCCATTCGGAGGCTCAAGCAGGCTTCCGTCCGCGCCCGACTCCGGGACTGCGTCCGCCTCCGCGCGGCGAGCCACCACGGCGCCTCCCGCGGACAACGCGAGCCCCGCCGCCCCCAGACGGATGAACCTCCTGCGGTCGATCTCCTGTGGGGTCTCACCGTGAGCCCGAGGGGTCTGACCCTCGGCGCCTCGGTTCTCTTCTCCGACCGGTCCGGTCAAGTCCTCCACTGTGGGCATCTCCCTCTCGACTCCGCGGTTCGGGGCCGTTGTTCACCGCCGTTACGGTGCTGGGGGATACGCTTCCGATACACCCGTGTCCTGGCGAGCGGGATCGCCTTCGGCCTGCAAAGCAGGCGCTCTCCCGACTGAGCTACGGCCCCGTGGTGCTGCGACTGTAAGGTATTATAAGCGTTTCCGGGCAGGTAGAGTCGGCGGTCCGAACTCGTACTCGCGATTCACCAGGAACCCGCTCCCTCAAACCGCCTTCGCGACTCGAGAGCCCTCCGCACCGTCTGCTCGTCCTCCTGCCGGTAGCAGGCGACGAGCCTTCGTGTCTTCAGGCGCTTTCGGCCACGCCCCAGCCACCTCAACAGATGCCAGCAGATCTCGGTGCTCTGCCACAAGGCTGCGCAGGCAAGCCTTCGACTAGTCACCCGCGAGGCCGATCCGAACGAGCAGGTCCTCGAAGTGCTGATCGCCGCGCAGGAAGTCGTAGAGTGGATTCACTCTGACGCTGAGGAGGCTCCGCGCGCCGGCGCGCTCGCGGTAGGCCTGCTCGAGCACCTCGAGGGTGTTCTCCGCATCGCCTACAGACGCGTAGAGCTGTCCGGCGATCTCGAGGCCGGGCTGGACCCGCTCGACCAGCTCTCGGGACAGCGTCCCCGGCTGCCCCATCCGACCGAAGCGCACGCCCGCCGACTCCACCTCGTCCGCCAGTCGCGCCGACGCGTCAGGATCCCTTCCGGTCCGGATGAGCCACGATTCCAGCGCCTCCGAAGCCTCCTCGTAGCGCCCAGCTCGCGTTTGGATGTTCCAGACCGTTCGAAGGGTGATGACGAAGGTCGGCGCTGACCCCCGCACTCGGTCCAGCTCTCGGAGAGCCTCGTCGTACTCACGCGCTTCCATGAGGATGAATGCGAGGTTCTGGCGCATGATGGGCGACAGGGGATCGAGCTCTACCGCTCTCCGAGCCAGGGTGAGAGCCTCGTCCCGGCGGCCCTGCCAGGAGAGCACGTGGGACTCCCAGTGGAGGGCATTCACGTTCGTGGGGTCGCGCGCCAGGGCGCGCGCGATCAAGTCTTCCGCCCCCTGCCAATCGAAGTGGTGGATCATGCGGCCCCACCCCTTCGCGGTCAGAGCGTCGGGCTGATCGGGGTCGATCGCGAGCGCCCGATCGGCGGCGAAGTCGGAGCGCTCGCGCACCCGCTCGACATCGGCGGTGGGCGAGTACTCGGGCAGTACCAAATACGAGTACGCCAACCCCGCCCATGCGGCCGCGTACGTCGAGTCGAGCTCGACGGCCTGCCCGAAGTGGGCTATCGCCGAGAGCACATCCGGCTCGGACCGTCGATTCCACAGCTGGAGTCCGCGCAGGTAGTGCTCGTGGGCGACCGGGTCCGACGTCGACGCCTCCATGAGACCAGCAGCGGGAACCGGCCCGAGCTCGACCTCGAGCGCATCGACGACGGCCCGCGCGATCTCCTCTTGGGCATCCCGAACGTCGTCCAGCCGGGGCTGGAAGTCTCGTGACCAAAGGCTCCGCGCCCCGTCCACGACGGTGAGCTGGGCCCGGATCCTGGCGCGGTCGCCTTCGATGCGCTGCGTGCCGGACAGCACGTGCGTGACGCCGAGGCGATCGCCGATCTCCTCCAGACCGGCGTCCGCGAGCGAGAACGCGGATTGGCGCGCCACGACGTCGAGGTCGGGGACGCGCGTCAGGGCGGCGTGGATCTCCTCGGCCAGCCCGGCGCCGAACCATGCCTGGTCGCCCTCGGGGCTCACGTCCCTGAAAGGAAGGACGGCGACCGAGTTGGACCGTGCCGATGCGGTTGCGGCCGAATTCGATGGATCCAAGGAACGTGACGTAAGCAGCCACCAACCGACGGCGGCCACGAGCGCGAGCGTCGTCGCTGCGACCACGTACGTGCCGCGAGAGGCGGGTGCGGTCGCCTCGCTCGGCGCGTCGTCCCGGACGACTCCCTCCGGCGTCGCCTCGTACGCCCACGCCAACACGAGCGCGAGCGGAAGGCCCAGCAGCGCGATGACGAGGACGACGGTCACGACGGAGTCGGAGAGCCCGAGCCGCGGCACGATCAAGTCGGCCGCCTCGACGACGGCGAGCGCGGACACGGCGTACACGACCGCGACCCGGTAGACGTGCCGTCGCTTCAGTTCGCTCAAGAACCGCTCGAATCCGCCCAACCTGGCTATTCCCTCTGCAGGATGCTCTGGTTCATTCGTCGAAAAGTTGGAGCTCCTCGTCTGGATCGCCAGTTGCGCTCTAAGCTTGCGACGCGCTTCGAGGGTCCCGACGGAGAGACGATGATGGCCGGGCCCCCTTCGGCTGATTCATCGAGCGCGAAGCAGGCGCTGGAAGCCAGGCTCGCCGCGGACCGGATCCAGGACCGGCGCGGTATGCCACCGATTGAGCGGGGCGAATCCGTCACGGTAGGCGGCGTGGAGCAGAGACACGGCGCGGTCCCTCTCACCCAGGTTTGCGGCGATTGTTGCCCGCAGGTACTGTCGGTAGCCCCGCCAGGCGGGATCGCCTCCCTCATCGAGCTCGTCCATCATCTCCCGGGCTCTCTCCGGCTCCCCGCGGCGGGCGGCCAGAACTCCGAGCATCGCAAGCGCGGCCGACCGCCTCTGACCAGAAGCGACCCTGAGCTGCTCTCCCGCCCTGGTCTGCAGGTCGTCGAGCCTCCCGACGCCCAAAAGAAGACTCCAGGCTCCAGCGCGGCTTCTTTGGTCCGGCGGCAACGACTCGTACCAGCCGAGCCACCTATGGAGCAGATCATCGGCCGCCGCACGTCGTCCGTGGCCCCGGAGTTCCACCCAGCTCGAACTTACGGTCGCGGAGTGCAGCAGGGGATCTGCGGCGTCGGCGAACCGGAGCGCGAGCTCGATCGCCTCATCGTCCCGGCCGAGTGCCGCCAGGGCCCGCGCGTTCGCCTGGATCGCGACGCCCGACTCCGGAAACCGCTCCAGATAGCGTTTTGCATCGCGAAGCTCGGTCTCGTGGTCGCCGGCCAGGTGGCGAGCCCAGGTCAGGGTGTACCAATGGCCCTCCCAGCGAGCCAGCCAGCCGAGGCTCGGATCGAGATTCGAGAGGATGTCGGCCGCTTCTCGATACCTTCGCAAATCGAACGCGGCCTCGCCCAGCAGGGATTGCCACTCGGAGGTCGAGACGAGCCCCACGACGCGCCGATATGCGTCGTACTTGCCCTGGAAGTCTCCCCGAGACTCGGCCACGAGGGCGTCGACAACCGCATTCTCGAAGGTGGTCAGATGCGCACGGCGTCGCTCAAGCGCTCCAGCCACGGAATCCCGTTGCGCCCATTCGGCGCCGTGGCGGTGCGCGTAGAAGGCCCAGATGAGAGGCGCCGCGAAAGATGAGTCCAGGGCCACCGCTCGGTGGAAATAGTCGGCTGCCTTGCGCATCTCGCGAGCGGGGTTCCCGCTGTGCATCCAGCCCAGGTACGTGTCCAGGCCGGCCGAGTAAAGGCGGTACGCTTCGAGGTTGGGGGGGGCGTTGGTCAGGCGCTCCCAGGATGCCAGGCTCGGATTCGAGGCTGCCGCGAGAGCCGCGGCGGCGCGTTGCCCCACCTCATCGAGAGCCGCGGCCGGCTCGTTGGCGCGTCCGGTAGTGCGAGCGATGCTGCGAACCACTACCCCCGTGTGCGCGTCCTGGATCAGCACCTCGAAGCTGATCGTATCGGCGCGCCCCCGGTGATAGGTACCGCCCACGAGATACCGGGAGTGTGTGGCGGCGGCCAGCCCGAGCCAGAAGTCGTCGCTTCCGAAAGGATCTTCTTCCTCGACAATGGAGCCCGGGGCATCATGAACCGCGCTCGTCCAGGGTATGACCTCAAGGACCCCGGTCGCTGCCGATTCTCGGGAAATCCGGTCCGCCGCCATACGCCCCAACACGTCGAGCGTCGGGTCCCCGGTCTCGTTTCGAAGCGGAGACACGAGAACCCGATGGGCAAGGGGTGCAGAGGGCGAGACGGCTTCGCCGGCGGCACCTTCGCTCGGTCCGTTCTGCCAGATGAATCCGGCCAGCAAGGCGAGCACAACGACGCCAGACCCGATCACGCCCGCGAGCCAACGTCTGCCTGGTGGGTTGCTCGGATCGGGCAGAACCGAAACCGGTTGTCGCTCCGCATGCTTCAGAGGGGAGCCTTCGAGCCCGGATGTCGAGCCGCCACCAGCCACCGGCTGCACGGGTGCGGGCCGCGCGCGAATCCGCTCGATGAGCTGGGTGGTCTCGTGTGAGGGCTCGAGCTCGAGATCCGAGGCCAGGCGCCGCTGGAACCGGGCAAACGTCGTTAGCGCACCGCTCCGGTCGCCCAGGGCGGCCCGCAATTCCAGCTCGTCCCGTAAGAGGTCCTCATCGTAGGGATTCCACTCCGTGGCCCTCTCCAGCCAGCGGAGGGCGCCCGCAAGATTGCCGGCAAGTCGGTTCTCGCTCGCCAGGTCGGACGCTGCTCGGTGCGCGCGCTGCCCAAGCCTCCGGCGCTCCGCTTCCAGCCAGCGCTCGAAATCCGGGCAGTCGTCCACATAGAAGCTCTCGAGCAGATGTCCCCTGTAAAGCTCCAGGGCGTCTGCGGTGCGTCCGTCGTCCAGAGCTTCCTCGAAGCCGACGGCATCGCACGCCAATCGCTCCGGATCGATGCGAACTCCCCCGTCATCTCGTCGCTCCAGCACGTGCGCGCCGAGCCCGCGACGCAGCGTGTAAACTGCCTGGTCCAGCGCTTTCCGCGCACGCGCGTGGTCCGCCTCGGGCCAGAAGACACCGAAGAGACGTTCCCGGCTATGAAACCCCCTCGGGCGGCAAAGGGTGAGGTAGGCGAGAAGTCCCACCCGCTTGGGCTGGGCAAGGACGGAGTGGAGTTCGCGATCATCGGTGAGGTCGCGAAGCTCCAGGGATCCAAGGCAGCGAAACTCGATCATGGTCCCCTCGAAAGTCGCTCCTACCGGCCAATTGCCACGGTCACGTCGCGTATGACCCGCACGTGACCGCGAGAGAGTAAGGTTGGTGGATCGCATTGTAGGCCTACCGGACCGGTGGAACAAACAAGGCCGCAAGCCGGGTGCGCGTGGTCGGCGTCGTTCCGCGGCTCGTGCCAGGCCCGACGAGAGCTCCACGACACGAAAGGCGGAAGCATGCGCAAGACGCACGGTTTCGTTGTCACTTTGGTCGCAATCCTGGTGGCGTCCGGCTGTGATCGAGGGTCCACGGGGGCGGGAACGGGGGTGGGGGTGGAGATGATCCCGCTTCGTTCGACCTGACGATCTCGGGCGGGGTGCTAGCATCGACCAGTGGCGTGATTCCGAAGCGCGACAACAATAAGCACATCATGGTCAACTTCCCGTCGGGTACGTGGAACATGACGGCCACACATGCTGCTGCCGAACTGGAACGCACGGACCCCGAGGCGGACGACGCGTGCGAGTTCTCGCCGACGACCGTGGAAGATGCGAAGCCCCTCCTCGTCGCGACGCTACTCGCCGATCGGGTGAACGGCGAGCTCGGCGTCGACAAGAATCTCGCGAAAGGTTGGATCCGATTCAGGGAGCAGCCGGACGACGTCTGGTCGTCGTGGGGGTTTAATACCCAGACCGATGAACCGGGCGGAGCCCTGGTCGACGACAACGGATCTGGTGTCGACTGGAACGACACATCGTCGACGCGGGAGTTCCGGTACAGCGGCGGGTTCATCCGCGTCGTGATACAGAGCGGCCCGCTGAAGGGCGACGGGTCCGAACTCGTGTGCCGCGCCCTCGACGAGGCGCTGATCACGCTCTCCCCGGTGCCCCCGGCCCCGTGATTCATGGGTTGCGGGCGAGGCCGCGTCGTACAATGCAATGACTACCTCGACAGGACGCTCGGTTTCCTGCAACCTGCCGTCTCGGGGGAAGGAACCCGGGCAGATCACCCGAGCCATCATTGGATTTACGGCAAAGTTGCCTGATGCTTTGGATTTACGGAGCCGCTTGCAAAGCAGGCGCTCCCACAACTGAGCCGTCGCCCCGTGGGTCAGGTTGTACCGTAGAGCGGTAGGCAGTTCCAGCCCTTGGGCCACTGCTCGTCGAGTAGCCCCGCAAGCCAGTGTATCGGTGCGCATCCCGCGCCATCTCAACCCCGCGAAGAACATCCCGCCCTCACCCACGAAGACCGCCTGTCCTTTCCCCTGAAGGCAGTTGGCTCCAACGATACAACGCCCGGCCCGAAGACAAGGAGAGGCTCGAAGTCGTCGATGTCGTCCGTGACCGCGTGAAAGGCCGACCCCCCGAACGTACGGACGGAGTCGATCCTCTCAGCCGGCATGCGGCCGCTGGTGGTCACTGCCCTCAACGCCGAGTTGAGCGAGGCTCGGTACGTAACACGCGTCCCGGCCCGTGGCCGGTGGCTACGGTCGAAACTACCTTGCAGCCACGGGGGCGGCAGCGCCGCGCTCGTCGCCTTCCGGGCAACCGACACAAACCTGTTCCAAGTCTGAAAACGGGAGAGGTCCGATGATTCCGAGCGTCGCCGTCCGTGACGGCTTATCTGGTGTTGGCACACGATTCTGCACTCTCGACGCCGGGCGGCCGCCGCGCGCACTCGTGCTGACGCTCGCACTTCTGTTGTGCACGGCTGGTCCGGCGGCGGCGCAGACAAAGCTGCTCCGGTTCCCCGACATCCACGGCGACCGCGTCACCTTCACCTACGCAGGAGACATCTGGACTGCGCCTGCGTCCGGCGGCACGGCGGTTCGGCTCACCGCCGACGAGGGCCTGGAGCTGTTCCCCAAGTTCTCGCCCGACGGCCGCTGGATCGCCTTCACCGGACAGTACGACGGCGACGAGCAGGTGTACGTCGTGCCCTCCGATGGTGGGGTTCCCCGGCAGCTGACCTTCTATCCTGCCCGGGGACCGCTGGCGGAGCGCTGGGGCTACGACAACCAGGTGTACGACTGGACGCCGGACGGCACGCGGGTGCTCTTCCGCTCGATGCGCTCGGGTTTCGACCTCTCGGACACCCAGCTCTTTACAGTCTCGGTCGACGGTGGACTCCCGGAGCCGCTTCCCATGCCGGAGTCCGGCACCGGCGATCTGTCGCCGGACGGATCCCGTGTCGTCTACTCGCCGGTGTTTCGGGACTTCCGGTCGTGGAAGCGTTACGAGGGCGGTTGGGCCCAGGAGCTGTACGTGTTCGACCTCTCCGACTACAGCCTCCGACGGGTGACGGAACACCCACGGGCCGACCGCGACCCGATGTGGATCGGCGACCGCATCTACTTCACCTCGGACCGCGATGATCACTTCAACCTGTACGTCTGGAACGAGTCCGACGGGACGATCGAGCGGTTGACCGACTTTGCACCATGGGACGTGCGCTGGCCGTCGGACGACGGTGAGGGACGGATCGTCTTCGAGCTGAACGGCGAGCTTCAGGTGTACGACATCGCCGACGGTGAGGCGCGCCCCATCTCCATCCGCGTGCCCGACGACGGCCTGTGGAAGCGTCCGTCGCGCGTGTCGGCGGCCAACCTGATCGAGGACTTCCAGCTGGGATCGGGCGGCAACCGAGCGCTGTTCGTGGCCCGCGGCGACGTGTTCACGGTGCCGAAGGAGCACGGGCCGACCCGCAACCTCACCCGCAGCTCGGACGCCCACGACAAGTGGGCCAGGTGGTCGCCCGACGGCTCCCGCATCGCCTTCATCTCGGACGCCGACGGCGAGGACGAGGTGTGGGTGGTGGCGCCCGACGGTTCGTCGCCTCCCGAGCAGCTGACCGACGGCGGGACCGCGATGCGCTACGCGCCCGAATGGTCGCCCGACGGCTCCCGCATCGCCTTCAGCGACAAGGATGGGAAGCTGTACGTACTCGACGTGCAGAGCCGGGCGCTGACCGAGGTCGCGGACGAGGCACAGGGTCTGCTCCGCGACTACGTGTGGGCACCGGGGAGCGGCCACCTGGCGTTCACGCTTTCCGACCCGAACGGCTTTCGCTCGATCTGGATCTGGAGCGCGGCCGATGGGGAACTGCATCGGGTCACGAGCGATCGCTTCAACGAGTTCTCCCCGGCTTGGGATCCCGACGGCGAGCACCTCTACTTCATCAGCGATCGACAATTCGCCCCCCAGATCGGATCTGTCGAGTGGAACTACGTCACCGACCGCGAGAGCTATCTGTACGCCCTCGCCCTGCGGCGCGACGTGCCGGATCCCTTCCCGCCGCGCAGCGACGAGGTCCAGGCCGACGGAGAGGACGAAGAGGGGGACGGAGACGAAGCCGGCGACGGGAACGGCCAGCAGAGCGCGGTTGCCGTCGAGCCCGGGACTCCCATCGCGATCGACTTCGATGGCCTGGCGGAGCGCGTGGTGCGGGTGCCAGTAGAGGCGGACAACTACGGCGGCCTTTCAGCGACCAAAGAGCACCTCCTGTACGGGCGTGGAGGCCCGTTCTACTACGGGCGCGGCTCCGACCTCGACGCCGAGCTCCGCATTTTCTCGCTGGAGGACCGCGAAGAAGAGACGCTCGCCACGGACATCAGCGGCTACGCCCTGTCGCCGGACGGGAAGAAGGTACTCGTACGATCCGGTGGTTCGTACACCCTGTACGACGTGAAGCCGAAGCCCGGTGAGGGCACAAAGGTGTCCACGGCGAACCTCGAGGTCGATCGGTTCCCGGAGGAGGAGTGGACGCAGATCTTCCACGAGGTATGGCGTCGCTTCCGCGATTTCTTCTACGTGGACAACATGCACGGCTACGACTGGGAGGCGCTCCGCGACCAGTACGAGCCCTGGCTGGAGCATGTCGCCCACCGGTCGGACCTGAACTACCTGATTAGCGAAATGGTGGCCGAGCTGAGCGTCGGCCACGCCTACAAGGCCGGGGGCGACTGGGCGACCCCGGAGCGCCCTAGCGTGGCGCTACCAGGGGCCGTGTTCGAGGCCGACGAAGAAGCGGGTCGGTATCGCCTGGCCCGTATCTTCCGCGGACACAACGAGGAACCGCGGTACCGTGCGCCTCTGGCCGCTCACGGCGTGGACGCCCGCGAGGGCGATCTCGTGCTCGCGATCGATGGTGAGCCGCTGACGCTCGCGGACAACCCCTACGAGCGCCTGAGACACAAGGCCGACCGGCCGGTCACCCTGACACTGGCCGGGAGCCCCGGGGCCGAGTCCCGGGAGGTCCGCTACGAGCCGGTGACGAACGAAGACCCGCTCATCTACCTGGACTGGGTGGAGGAGAACCGCCGGAAGGTTGACGAGGCCACGGGCGGCCGCGTCGGCTACCTGCACCTGCCCGACATGTCCGCCTCCGGCATCTACGAGTTCATCAAGAACTTCTACGGACAGATCCGGAAGGAGGGTCTGATCGTCGACGTGCGGGGCAACGGCGGGGGCAACGTGTCCCAGATGCTCATCGAGCGCCTGTCGCGCGAGCTGCTGGGGACCCGCTTCGCCCGCACCTCCGACAGGGCGGGCACCTACCCGGCCTGGGTGTTCCACGGTCACATGGTATGCCTGCTGGACGAAGACTCCGCGTCCGACGGCGACATCTTCCCGCACATGTTCCGTCAAGCCGGGCTCGGACCGCTGATTGGCAAGCGGTCGTGGGGCGGTGTCGTCGGCATCAGCGGTCGCGGGCCGCTCATCGACGGCGGGAGCGTCTTCGTCCCGGAGTTCGGCACGAACGCCCTCGACGGGAGCTGGATCATCGAGGGCTACGGCGTGGCGCCGGACATCGAGGTCGAGAACGACCCGGCGTCCGTGATCGCGGGCGGCGACCCGCAGCTGGAGCGGGGGATCGAGGAGGTGATTCGGCGCATCGAGTCCGATCCGAAGATGCTGCCGGAGCGCCCGGCACCGCCGGTGAAGACGCCGTGAGGAGAGGGGGGGGGCGCGACCTAGTCTTAGGCTAGTCGAGGACTCCGAGGTAGGCTCGCCAGCTACCGGGAATCCCCTGGAATTTCCTTGATCCCCGGGCCCACTCCTGCCCTCAGGGGAGCCGTAGACCCCCGCGCATCGTAGAGGGCGAGCCCCACGGACGTCACGAGGTAGACTGCCAGCACGCCGGTTACCACACGTCGCCTGACGGCCCCGGTTCCCAACATGGCGCTCTGCAGCAGGAAGTGGCCGATAAGGAAACCGAAGTACACCATGCACAACATCATCACCGCGCTGGCCGCCCAGGCGTCACGATTGATCAGGACGTACGCGAAATACGGGATCGGTACGAAGAAACAGAGCCGGTTGCTCCTATTGGGGGCTCTGGCCGTGGTCCAGCCGGCAACCAGCACGGCGGGCAACATGCCCGTCGTGAGGAGCCGACGGCCGATGAACTTCCAGGCGGTGTAGCCGGACTGGTGGTCCGCCGACCAGAGCAGGGCCGTGAGGCTCGCAAAACCGTCGATGAGGTTCAAACACGCGAACGGCACGAGGAACGAGACGCCGGCCAACGGCAGCTTCGTCCACTGCCGCTCCGAAAGCAGGAACAGCAGAAAGCCTCCGAAGAAGATCGCGACCCAGAACTTGAACAGGAGTCCGACTCCCATGAGGAGCGCCGCCCCGATGACTCGATCCTTCTGCAGGAAGATCAGGAGTCCCGTCGAGAACATGAGGGCCGCGATCATGTCGTCCGGTTCGCCGGCCATCACGTTCCGCTGAGTCCCCACGTAGAAGGCGAAGAGGAAGAGCGCCAACACCAGTGTCGAGCGATCGTAGAGCCTGCGGCCCGTGAGGTACTGCACACCGAACAGGCCCAAGAAGGCCAGCAGGTTGAAGATCTTGAGGCCCCAGGGGCCGGCCAGCTCGAACAGGTGGAACGAGAGCAGCGGGCCCACCCAGGTCTTCGTGTTCACGAAGTGCGTCTGGACCGAGAGGCTGCCGTCAGAGAGACCTCGGCCGAAGTTGACGGCACGCGCCACATCTCCGTGGAACTCCGGACCCACGTGGAGAATGAGGCCGATCTGGATGGCGATGGCCCCCGACAGGATCAGGACGATGGTCCGCCAGGTGGCAGTCGGTCGCTCAGGGAGCTCATTCAGCATGTCGTTTCGTCCATGTAGCAGCGCTCGCGGTGCGTCATGCGAAGTGTCCGTTCCGTTGCCAGACCCGGCGCGTGGAAGATAAGGTCATGTGACAACGCCTAGGTACCGATATGTACCGACTCGCGCACGGAGGTTTGAATGAGATCACGACTATTGGCTGCCTCGGCAGCGTTGTTCTTGGCCGCCGCGGCTTGCCAGCCTGCGCCCCAGGAGGCTCAGCCGACGTTCACGGCCGAGGATGAAGCCGCGATCCGCGGCATGCTGGAGCAGTACCCGAATTCCTGGCTCGCTGGGGACTGGGATACGCAACTCACCTACTACACCGCCGACGCGGTCCGCATGCCGCCGGACGCGCCGATGATCCAGGGACATGACGCGATCCGGGAGGCGTTGGTCGCTTTCCCGCCGATCACGGACTTCACGCTCACAACGGAGGTCGTCGCCGGAAATGGTGACCTGGCGTGGGCGCGAGGTGCGTTCACGCTGGACATGGCCCCGCCAGATGCGGATCCGGTGAGCATGGTCGGCAAGTGGCAGGCTGCCTACGAGCGGCAAGCGGACGGGAGCTGGAAGTGTGTAAGCGACATCTGGAACACTGACATGCCGATGTAACGCCTGCCGACGATCCGTCGGTCGCGAGTGTCGCCTCGAGCACAGTCGGGTCGGATAGAGAGTTCAGAATGAAAAAAGGGCGAGGCCTCCAGAGGCCTCGCCCTTTTGCACCTTCTCTAAAGTCGCCCGACCACCTCACTCGCCCTCGGGCAGGTAGCTCAGATCCTTGCGGAACTCGGCTTGGAACATGTCGTTCTTGTAGACGAGCGAGCCGCGGGCGTCCATGTGCTCCGACCACTTCTCTCCCATGCCTGCCGTCTGAAGGTAGTTCCCGAAGTCCTTCTCACCGTAGAAGTTGCCCAGACCGTCGTGCAGGATGACGAAATAGGCCAGGTTCTCCTCGCCCATAATCACACGGTAACCGTAGACCGGGTACGGATAGCCGATCTCCTTCAGCATGGCCATGATTCCGGCGGAGTTCTCGCTGTACGCCTCCCTCTTGCCGGGCTGGACCCAGTTCTGATAGACGACGGCGCCGGTGTGCTCGCCGGCCTGATAGCCTTCCGGCTCGTAGCTCCAGGCCTCGATGTGGTTGGCCATGTGGGAATCCGAGGTGACCCAGAGCTCTCCGTACTCGGCGAACGCCTCCTGCATCAGCTCGGCGCCGGCCCCGGCGGCGATCTCGTTCCACATGGCGTTCTGGTCGTCGAACGCCGCCCAGTTCTCGGGCCAGCTGACGATGTGGAAGTTGTTGCCTTCCTGATAAACGGCCCACGAGTGCTTGGCGCTCAGGTTCGACATCTTGGCCGCCTCGGCGACCTTGCCGATGACGTCGGCCACCTGATCGGAGTGGGCCGGTGTCGCCGTCAGCATGCCGACGGACGTGAGATTGGGCGCCTCTTCCTGCGCGTGGGCGGGCGCCGGGGAGGTGCCTGCAACAACGGATACCGCGAGCGCGAAGGCCGCGACGAGCGAGGGACTGAACCGCTTCATGAGTCTGCCTCCTTGGGGTGTGACTGGGAGAACGGCACGTTCGCGCCGGCCAGAACCTCGACAAAACGAACGCACGGACTGGCGGAACGCAATGCGAAGATCGGCCGGAATCTATCTGAGAGCCAATCCCAGGTAGTACGGCCAGATCACGATTGCCAGAATGGCTTTCCCCACCGGGAGCTGGGTGAACGCTACGGTGAAGAGCCAGAATACGAACCAGCCTGCCCCTCCGAAGACGGAGGAGGCAGCGGCCCCATTGCTTCCTTTGTCGCTCATCTGATCTCCTCGCAGTCTTCAGCTTTCGCCCGGCATCGAGATGGCGCCCACCTGCTGCATCAGGCCGAGCGCATCCCAGTGCTCGATCCAGGTCTGGATCTTCCCGTCTACGATGTACACGATGCCGGTGCCGCCGACATCAATCGGCTGTCCCGTGCCGGGGATGCCCAAAAAGTCGCCCTCATGGGTGCCCTGACCCCGCCAGCGGATCGCCACCTTGTCACGGGAGACGAACAGTTCCTCTACTATGAAATCGATGTCGGGGAAGGCTGCCTTGACGGCGCCGACGTGCCCCATCCACTCGTCCATGCCTTGCGTCTGAATTGTAGGTGAGGTGAAGGTGAGATCGGCGGCCGCGATCTCGGCGAACTCGGCCTCCGCCGCCTCGACGTCCAGCTGCCAGGCGTCGACCCATCGACGCACCAGACGCTCGTTGTCGGCTTCCGTCGCTTCCGCGGCGACAGTTGTTTCCTCGGTCTCCAGCTCTGTCTGCTGGCAGGCCACGACAAACAGCGCCGTGAAGGGAATGATGAACAGGCGTTTCATGGTCGGACCTCCGTTTGGGAACCTGTGGATGCGTACCGGGGGCACGGCAGTCTGCTTCGCGTCTTCAACGTAGTCGATGGCGGCTCAGCACGCTCGAAGGCTCCGATCTCCAGTCCGAATCATCCGCTACCGTCCACTCGAACCTCTCACTCGTCCCCGTCCCGGCCGGAGACGCGCTCCTCGACCTTCTGGATCCGCCAATCCACCCGCTCGAGGAGCTTCCGGTTTACGGCGATGAGATCGGCGAGCAGTCCGACCAGAACCAGGAGTGCGCCGACGCCGAGGAGGATCGCGGCCAGGATCAGCGACTGAATGTGCCCGGTGCCCGTGCCGGTCAGGTAGAAGTAGACAAAGCGGGCGCCGAGCAGAAATCCGAGTGTGAAGGCGATCGCGCCGGGAACGGCGAAGAAGAACAACGGCCGGTACGTCATGAAGATGCGGAACAGGGTGAGGACTTGCTGTCTCAGATATGCGCCCAGGCTGCCGATCAGCCGGGATGGCCGCAGATCCGGATTCGTCCGCACCGGCACGGACATGATCGCCATCCCCTTTCGGCCCGCCTGGATGATCGTCTCCAGCGTATAGCTGTACTCGTTGAACACGTTGAGGCGTTGAGCGGCATCGCGGCTCATGGCTCGGAAGCCACTCGGGGCGTCGGGAATGTCCGTGGCGCTCAGTCTTCTGACCACCCGGCTGCCGATGCGCTGCAACGTCTTCTTCAGGGGCGAGAAGTGCGGAGTTCGGTCAATCGGTCGGGCGCCCACGACGATCTCCGCGTCGTTCGCGAGGATCGGAGCCACCAGCGCACCGATGTCGTCCGCGCGGTATTGGTTGTCGGCGTCCGTGTTGACGATGACATCGGCCCCAGCCCGCAGCGAGGCGTCCAACCCGGCGACGAAGGCACGCGCCAGGCCCTGATGCCGTGGCAGACGCACGATGTGGTCGACGCCGTGCTCTTTGGCGACATCGGCCGTTCGATCCTCGCTTCCGTCGTCCACCACCAGCCATTCCACGCGATCGACCCCCTCGACGGAGCGAGGCAGCGCTCCGAGGGTGATGGGAAGGCTCTCCTCCTCGTTGAAGCAGGGAATCTGAATGATCAGCTTGGCCATGTCCTCACCCACACCTTACGGGCAGTACCTCGCCAGCGAGCCTCGGCGGCACGCCTCGCCGGCACACCTTGCCACTCCGTTCGGCCAGCCCAATGCTGCGCGGGCGGTTTCGATTCGTGGGACAATGATAGCGTGCGCCTCGGGTCGGGAGGAATCCCGACGCGTCGGCCTTCTGCCCTGAAGGGAATAGCGTGACACCGGAAGAGCTCTACGCCAGTCCCAACGCGCTCGCGGCGGCCTACCGTCGCTTTCGGGTATCCGAGCGTCTCTTGCTGACGGGTCATTCGCACCAGGCATGGCCGGATCGCGGCTTCGAGGGGCAGCAGCAGGCCTGGCTGGACGCGGCCGAGCACGCCGACGAGAAGTGGACGCGCGCCTTCGAGCGTGCAGAACGGGTGCGTGACGGCTACGCCCGTCTTCTCGGAGACTCGACCGGGCACATCACGCTCGCGCCGAACACCCACGACCTGTTGATCCGCTTCCTGTCGGCCCTGCCGATCCGCGCTCGGCCGCGCCTGGTGACGACGGGTGGCGAGTTCCACACGATCCGTCGCCAGGTGGACCGCCTCGCGGAGGAGGGGATCGAGGTCACGAAGGTCGCGGATCGGCCGGCGTCGACTGTGGCAGAGCGGTTGGCCGCGGCGGCCGACGAGCGCACGGCGGCCGTGCTCGTGTCTTCCGTCTTCTTTCGCGACGCCCGGATCGTGCCGCACTTGGGCGCCGTGGCCAGCGCTTGCGAGCTGGTCGGGGCCGCGCTGCTGGTGGACGTCTACCATTCGCTCGACGTGGTGCCGTTCTCGCTCGCGGCGGAAGGCCTCGAGAGCGCGTTCGTGGTCGGTGGGGGCTACAAGTACTGCCAGCTCGGAGAGGGGAACTGTTTTCTCCGAACACCGCCCGACTGCCGGCTCCGCCCCGTGATCACCGGCTGGTTCGCGGAGTTTCGCACGCTGGCGGATTCGAGGTCGGCCGAAGCGGATTCGCTCGAAGCGGAGCGCCTCCAGACCGTGCCGTACGCCGCGGGCCCCGACCGCTTCGCCGGCAGCACATACGACCCGACGAGCCATTACCGGGCCGCCGAGGTCTTCGCGTTTTTCGACCAGCACGGCCTGACGCCCGCGTTTCTGCGCACCGTGAATCAGCATCAGGTGGCCGTCCTGGCCGCGAAGTTCGACGCGCTCGACCTGGACCCGAGGGTCATCGATCGCGATCGATCGGTTTCCCTCGCGGAGATTGGCGGCTTCCTGGCGCTGCGTACGTTCCGGGCTGCCGATCTTCACGCGGGGCTCCGCGAGCGTGGCGTCCGGACCGACTACCGGGAGGATCTGCTGCGCTTCGGCCCGGCTCCCTACCTGACCGACAGCCAGCTCGAAGCGGCGATGGACGCGCTGGGCGAATCCGTGAGGAGTCTGGTCTAGCCGGCTTTTCCCTAGGCCAGACGTTCCGCCCGCTCAACGTCCTCGGGGCGGTTCACGTTCAGGAAGATGCGCTCCGGACCGCCCAGGTCCCGCAAGTGATCGGCTGACAAAGGGCGAAGGTACAGTTCACCCAGGAAATCGCTCATCGTCAGCCGACCTGCGTCCAGGCACCGACTCGCTGCGGCTGCCGCGCTCGTCTGGCACATCATGCACAGTGGAAGCGGTTGGGTGCCCGGCAGGGGGGCCACGGCGGCGGGCCGCTCGTGATCCTTGTCGGCCCGGCCGTCCTCTTCGGTGAGGAGACGATCGAGCTCGTCCCGCATCCGTCTTCCGACCGCTGCGGGCACGAAAGGGAGATCGCAGGCGAGCGCCCAGGCCATAGGGTTTCGAGCAGCCCTCAGGCCGACTTCGAGACCGGCCAGCGGTCCCATTCCGGGTCGGCGGTCGGTCAAGAGCCGAGCGGTTCGGCCATGCCGCTCGAACGTGTCCTTCTTCCCGCCCGCGGCCCAGCCGTAGCGGAGCAGCGCATCGCCGAGCGCGGGCGGATCCCCGCCGACGATCAGGATGTCGGCGACTTCGGCGAGGGCGTCTTCGAGAACACGGTGCAGGATCTCGCGTCCGCCCACCTCAATGAACGCCTTGTCGCGTCCCATGCGGCGACTCGAACCGCCGGTCAGCACGAGCGCCGAGGCATTCGCAAGCTGGCTCACTGGCCGGGCGGCTCCGCGTCTCGAGATTCTCCAGCGAGCTCTTGAGCGATCAGTTGCCGCACCTCCGTCTCGATCCGGTCTCGCACTCGGCGGAACTCGTCCAGCGGCATCGCTTTCGGATCCGGGATCTCCCACTCCTCGCGGCGACGCGCGGGGACCGTGGGGCAGCGATCGCCGCACCCCATCGAGACGAGAACGTTGAACGAGCTGTCAGGCAGCTCGTCCGTCGACTTGGAGCGATGACGCCCGAGATCGTAGTCGAGCTCGCCCATGACCTCGATCGCGGTCGGATTTACCTGTCCCGATGGATCGGAGCCTGCACTGAAAGCCTCGACGCGATCCCCGCCGTGCAGGCGAGCGAACGCTTCGGCCATCTGACTCCGGCAGCTGTTCTCGACGCAGACGAACAGAAGTCGCAACGGGCTCACGGGTCCGGTGTCCGAGGTCACAGGGTTATACCTCCTCCAGGGCCTGCCGCAGGTCGGCGATTACGTCCTCCGGGTGCTCGATACCTACAGAGAGGCGAATCATTCCCTCGCTGATGCCCATTTTTTCCCGCTCCTCCGGCGGGATGTCGGAGTGGGTCATCGAGGCAGGGTGCTCGGCGAGGCTCTCCGTACCGCCGAGGCTGACAGCCAGCTTCACGAGCTTGAGCGCGTTGAGCATTCGAAACGCCTCGGTCTCGCCGCCGTCGATCTGGAACGAGAAGGTAGAGCCGGGCGCGAGGCACTGCCGGCGGCAGATATCGAACTGCGGATCGCCCTCCTTAAGAAATCCCAGGTAGTGGACGTTTCGGACCTTGGGGTGATCGGCCAGGAACTCTGCGATGTAGCGTGAGTTCTTCATGCTGCTGGTCATGCGCAGCTTCAAGGTGTCCAGGCTCCGCATCAACAGCCAACCCGTGTAGGGCTCGCTCATCGTGCCCAAAATCGTGCGGAAGCCCCGTACGGGGGCGATCAGCTCCTCCGAGCCGAGACACGCCCCGGCGATCAAGTCGCTGTGACCACCCACGTACTTGGTGAGGGAGTACAGAACCAGATCCGCTCCATGCTTGAGCGGGTGCTGCCACAGGGGTCCGAGGAACGTGTTATCCACGGCGACGAGGGGACGTCGGCCCTCATCGTCGGCCAGAGAACGCGCCACTTCGGCGCAACGCGCGATGTCGACCAGGTCGTTCGTGGGGTTGGCCGGCGTCTCGATGTAGATCATTCCGATCCGCCCCTGGCGGCCCGCGGACTCGACGGCCCGCTCCAGACCCCCTTCCTCTCCCGCCGTGAAGCCGACCTGCCGGATGTCGAATTGCGGCAACAAGTTATGAATGAGGAACTCGGTCCCCCCGTACAACGGGTTGCAGTGGACGATCAGGTCGCCAGGCCGCAGATACGTGAGGATCGTCGTCGCAATCGCCGCCATGCCGCTGCTGAAGCTCAGGCCCGACTCGGCCTCATCCCATAGCGTCAGTCGGTCCTCCAGAATTTCGAGGTCCGGGTTGTTGATCCGGGAATAGATGAGCCCGGGCTCTTCGGCGGGACGTTGCTCCCGCAATCCGTAGGCGAGCTCGAAGAACGATTTCCCCGCCTCGGCGCTCTCGAACACGAACGTCGACGTCTGGAAGATCGGGCATTTGACGGAACCCTCCGAGAGCTTGCAGTCGTAGCCGTAGCTCATCATGAGGGTCTCCGGTCTCAGCGCGTGATCGCCGATGGTCCGCTTTTTATAGCCCTTCAGTGGCTTTTCCATAATTCTCTCTCGGCGGGTCGCCCCCGTGCTGGCTGGCCCCACGCTCGTAGGTTCGCCGTCGTCCTGCCCCATGCCCCTCGTTATTCTCCCCGTAGTTTCTCCCGTGGCGCGCCCGGTCGTCAACGGCGGTCGAGAAGTCGCGCTTGCGTCGCGGGCCTTGCGGGTCGAGTCATCGGCTGTCTACGATTGTACGAGCCGTTCATTATTTTGAACGGCCGTGGGTCGCGACGAGGGGGCCGGGAGGTGTGTCTACCAAAATGGACAGTGTACAGGAAAGAATACGCTTCTGGCGCGAGGAGGTGAAGGGGCTCTCTCTGCGCCAGTTTCAGGGTGCCGTGAACGCACAACTCCCCTCCGAACTGCAGGTCAGCCTGGGAACGGTGGCGAACTACGAGCGTGCCATCGGGGCGGGCGGTCGCCGGGCTGGCCCACGCGCCGAGTTCGTCGCCGGGCTCAAACGTGCATGCCCGGAACTTCGGCTGGCGTGGCTGCTTCTCGGCGAAGGGGAGCCGACGGAGCTGGGTCAGACGCTCGCGCGCGAGGGGGGGCTCGAGGGCGACGAGAGCAACGCGGAAACGGCTTCAGCCGCCGGGGGCGAATCGGGAGCCGCATCGGCCGTATCGCTCACGACCCGGATTCTGGCCCGCTATCCCGACCTCGAACTGCTGGCACCGGAGGCCTCGGCGTTGTTCACGGCCGCGCTCACCCGCTACGCGATGGGGGAGCCGGGCATGGAGATCGATGAGGAGCAGCTCCTGAAGCTGGCGGGTGACCTGCGGTGGCTCCTGTGGCTCCCCGTCTCGACGTGGGGCTTTGATCACGAGCCCGGGTACGAGCGCTTCTCCGCGTACTGTGTCGCGATGCTGCAGGCTCTGATGCTCGCGATGCCCTCGTCGGGCAGAGGGGATCCGATCGCCCGGCATGGAGCGTCGATCGTAGCCAGACTGCGTGCCGAGCACGAGGTTGGGTTCGGAGTCGAGTAGCCTCCGATACACGAAGTGGTCCGGCTTCTACGCGGCGGCTATCTTCCGCGGCTCCGAACAAGTGGCGAATCCAGACGTACCAGTCCGGGCCCGGCATATCGACGCGAGGCAGGGGCCGAGGCAACCGGGTTGGGCATCGATGTGATAGCATCAGAAGAGGAAGCGGAAGAGGAACACGTATGTCGACGCCGGTGGAGCAGATAGACGCCGAGCAGAAGGCAGGGCAGCGCGAGACGCAAGGGCTCGGCGCGGACGAGCTTGTCGCGATCTACCGCAACATGGTCACCTCGCGGTTCATCGACGACCGCGAGATTCTCATGAAGCGGCAGAACAAGATCTACTTCCAGATCAGCGGGGCCGGTCACGAGGCCGTGCTCACGGTGGCTGGTATGGTGGCGCGGTCGGGCGAGGACTGGTTCTTCCCCTACTATCGCGACCGAGCGCTATGCCTGCAGGTCGGGATGACGCCGTACGAGATGTTCTTGGAAGCGGTCGGGGCAGCCGACGATCCCGCGAGCGGCGGTCGACAGATGCCGAGCCACTTCGGCCACAAGAATCACAACATCGTGACCGCGTCCAGCCCCACGGGGACCCAGTTCCTGCAGGCTGTGGGGTGCGCCGAGGCCGGTGTGCGGGCCGAGCGTCTGGACTTCTCTCCCGACGGGGACGATGGAGTCGCGTTCACCGGAGAGGAGATCGTCTTCGTCTGTACGGGGGACGGTACGACGTCGGAGGGCGAGTTCTGGGAGTCCCTCAACACGGCCTGCAATCTGGCCCTGCCGGTGCTCTACATCGTGGAGGACAACGGGTACGCCATATCGGTTCCCGTGGAAGTGAACACGGCGGGCGGGAGCATCTCCAAACTGGTCAGCGGATTCCCCGGGTTGCTCGTTCGAGAGGTGGACGGCACGGACCCGGTGGCGAGTTACCAGGTCCTCCGCGAGGCGGCCGAGTGGTGCAGGAAGCGCAAGGGCCCCGCTCTCGTTCACGCGCATGTGACCCGACCGTACAGCCACTCCATGTCCGATGACGAGCGGCTCTACAAGCCCGAGGTCGAGCGTGACAGGGAGGCGGAACGGGACCCGATCGTCACCTTCGCCCGATTCCTGGAGGAGGAGGGAATCGCCACCGCCGAGGAGCTCGAGAAGCTCCGCGCCGATGTCAAAGAGGAAGTGACGGAAGCGTCGGACCGGGCCGAGCAGCAGCCGCAACCGGATCCATCCACGATCTACCTGAACCTGTACTCGGAGGAGGTGGACCCGACCTCCGAAGCCTTCGCCACCGAGCCGGAGCCCCAGGGCGATCCGACGACCATGGTGGATCTGCTGAACGCCTGCATGCGCGACGAGATGGCGCGCGATCCGCGAATCGTCGTGTTCGGCCAGGACATCGCCGATGTCAGCCGCGACGATTACCTCGACGATCTGAAGGGGAAGGGCGGAGTCTTCAAGGTCACCGCGGGGCTGCAGCGGCGCTTCGGGTCGGAGCGTGTCTTCAACTCGCCGCTGGCCGAAGCCAACATCGTCGGTCGGGCGATCGGCATGGCGGTGCGGGGTCTGAGGCCGATCGCCGAGATCCAGTTCTTCGATTACATATGGCCCGCCTTTCATCAGCTGCGAAACGAGATCACGACCTTGCGGTGGCGATCGAACGGGGCGTTCGCCGCACCGGCGGTGATTCGAACCACCTACGGCGGCTATCTGGGCGGGGGTGCGATGTACCACTCACAGAGCGGAGCCTCGCTCTTCACGCACACCCCGGGGATGCGCGTCATCTGCCCATCGAACGCGCTCGACGCGAACGGTCTTCTGCGCACTGCGATCCGCTGTGATGACCCCGTGCTCTTTCTCGAGCACAAGCACCTCTACCGTCAGACCTACAACAAGGCGGCCTATCCCGGCCCCGGGTACATGATCCCGTTCGGTCGGGCGAACGTCGTGCAACCCGGAGATGCCCTGACGGTTGTCACGTACGGGGCGCTGGTCGAGCGGTCGAAGAAGGCCGTGAAGCAGCTGGAGAAAGAGGGACGGCCCGTCGATGCGGAAATCATCGACCTTCGGTCACTCAGCCCGCTCGACATGGAGACGATCACCGAGTCGGTGATGCGGACGAATCGGGTGCTCGTCGCCTACGAAGACGCCGGTTCCTGGGGTTTCGGTGCCGAGATCTCGGCCCGTATCGCCGACGGTCTGTTCGAGTGGTTGGATGCGCCGGTGCGGCGTGTGACAGGGACCGACAGCTTCGTCGCCTACGCGCCTGCCCTCGAGGACGCGATTCTCCCACAGGTGCACGACCTGGCCGACGCGATGGCCGAGCTGGCGGCGTACTAGCGCTGCCCTAGCTGCCGAACCGCTCCAGAATCCAGGCCGAGATGGCCTCGAGCGCGGCCGGCGCGATCGTCTGCTCGATGCGCGCATACTCCGCGGGGGAGCCCGTCTCGGGATGCCCTTGGCGCCCTGATCCGGGCTGTCCAGGGTGGCAGAGTAGCCGCCGTCCGAGCGCTGGATGTGGAACACGACGGTCAGCTCGACACCGCCCGGTACCTCGAGGACCCCCTCCCAGATCCCCGGTAGGCTGTCGGACTCCGACGGGCGCGGCTGCCGGGGCGCCTGCCCGACCGAGGCCCCGTCGGGTCCGGGCTCCGAAGCGGGCGCAAGAGCGCCGGAGGGCACACCTGTCGACAGGAGCATGGTCAGCGCCATGGCCATGCCGTTCATGTCCGGTTCCTCCAACGGCGAATGTCGTTGACGAGCTCGCGGCGCTCGACCCCCGGACCACACACCCGGAGACGAGACCCGAACACGTCGAAGTGCGGCAGCGTGTTCCGACGGTCGACCCACTCGGGTCTCAGCCCGTGTCGTCGACCCCACGTATGCAGCTCCTCCAGGGAAGTGTCGCTGTATACGTGACACAGCCGGTCACCGGGCTGGATCCCGAGTCGTGGGATGGCCCGCACGGCGGCGTGGTAGTGAAACTTGATCACCCGGCGACAGACACTCGAGGTTCAGTGCAGGCAGCGGCCAGGCCGAGCGCCGGGGCTAGCGCTCGGAGCCGCCGTGCTCGTGCTCCATCCCTCCGTGTCCGTGATCCATCGGCTGGTTCGGCTTCTCGAGGGTGTTGCGCAGGTCCTCGGCGTACGCCTCGTCGGATCGATCCAACTCCGGCCACACGGCATCGGGGGCGTAGACGATGCCTCCGAGCGCACCCATGCCTCCGTCCATTGCCGGCATGTCGCTCGGATTGTTGTACTGCACCGTAATACGGTACAGGTGGTCCGGATCGAGCTTGACTCCGCCTCGCCACCACAGCTTTCCGGTCGGAACGCTCGTTACCTCGCCCTGCTCGTTCACTTCGGGTTCGGTCTCCCACACCACCTTGCCCTCCGTGACGTCCTCGAGCCGGATCCACTCACCGTAGTTATGCAAATGGCCGCCGATCGCAAAGATGCGGCCCTCGATCGCCGGTCGACCCTCCCAGGACATGGTCGTCATGCCGGGTGGCACGGGGAACTCCTTCTCGCCCACCGGCCCCATTACGTCCACGTAGAAGGGATACACGGCGCGCGGCTCGAACAGGCCTGCGTCCGGAGGACTGTAGGCAAGCGTCACGTGCAGGAAGGCCTCGTCATGCCCCTGCTCTTCGAGGCTGGCGAACATCGCGCTGATCAGGAAACGGGTGCCGCTGGCGATCGGGTAGCCGAGGAACTTCGGCATCCGCTCACGCTGCGTCTCTCGGCCGGCCGCCATGACGCGGCGCGCGATCGGCGCGAACAGCTCCCGGTTGTCGGGATCGATGAAGTTCACGTGGTGCAGCAGCCGGTCGGGAAGTCGCTCACCCTCCGCATCCCGCATCTCCCACTCGAAGCCGTGAAGCCAGCCCTCGATCGGAAGCGTGACGAGTTGAACCGGGGCGCGATAATGCGGCCCACCGGCCGGCAGATTCACCGGGCCTACGATGAGCTCCAGATTGCCGTCCTCCGCGTGGTCGACGACCTTGGCGAGCTCGCTGCGCTCCGGCAGCGGTGGCGCTTCCGCCTGAGCGGCGACAACCCCCGGATTCGCGACGATACCAAGCCACAGCGCCACACCCAGGACGTCACGCGCGATCGTTCTCATAGCAGTACTCCACATGGTTCCAAATTCGATTATCCATTCGCACCCGCAGCGGTGTCTCCGTCGGTCAGACACCTGTTTGTTCCGCCACCATGAACGCCTCCACGAGGGCCTCGTCGGAATACTGGTCCAGCACATCCGCCGCCGGAACGTCTTCCTCGAGTCGTAGCCACGTCTCTCGCGGCAAGCGTTCGGAGTCCTCGGGCGGGTCGAAGCGAACTCGTGCGTAGTGCCAAGGGTCTGCCTCTCGCCGCTGCGCCTCTTCGGGCAGCGAGCGGACCGTCCAGGTCTGGCCGTAGATGTCCAGAGGCCGCTGCATCGTGGTCGCTACCGGCAGGGCATACGCGGGGCCCTGATCTCCGTATCTGCGTTCCGGCCGAGCAAAAAGGGCCGGACCCGCACAGGCCCGACCCCGGTCTGCCTACACGGCGTGGGGCCTACGGTGCCGGAACGTCGAAGTGTACGTAGTTCTTGCCGATGAAACTCTGCCACTCGTCCGGCACTTCATCGTCGGGGAAGATCGCCTCGACGGGACATTCGGGAACGCACGCCCCGCAGTCGATGCACTCTTCGGGGTGGATGTAGTATTGATCCTCGCCCTCGTAGATGCAGTCGACCGGGCATACGTCGACACACGAAGCGTCCTTGGTGCCGATACATGGTTCCGCAATGATGTATGTCATGCGCCCCAACATACAGGGGCGTTCTGGGGGCGGCAAACGCCCTGCGAGCCACGAACTTGAGGCCTCCACGAGGGGTGGCTGAGTAGACGTTCGGGCAGGCCACGGGTAGGTTCGTGGGCTTGCGAACGGGCGGATCGAAACGGCACGTCAGCCTGTATCAAGCAGCACGACAGGAAGGACAACGCCACGGGATAGCATGAAACGACTCACGGTCCTGAAACCCGACGGCAGCGCGACGGCCGGGGAAGCGAACGCATCGCCCTCGACGTCCCTTCCGACCGAGTGGCCGCGCCGGAAGCCGCACTGGCTCAAGGTGCGCGCGCCCGGTGGGCAGAACTACCGTCGTCTCAAGGGGCTGATGCGGGGGCTTTCGCTCAACTCGGTGTGCGAGGAAGCCCACTGCCCCAACATCGGCGAGTGCTGGGAGACGGGAACAGCGACGTTCCTCATCATGGGCGAGGTGTGCACTCGAAACTGCCCGTACTGTGCCATCGCCCACGGTATGCCCGAGGAGCTGGACGAGGACGAGCCACGCCGCGTGGGAGAGGCCGTCGAGGAGCTGGCGCTGAGTCATTGCGTCGTCACCTCCGTGGATCGCGACGATCTGCCCGACGGCGGTGCTCGAATATTCGCCGACGTGATTCGAGAGATCAGGGCTCGACGGCCCGAGTGTTCGGTCGAGGTGCTGACGCCCGATTTTCAGGGAGATTCCGATGCCGTGGCGCGCGTGATCGAGGCAAAGCCGGACATCTTCAATCACAACATGGAAACGGTGCGGCGACTGCACCGGACGGCGCGACCCGGAGGTCGCTATGACCGGTCGCTGGGTGTTCTTCGAAGAGCATGCGACCTGGACGACGATGTGCTGATCAAGACCGGCATCATGCTGGGGCTCGGAGAGACGAGCGACGATGTGGTCGAGTTCATGGACGACGCGCTGGAGGCCGGGGTGCAGATATTGACTCTGGGACAGTATTTGCGCCCCACCACGGACCACATTTCGATAGACCGCTACGTCGCGCCCGAGGAGTTCGCCGAGTGGAAGCGGCACGGCGAGGAGAGAGGGTTCCTCCATGTGGAGAGCGGACCCCTGGTGCGTAGCAGCTACCACGCGCGCGAGCAGGTCGTGGAGCTGCGAGAACGGGCAGCGGCACTGGCATGAGTGCGAAGAAGAGCGCGGAAACGGCGGAGGGAAACGGCGTGTCGAGCGGTGAAGCACAGAGCGCGACGGCAGGCGACGAGCTGCTGGGGCTCTCCCACGAAGAGTTGCGGGAGCTGATGCGGCTGATGATCCTGTCACGGCGCTTCGAGGAGAAGTGTGCCGAGTCCTACCAGATGGGCCGGATCGGCGGCTTTTGCCATCTCTACATCGGCCAGGAGGCCGTCGCCGTCGGCGCCATCTCCGCGCTTCGGGAACAGGATTACGTGATCTCTGCCTATCGCGAGCACGCGCAGGCGCTCGTGCGCGGGATGAGCCCCGAAGCCGTGATGGCCGAGCTGTACGGCCGCGTGGACGGATCTTCCAAGGGTCTGGGCGGCTCGATGCACCTGTTCGATCGGGAGGTGAACTTCCTCGGGGGCCACGCGATCGTCGGCGGGCAGATGCCCATCGCGGTCGGGCTGGGCTATGCGACCCGGTACCGGGAAGAGGACAGGGTGTCCCTCTGCTTCTTCGGAGACGCCGCGGTCAACATCGGCGCGTTCCACGAGTCGCTCAACATGGCGGCCAAGTGGGAGCTACCGGTCGTCTTTCTCTGCGAGAACAACTCCTACGGGATGGGGACGGACATCAGTGACACGGCGGCGACCGCCGAGTTGATGATTCGCGCGTGCTCGTACGAGGGCGTGACCGGTTCGGCCGTCGACGGCATGGACGTAATGGCGGTCCGGAAGACGATTCAGGAAGCCGTGGATCTCGCGCGCGAGGAGCACCGGCCCTCCTTCGTCGAGGCACGCTGCTACCGCTACATGGGTCACTCCATGGCCGACGCGCCGCACGGCACCTACCGGACGCGCGAGGAGGTGGAAGGCTGGAGGCATGTCGATCCCGTCCTGTCGTTCCGCGAGCGCCTCGTCACGGCCGGTGTGCTCTCGGCAGTCGAATACGAGGAAATGGATCGAGAGGCGATCGCTGTCAGCGAGTCCGCCGCGGACTTCGCGGAGCAGAGTCCGCGTCCCGAGCCCGGAGCGATCTACGAGCACGTCTACGCGGACGTCTACCCCGACGACATGAAACGCCGCGACGCGTGGCGCGACGAACTGGACGGTCGGGAGTGAGGAACCTTTCGCGATGGCCGTGATCACTTACCGGGAGGCCCTGAATCAGGCGCTCCGCGAGGAGATGGAGCGCGATCCCGACGTCTTTCTGATGGGGGAGGAAGTCGGGAAGTACGACGGGGCGTACAAGGTCTCGCGCGGCCTCAACAGCGCCGCCAAGATGTACCAGATGACGGGCGGGCAGTACAACATCCCGATCGTGTTTCGCGGGCCGGGTGGCGCGGCGCTTCAACTGGCGGCCCAGCATTCGCAGGTGCCCGATCCATGGCTCAGCAACGTGCCAGGCCTCAAAGTGTGCGCGCCCGCCACCGCGAAGGATGCCAAGGGACTGTTGAAGACGGCGATCCGGGACAACGACCCCGTCGTGGTCATCGAGGGGGAGCTGCTCTACAACGTGCGGGACGACGTACCGGAGGAGGAGTATCTGACCCCGCTCGGCAAAGCCGAGGTGAAGCGCGTCGGCTCCGACCTCACGGTGATCGCCCATTCCAAGATGGTCCACCAGGCCCAGCAAGCGGCCGAGACCCTGGCGGCCGACGAGGGGATCGAGGCGGAGGTGATCGATCTGCGCTCGCTGCGGCCCCTGGACGTCGAGACCGTCATCGCCTCGGTCGCAAAGACGAACCGGGCCGTCGTCGTCGAGGAGGGCTGGCCGACCTGCGGCGTGGGCGCCCAGGTGGTGGACGACATTCAGCGCGAGGCGTTCGACGCGCTGGACGCTCCGATCGCCCGCGTCTCCGGGCTCGATGTGCCGATGCCGTACGCCCGCAACCTCGAGAAGCTGGTGTTCCCCAACGCCGAGCACATCGTGAAGGCCGCTCGGCACGTCTGTTACCGGGACTGATACGGCGATGGCGACGAAGGTTCTGATGGCGCAGCTGAGCCCCACGATGGAGGAGGGGCGGCTGATCGAGTGGCGGATCGCCGAGGGGGATGAGGTCACCCAGGGCGATGTCGTGGCCGAGATCGAGACCGACAAGGCGAACATGGAAGTCGAGGCCATGGGCGCCGGGGTGCTGCGCAAGATTCTCGTCCAGGAAGGTGAGACCGTGCCGGTGGGGACCCTGATCGGGGTCATCGCGGCGGCGGACGAAGACATCGAATCGTTGCTCGCCGCTCAGCCTCCTGCGGACGCGGCGGCCGAGTCGGCCCAGCCGCCCTTCGGAGCCACCGCGCCGCCCTCCGGAGCCGCCGCGCCGCCGCCCACTCCGTCCGCGCCACCGGCGCCCGGGAGCGCGCCCGTCACCGATGGGCGAATCAAGGCATCGCCGGTAGCACGCAAGATCGCGCGCGACCGCGGGCTCGATCTGACCCGTATCGCGGGGTCCGGTCCGGGCGGTCGCATCGTGAAGGCCGATGTGGAAGGTGCGCTCGCCTCGGGCGTGGCCCAGGCGCCTGCTCCGCCGGTGGCTGGAGAGGAGCCGGCAGCTGGAGAGGTGCCGGCAGCCGCCGCGGGCCCGCCAGCCGAGCCTCCTCCGCCTGCGTCCCCCGCGGGCCGGCCGACGTTCGCCCCGCAAGGTGCTCCGCGTCTGCAGGAACGCGTGGTCGAGGCGAGCCAGATGCGGAAGGCGATCGCCCGGCGTCTCGTCGAGTCGCTGGGGCCGGTGCCACACTTCTTCCTCACCACGGAAGTGGACATGGGCCGCGCGCTGGAGCTGCGCGCCGATCTGAACGCACGTTGGACCGACGGGAAGATCGGCGTGAACGATCTGCTGCTGAAGGCGGCCGCCGAGGCGCTCGTGCGCCACCCGGAAGTCAACGCGTCCTGGGAGGGCGATGCGGTCCGTTTCCAGGGCCGGGTCGATCTGGGGATCGCCGTCGCCGTGGAGGGCGGGCTGATCACCCCAGTGCTGCGGGATGCGGACCAGAAGGGACTGAGACAGATCTCCTTCGAGGCACGCGACCTGATCGACCGGGCTCGCGAGCGGAAACTCGTGCCCGAGCAATATCAGGGCTCGACCTTTTCGATCAGCAATCTGGGCATGTTCGAGATCGACGAGTTCACAGCGGTCATCAATCCGCCCGAAGCCGCGATTCTCGCCATAGGAAGGACACAGGAAAAACCTGTCGTCGTGGACGGCCAGGTCGAGGTGCGACACCGCATGCGCGTCACGATGTCGTGCGATCACCGCGTCGTCGACGGAGCAATGGGTGCCCGCTTCCTCGCCACGTTCAAGGCGATGCTCGAGAACCCTCTGGAGATGGTGTTGTGAGCGATTCCTACGATGTCGTGATCATAGGTGCCGGCCCCGCCGGCTACGTGTGCGCGATCCGGGCCGCGCAGCTCGGTCTCAAGGTCGCCTGCGTGGAGAGCGGTTCGTACGAAGGCGGCTTTGGCGGCACATGTTTGAACTGGGGCTGCATCCCGGCCAAGTCGGTGCTGGAGAGCGCCGCTCTTGCCCGTCACCTGCAGACGCACGGCGAGGAGATGGGCGTCAAGCCCATCGAAGTAGAGTACGACTACAGCCAGGCGGTGAAGAGAAGCCGCGGGATCACCGACAAGCTGACCAAGGGCGTCGAATACCTGCTGAAGAAGAACGACATCGAAGCGGTGAAGGGACGCGGACGGCTGGCCGGCAAGGGCAAGGTGGTCGTCGCACCCGAAGACGGAGAGCCGCGCGAGCTGGAGGCCAAGAACGTCGTAATCGCGACCGGCGCCGTCATGAAGACCTTCCCCGGCTTCGAGTTCGACGGAGAGAAGGTCATCGGCAGTCGCGAAGCGCTCGGGCTGAAGGAACTACCCGAGACGATGGCGATCGTCGGCGCCGGATTCGTGGGCGTGGAGTTCGCAGACGTGTTCGCCTCCTTCGGTGTGAACGTGACCTTGATCGAGGCCCTCGATACCCTGGTCCCGCTCGAGGATCCCGAGATCGGAAAGGCGCTCGCCCGCTCGTACAAGAAGCGAAAGATCGGGATTCGCACGAGCACGAAGGTGAAGGAGCTGGACCGGTCGGTCAGCCCGATGGTTCTCACCGTGGAGAACAAGGACGGCTCGGAGGGCATCGAGAAGACGGACCTCGTGCTCATGGCCGTGGGACGCGCGCCGGTCACGAAGGATTTGGGGCTCGAGGACGCGGGTGTAGCGCTGGAGGATGGTTTCATCCAGGTCGACGAGTGGTGCCGGACGAGTGCGGAGGGCGTGTACGCGATCGGAGACGTCGTGGGGGCTCCGATGCTCGCCCATGCCGGCTCGCACGAGGGGATCGTGGCGGCCGAGCACATCGCTGGCGTCGCCGAGCATCCCATGCGCTACGACAACATCCCCAGCGTCGGATACTGCCACCCGGAGATCGCCACGATAGGGCTCAGCGAAAGCGCGGCGAAGGAGGCAGGGCACGACGTGATCACCGGGAAGTATCCGCTCACGTCCCACGGACGGGCTCTGACCGCCGGTTCGAACGAGGGCTTCGTGAAGATCGTGGCGGACAAGGCGTACGGGGAGGTGCTCGGCGTGCACATGATCGGGCACAACGTGAGCGAGCTGATCGCCGAGATCGGTCTCGGTCGCGCGCTGGAGACGACCGTCGAGGAGATCGCGGCCCATGCCCACGCGCACCCCAGCATGGCGGAGGCCGTGATGGAAGCCGCGTTCGCCACGCTCGGTCGTTCGATCCACATCTGATCGATGCGCCTCGAATCCGACACATGACGCCGACCGTCGTATGACGCGAGACGAAGTCTCTCCTCGAGAGCCCGACGGCGCAGTCCTGACGGCCCATCCATCGCTGACCGTGGTCGATGCCGGACGCGTCGCGTACCGGGAGGCGCTCGAGCTGCAGCGCGCCCTGGCCGAAGCGAAGAAGACGGACCGCACCGCCGAGGACATCCTTCTGCTGGTGGAACACGAGCCGGTCGTCACGTTCGGACGTGGCGCGTCGAGTCAGGCCCTCGGTGTCTCCCCGGAACTCCTTACGGCGCGGGGCATTCTCTCTGTCGAGATCGAGCGGGGTGGCGACGTGACCTATCACGGCCCCGGGCAGCTCGTCGGCTACCCGATCCTGGACCTGACGCACTACCGACAGGACCTGCATTGGTACATGCGACGTCTGGAGGAGGCCCTGATCCGAGCTCTGGCGAGCTTCGGTGTCTCGGCATTTCGGGTCGCCGGATACACCGGCGTGTGGGTCGGCGAGCACGCCGGAGGGACGAGCGATGTTCCCGAGGAGCCGGCCGGTTCCCTCGTGCGGAGCGGACAGATCAGGAAGATCGTCTCCATTGGCGTTCACGTGAGCCGGTGGATCACGTGGCACGGATTCGCACTCAACGTGACCGAAGAGCCGCTCGCGAACTTTGAGCTGATCGTACCGTGCGGGATCGATGGCGTGCGGATGACGAGCCTCGTGGGCGAAGGTTGTCGGCTGCGAGGCCCTCGCGAAGAGGGACTGCTCCGGGCGGTGACCCGCGGATTCCAGGACGCGTTCGACACGAGCCCGCCGCGGAGCGTGACGGGGGTGCAGTCCCTGTCCCTGTCCCTGGGCCGCACTCGAACGGTCTGAGGCGGAAGCCATGGCGAACCTGTTCGAGATTCTGGGGCCCACGATGGTCGGGCCTTCCAGCTCGCACACCGCTGGCGCGTGTCGGCTGGGCCTCGTCACGCGAGCGATTCTCGGATCGACGCCGGAGCGAGCCTGCATCGAGCTTCATGGCAGCTTCGCGATGACCGGGGACGGACACGGGACCAAGCGCGCCATCCTGGGAGGCCTGCTCGGATTCCAGCCAGACGACACACGACTCAGGGACAGCCTCGAGCACGTCGAGGGGGAAGGGCTCGTCTACGAGTTTCGGTCGGTGGATCTGGGCGAGTCCGTCCATCCGAACACGGTGCGGATCGAGGTGGAGCGCGACGGGGAAACGCTCGAGCTGGCCGGCTCCTCCATCGGTGGGGGAAGAATCGAGATCTTCGAGCTGGACGGTTTCCCGGTGTCGCTGACGGGGTCGCTGCCGACGCTGGTCGTGCTGGCCGACGACGTGCCCGGCACGATCGCGGAGATCGCGAGCATGTTCGTGGAGCGCCAGCTCAACCTCGCCACGGTCCGGGTGGATCGCACCGGACGGGGGGAGCGTGCCCTCATCATGATCGAAGTGGACGACCGGATCCCGAGCGAGCTCGTCGAGGGACTGCGCGAGCGACCCTGGGTGCACTGGATCCGTCGCGTTCAGAAACTCGACTGACCGGCGGCCATCGAGAGCGACCGATGTTTCGATCGATCGAAGCGTGGTTCGAGGAAGCGGCCGACAACGGGCTCGATCTCGCCGAAGCGGTTCTGGCCAGAGAGGTCAAGAACACCGGCGCGTCCCCCGAAGAGATTCGTGAGCGCATCGGCGCCACGCTACGGGTCATGGAAGAGGCCGTCGAGCAGGGGTTGAACGACGATACGCCGAGTTCCACCGGGATGACGGGAGGCCGGTCGGGCCGCCTGCTGCGGTCTACGGGTGGTTTCTTCGGCTCCGAGTTCACGGGCATGCTCGCCAGGGCCATCGCCACGCTCGAAGTGAACGCGCACATGGGTTTGATCGTGGCGGCCCCGACTGCGGGCGCGGCGGGTGTCTTGCCCGCGGTGCTGCTCACGTTGCGTGGGTCCCGGGGATGGTCCGAGAATCGTGTGGTCGACGGGATGCTGGTGGCGGGTGGCGTCGGCGCCGTGATCGCGCAACGGGCGTCCATCTCGGGCGCAGGGGGTGGTTGCCAGGCGGAGACCGGCAGTGCCGCCGCCATGGCCGCCGCGACCGTGGCCTACCTGGAAGGCGGCTCACACGATCAGGTACGACAGGCGATCGGGCTCACGTTGCAGGGCATGCTGGGACTGATCTGTGATCCGGTGGCAGGGCTCGTAGAGATCCCTTGCGCGTACAGGAATGCGACGGCTGCCGTGCACGCGGTCGCGGGGGCCGAAATGGCGCTGGCCGGCCTGGACTTCCCGATCGCGGTCGACGAGGTGATCGACGTCATGGGCGAGGTCGGGCGTGGAATGAACGTCCGCTTTCGAGAGACGGCCCTCGGTGGTCTGGCCGCGACCCCGAGCGGGAGACGCATTGCTCGGGAGGCGGGCATGTCGGAGCTGGTGGAGCTTCAGAAACGTGGGACGGCACAGGGCGAGAGGTCGGCCCGTCTGGGTCCCAGCTAAAGGGAGGTCGGAAGAGATGGTGCTTGTCGCGCTGCTGGTGGTGTCGGTGCTGCTGTCGGTCGTGCTGGGGATGCTCTCCAAAATGCCGCCGGTCCAGGTCGTGGCTCAGGCGGCGGCGATGTGTGCGGCGGCCCTCCTGTTCTACGGGTTGGTGGAGCTCCTATGAAGCGCTTCTGGATCGTTCTGGCTCTCTTCGCGGGCTCCGCCGGCTCGCTCGTCGCGCAAGCGGCCCCGACACAGGTCGGCGCCCGTCCGCCCTTCGAACCTCCACCGCCGGACCTTCTCGAAGCGAGAAGGCAGACGCTGCTGGATTCCATCGGCGTCGGAATCGTGGTCGTGCCGTCGGCGTCGCTCAAATCCATCGAAGGCGATTATCCGCAGGACTCGGATTTCCGACAGCACAACGACTTCTTCTACCTGACCGGACTCGAAACGCCGGATTCGTGGCTCCTGTTGACGGCGGGCGCCGATGGAACGCGTGCCGCCACGTTGTTCATGCCGGAACGAAATCCCGCCGAGGAGCGTTGGACCGGGCCGCGACCGTCGTTCGAGGAGGCCGCCGCCGCGTCGGGGATCTCCCGCGTGATGCCCCCGGATTCTCTGCTCGGCCGCCTGCCGCTGGCGGAGTCCGAGGGAACCGCGGGGAGCGTTTTGTATCTGCCGCTCAACGAACGCACCGAGGGCAACGAGCTCGTTCGCCGACTCGTGCGTCAGTTCTCGTTGAGGGCCCGCAACCTGGATCCCGTCCTGGCGCAGATTCGACTGGTAAAGGATGATCACGAGCTCGAGATGCTGCGTCGCGCGATCGACATCACCGCGGGGGCCCATCGCGCCGCGCTCGAGGCCGCCCGGCCCGGCATGTACGAGTACGAGCTCGAGGCCGTCATCGAGTACAACTTCCGTGCAGGGGGTGCGGAGCGAGTGGGCTTCCCGAGCATCGTCGGCTCCGGACCCAACACCGTCGTGCTGCATTACGACAAGAACCGGCGCCAGATGGGCGACGACGATCTCGTCGTGATGGACATCGGGGCCGAGTACAGCTACTACACCGCCGACGTGACGCGGACGATTCCCGTTTCGGGCCGCTTCACGACGCGCCAGCGGGAGATCTACGAGCTGGTGCTGGAGGCTCAACGTGTGGCGATCGAGGCGGTCCGCCCCGGGGTCACCGTGGGCGAGCTGAACCGGATTGCCCGCCTCTGGCTGCGAGAGAACTCCGGCTCCACGTGCGGCGTTCGCACCTGCGACATGTACTTCGTGCACGGTCTCAGCCACTGGCTCGGGATGGATGTCCATGACGTGGGCGACTACACGACGCCCCTGGCGCCAGACATGGTCCTGACGATCGAGCCCGGGATCTACCTGCCGGACGAGAACCTGGGCGTCCGCATCGAAGATGATGTGTTGGTCACCGAAACCGGCTACGAGCTCCTGTCGGGCGCCGCGCCGCGCGAACCGGACGAGATCGAAGCCCTCATGCGGGAGTCGGCTCGGCGCTGAAGGCCGTCGGGCCGCCCCGTGGCATCGAAGGTCGCATCGAAGCCTCCGCTCGCGTATCTTCGTCCTACTTAATCAATCGACTGATTAATGATAGGGCGACGGTATATGGCCATGGAATCGACGGTTAGACGGCGCAGAGACGCGGAGGCGATGCGCGCCGCTCTCCTTGCGGCCGGGCGGGAGGTCTTCGCGAGCGACGGCTTCGAGGGAGCCACGATCCGGGAGATGGGCGCGCGAGCCGGGGCCAACCCGGCGATGATCTCGTACCACTTCGGAGGCAAGCAGGGGCTGTTCAGCGAGGTGCTCACGCAGGAAATCGTGGCTGCGCAGGAGCGGATTGCCCGGGAGCTGGAGGCCGTGGAGGGGCCGACGAACCAACTGGGCGCGTTCATGCGCGGATTCTCGGCCGCGGCCCAGGCCAGCCCCACGTTCGTCCCGCTGCTGGCTCGGGAACTTACGAGCGCGGGTCGGCACCTGGAGCCCGAGGTGGAAGACCGCCTCCTGAGCTTCTTCCGCCCGGTTCGTGATACGCTGCGCGAAGCCGTCGAGACGGGAGAGTTCCGCGTCGTCGATCTGCACGCCACGCACATCAGCCTCGTGGGAGGACTGATCTGGTTCGCCCTCACGGAGCCGCTGCGGGAACGCGCCACGGCGGAGGGCCGCATGCCCGCGCCACGCCCGAGCTGGGCCGGCTACGTCGCGCACATGCAGCGACTGTTCGAGAGAGGTCTGTCGAAAGGCGAAGCGGCACTCACGTAAGCGGCTTACGTGCTGACCACCGTCGGCGGGAGCGGGCTTCGTCCAGCCCGACCTTCGTCACGCTCGAAGTCGTCCCTCTCGATTTGTTCACTCCACGTCCCGACGACGGGCGGCGCGCTCTACCCGCGCGGCTCGGCGCAGCAGGGCGTCGTGGTGGCGGTGGTACTCCTCTTCCGTCTCGATTCTCAGACGTGGGACAGGGATGGGGTGCCGGTGCTCGTCGACAGCCACCATGGTCACGTAGCACTGGTTGGTCAGGCGCCGCTCGTGGCTCTGCGTCACCGACTCTGCCCACACTTGGACGCAGACCTCGACAGACGTGCGTCCGACCGTGCTCACCTCCGCCACCAGGGTGACGATCTCGCCGATGTCGATGGGCGAGCGAAAATCGACCTGATCGATGCTGACGGTAACGGAGGGGCAACCCGCGTGGCGTGTCGCGCACACGTACGCGATCCGGTCGACAGCGGCCAGGATCACGCCTCCGAACACGTTGCCGAACAGATTCGTGTCCTGAGGTGCCATGAGCTGGGTCATGGTGACCCGCGACTCCTGCACGCCACGGGCCTGCTCTTCGTCGCTCCGTCCCACCACCATGGGAAGCTCGGGGAGCTCGAAGTCCTGCTCGGCCGGGGTCACGAGGTCAACTCCGGCCCTGCGGGGCAGCCGGCGTGGATGCGGCCGGCGACTCGAACCCTACGTCCGGGTGCGACACCGCGTTCCGCTCCCGACCGTGCTCGATCCTGGCCCCGAGGTACGCCGCGTAGCCCGTGACCGCCGCGGCGATCGCGGCGATCAGCAGCACGAACCGGCGCAGTCTCGCGTCCTCTTGCTCGTACATGGCAAACCCGGCCAGCACGCCGCCCAGGATGAGAGGCACCAGAGCGAACGTGGCCCCATAGCGGTGCGATTGGACGTCCGAAGGCTGCACGAAGGTGCGCTCCGAGACGACGTCGGCCGCCGCCAGGCCGGTGATGTAGGCCGGTATCGCGAACACGCCGCCCACCAGCAGCGCCACGATCCCCCAGCGTTCCAGATCGGGTCGCCCCGCAGCCCAACCCGCCAGGCCCACCAGCGCGCCGGTCAGCGAGAGCACGATCGGGAAAGAATGCGTGACCAGATGCAGATACTCCCAGTTCACCGTGTGTTCATCGCTCCCTTTTCAGGTGGAACTTGCCTTGTCGGCAAGGGTTGACACGCACGCGGGGCTTTCTAAAATAGGAGGCCCTGAAAGACAACGCGCCCCCTTCGTCTAGTGGCCCAGGATACCTGGTTCTCAGCCAGGAGACAGGGGTTCGATTCCCCTAGGGGGTATAGCGGTCGTTTCGACAGAAACGGCCGCTTCTTCGCTTCGGCTCCCCGCACGGTTCGCGATCGCCGCGCCGCCTCCAGCTACGGCCCGCCGAACGTCGCGATCTCCAACGCGACGGGACCCTGCCCGGCGGGAATGCTGTCGGCGAGCGCGAACGTCTGCGGCTCGTACACGAACACCTGGCTAGGCAATCCCTCCGCATCGCTCCCGAAGAAGACCTGGTACAGTCGCCCGCTGCCGTCCGGTCGCGCGTCGAAGGCCCCCCGACAGCCGCCGCCCGGCAGCGGCGCGCATACCGGATCCGCCGGTCCGCGCAGGAACTCGCGCGTCTTCGTATCCCACACGAGCGTCCCGAAGAAGACACCCGAGATGTAGGCGAGTCCTTGCGCGTCGACTCGTATGCGGCCCGGGCCGACACCGAACCCCTCCACCACATCGACCAGCGTCAGGCTTTCAGGATCGACGATCGCGAGCGAACCAGGCGAAACGAAGTCGCCGGTGTTGACCACGTACAGGAGCCCGCCGGGCCCCAGCGCGGCATCGGACGCGTTCGGGCCGCCGGTCGATACGGTCCCGATCAGCGCGAGCGATTCCGAGTCGAGGGCCGTCACGACGCCGTCTCCCAGCGGCGCGAACGCCTCGTCGAGGTTGCCGGAGACCACGTAAGCGCGATCGCCATCCGGGACGATCGCGAACGGGGCGGGTGCCACGGGGACCGTCTGCTCGATCTGATCCGCTGCCTGATCGAGCAGCACACGGCCGACGAGGTCGTCGATCAGGTTGCCGACCAGGAGCGTGTTGTCGTCCGAGAAGGCGGACCCGGTCGCGTTGCCGCCGCCGAACAGAAAGAATCGCTCGATGCGTTCTTCCCCCGGGTCTATGAGTGCCACGCTGGCTGCGTTGCCGAGGGGGACTGCCACGCTCCGGCCCCGCACCGAGATGCCGACCGGCGTGATCGCGGCGCTGGGCCCGAGCGCGATCTCTCTCGTCTGTGTGGGGTCACCCAGCTGGGTGAGGCGCACGCTCTTGCCCAGAGTGTTCACCACGAGGGCGATGTGGGGATTGTCGAGCGTGCCGTCAAGGAAATCCCGCTCCACCGGTGCCGTGGTCGTGGTCGAGTCCCCGCACGCGAACAGCAGAACCGCGCACGACAAGCCGAGCCACCGTATCCCGGCGCGTCTCCCGGGAGATATGAGCACCGCCGTGCTCGCCGACCCTGCGCTCATGGCCGCAGCCCCGCCGGTGAGAGCTCCACGCCGAGGAACCACAGGCGGCCGGCGGACGGGAAATCCACCAGGTACTCCGCCTGCTCATCGAGCAGGTCGTCGATCGAAAGACGAACGACTGCGGCCCAGGTACCCAGCGACAGCGTTCGCGCCACACCGAAGTCCACGACCGCGTATGGATCCAGTGCGTTGAGCGGGGAACCGGCGACCGTTCGCCGCTCGCCTATGTAACGGAGGGACGCGCCCAGCTCGAATCCTGCCACGACCGCGGTGAGATCCACGTTGGCGGTCAGCGAAGGTCGGTAGACGACCTGTCCCTCCGGCACAGAGCCGCGGTACTCGACGGCCACGCGGGAGACCGATCCCGAGACACGGGTACGAAGCGCCGGCACCCGCAGTCCGGCCACAGCTTCCCAGCCGTGACGGGAGACATCGACGTTCGCAGGGCTCCACACAAAGCGGAAATCCGGGGACCACAGAATCATGTCATCCACGTCGGCGCGGAACCCGCGAAAGCCCAGGTCGAGCTCCGTGCGGCCCGGGGCGAACCGGGCGTCCACGCCAGCCTCCACTTCGCCGCGCACGCGCTCCGGCCGTAGACCCGGATTCGGCTCTACGAGCACACCCTCCTGAAAGAAGAGATCGGCCAGGGAAGGAGGGGAGAAACCCGAGGCGAGGGCGACCCGCCCCGTGAAGGGGCCGCGGCCGGCCGACAGATCGAGCCGCGGAGAGAGAACGGCGCCGCCGGCGAGGGAATGATGGTCCAGCCGCACACTCGGGGTGGCCTGTAGACGCCAGGCGCCTGGCGCGGCTCGCGCCGTGGTCGACAGCCAGGTTCCCACGCTCGTCTGGGCGGTCGGGGCGTCGTCGGACAACGAGGAGGCGGTCACGTTCAACCGGCGTGCCTCCACACCCGCCTCCAGGCGGGCCGGTCCGAGGCCGAGGAAGCCGTTCCACATGGCGCCGATCCCTGTCGCGTCGACCTCTTCATCGAAGGCAGGTGCGCAGGTCGGGGCCGTGTCGCGGTACGCCGCCTGGTGCCATGACAGGTCGAGCGTGAGCCGACTGCCCACACGCTCCCC
>JBDHLB010000109.1:0-5958 GCA_039586095.1 Gemmatimonadota bacterium
GGTCAGCGCCGTTCTCGCTCGCCGGCACACGCGGGGTCATGGCACGGATGATGCAGGGTTGTTCTTGCGGACCGGGAGCTGAGCCATGCAGCTCGCGAGACCGGCAGGCGTGCTATTCGATCTTCGCATCGCGACGACCAAGCGAACGGAGTCGTCTGCCAACGCGATACGGGTTGCGCCGAGCGGGCAGCGACCTGGGCGCGTCGCGCTGCCCCAAGCTAGGCGCTCCGTGCTTCGATCGCTCTCGCTGGCTGCCCTGCTGATCGCTTGGGGTGTGTCCGCCGACGCTACGCTTTTTCCTGGTCCCGATGAGTTCGGATACGTGGGGGTCGAGGTGCCGGCGACTCTGCGCGGCGCGAGCGCGACCGGCAGCGTGTCCCTCAGCGCCGGCCAGCTCAGCGCACCCTTCGAGATCGGCTTTCCCTTCGAGTTCTATGGAATCGAGTACTCGACTTTCCGTATCTCTTCGAGCGGCTTCATTACGCTGGGCTCGGGATTCGAGTCTCCGGGCTGCTGCTCGGGCCGTCCGATTGGCTCGGCCTCTTCCCCGAACAACTTTGTAGCCGCGTGGTGGGGCCCACTCAACGCTTCCGTGGGCAGTATCCGCTTTCAGACCATCGGCTCCCCCGGTGCGCGTTCGCTCGTCGTGGGCTTCTATCATGTTCCTCATTTCGTCGGCGGCCCTCCGGTCACGTTCGAGATCGTCCTCCACGAAGGATCCAACGCGATCGAGATCCAGTGTTGGACCTGCCCGTCCGATGGTGGCTCCCACACGACGGGAATCGAGAACGCGGAGTGATCGCTCCGAGCAATCCGCCCGACTGCTCGAGTGTGACTCGGAGGCCGGAGTCGATCTGGCCGCCCAACGGGGAGTTCGTGGAGATCTCGATCGATGGCGTGATCGATAGGGACGGCGATCCTGTCTCGCTGCAGGTCGATGAAATCCTTCAGGACGAGCGCCTCGGCGGGAGGGGAGATCCGAAGACCGGGGCGGATGCCTGGGGCATCGGGTCCACCTTGGCCCGTGTTCGAGCCGAGCGAAGCGCGGGTGATGGGCGCGTCTATCACATCCGCTTCTCGGCTTCCGATCCGATAGGCCTTTCGTGCGCTGGGGAGTTCACGGTATGCGTTCCCCACCGAAAGGCAGCTGAGTGCGTCGACCAGGGTCCGCTGTATGACGCCTCGCTTCCGCCGTCGCTCGCGTCGAGCGACCCGCCCCCTGGGGCTGCGGCGGTGCCGCGGACCAGCTGGGTTCGGCTCACCCTGCTGGGTCCCCTGAAGGATCCGGAAGAGATCCATCTTCGTTGTGACGGAGCGCTGGTCGAGGTCGACGCCACGGTGCTGGACACGCGGACTGCCGTTCTCAATCCTCGCGGGGAGCTGCCACCGGGCGGCTTCTGTCGCGTCCGCTACGTGGGGAACCATGGCCCCGAGGAGTTCTTCTTCCGGGTCGCAGCCGGGCAGGGCTCCGAGACCGTGCTCTACGACCGCATGGACCTCGCTTTCCTGAACACCTTCCCCGACGACTACTGGCTGATCGACGACCCGACCACGCCATCCGGCAAGCGCATCCAGGTCAGGGTCGGACGGATCCCGGATCCGCAGCAGAGGGCCAACGGCCGGGCCGTCGCAGCGGCGATCCAAGACCGGGACGGCTTCAGCCCGATCCAGGACCTCGTGTTCAGCCTCTCGCGGGCCGCGGATGGTGCGAGCTTCCCGGCGGACGAGTCCGCCTCGCTCGATCCTGGCGCCCCGGTCGGGCTGTTCGACATGGATCCGAGGAGCCCGGGGTTCGGAAAACGCGTTCCCTTCACTCTGAGAATTCGCAGCGACGTCGGCCCGGACGGCACCGTGGACCACACCGGGGTGCTCTTCCCGGCGGTCCGCCTGGAGCCCGGCGGCCGCTACGCGTTCGTGTTGACGAATCGTCTCCACGCCGCAGCCGATCCCTCCCGGCCCTTCCTGCCCTCGCCGTTCTTCGAGCGCGTGGCGGCCCCCCCCGCCCCGGACGAGCCGGCCCGAGTCACGCGGGCCCGCAAATCGATCGCCCCGGTCCTCGACTTCCTGGCCACTACTCCCGAGCTGCCGATCCCCGCGGAGGACGTCGCGCTGGCGCTGAGCATCTCGATCCGGAGCGAGGCCTTCGACCCCTCCGATCTCGTCGCCATCAAGGAGGCGTACCTGGCCGCGCCTCCGCCCGCGCTCGAGGTCCAGTCCGTGACATCCTCGTTCGGGCGGGCGGCCCGCATCCGGGGCACGCTTGCCCTTCCGCTCTACCTCGATCCGGCGAATCCGACCGAGCTCTCCCGAGACCCCGTGACCGGAAGGCCGACGCCCGCTGGTCTCGACACCGTGCCCTTCGTGCTGACCCTGCCGAACGCCGCCCTATCTGGTCCCGTACCGATCGTGATGTACCAGCACAGCGGTGGGGGCTCGGCGGACGAAGTCCTGTGGTATTCCAACGAGTTCCTGGACGACGCGGGCTATGCGATTGGGGGCATCCAGGACTACTTGAACCGCACCTACGGCGACCTGGAATCGCAAGGCTTTGCTTTGTTCTTGTCGCTCCTCTTCCGGGAGAGGTTCCCTCTCGTCTACATCCAGACCTATGCGGACATGCTGGGCTTCCTGCGCGCGATCCAGGGGCTGGGGGAGGAGAGCTGGCTGCCTCTCCTTGCGCCCGATGCGGTTCCCGAGATCGATCCCTCACGCATCCTGTTCCGCGGCTACAGTCGGGGGTCGTACCACTCGATGGCGTTCCTGTCGCTCGCCCCCGAGGTGACGGCGGCTGTTTCCGTGGCCGGTGCCGGGCGCGAGACCGAGCAGTGGCTGCAGATCTACGACGAGTTCCGCGCTTTCTCCTTCCTCGCGAACGGTATCCCGCGGCAGACCCTGTGGGGCTTCGCGGCGCTGGCCAGTGACTGGGATCGTCAGGATGCGCACTTTCTTGCGCGTCACCTGTATCGGGAGCCGCTCGCCGTGGCGGGCCAGACGCACACCACGCCCCCCAGCCTGCTGGTCATCGAGGGAATCGGCGACCACGGGGCCCCGAACACCTCGACGCGGGCCGCCGCCCACGAGCTCGGGATTCCGGCCGTGCGCCCCGTGCAGCAGGCCACGCCGGTTCTGGAGCAGGTCGACTCCCCCCTCGCAGGGAATCTCGGGCCGGGTTTGACGGCCGGGTTCTTCCAGTATGACCCCGCAACGACCCCGAGCTGCCACGACGAGCCCCTGGCGCATTTCTGCGTGCAGACTGCTGCTGAGGCCGAGATCCAGACGCTCCACTTCTTCGAGACCGCCCTAGACCCGGAGGGGACGCCCGAGATCATCAATCCGTTCCTCGAAGTCGGGGAGTGATGGCCAGATTCAGGAGTCAGATCCTCGTCTTTCTACCCGTCGGGGCACGGCCTTGGCGGCACGGGTGCGTCGGCGAGCGCCTGCTGGTGTAGGTCGATTCGCGCCGAGTCGCCTCGTCACCTGGATCGTTCTCCGTGATGACGAGGGAGACGGACACCTCGTGTGCAGGAGTACTTGATGCGGCGCTCGCGCGATTGGTGGCTCCTCGGGACGCTACTTCCGCTCTGGTTTGCGATCGCGTTTGCCGGACTCCACGCTTTCTTCGCGCACGCCCCCTGGCTCTTCCCATTCTCGGTCACAGGGTCCCAGGGCCCGGGCGGTTACCCCCTTGTGGATCGGGCGAGCGTCCCTGACTGCCCTCTCCGGGTGGGTGATCACGTGCTCCGCATCGAGGATACGGAGCTCCGAGGTCTCTCGCGGAACGAAGTCTATGGCGTCCAGGCGCCGCTGCTCCGTACTGGCGAGCCCTACCGTGTGGAGTTCCAACGGCAGGACAAGCGCCTCGATGCGATGGTCGCACCGGCATACTACCCCCACTGGTGGCTGCGGATCTTCGGCGGCGTGGGCCTCGCCCTGGCAGGCGGGTTCCTGCTGATCCGAGCTCCGCATTGGCACCTCTCGCGTCGCTTCTTCTTCTCGATGCTCCTCCTGAGCTTGTACCCCGCCCTTGACTTGGGGTTCCCGCACCTGTCGTGGCTAGTAGGCGTTCTCTGGCCCGCTGGTCTGACACTCCTACTTTGGAACGGGCAAGAGTGGACCGAGTCCGCCCGGCCGCTTCGCGCCCGGCACCACGTGGTACTTTGGACCCTCGGCCTCGCCCAGGCGGTGAGTTTCCTCGCGTATCTCTTTCTCGTGATTCCTGCCGGGCTCTGGACGACCCGTGTTACTCAGATCACGGGCTCCCTCATCGGTACCCTGACAATTGCCTATCTCGCCCGCGCGTATGCGCTCTCGGGTTCGCTCGAGCGACGACAGCTTCGTTGGGTCTTCTCTGGTATTTCCGTTGCGTTCATACCTCAAGTGATCCTTGTTCTCGCAATTACACTCGAGATCCAGTTCAACTATCACGCGTGGCGCCCAAGGATCGGCGCATTGAGCGTCGCGGTCCCCATCGGCATTGTCATCTCCATCGTCGGCTATCACTGGCTTGATATCGACCGGCTGATCAGCCGGACTGCAGCGTTGACGATCGTCGCCGTTACATGCGCCGGAGCAGCGCCCGCGGTCGTCCCGCGGCTCGCCGTGGGTGCCAGCGGCGCGACCGGGATCGATACAGGCCTGGCGCAGATTGTTATTTCGATCGTGCTCGCAGGGCTGGCGGTGCCGGCCTACCGCGTGCTCCATCTCTGGCTGGACCGCCGCATGTTCGCCGAGCAACACGCACTCGCCGGACGATTCGAGCGCCTGCGCACGGATCTCGCGAGCTGCCGCACCGTCGAGGAGCTCACGACCCGCGGGGGAGAGGGCTTCGATGCAATCCTCCACCCCGACTCGATCGCGACATACGCGCGGGTCGGCGGCGCATTCACGCCGCTCTTCGTCCGCGGGCGCGCGGCACCGCCGGCCTTCGAAACCACCACCGCGCTCGTGCAGGTGCTCGAGGCCAAGGGCGGACCCCTCTTTGCGCGTGCCAGGGAGATTGGTCCCTTCGAGCGCGCGGCGCTCGATACGCTCGGGGCCGAGGTCGTGGTGCCGGTGTTGCAGGACGGGCGACTGGTGGCCTTCACCTGTCTCGCCGGCAAGCGCTCGGGCGACATCTACACCGCGACGGATCTCGAGAGGCTCGGGGCGGTGGCCGAGCGCTCGGCCGACGTGCTCGCACGGCTCGATGCGGATGCGGTCGCGCAAGAGGCGAGGGAGCTCACGGCTGCACTGAGCCGCTACGTGCCGGGTGCGGTGGCCGAGCGTGTCCTCCGAGGACATGCGCTCGAGCCCGCGGAACGCGAGGTGAGCGTGCTCTTCGTGGACATCCGCGAGTACACCCGGATCGCGGCCGGGCTCCGCCCCGAGGACGTGTTCTCCACCCTGAACGAGCACACGGAACGGGTCTCACGCATCGTCCAGGATTTCGGCGGTACGATCGTCGAGTTCAACGGCGACGGGATGATGGCGGTGTTCGGCGCCCCCGAGGCCCTTGCGCGCAAGGAGCAGGCGGCGGTCGAGTCGGCGCGGCGCATCGTGGACTCGATGCCGGAGGGCCTCGCCGTGGGGGTGGGCGTCGCCACCGGTCCGGCCTTCGTGGGCAGCATCCGCTCGGCGGACCGGCTGATCTGGACTGCGGTGGGTAACACCACCAACCTGGCGTCACGCCTTCAGTCGTTGACGCGCGAGCTCGACGCTTCGATCGCCCTCGACGAGACGACCCGCGACCGCGCCGGTTACGTGTGCAGCGGGTTCGTGCGCCACCAACGCGTCGCCATCCGCGGCCGCTGGGGTCGTTTCGACGTGTACACGCTGCCACTCCGCGGCGCGGGGTCGGATCAATGGGAGCTAACCGGCGCCGCCCTTTGAGGATGACCGGAGATCGAGGGGCGTTCGGCGGTGCGCGGCGTGGAGGAGGCGCCGACGTTGCGGCCCAAGGCGTGGCGGTGAACGCCATTC
>JBDHLB010000110.1:0-6405 GCA_039586095.1 Gemmatimonadota bacterium
AATCGTCGCGGGATTCAGCTCGCCCGTCTGCAGGTATCGAGCCGCGATGGAAAACCGCCCGCCGCCGGGGCCGCCGGGCAGGTCGAGGCCGAGAACGGCCCCCCAGCCGAGCTGCGCGTCGCCCTCCTGCATGCCCGCCAATCGCTGGATGTTGATGAAGCTGAACACCGAGGTGTAGGAGCCCGACTCGTAGGTGGCGTTGAACGCGGCAAACCCCAGACTGGGACCGATGTAGAGATCTACCTTGTCGCGTCGCAGCACGTGGAAGCTCGCCGAGACCGTCGGCAGCACCAGGTCCATCTTCCCGAAGCCGCCGCCGACGATCGGGGAGATGTCGGCCTGCTCGGGCACCGGGGTCGGAGGGTCGCCCCAGTACGGTGTGAAGGTCGCCGTCCCGGAGTAGGTCACCTCGACGACTTGCCGCGTGTAGCTGATGTTGGCGTTGAGGCCGAGCAGATCGTTGAACTTGTACTCGTACTCGACGGCGATCCCGAAGTCGTTCTCGGCCTGGATGACGAACTGGCTGTCGCGGTGCAGCTCGCCCAACGGCGGGAAACGCGGGTCGAGGAACTCCCCCCTGACGGCAGCGCTGCCGCTCGACTCCGACGTCCCGGCGACGTAGAGCAGCCCGCCCCGGATCACGTGGTCTCGCTCCCCGGCCAGCGCGGAGGTCGGCACGGCAAGCGGCAGCAGGGCCGCGAGCGGCAGGAACACGATCAGTCGGTTGCGATTCATGGTGCCTCCTCGACGGGCCCGGGTGCGCGATCGACGGCGAGGAAACCGGAACCGTTCTCGAGGAACCGGTATCCGGCCGAGCCCGTCGCGGTCTCAGTTGCAGGGCAGGGCGACATAGGTGGTGCCCTCTTCGAGGCCTCCGCGGGAGTCGAGAGGCCCGTCGGCGTTGCGGAAGCTCACGGGGAGCCCGCGGTCGATCTCATAGGCCGCACGCTCGAAGGTCTCGAAATGAAGGTGCGGGGCGCTGGGCGTTCCGCTGCTGCCGCAGTCGCCGAGGAGCTGCCCCTGGACCACGAGGCTTCCTTGCCGGAAGTGGACGTAGACGGCGACGGTGCCGTCCGCGTGTCGAATGACGACGCGGTTCTCGTGCCCCGATGTGGGATCGTCGTCCGGCCACTCGTCCCCGGTGAACTCCACGAGACCGGCCCGCGCGGCCACGATCGGGTCGCCGAGCGCGCACACGAAGTCGATGGCGAAGCGCGTGTGATGACTCCTGCCGGGCGGGGAGCAGTAGGACTGAGACACCGAGGTCTCCGTCCCCGGAGGTAAGGGCAGGCAGAAATCGGACGTCGCGGGGTCGGGAAAAACCGCGGCGGCCAGGCAGTCCGCCTGCGTGCGGGTCGGCTCGATGAACCGCGGAACTTCCTCACAGCCGAGCTGGCCCGTGAGCACGAGCGCCCCTGCCGCGATGAGAATCGGGCCGAGAAGCGTCCGGAGCGCTGCGCTCCGTCTCGTCGGTCGTCCGCGTTGCATGGTCGGCTCCTTTCCCGCGCCCCTTCACGCTCCCCCTCACCAGGTACCGCGGGATGAGCGGCCAAAACCCGCAGTGCCCAGCCGGACGGCCGGCCGAGGCTCGCCGGGCGCTTGGCGCAAGATTCACGGTCAGGGGGACTTCGGGGGCCGGATGGGGCTCGCGGACCCGCGTGGGCAGCCGAGTAGAATCCCGTGATTCTGGTTGGCGCTACCAACCCTCCCAGAACGGCCCGTCTGGAATGTCCCACAGCAGGAAGACGTGCAGGCGGTAGTCGTAGGCGATGTCGCCGGCCACGGGCAGCTCGATGCCCGTGCCCAGCGCGACGTGACCGCGCCGGTTGAGGCCGACCCAGACCTGCGGTATCAACGTCGCTTCGGTCCTCCCGCGGAAAGGCTCGACCCCCTTGATCTCCAGCGCCGGAAAGGCGCGCCGGGGCCAGGGCGAGTGCATGTAGTGCACGACGGCCGACAGCTCGAGGTCACCGGCGCCGGCATCGTCGGTGGGCAGGTGCGAGCGAAGCGTGCTCTGCAGCGTGAACTCGTCGGATATCGCGTGGGCCAGACTGAAGTAGGGAATGACGACGTCCGACGCATCGCCCCCGTCCAACGGCAGCTCCGCCTCGATACCGGCGGTCAGCAGGAGCGAGCGTTTCAGGTCGTGGTGGAAGGCCCACTTGAAGCCGAGCTCCAGCTCGCTGGAATGCCCGCCCGCCCCCTGGTCGACCCGGCTGATCTTGATCTCGCCCTGGTAGCGTCGCCCGAGCCGGTGACCGTAGTAGACGGTGTGCTTCCAGCGGTTCGCCTCGTCGCCGTCGTACCTCCGGTAGTCGGTCAGCAGGAGCAACTCGGTCTCGGGGAAAGCCTTGATCGTGCGGATCGGGCGCAGGAAGTTCAGGTCGCCCGGCGGATAGCCTTGCGTGTCGGCGAGGGTCTTGAGGTAGGCCACCAGCGCCTCGATCTGCGCGTCGTCGAAAGCGCCCTCGTAGGCCGGCATCTGCTCGGAGAGGCCCATCGGGCCACCGCCGTACTTGACGACCATGAACCAGTCGGCCGACGGCTCCATGCTGTTGAACATCGGATCGGTCAGGTCGGCCGGCGGCCGCTTGAAGTGCGGGTAGCGCGGATGGTCCGGGTCGAGTCGGCCGGTCGCGCCGTGGCACGGGGCGCAATTGAGACGGTAAGACTCGGCCACGGACTGTGGCGCTTCATCGGCAACCGTCTCCGGCGCGGCCTGCATCGGAGCGATGGCCGACCACGCCAGAAACAGTGCGGCGACGAGAAGATTCCGCAGCAGGCGCATGAGTCGAGCAGCTTAGAACGCGACGTGGCGGGCCGCCATGCCGGCAAGAGACCACTAGACTCTTCTTAATCGTCTTGATCGTCGGAGTCGACCGATGACGTCTCGGACCGCGGTGCCTTCTCGACCAGAACGCGTGTCACGCGCGTGGGCTGCGCCTCGAGGACCGTCAGCTCGTGATCGCCCAGCCGGACCTTTTCCCCGGTGGCCGCGATGTGCCCCAGCGCCTCGATCACGACGCCGCCGACGGTGTCGACGTCGCTCTCCACGGGCACCTCGACACCGCAGCAGCGGACGAGCTCGTCGATGGGGCACGTGGCGTCGACCTCGTACCGGTTCTCCCCTCTCTTGACGACACGCGGCACCTCGGCGTCGAACTCGTCCTCGATCGGGCCGACCATCTCCTCGATGACGTTCTCCAGCGTGATCATGCCGGATGCGCTGCCGTACTCGTCGACGAGAATCGCCATGTGACTCCTCTTCTTCTGGAACTCCCGCAGCAGACTGTCCAGTCGGATCGTCTCGGGCAAGAAATGGGCCTCACGCGCGACCTGGACCAGCGTGTCCAGCTCGCCGTCCAGCGTCATCGCGTTGAACACATCCTTGACATGAACGATCCCGACCACGTGGTCCAGACCACCGTCGCACAGTGGGAAGCGCGTGTGACCCGATTTCGACGCGATCTCGAGCTTTTTCTCCATCGGATCGTTCTTGTCGAGGTAGACGATCTGGCCCCGGGGCACCATGCAACGACGGGCGAGCTTCTCTTCCAGATCCAGGACGTTCTCCATGATGCGCTGCTCACGCATCTTGAGGTGACCCATGGCTGCCGCCTGGCTCAGGATGACCCGCACCTCCTCCTCGGTGACGACCTGGCCGTGCTCCGACACTCCCTGCAACCCCACCAGACGCAGCATCGCGTTGCTCGACGCGTTGATCAGCCAGATGAAGGGCCTGAACACCGTGTAGAACAGGGCCAAGGGATAGGACACGAGCAGCGTCGTCGCGCGGGCCTTCTGTATGGCCGCGATCTTGGGCGCCTGCTCGCCGACCGTCAGGTGCAGGAAGGTGATGATCGAGAAGGCCAGCGGGAAGGCCGCGTAGTGCACCTTCTCCTCGGGCAGTCCCAGGATTCCCATCAGCGGCTCGAGCGCGCGGGCCACCAGGGGCTCTCCGACCCATCCGAGACCCAGGCTGGCCAGCGTGATGCCGAGCTGGCAGGCCGATAGATAGGCATCCAGGCGATTCAGCATGTGGCGGGCCAGGCGCGTCGATCTCGAGCCGCGAGCTTTCGCCGGCCCGATCTCCGTCGCCCTGACCTTGACCAGCGCGAACTCGGCAGCGACGAAGAACCCGTTGGCCGCGACCAGCCCCAGGACAACAAGAGCTTTCCCAAACATCGAATCCCTCACTCGCGATTGGAGCCGTTGGCGCCGTCATGTTAGCCGACCGCCGGGCCCGCGGGCGCTGCGACCGTACGGCTCCCGAGGGTTCACCTCGGCCTCGGCGGCGGACGTGCACCTGCCGCCGACGGATCGGGCCGTGTTCTGCCGGCCCGCTTGGCTCGGACGCGGACTGCGGGAGCTTCCGGGCTTCCCTGTCCATCGAACGGGGCGGGGACCGCGCCGGTGGGGAACGGCGACGAATATTGCACGATCGATCCCGATATGTGTCAGGATGTGCTCGACAGGATCAGTCCGGGTCAGGGTGAGAGCCCAGGGAAACCGAACGCAGGAAGGAGAGCGGCCATGGCGGACACGGTCTACAAGGTTGTCGAGCTAGTGGGAACCAGCAAGGACGGCTGGGAGAAAGCTGCGGCCGCTGCGGTCGAGCGAGCGGCGCAGAGCCTCCGGGATCTGCGCATTGCCGAGATCAGCGAGCTCGACATGCAGGTCAAGGACGGAAAGGTCGATACCTACAGGGCAAAGGTGAAGGTGTCCTTCAAGTACGAAGACGATAGCTGAGCCCTTCACGAGCGCCTGAATCTGCCCGAATCGATGGCGATCGCCGCCCTCACGAAGAGGGTGTACATCATCGCGCCCATCGCCCAGATGGCGACGGTGATGCCGATCTCGACATCGGACGGCATGTACTCGTAGACCTCACCCAGGCTGTTCGGAATGAAGCCGGGGAAGATCAGTCCCATGCCCTTCTCCACCCAGACGCCGATGAACACCAGGACGCATCCCAGGTTGAGCACCGCGGTCCTGTTCCTGAGCCTGGGCACCAGAAAGATGACGAATCCGATGATATTGAAGGCGAGCGCTGCCCAGGTCCACGCCACGAGATTGCGATGACCCTCGAGACCCTGAAAGAGGTACTTCATGGACGTCAGGTGGTCCGTGCGAGAGTAGTACTCCTTGAAGACCTCTGCGCCGGCGAGAAACAGATTGATCGCCATGGCGTAGGCGATGATTTCCGCCAGCCTTCGGATGGCGCTGTCCTCGATGCGGAAGTCGCTCAGCCGCCTGAGGGTCTGAAAGATGAGAATCAGCAGCGCCGGTCCGGAACAGAACGCCGACGCCAGGAATCGCGGCGTCAGAATGGAGGCGTTCCAGAACGGCCGCGCGGCAAAGCCGTTGTAGATGAAAGCGGTCAGGGCATGAACGCTGATGGCCAGCGGAATGGAGATCAACACCAGCGGGACCACGACCCGCACGTTGGGCTCCTTGCCGAAGTACCTGTTGCCGCCGATGTACAGGGCGATGAACAGGCTCAACGCCATGTACGCGTTCAATGCCAGCATGTCCCAGGAGAGTAGAGAGACCGGCCAGTTCAGGTACCCGATGCCGGGCAGCACGTGCCAGAACCTGTCGATCCGCCCGAGATGAACCATGATGAAGGCCAACGACATGACGATGGCGGTCACCGCCAGCAGCTCTCCGAAGGCCACGATCTCCTTGATCGGCTTGAAACCGTACAGGTAGGCCGGAATGATCAACAGCACCGCAGCGGCCGCGATTCCGACGAGGAAGGTGAAGTTCGCGATCAGGAATCCCCAGGGCACCTGATCCCTGAGGTGGGTGACGACGTAGCCATCGGCGAGAATCCGGAAGTAAGAAACTGCCCCGACGAGCACCAACAGGGTCAGTACCAGCATCCAGGCGTAGAACAGCTTCCCGCCCCGGAAGAGCACGTTGAACATCCCTCGCGTGAACACCAGGAGTTCCATCGCGAGTTCCTTCATCCCATCGCTCCTACCATCCTCGCGTCGCGAAGTACCAGAATCTGGGCGCCGTGTTCAACTCCTCCTTGAGCCGGAAGACATTGAAATTCTCCAGCACGTACCTGATCTCGCTGTCCGGATCGAGCAGGTTGCCGAACTTTCTGGCCCCGACCGGGCAAGCCTCCACACATGCGGGGTATCTGCCCTTCCTCGTTAGCTGTATGCAGTGGGTGCATTTCTCGACGACCCCCCGCATTCGCGGGCGGTTGCCGAGATAGTGGATCTCCGGATTGATCTCCTCTCTCTCCAGGACGGGGTCGTTCCAGTTGAAGTGCCGCGCGCCGTATGGGCACGCCGCCATGCACGTCCTGCATCCGATGCACCAGTTGTAGTCGATGACGACGGTGCCATCGGGTTCCCGCCACGTGGCCTCGACCGGACACGATTTGACGCA
>JBDHLB010000046.1:0-23516 GCA_039586095.1 Gemmatimonadota bacterium
GTTGCTTCGAATTAAACCACATGCTCCACCGCTTGTGCGGGCCCCCGTCAATTCCTTTGAGTTTCAGCCTTGCGGCCGTACTCCCCAGGCGGGGTACTTAATGCGTTAGCTGCGGCACTGAGAGGGCCAAGCCTCCCAACACCTAGTACCCAGCGTTTACGGCGTGGACTACCAGGGTATCTAATCCTGTTTGCTCCCCACGCTTTCGCGCTTCAGCGTCAGATGAGGCCCAGCGAGCCGCCTTCGCCGCAGGTGTTCTTCCCGATATCTACGCATTCCACCGCTACACCGGGAATTCCGCTCGCCTCTACCTCTCTCTAGCCACGCAGTTTCGCGTGCAGTGCACGGGGTTGAGCCCCGGCATTTCACACGCGACTTACTCGGCCGCCTACGCGCCCTTTACGCCCAGTAATTCCGAACAACGCTCGCTCCCTCCGTATTACCGCGGCTGCTGGCACGGAGTTAGCCGGAGCTTCCTCTGGTGGTACCGTCAGACGCGCCGGATGTTAACCGACGCATGGTTCGTCCCACCTGACAGGGGTTTACAACCCTGGGGCCTTCCTCCCCCACGCGGCGTCGCTGCGTCAGGCTTTCGCCCATTGCGCAAGATTCCCCACTGCTGCCTCCCGTAGGAGTTTGGGCCGTGTCTCAGTCCCAATGTGGCTGATCGCGCTCTCACGCCAGCTACCCGTCATAGCCTTGGTGGGCCGTTACCCCACCAACAAGCTGATAGGCCGCGAGCTCATCCGAAGACGCTAGCTTCCATGGAGAGGCCAGCTTTCACGACGGGTCTTTACCCCCGTCGCAACATGCGGTATTAGCCCGGGTTTCCCCGGGTTATCCCCCACCTTCGGGCAGATCACTCACGTGTTACTCACCCGTTCGCCGCTTTACTAGCCCCCCGAAGGGGACGTTCTCGCACGACTTGCATGTGTTAGGCACGCCGCCAGCGTTCGTCCTGAGCCAGGATCAAACTCTCCAAAAGAAAGTCGGTCGATGCGAACACCGGTTGCCCGACATACCGCATCCTGACCTGGCCGAACGCATGACACGTTCGGAATATTCACTTTGTTTCCCCCATGAACGACGGGAAGTGATACCCATCGTTCGTTGGGCCCACACGCCACTCACACCTTCTTGTCAAACAGCAGGCGCGCGACGGGAGCCCCGTCGCGCGCGGACCCTGATCATACTTCGCCAGGCCGCCTCATGTCAAGCGCAGCGCTGGTTTGCGGCCGCCGCTCCGCCGGCCCGCTGGCTAACATGCAGCGGTCGCCTGACAGCGCGTCTCTTCAGTCTACCCGTCAGGTTCGTTTCGGGTCCCGTTCGGCTCCACCCACGCGGGCGACTGCACCCCGCTGCCGCAAGCGCTAGGTTGCCTCCGAAGTCGGTGTCGGCACTGACTGACTCTAGCGCGGATTTGCAGCCCAGCGTACAGGAGGTCGCGTTGAAACGTTGGCCAGTCGGGTTCTGGGTGGCCCTAGTCGGATGGATGTTGGCGCCTGTCCCTCTCTCCGCCCAACAGGATACGGAGGGACGTGAGGTGCGCGAAGGAAGCACGGTGCGGGTGCGGGTTCTCGAAGACCCGGCGGTGATCAGCCGCCTGTACCAGGAACGTGAGTACGAGGGCACGGTGACGTCGTACTCCGCCAACTCTCTCGTGTTGACCCCGACGAAGCCACTGGGTCTTGACACCTTCGAGCTGCCCTGGACCGACATCGAGCGCCTGGATCTGGGCTTTCCGGAGCAGCGGAGCTTCTGGCGCGGCGCACTGATTGGGGCGCCCGCCGTGGGCGGCGGCCTCGCCTTGATCGGCATGGCCGCGTGCAGCGGCGAGGCGTGCGCCTTCGGCGACCTGACATCGGGTCAGGCGGCCCTGCTGATGGGGGGCATCGGCGCCGGGGTCGGCTTCGTACTGGGTGGGATCGTCAGTGCCAACTCCGAAGGCACCCGCTGGGAAGAGATCTCCATCGAGGGCGTTCGACTTCAGGCAGGCGGCGAGGAATCGGGACTCGCGCTCGTGATCCCGCTGAGGTTGTGAGGTTGTAATGCGCGACCGAACAGCGACACGAGGCTGACTCGGCATGAGCGCTGCCACCGACCTATGGGCCGTGACGTGCTCTGGCACAAGGAGCGGCTGCTCCACATCGGTTTCGAGGCGCTTCCGCCTGACTGTCAGATGGTGGCCTGCCTCGATAGTGATGTCGTGTTCGCGCGAACCGACTGGCCGGCTGCGGCGGCGGTCGTCCCGGGATCTCGGTGATGAAGGCACTCGCGACAGGAGCAGACCCGAGAAGGTTCCTGCGCGAGTCTCTGCGTCCCAGTCTCGGTATCCGCTCGGGCCTCGCCTGGGCTGCCAAGCGGGACGTGTTGGCGGACGGTCTCTCGTTCGGTGCGCGCGGCTCGGCTATACGGTTAAAGCGGTTCAGAGCAGAGGTGTCTTTCACATGCGAGTACTACTGGTCGAAGACAATCGCAAGGTGGCCGCGTTCCTCGCGCGAGGGCTGCGTGAAGAGGGTTACTCGGTGGACGCTGCCTATGACGGCGATGAGGGGGCCCTGAAAGCGCAAGTATACGACTACGATCTTCTCATTCTCGACGTCATGCTGCCCGGGGCAAGCGGGTTCGAAATCGTGCGGCGTCTGCGTGCCGAGGCGAGCGTTACTCCGATACTCCTCCTCACAGCCCGAGACTCGAAAGAGGACGTCGTGAGGGGCCTCGATCTGGGTGCGGACGACTATCTGACCAAGCCGTTCAGTTTCGACGAGCTTCTGGCCAGAGTCCGAGCGCTCCTCAGACGGGGCGCCGTGCACCGGCCAGAAAGGCTGGTCTATCACGACCTGGAGATGGACCTCCGGAAGCACGTGGTGTTGCGGAAGGGCCTGCGCGTCAGCCTGACCCCAAAGGAGCTGAGGTTGCTGGAGTACCTCATGCTGAATCAGGAGCGCGTGGTCCGGCGAACCGAATTGCTCGAGAAGGTCTGGGATCTCCACTTCGATCCGATGAGCAACGTGGTGGACGTGCACATCGCGAACCTCCGACAGAAGCTGCGAGGTGAAGGCCACACGCCGCTGATTCACACGATTAGAGGCGTGGGTTACATGCTCAGCCTGGAGCCGCCTGACTAATGCGCTCGCTCCGGTTCACTGCTGCATGGCGGTACTCGGCGACGATGCTTGCCGGCACCCTGCTGGTCGCAGCGATCGGCTACGTTGCTCTTCGTCAGACGCTCGACCACCAGATCGACAGCAGTCTGGTGGCCGTCGCCTCCATTCAGGCTGCATCCGTAACGGCTGACTCGGCGGGCGACATGCGATTCTATGAATGGAGCCTCACGGCCGCGGAGGTCGCTTCCCTGGCAGATCTGAACCGCTACGCGCAGATATGGGACGTGAGCGGTGCGAGCCTGAACCGAAGTCGACTCCTCGCGGCCGACCTGCCCCTGGATGCTGAGGCACTGTGGTCCGCGGCGGAAGGGGAAATGGCTTGGGCAGGGGGCCGGTACGGAGATGAGGACGTCCGCTCCGTCTATTATCCACTTTCCCGATTTGGCGAGAGCCATGTCGGCCACGTTCTCCAGGTTGCGGCACCGCTCCGGTCCCGGAACCGAACGCTTCGGTCGGCTGGGCTATTCCTGGGCTCGATCGTGCTGCTGGTCACGGCGAGTTCGTTCGTTGGAAGCTGGTGGCTGGGAGGACAGGCAGTGCGCGCCGTTGGGAAGATCACGGCCCAGGCAGAAGACATTGGCGCCGAGACGCTCGGACGCAGAATCACGGAGTACGAAGGAACAGTCGAGTACGAGAGTCTCGTGCATGTGCTCAACACCATGCTGGACCGGCTCGATATGTCGTTCGAGTCGCAGCGACGGTTCACGGCGGACGCGAGTCACGAGCTGCGCTCTCCCTTGACTGCCCTGCGGGGCGAGCTCGAACTCGCGCTCCGCCGGGACCGCTCCTCGGACGAGTATCGAAGGGTGATCGAGAGTTCCCTGGAGGAAGCGAAACGGCTCTCACAGCTTACGGAGGATTTGCTTACGCTCGCCCGTTCCGATGCCGACGCCATTCGGTTGCAGCGCGTGGAGTTCGACCTTGGCGAAAGGGTCCGGGACACCGTTGACAGGTCGAGAAAGAAAGCGGACGCGAAAGCGATAGATCTGAGCGTCACATCAGAGGGCGACGTTGCCGCGAATGCCGATCCGGAGCTACTCGATCGACTTGTGTGGAACCTGTTGGACAACGCGATCAAGTTTACGAAGCCCGGCGGCGCCGTCGGTGTCCGCATTGCGTCCGAAGGCGACGAAGTACATCTGGCCGTCGACGATACGGGGCCAGGCGTGCCGCGGGAGCTGAGGCGATCGATCTTCGAAAGGTTCTCGAGGGCGGACGCCGCCCACGCCTCACACGAGGGCACGGGCCTCGGGCTTGCCATCTCGAAGACCATCGTGGAGGCGCACGGAGGCTCGATTTCTGTCGCGAACCGACCCGAAGGAGGAGCCCGCTTCAGCGTTCGGCTACCGCGAGCGATTGCCGGCCCATCCACGGCTTGAGCTGCTTCGAGACCTCCCGCCACACCGATGCCGTGAAGGAATCTTAATCTGATCTTTCGCCTTCCTTCATGATCGCTCGGCTAGATTCAGTTTCGGTCCACTATGGGCCTTGACGAGCAGCGTCGTCGCCGGCCGGAGGGCGTGGCGGGGGCGCGAGCGAGTGGATCCACGGAAACCTTGACGATCGGGAGGTGGCCAATGCTTGGATCCAAGCGACACACACTACTGCGTGGCGTCGTTCTGACTGCCATCACGGCGCTCTTCCTGAGCAGCTGCACCGAGACAAACACGGAACAGATTATTGTCGAGGTGGATCGGCCCTTCTTCGATGATCCGCCCGCCGCGGCAGCGGGATATCTCGGGTACGGCACAACCGAGGATCAGGAGGTCCGTCTCACGACCTGCGGAAACTGTCACATCGGGCAGCAGTCCGACTGGGAGGAGACAGGCCATTCGCACGCCTGGGAGGAGATGGAGGAGAGCGGTATAGCCCAGGAGTCTTGCGAGGGCTGCCACGCCGTGACCGAGTACGGCAACGCTGCGGAAGATGCGGTGGCCTGGGCCGCTACGGGCGACGCTCGTTACCACGACGTTCAATGCGAGAGCTGCCATGGACCGGGACAGGGCCACGTCTTGAATCCCGACGCGAATCTAAAGCCACTCGCGTCGATTGCCGTCGGGGTTGAACTGACGAATGGCTGTGGAGAGTGCCATCGTGCTGACGCAGCCGGTCACAAGCCCTTCATCGAGGAGTGGACCCTGTCCCGGCACGGAGAGGGCGCGAATCGCCCCCAGTATCGTGATCGGGACGGCTGCCTGGTTTGCCACGGGGGGCGCGGCGCGCTCGAGGCGTGGGGCGTCGATGACATTTACCTCGAGAAAGTGGAAGACACGCAGGGGATCGGGATCGTGTGCGCCGTTTGCCACGACCCGCATGACGAGCAGCACCACGGCCAGCTCCGGTTCGCGATCGACGTGCCCGATGTAGACCTCAACCTGTGCATGAAGTGCCATCAGCGCCGGGCCGTGCCCGACCTCGAGAACCCGCAACGCGGTCCCCACTCACCGCAAGGTCCGCTGCTCCTGGGGGAGAACGTGGGCTGGCCGCCCCCGGGCTTTCCATTCGGGCCGGGTGAGATCGTGGGGACGCACGGAACAGAGGCGAACCCGCGGCTGTGCGCCACCTGCCACGTGAACCCGGTCGAGACCACGAGCGCGGCGACCTCCGGGCACCTCTTCAAGCCCATACCGTGCGTGGACGCACAGGGGATCCCCACGGCATCGGAGGAATGTGCGCTGGAGGAGCGGTCGTTTGCATCCTGCACGGCGAGTGGTTGCCACGGGACACAGGAGGCGGCACGCAGTGTGTACGTCATTGCCAAGGCGCGCATCGCGGCGCTCGTAGAGGAACTGGACGCTCTGCTGGCCCTCGTGCCCGAGAGCGAGTTCGACCGCAACGACGGGATCTACACGGTGGCCGAGGGGGCGAACTTCAATGCCGGTCTGGGAGAGATTAGCAGCTCGGCTATCCACAACCCGTTTCTCACGGAGGCGCTGCTCGTCGCCAGCATACAGGCGGTTGAAGACGAGTACGGTATCCAGGCCAACCTGCGATTGGACGCAGGGGCCCGGCTGGAGGAGTTGGCGGGACTGTCGGCCAGGTGACCGATCGGCAGCAGCGCATTGTTGCTGCTACCCGGCCGAAGTCTCTGCCTCCAGTCGGCCCCGGCGTCTAGCAGCCAGCCAAGAGGACCTGTACGTACGATAGGGGCGGCCTCAGCGGGGCCGCCCCTGCTGCATCCGGTTCGAGTCTCGACCCGGCGGGGGGAGGGTGAGCGACGGGATTCGAACCCGCGACCTCCAGGGCCACAACCTGGCGCTCTAACCGACTGAGCTACGCCCACCACGAACATTCAATGTAGGCGACCCCGGCAGGACGGCAACGCGATCCGTCCCCGGGGGCGCCGGCCGAAACCCATCTCGCTACATTCCTGCAAGATGACGATCCGCCCACCTCTTATATCAGGGCGGTTAGAAATAGATCCCAGGGGCGCGGACCTCGGGCCATGGCAAACATCTCGATCGGCATCATCGGCATGCCCAACGTCGGCAAGTCGACACTCTTCCGGGCACTGACCGCGATCGCCGTGCCGGCCGAGAATTACCCCTTCTGCACGATCGATCCCAACGTGGGCGTGGTACAGGTGCCGGACGAACGTCTCGACCGGCTGGTCGAGATGCTCCCGCCGCGGCCCGGCGTGGCGCCTGTGGTCGAGTTCGTCGACATCGCGGGCCTGGCAAAGGGCGCGTCCAGGGGTGAGGGCCTGGGGAACAAGTTTCTCCATCACGTGCGCGAGGCGGATGCTCTGGCCCACGTGGTCAGGGCGTTCGAGAGCGAGGGAGTAGCACGCGCAGTCGCCTCGGTGGACCCCGTCGAAGACCTGGACATAGTCGACATGGAACTCGCCCTCTCGGACCTCGAGGTTGTGTTACGTCGCCAGGAGAAGGTTGCTCGTGAAGCGCGAAGCGGCGACAAGGCTGCAGCGCGCGAGGAAGCGGTCCTCGGACGTCTCGCTGCCCGCCTCGACCGCGGCGAGCCGGCGCGCTCGGAAGCTCTGAACGACGAGGAGCGCGCGCTGATTCGACCCCTCAACCTCCTGACCCAAAAGCCGGTCCTGTACGTGGTCAACGTGGACGAGGACGGTCTAGGGGGATCGGCCGACGAAGTGCGGGTCCGGGCGGCCATCGCGGAGCGTGACCCTGACGCGGAGTGTATGGTGATCTGCGCCGAGCTGGAGGCGGAGATCGCCGAGCTGCCGGTGGAGGAACGCGACGAATACCTGGCGGCGCTGGAGCTCGAAGCGGGGACGCTGGACCGTTTGATCCAGATCGGCTATCGACTGCTCGGCCTAGAGACCTTCTTCACGATCGGCGAGGAGGAAGTGCGGGGCTGGACCGTGCAGGTCGGAGCTTTCGCACCGGAGGCGGCAGGGAAAGTGCATACGGACTTCGAGCGCGGGTTCATCCGGGCCGAGACGGTGCATTACGACGACTTCGTGCGGGCAGGATCCATCAAGGACGCAAGGGAACAGGGCTTGCTGCGCTTCGAGGGCAAGGATTATGTCGTGCAGGACGGAGACATACTCTTCTTCCGCACGGCCACGTGAACCCTGAGGACGGCCAGAACGTACTAGAAACCACAAGTACCGGTCCTTCGTACGGTTCGTGGAATGAACGACGGAACAGAGCTCAGCGGATTCCAGGCGCCACAGCCACCGGCGCCGGTGCCCCAGGCGGCCTACTCGAACCCGCTGGTGCCGGCCGAGGGCGCCTATAAGGACAGCATCGGCTATGCCCTGTGGTGTCTCTTCTTCGTGGGGCTCGGGGGCGTTCACCGCATCTATCTCGGCAAGTACGGCACCGGGATCATCTGGCTGCTGACCTTCGGTCTGTTCGGCATCGGGCAGTTCTTGGATCTGTTCCGAATGAAGGCTCTGACCCGCGATGCGAACATCCGGGATGGATATCTTCCCCACCCTCGGTTCGTGCAGCGCCTCCAGAGCCCGGCCCCTGCCCCGACCATCCCTGCCAGTTCGTCGTCTCCGCAACCGACAATCATGCAGGTTCTTCTCAGGGCGGCCGCCGACAACGGGGGTGCGCTGACGGTCACGCAGGCCGTGGCGGCAACCGGCTTGACGTTCGAGAAGACCGAGGAGCTGCTGCGCGAGATGGTGGCAAAGGGGTACGTGGACGTCGACAACGCCCCACACTCGGGTGTCGTCGTGTACCGTTTTCCGGAGCTGACCGGCCCCTTCGACTAGGTGGCGCGTGCCGACCGCGGCCGCAAACCCAAGGCTTCGCTACCGGGTCGTTCCCCGGATGTAGTCCCGCAGATAGCGGTTCTCGAACTCGGCCTGGCTTCGCAGGGCGTTGACGAGGTCACCGATCGAGACGATGCCCTCGAGCCTCGACCCGTCGACGATCGGCAGGTGCCGGATTCGCTGGGTCGTCATCACGTTCATGGCGTAGTCGAGATCGTCATCCGCGACTCCGACTACGATGTCGTGAGTCATCACATCGCCCACGCTCGTCGTCGAGAGCTTTTCCGGCCCCTCGGCCCCCAGACGCAAGGTGTCTCGCTCGGTCAGGATGCCCCGAATCTCGGCGTCTTTCAGCACCACGACCGAACCGATGTTGTGCTCGACCAGAACCTGCATCGCCTGGAGCACCGATTGGCCGGGAGAGACCGTGACGACGTCGCTTCCCTTTCGACGGAGAATATCGCGGATCTTCACGGCGTGCTCCTTCCTCGCTGAAGAGGTCTGACCGACAGGCCGAGCCGGCGTCTGCTCCCACACCGGGCACGGCCGCCCCAACTTAAGAAGCGAAGCGTGCGGTGGCACGTTGCCGACCCGAGTCGAAGCGGACAGCTTTGATTCCTGACGTAGCTATCGAATCGAACACCGTCACGGCAACACGGATCGCACGGCGACACGGATCGAATGAGAGCTATGAGCGAACAACATGCGGTACACATCCGGACCGATGGGCTTCGAATCGAGGATGTCGTGGCGGTGGCGCGCCACGCAGCTCGCGTGTCTTCCCTGGACGGCCCGGTGCGCCGGCGCATGGACGACAGTCGCACGTGGCTCCGGCAGGCGCTCGAGGATGAGGCGGTCATCTACGGCGTGAGCACCGGGTTTGGCCGCTTCGCCACGAAGCACATCCCGGCAGAGGATCGGGCGCTCCTGTCCCGCAACGTGATCCTGAACTGCATGGCCGGCGTGGGCCCCGATCTCCCGCTGGATGTCGTGCGAGCGATCATGCTGGTGCGAGCCAACGCGCTGGCGCGCGGTCACTCGGGCGTGCGGCCCGAGCTCGTGGAAACGCTCATCGAGATGTTGAACCGGGGAGTGACGCCTCGGGTGCCTTCGAAGGGGTCGCTCGGTGCGAGCGGCGACCTGGCGCCGCTCTCCCACATCGCGGCCGTTGTGGCGCGCGGTCCTTCGAGCATGAAGGAGGACGACAGCGGCGAAGCGTGGTACGGGGGTGAGCTTCTGAGCGGTGCGGAGGCGATGAGGCGGGCCGGGATCGAGAGGCCGGAAACCGAGCCAAAGGAGGGTCTCGCGCTCACCAACGGTACGAGTCTGATGGTCGCGATCGGTGTGCTCGCCGTGCACGACGCAGAGCGCCTTCTGCGGCATGCGGAGATCGCCGCGGGCATGAGCATGGAGGCGGTTCTTGCCCTGTCCGGGGCGCTCGACCCGGCGCTACACGAGGCGAACGGCCAGCCGGGCCAGATGCGTGTCGCGGCGAACCTGAAAACGATTCTCGCCGGAAGCGAGCTGATCGACTCTGACCCCGATCGTGTGCAGGACGCGTACAGCTTGCGTTGCACACCGCAAGTGCTCGGCCCGATCCACGACACGCTCGACTTTCTCGGAGGGCGTTTCGAGAGCGCGCTCAACGCCGCGGCCGACAACCCGTTGATCTTCGTGAGCGACCCGGACGGGGAAGCTCGGATCGTGTCCGGAGGCAACTTCCACGGGCAGGGCCCTGCCCTGTGGCTGGATGTGCTGGGGATCGCCGTGGCGCAGGCAGCCACCATTTCGGAGCGGCGCACGTTTCGGCTGCTCACCCCGGAGCTGTCGGGTGGCCTCCCCGCCATGCTCGTCGCCTCTTCGCCGGGGCTGAACGGAGGGCTGATGGTGGGTCAGTACACGGCGGCGGCCCTCGTATCGGAGAACAAGACGTTGGCGCACCCTGCCAGCGTCGACTCGATTCCGACGAGCGCGAACCAGGAGGACCATGTCAGCATGGGAGGGAACGCCGCCCTGCATGCCATGCAGATCGTCCGCAACGTTCGGACGGTCCTCGCGATCGAGCTGTTGACGGCCGCCCAGGCGATCGATCTGCGCCCCGACGGGCCTCAGCGGCTGGGGCGCGGGAGTGCAGCGGCCTACGCGGCGATTCGAGAGAGGGTCACGCGTGTGGAGGTCGATCGGCCGCTGGCTCCGGACATCGCGGCCATGGAGCAGCTGATCGACGACGGCACCTTGCTCGCCCGCGTCGCAAACACAGCAGGGACTTCAGGAGTCGACGAGTCATGAGCGCCATCGCCGAACCGCGGCTCGTGAGGGCACCGCGCGGAACGACACTGTCGTGCAAAGGCTGGCATCAGGAAGCGGCGCTCCGGATGCTGATGAACAACCTGGATCCGGAGGTGGGCGAGAACCCGGACGAGCTGATCGTATACGGCGGCGCGGGCAAGGCAGCTCGCGACTGGGCCAGCTATGCGGCGATCGTGGAGACGCTGCGACGCCTGGAGAACGACGAGACCCTTCTAGTCCAGAGCGGCAAGCCGGTCGGGGTCTTTCAGACGCATGAAGAGGCTCCACGCGTCTTGATCGCGAACGCCCATCTCGTCCCCAAGTGGGCGACCTGGGACGAGTTTCGGCGTCTGGATGCCCTGGGCCTCACGATGTATGGGCAGATGACGGCCGGCTCATGGATCTACATCGGCACGCAGGGGATCCTTCAGGGCACCTACGAGACGTTCGCGGAGGCGGCCCGCCAGCGGTTCGGCGGCTCCCTGCAGGGTCGCCTCGTCGTCACTGCGGGACTCGGTGGCATGGGCGGCGCACAGCCGCTCGCCGCGACCATGAACGGGGCGGCGTTCCTCGGAGTCGAGGTCCGCGAGGAACGCATCCGCCGACGTCTTGAGACGGGGTACTGCGATCGAATGGCAACGGACCTGGACGAGGCCCTCGACCTCATCCTGAGCGCACGCGATAGCGGCGAACCGCTCTCGGTCGGCCTGCTGGGCAACGCGGCGGACGTGATCCCCGAACTCGATCGGCGCGACGTGGTCCCCGACCTGCTGACCGATCAGACCTCCGCGCACGATCTGCGAATCGGCTACATCCCGAAGGGCTTGAGCGTCGAGGAGGCCGACGTGGCTCGTGAGCGTGATCCGGCCGGCTACGAGGCACAGGTCCTCGATTCGATGGTCGAGCACGTGCAGGCCATGCTCTCCCTGATGAAGAAGGGGGCCGTCACGTTCGACTACGGGAACAACATCCGCGGGCAAGTGGCCGACAACCGGGACCTCACCGAGGCGTTCGACATACCCGGCTTCGTGCCCGAGTTCATCCGACCGTTGTTCTGCAAAGGCGCCGGACCGTTCCGTTGGGCGGCGCTATCCGGGAACCCCAGCGACATCGCCGAAACCGACCGGGCCGTGCTCGAGACGTTTCCCGAAAAGGAAGGCCTGGGGCGATGGATCCGACAGGCGGGAGAAAAGGTCCATTTCCAGGGTCTCCCGGCTCGGATCTGCTGGCTGGAGTACGGGGAGCGGGCCGAGATGGGGCTGAAGTTCAACTGGCTCGTCCGGACCGGGAGAGTCGAGGCACCGATCGTGATCGGCCGCGATCACCTCGATGCGGGCTCGGTCGCCTCGCCCAACCGCGAGACCGAGGGGATGCGGGATGGATCGGACGCGATCGCCGATTGGCCTCTCCTCAACGCTCTTCTCAACACGGCGTGTGGTGCGAGTTGGGTATCGCTTCACCATGGCGGCGGCGTCGGCATCGGCTACTCGATCCACGGAGGAATGGTCTGCGTGGCCGACGGCACGGAGGTGGGAGATCGTCGGCTCGCGAGAGTGCTGACCGCCGATCCGGGTACCGGTGTCATGCGGCACGCGGACGCCGGGTATCAGGAGGCGATCCGGACGGCCCGGGAGCGGGGCGTGGACCTGCCCATGCTCGGCTGAGGGCAACGGAGCCTGCATGCACCTCCTGCGCAATATCGGCTGCCTGGCTACCTGCCGCCCTGACGGCGCCCAGGGCGAGATCCACGAGGTGCGGAACGCGGCACTCGTCTGGGATGACGGAACGATCCGCTGGGCCGGGCCGGAAGACGAGCTGCCGTTCGATCGGCGCAGTTGCCACGCGTTCGACGCCGGCGGGAGCCTCGTCGTCCCCGGACTGGTGGATTGTCACACCCATCTCGCCTTCGCCGGCTGGCGGGCGGACGAGTTTATCCAGCGAATCGAGGGCCACGGCTATCTGGAGATCGCGGAGTCGGGGGGTGGCATCCTGAGCACCGTGCGGGCCACGCGCGCCGCAACAGGAGAAGAGCTTCTCGATCGCTGCCTGTCGTTCGCGCGCCGGATGATCGCCCTGGGCGTAACGACCGTGGAGTGCAAGAGCGGCTACGGACTCACACTGGCCGACGAACTGAAGCTGCTGCGCGTGTATCGCCAGCTGGATCGATCCGGGCCCCTTCGCATCGTCTCTACCTTCCTCGGCGCTCACGTCGTCCCGCCGGAGTACGAGGCAGATCGCGGCGGGTACCTCCGATCGCTGACGACCGAGATGCTACCTGCGGTCAGGAGGGAAGATCTGGCCACGTTCTGTGATGTGTTCGTGGAGGAGTCCGCGTTCACGCTCGACGAAGCGAGGGCGCTTCTCGAGACGGCTCGTGCCCTCGGCTTCGGACTCAAGATACACGCCGATCAACTCACCGATGGGGGCGGGGCCCGGCTGGCAGCCGACGTCGGCGCCGTGTCGGCCGAGCACCTCGAGCACGTGTCGGACGCAGGCATCGACGCCATGGCCCAGGCCGGTGTCGTGGCGGTCAGTCTTCCGCTGGCGGCCATGTACTTGAATCAGGACCCCCTTCCCGCCCGACGGCTCATCGACGCAGGAGTGCCGGTGGCCGTGGCGACCGACTTCAACCCTGGTACGGCGCCCAGCTTTCACCTGCCGTTCGCCATGACATTGGCCTGCGTGCGGCAGCGGATGACGCCGGCCGAAGCGCTCAAGGGAGCCACGATCATTGCGGCACGTGCTGTCGGGATGGACGACCGCATCGGGTCATTGGAGAGAGGCAAGGTAGCGGACTTCGCACTCATCGATGCGGCCGATGTGGGGGCGTGGCTTTACCACCTGAGGCCCAACGCCTGTCGAGCCACTGTCATAGACGGGGTACCGCGCTGGAGCGACCTGCCGGCCGGCTAGCCGGCTCGACAAGCCGCCCCTGACGGCTAGAAGCGGATCAGCGGCAGTCCGGTCTCTTCGTCCTCGGACCGCTCGAGCGAGCCCGGGAGTTCGTGCAGGATGATCTCGAGGGTCGGTCGAACCTTCCCCGCCACCAGGTGGCCTCCACGAGTCGAACCCTCCGGAAGCGCGACACAGGCGTGCGCGTGAACCATCACGCCGCCCTTCGCGCGACCGATGTTGCCCATGAGAGACGTGACCTCGACCTGCTCGTCAATCGGAATCTGGCGATACGTGTACTTCTCGGCGCCCGCATCGAAAAAGGCGAGCGTCGCCTCGCGAAACGCCCCGATTCCGCTGAACCAAGCAGCCTGGATCTCCTGCTCGACGGCGAATTCCATCAAACGCTCGACCACCTCGTCGTCGGCCTGCATGACGAGCATGAAGGTGCGTGGCGGGGTCGACTGGAGCTCTTTCCAGATCATGGTCGCTATGCGTCCCGTTTGTACTTCGCCCACTGCGAAACACCACCCGAGGGTTCCTGCACTATTCGGACCGCAAGGCGCCCTAAGGAGTCACACGCCCCGTGGAATCCGAAGAAAGAGCCTGGGGAGGCCCCTCCAGTGTGAATCGAAGGCGCTTCCGCCGTCCACCATCGTCGGAACGTGCCAATAGTAGCATCTCCGTTCCGGCCTCTTCCATGTCCACCGCGATCAGTGCTCCGCCGAACCGTTCCTCGACCATCCCGACGGTCGTGTGGCCGATCACGTGAACCGTGGCGTCGTGCCGCTTCAGAACGGCTGCAATCCGCGCTGCCGTGACGCTGTCCAAACGCGCCCGATCCGTCCCATGTGTCTCTGCCGGATCCGGTTCCAACCCGTAGGACGCGGTCGTGTCCGCAGACGCCGCGTCGCCGGGAGGGGCGGCTGGCTTCTCGGGCGTCAGGTAACCGCGGTACCAGAATACGCTGCTCGGATCCCAGAAAAAGTCCCAGTGTCGGGCGAACTCCGCCGAGTCCGGCCAAGCTTCGCGGGGTAGATTCGCCCAGAACGTGGAATCGTCCCACCTGCCGAAATAGCCACGGTCCAGGTAGGAAGAGAGCGTGTCCCGAAAATCTTGAACGGAGTACTCCAGGTAGACCGGACTGACCCCCCCGTGGGCCAGGAGCACCTCGTCGATCTTGAGCAGAACCGGTTTCGTGGCCAGCCAGCGACCGAGTACGGAGCGCCGTGGGCTGAACAGCTCGCTGTACCCCATGCGGTGAAGCATGGCAACGAGGCGTTCCTTCCGACCCACGTAACGGAGGTCGTCGGTCATCGCCATGATCTCATGATTCCCGAGGACGACGTGTACGCGACCGCCTGCCACTTCCGCCTCCCGTTCGAGACGATAGATGAACCAGAGCAGTGCGGTGACATCATCGCCTCGATCGAACATGTCGCCCAAAAACACGACATGGCTCATCCCCCCCGACCAGCGATCCGCCGCGTCGATGAGGCCGGCGTTCCCGAGCAACTGGCGTACCCGGTCGAACTCCCCGTGCGTGTCCCCGATCACGAAGAGCGAGTCGGCACCTTCCACGGCGGGCCGAGCCGGTCGAGTGGCCCGATCGAGGTCGATCGCCGTACGGTGCCAATCTTCGGAATCGGGCGCTCCACCATACTCGAGGGCGAAGGAGCCGCTCTCGGGCCGCGGGAAGGTCGCGACGTGGGCGCGAGCCTCCGGCGTGTCGAACACGGCCAGCGTATCCGCCCCGGCAAGGACGACCAGCCTCCCCTCCCGAAGACCGGCGGTGAGCCAGCCCACGCGCACTTCCGCGGAGTCGTAGTGGACGAACAGACCGTACTCGCCCTCGAAGCGAGGCTCCGGGTCACGGGCATGCGTGGACCCGATCAGGCTGGTGGCGAGCGCTGCCAGCCCCAGGATCCCGAGCATACGCGTGTGGGTGAATCCAGATCCTGCGCTCGAGTCGTTTCCGTTCCTGACTTCAGAGAGGTGGCTCAAAAGACCTCAACCTTGCCCTTGTCCACGTCATCGAGCACCCGTTGAATCCGATTGTACAGCTTGCCGATCTCGTAACTCGTCAGTCCGAGCTGTAACACTCGACCCTTGGTGCGGATCCCCAACTCCGGTGACAGATTCGGTGTCGGTTGGACCGCGATGGCGTTGCCGTGTTCGTCCTCGTGGAACTCGGCGAACACGCCGAGCGCGCTGTGAAGGTCCTCCTCGGTGAGCAAGCGCAGCCGTTCGACCGACGAGCGAGGGAGTCGCTTCACTCGAAGCTTCTCCCAGTAGTTGCCGCGGGTGCTCTCGCCCTCGCTCTCGAACGCGATGCCGTTGTCAATCAGAAACGCGCGTGGGTTCTCGAGATCTCTGGACCGCAGAAAGTTTCCCTGATTGGAATCTCGATGACGGATCAGGTAGCCCAGGAGACTGAAGTTCGCGGAGTGTCGAGCGTAGACGGGGTCCTGCTCGAACCGATCCTGATCGATGAACTCCTTGGCCGGGGATCCCTGGTCCACGTTCCATAGCCAGTACTGGAGCACCACAAGGACCTCGTCCGAGCCGCTGAACGTCGAACGCGGCCGACGCGCGTCCTCGTCGAGGTCGGGGTACTCGTCGACCGATACGCAACGAGCCAGCGTCGGCGGCACCACGTACTCCGATTCGTCCAGGAACAGCTTCTGGAGCTCGTAGGCGGCGATCTCGAGCCGCGGCTGATTGTTGAATTCGAACCCTCCCTTGGGGGCGGGCGCCCACTTCGCCTGAACCATGGTCCCGTCGCCGTACTCGAGCACCACGTTGTGCGTGCGTTCTCCCGGAATCCCGCGAGACGGGCGCATGAGCGTGACCTCGAACGGCTCGTATTCCAGCCTGCGCTCGATCTCCGAAATCGGCAAAAGGATGTTGGAATCCTGCGTCACGCTGGGGGCGGCGGACACCAGGAGCAGAAGGACGGCGAGTGATACGATACGGTGACAGAGCATGGTGGCCTCCCTGTCTCTACGGCTTCGACAATCTCGCATTCGCATGATAGCGCTAAAGACCCTGTCCGGCACCCGGGCCGGCATCCGCACTGGCCGTCCTCCCCCACGGCTCTCGACGCACCGGGAGCGACACCGTAAACGTGGTTCCCTCCCCCACTCGACTCTCCACGCTGATGCGGCCACCATGCTGATCCACGATCTGTCGTGCGATCAGCAGCCCGAGCCCCATCCCCATTCGCTCCCCCTTGGTCGTGAAGCCAGGCTCGAAGATCCGCTCCAGATGCTCCGGTGGAATGCCCGGTCCCGTATCCCTGACCGCGACGATCACCTCGCCATCTCCGGCCCGAGTCTCGACGGTGATGGTCCCCGCCTCCGTGGCCTGAGCCGCATTCAGAAGAAGGTTCGTGAACACCTGGTTCAGCTTGTTCGGCCAGCACTCGATGAGGGGCAGGTCTTCGTAGTCGCGCACGATCTCGATCGAGCCGTGCAACTCGGCGGAGAGCAGGGACAGAGTAGCTTCCAGACCCTCGTGGATGTCCATGCGGCCGTAGTCCGCGCGGTCCGGTCTTCCGAACGCGCGCAGGCTACCGACCAGCCCGACCATCCGCTCGAGGGCCACGCCATCCGTCTTGAGCACGCCGTCCATCGCGCGAACGATACGGCGCACCTCGTCCAGCTCGTCCGGTGTGACCACCTCATCCTCGAGAATCCTCTGCAGACCCCTCAGGGCGCGTTCGATCACGTCCCGGTTGCTGTCCAGAGCGCCCAGCGGCGTGTTGAGCTCATGGGCGACGCCGGCCACCAGCGAGCCGAGCGTAGCCGTCTTGGCCGTGTTCACGAGCTCCGCCTGGGCATGCTGCAGTTCTCTGTACGCGGCTTCGAGCTCCGCTCGGTCTCGAGACCGGGTCGCGGCCACCCAGCCGACGCCCGTCTGGATGCCGAGCACGAGAAGACACGCGAAGACCGACAGAACCGCGGTGCCCGCCGGGCCGGTGACACCACCGCCCGCGATCGCTCCTCCGAGCTCCGATACGCTGTCGAGCGCAACCAGGGTTCCCGCCGCTATGCCGCCCGCCGCGGCCGCCGCCTGCCCGCGACGACCGGGATACTGGATACTGTGTTCGAGGACGGGGAACAGCACGAACGGGACTCCGAGCCAGCTGGTCACGGCGAGCAGGTGGGCACCCAGCGTCGCGACGACGATCTCGAACAGGAGGAGAGCGACGCGAAGCCGCCCGTAATCCCGTGTGCCGGGTACCGGCGCGAGGCGGACCAGAACCGTGGCTGCCACCGCGAGCCAGATCACGATGAGTGCGAAGAACGAAGGTCGGATCGGGACGCCCGCAGCGAAATGCAGCGCGATCGCCGCGCTTGCCGCGACCAGTCCCAGGATTCCCCGTGCAAAGAGGAGGTCGCGCGGCTGCCTTGAATCCGGCCTCAAGGAGGGCACCTGGGAACTCCCCGCCTACAGAAAGGTCTTCATCAGCCGCTGACGGATGTCGGCCAGCTCCTGATTCGCTCCCTCCAGGGCCGACATCTGCTCGTCCAGTCGACCGATCAGGCGCGCCCGCTCGACGCCGTTCCGAATAACCAGCTTCAGGTGATCGTTGTCCCAGGGCTTCTCCAGGTACTGAAACAGGCCGGCCTCGTTGATTCCGCGGATGGCGTTCGCCTTGTCCGCATAGCCCGTCAGGAGAATGCGACTTGCCTGCGGCCGCGCTTCACGTACGCGCGTGAGGAGAGTGATCCCGTCCAGCTCGGGCATCATGTAGTCTGCCACGACGACATGTACTTCCTGCTCCTCGACCGCCTCCAGAGCCTCACGTGGCGAGGTATACGTGAGGATGTTGTAAGGGGTCTCCAGCTGCAGAAAGCTGTGCAGCGCGGTCACCACCATCTCCTCGTCATCGACGAGGACCACGGTCGGATGCGTATCCATTTCGCCTCCCTTCACGCCGGCAGCAGCGCGCGGACCCGCTTCGCCAGACCTTGAAGAAGTCCGAGGCCGAGTTCCGGGTAATCGGCCAGCAAGTCGCTAAAATCCGGGCGGCGTATGCGCAAGAGGTGCGTTGGCTCGGACGCCGTCGCATCCACGAGGCTGGGCGCGGTCTCGATCCGCGCCCACGTGCCGAACGCTTCCCCCTCTTCAGCGACGAGGCTCTCGTCGGTCCGGCCCTCCAACTCCACTCGGCCACGCACGACCACGTAGAGCGCGTCTGCCGGCTTGCCCTGCTCGAGCAGGCGGGTGCCCGGCTCGACATCGACCTCGGTCGCGATGGTTGCCACGAGAGCCAGCTGCGCAGTCGGAGCATCCCGCAGCAGGTCTATGTTTTGAAGCAGGAAGACTCTCTCGATCGTATCCATGACTTCTTGCCCTCGCTCCTCGTGACGGACTCCACCGGATTCCCCGACTCGCCGGCTCAGACGCCGTGCCACCGAGTCGAGATCGGGGTCCTTCGGTCGAAACCGCTCGAGCTCACCCGACGTTCCCGGCAAGCCGAGGTCCACCGCAACCCACATCGCGCAGCGGCCAATCCAGTGATCCTCGTCGTCCCACAGGCGACGTAGCGGGCCAGCTGGATCCGCGCCGCCCGAAGCGGCGGCATCTGCCACCGGCCGAGCCGGCTCCACCAGCGGTTGCAGACGACGGAAGAGTTCGTGGCCGACGGTCGTCTCCAGCCACTCGATGGCATTGGCGCGCGAGCGTTGGTCGCCGCTCCCGATTGCCAGCCGGCTCCGGTACATACCCTCCGGCGGGTAGACCAATCCCAACCAGCGAAACGCACTGGCGCGCCGTTCTTCTTGCGCCTCCTGGAGTGCCCGGCGCAAGAGCCGCACCGAAGGCCGTTCGTCGTCCAGCGTCGCAACCGAGGACCACGCTTCGGCGTACCTGGCGGCCGCGTCCACCTCCCGTTTCAGCAATCGCAGAATCGACGTTCGATCGAAGCGCAGCCCCGAATGTCGCCGGCGCAGGCGGACCAGCGCCCTCAGCGTCCGATCGTCGAGCCGCTGACCCGTTTCCTTCAGGTCATACGAATGAATCAGCGCTTCAACCGTCACCTGGCTCGGTATTCCGGCCAGGACCCGAGGAATCTGACGACGGACACGCGGATCGGCTGCCACGTCCGTAAGCCGATCGACGAGCACGTACAGAGCCATCTCACCCAGCCTCTCCAGTCCGGCTCGGGCGGTCGTGCGCGTGGCCGGCGAGCCCAGCGCATCGATCATCGCCGGAAGAAAGCGCGGGTCGCCCGTCCGGGCCGCGCTTGCGAGAGCCGAACGCACGACGACGGGCTCATCGTCGGCCAGAAGACGCTGAAGCGCGGCCGGCACCTCGGGATGCGCAGGCATCAGCCCTGCCGCGCTGGCCAGTTCCACCCGACGCTCCGTTTCGGGGCTTTCGAGATAGGCCAGACGCGCCTCCAAGAACGGGCGCACGACGCCCTCGATCCGCTCGTGCGAGACATCGCCCCCCGCCAGACAGTCGAGGGTCGCGGCGCGAACATCCGCATCGTCGATCTCGAGCAGCTCCGAGCACACGCCTTCGACGCGATCGCCCGCCGCCATCACGAGGGTACGGACCGCCTCCCTGCGCACACGCTCGTCCACATCGTGTAACCGGTCCCACACGGTCTCCCGATCCACCGTCTGCGGGATGTCCGCGAGGAGGGAGACCGCCTTGCGGCGGATCTCGGGCGAAGAATGGCCCGCCAGCTCGTGCAGCTCGGGCGCCAGCTCCGCGGCGTCCCCGGGGCCCGCACGCTCCACCAGCTCGAGCGCGAAGGCGGCGCGGCGCGGATCAGGCCCCGTCAGCGCCTCGCGGATCACGGGCAGGGTGCTCGCGCCCGAGATGGAGGCGAACACGCCCTCCAAACTCGCGAATCGGCCCTCGATCGACCGACGGAGCGTCGTCACGTACTCCTTTCGAACGAGGTACGCGACCATGAGTCCGACAAACGCCAGCCCGACGGCCACGAACGCGACTCGCCGATAGTCCATGATCGAGACCAGCGCCAGGATGAGAAGTGCCGAGGAAGCCTTGCCTACGCCCTTCTCGAACGCCACGTCGATCCATGCCTTCGCCCGCAGCTTGAGCTCTTCGGGGACCGGCATGTAGAGGATCTCACGTCCGGTACGCTCGGCCGAATACCGGAAGGTGGCATCGGCGCCTTTCGCGATCACGGCCGTCCACAGCCCCCAGGCCACAGCCACGGCGGAGTTCGTTACCAGCATCACGACGGGGAGCATGAAGACCGCGATCCCGACGCCCCACCGGCCGAGCAGAGGCCTCAGGGCGGCCAGGACTAGGATGGGCGTCCACTGGGTGGCGGCCATGAAGTAGCCCTGGAACTCGCCCATCGCGTCACGTCCGCCGACGGTGCGAACGGCCTCGTTGAACGAGTAGTCGACAAGCTGCTTGACCAGCACGGTGAGGAGTACGGCGGTCGCGATCAGGCGAACGTGCGGGTTCGAGAAGATGCGCCGGAAAGAGCCGACATTCAGATCGGGCTTCTCGAATCGGTCCCGGGTCCGACCCGCATCGGGATCTTCCGCTGCCCACACGACCGAGAGGGCGACCGCGAAGACGAGTACGATCCCGCCCGCCACGAGGAGCATGTTCGGGGCCCCGACGCGTTCGGCGAGTACCCCCATCGATATGCCCCCGACAGTTGCCCCGATCGATCCTCCCGCGATCACGAATGGATAGGCCTTCTTCGCCTCTCGTGAGTTGAAGAAGAGCTGGGTGGCCATGAAGAACTGCGTGACCAGCGCCGCGGCGTACAGGTCGTACCAGCCGTAGAACACCATCCCGAACAGGGCGCTGCCCTCGCGGTACAGAAGCCGGAACACCAGGAAGCTGCCCGCGAAGAAGAACGCGACGCCCGGGATGAGTCGCTTCCACGAGATTCGGTCGGCGAGGCGGTTGTAGACGGGTGCGAACAGCACGACGAACGCGCTCACGAAGTACGTCTTGTAGAACTGCGTGTCCGCCAGTCCGTCCAGGGCCAACACATTTCGGACGGGGCGCAGGATCCCGACGGTCGTGAGAACGAGGAAGAACAGGAGGAACATGACGAGAAGCTTCGTCGCCGCGCGATTCTCACGCAGTCCCCGAACAGCATGAAGTGCGTCCCGGAACGCCATGTTCCCTCAGGTAACGGGAGGCGGCTCGCCGTGGCGAGCCGCCGTTCAGGTCAGATGATCAGCCGGACGTGGCGGTCGCCTTCCTAGTTCTCCGAAGGCGGAGGCACGACGCCATAGATGTTGTCCTTGTGGCGACGGCAGATCTCCGTAAACCGGGCCACCCCTTCGCCGTCAGGGTCGAGGGGCGCCAGTCGACGCAGCAGTTCCCCCCACGCCTCCTGGAAAGCCGGCTGGCTCTCCGTGACGAAGTAGTCGACCACGTTCCATTCGTCACCCCACGCGTGGGTGAGGATCCCGTAATCGAACAACATTCCCTCTTCGACGAGCTCGTTGGCGACCTGACGCCAGTTGCCGTTGAGGAACTGGATCGCCTCCCCCGTCGCGCCGAGGTCACACTCGAAATAGCGGACCACGACCGTCCCCGGTTGCGGGGAGTCCTGCGCCAGGGCCGGAGGTGCGAAGACGAGGAAGGCCACCAGAGTGGCAGAGAGCAGTCGGGCTTTCATCGGTTCCCTCCCGTGGGAGAAACTGCCCAAGATCGCGGGCGTCACAGCTGTTCCAAGATGGTGAACGATACCCGCCGCTCGCGAGGTCTGTCCAGCGGCGCCAGCGCTCGGTCGGCCATGAAACGAGTCGGCTAGGAGCCGATCTCGTCGGGGATCCTGCGAGCGATGTAGCGGCCGATCGGAAGGGCCGCCGTGGCGGCTGGAGAGGGCGCGTTCAGCACGTGCAACGAGCGTGGCCCACCCACGATCAAGAAATCGTCGACCAGCCGGCCGTCGGGCATGAGCGCCTGAGCGCGTACGCCCGGGGTGGAACGAACGAGATCTGCGTCACGGACCTCCGGCACCAGCCGCTGCACGGATCGGGCGAATGCCCGACGGCTCGCAACGCGAAGCCACTCTGCCGCTCCGGTGCGGACGTTCCGGGCGGCCATGCGCCACAGTCCTGGATATCGGAGCGCGGCGGCCGCGTCGGCCAGATCGAACGCGTTCCGTCCGTACCCCTCCCTGCTCAAGGCCAGCCGGGCGTTCGGCCCGGCGTGCACCGTGTCGTCGATCCCCCGCGTGAGGTGAACGCCCAGGAATGGATAGCGGGGATCAGGCACGGGATAGATCAGGTTCCGCACGAGGGAGTCGCTGGGCGGCTGAACGGCGAAGTACTCGCCGCGGAACGGCACGATCCGGGCGAGCGTATCGGCGCCGGCGAGTCGGGCGACGCGGTCGCTCTGCAGTCCTGCGCAGGCGATCAGGAAGCGAGCCGCGTAGCGCCCGACGTCGGACTCGATATCGACGGCGGCCGGACCCGGCGAGATCGCCCGGACATCCTCTCCCAGGCACAACTGGACGCCCCGCATCTCGAGCACCCGTGCGATGGTTGAGGCGACCTGGCCGAAGTCGACCACTCCCGTTCCGGGCACGTGCAGGCCCGCGAGGCCGGCCAGGTGCGGCTCTAAATTGCGCAGTCCACGGGCGTCGAGCCGGCGAACCTCCACGCCGTTGGCCCGAGCTCGCGCCTCGAGCGCAGCCAGGCGCGGCAACTCGGCCTTCCGGGTGGCGACGACCAGCTTGCCGCAAACCCGACAGGGCACGTCGTGCTCGCGGCAGAATCGGATCAGGTCCGCCCGGCCTTCGACGGCGAGTCGCGCTTTGAGGCTGCCGGGGGGATAATAGAGCCCGGAGTGGATCACACCGCTGTTGTGACCGGTCTGGTGGAACCCCCACTCGAGTTCCTTCTCGAGCAGTACGACCGACACACGCGGACTTCGTTCCGTGACCGCGAGGGCCGTTGCGAGCCCCACGATCCCGCCTCCGATCACGACGACGTCTGCGCGTT
>JBDHLB010000111.1:0-5358 GCA_039586095.1 Gemmatimonadota bacterium
AAAAGGTCGTAGCTCTCCCGATAGTTTACCGTGATGAAGTGGCCGTACACTTTCGCCACCCCGTACGGGCTCCGAGGGTAGAACGGCGTCCGCTCGTTCTGAGGCGACTCCTGCACCTTGCCGAACATCTCCGACGAAGAGGCCTGATAGAACTTGATGTCGGGATCCACCGTGCGAATCGCCTCGAGGACCCGCGTCACGCCCAGCGCGGTGTACTCTGCCGTGAGCAACGGCTGTGCCCACGAGGTGGGGACGAAGGATTGGGCGGCCAGGTTGTAGACTTCATCGGGGTGAGCCGCGTCCAGCGCTCTCGTGATGGAGAGCTGGTCGAGCAGGTCCGCCTGGTGGAGCACGAGATCGTCCTTGATGTGGGCGATGCGCTCGAAGTTCTCCGTGGAAGAGCGCCGCACCATTCCATGGACTTCATAACCCTTCTGCAGAAGCAGCTCCGCGAGATAGGAGCCGTCCTGTCCAGTAACGCCAGTAATCAGCGCGATCATGCTCGCCCGCCTGTCCCTCTCGTTGAGATGGAGCCACTCCGCCCAACTCTTCACGTGCACCGGGACCGCCCGCACTTCCGGGCAGATCGATGCCTTCTCGTGGATTCCAGGCGGCCTTTCGGCGCCGTTCACACGACCTTCAGTGAGTCGAGGCAGCCGCCGTGCAATATGCGCACCGGGTTGCGTCCAGCAACCGAGGTCGGAACGGGCGCGGCGTCGGGGTCGACGAGTCCGACTCGAAGCCCCTCTCTGAATCCAGTCAACCCGTTGCAAGAAAATGACTTGTTGGATGTATCGCCCGCGACCGATCCGACCGGCGCCGTGCGGCAGGTTTCTTGCCCCGATTCTTGCCGAATCGGTACGCCGACGCGCGAAGTGAGGGCGTATCGAGGGCGACTCGTACCGTTGGAACGGCGGGGAGGCCATGGGCAGTCCTCAAACGGGCGCACAGGATCGGTCACACCATACGGAGAAGACGCTCCCGGACGATGTGGTGCGCTTCCTCACGCAGTTGGCGCAGGCCGTTCAGAAATTTGCCATGTACCCGCAAGGTCACCCGGCGCTGGAATCGGTCGCGGACTCCGTGTGCGGGGCGTTGGAGGAAGTGCTCGCCCGCCGCGAAGTGTTCTCCGTCGGAGTGGGAAGTAGCCAGCTAGTCGTGGAGGACGGGGAGACCGCAGACGACAACGATCGGTTTCGCGGTCTGGCAGGGCGACTTCACCGCCATCAGTTGTCCGCCTTTTCGTTCACCCGCGGCATCGGTCACACAGAAGTGACCGAGTTCCTCGATCGTGTCTCGGAGGAGCCCGAGCGGAGCGAACATCCGATAGGGCTCACGCCACCTTCGGACTTGCCCCCGTGGCGTCACCTTCGCCTGCAGCCTATCCACTACGAGCGGCTGGGTCTGAGCGGCGGAGAACCGGCTGGAGCCGGACCCGGCGGAAACGGGGCCGAGGCTGTCGACGGTGGAAGCGCCGAAGTCGAGAGCGGTGCGGCGGCCGGTTCCGCAGCGAGCGCGGGCCTCGCCGAGCCACTGGTCGACGATGGGGCGGACGACCGGCGTCCCGCCGGCCCGTTGGATCTTTGGCGTGGCCTGGCGCGGGCGGCCCTTTTGGGACACGACGTCGAACAGCTGTCCGGGCTTGCCGGACTGGGACAGGTCCGCCGTCTCGACGAGAGGGAGGAACCGGAGGACGTGCGAGAAGAGGCCGAGCTGCTCGCGCGCGCTCTCTCGGATTACGCTTCGGACAGCGCCTACGCGGAGGAGATTCTGGAACGACTGCTCGAGCTCTCGCAGAGTCTGCGATCGGCCGATCCGCGGGCCTTGAGCGAGTTGCGCAGGCGCACGTCCCTGCTCGTGTCGCTCGTCGAGCCAGAAGCCCTGGGAGAGATGCTCCGCTCTGGCGGTGACACCCAGTACCGGGTTCGACTGCTACTCGATGCATGTCACTGGATGGAGGCGCCTGCCGTCGTGAAGCTGGTTCGGGCGACGGCTGGCGCGGAAGGTCGCGACATCTCGCACTGGCTATTGCTCATGCTTTCAAAGCTCGCCTCGCATGCGACGCATGCTTCACCGGGGACCAGACAGGAGTCCGAAGAAGGCCTGCGCGAGCAGATCGAGATGCTTGTGGCTAACTGGGCGCTGGAGGATGCCGTCCCGGAAGAGTACGCCGAAGTCCTCGAGCAACTTTCCGCAAAGCGATCGCAGACGCGGCAGGGTGCGACCGAAGGCGGCGCCATAGAGCCCGAGCGCATTCTGACCATGAGTCTCGAGCTGGGCGAAATGGGGGACGCGGGCACCGAAGCGCTCGGCCGTATGCTCCAAGCGGGCAATGTCGGCAACGTCGTCGCAATCCTCTCTCAAACGCCGGACAGCAAGATAACGACAGAACTGTGGAGGCAGCTCGACAACCCCGACACGGTCCGCCAACTGCTGGAAGAGGATCCACCGAACTTCGTGGCGCTCGACAGCCTTATCGAACGGCTCGGCGTAGTGGCCGCGGAGCCCATGCTCGACGTACTGGCGAACGCCGAATCGCGCTCGACACGAAGTCAGGTGTTCTCACGGCTGGTGAGAGTCGGTCCGGACCTGGCGTTTGCGGTCGCCAAGCGACTCGACGACCGCCGCTGGTTCGTAAAGCGCAACATGCTGAGCCTCCTGGGGGAGTTCGATCGATGGCCGCGGAACTGGACCCCCATTCCGTACGCCGAGCATTCGCATCCGGCGGTGCGTCGTGAGGCGCTCAAGCTGATGCTGGAGCGACCGGAGTTGGCAGACCGTGCCGTCTGCACCCTTCTCCAGGACGCGGACCACCGCAATCTGACGCTGGGTCTGGCTTCGGCGAACGAAGCCACGCCTCCGGAGGCTGTCCCCCTGCTGAGCCACCTCAGCCAGGACGAGAACCAGCCTGGTGACGTCAGGCTGGCGGCCGTGCACGCACTCGGCGCTCGCGGAGGCCCGGAGGCGATCGAGTGCTTGATCACGCACGTCCGAGGGCGGCAGCACTGGTTCGACCGGTTGCTGCGCCGGGTCACGCTCGCCAAGAAGTCGCCGTTGATGCTCGAGGCGCTCGAGGCGCTCCATCGCTGCTCTGGAGCGGATCCACTCGCGACTCGTCTGTTGCAGCAGGCTGCAAAGTCGCGCGACGACGAAATACGAGCCGCCACGCGCGGCACTGTGGAGGAGATGCCCAATCATGCATGAGGCGATCCGCTTCCTTCGCTCGCTGGGGAATCTTCTGGCAACCGGGGCGCTGTACGCATCGAACCACCCCGCGGTCCGACAGGGCCTGGACGCAGCGTTTACCGACCTGTCCCAGCTTCTCAGCGAGCACGGAGACGTGGCGCTTTCGTTTCTCGAAGATGAGATCGTGGTCAACGAGAAGCCGTTACACGAGATGCGCGCGTGGCCCTGGAGCAAACGTCTTGCACGGGCGGGCATCCAGCGGATCGAGTTCGCGGCGGCCGCGACGACGGCGGAGTTCGGGGGTTTCGTGTTCGAGTTGGCACGCGAACTCGAGCTGGCTCACGATTCGTTCGAGCAGGCGCCGCATCCGAACATCCGCTGCGGAGAGATCGGCGTGCGCAGCATGGTCGGAGCCCTGAAGGACGCGGTTGCCGCCCTGGGATACGCTGCCGAGCACATGGGCTTAGAGCCTCTCGCATTGGGCGAAGAATCCGCGGCGATCGAGTGGATCCACGAGCGAACGAAAGAAGCCGACACGATCCCCTTGCCCGAAATGGCAGCGGTCGTTCGAGGTCTTTCGGTCGCCGCGCACGATGCACGCCCGCTAATGGCCCCGCTGGTGGAGCTCAAGTACACCGACCAGTACACCACGGCTCACTGCATCAACGTGGCCATCCTGTCGATGACGCTCGCCGAATTCCTCGAGTACCCGCACCACGAGGTGCACATGATCGGTGAAGCGGCCCTGCTGCACGACATCGGAAAGACGCGGGTGCCGCTCGAGGTGACGAACAAGACCGGACAGCTGACGAAAGAGGAGCGCGCGATCATCGAGCGGCATCCTGTGGAAGGGGCTCGCATTCTGCTCAACGGACACAGCCGTCACGAAACAGCAGCCGTGGTCGCGTACGAGCACCACATGCATTGGGATGGAGATGGCGGCTACCCGAAGCGCGGCTTCCGGCGGAAGCCCCATGCGTTCAGCCGGCTCGTGCAGGTGTGCGATGTCTTCGATGCCCTTCGGACCCGGCGGCCGTTCCGGCCTCCCGTCTCCGCCGAGGCTGCGCTACTGTTCCTGGAACAGGGAGCCGGGTCGCAATTCGACCCGAGCATGGTCATGGCGTTCGCTCAGATGATGCGCGAGTGGAATCCGCGAACGGTGACCAAGGAACCGTTGGACACGGATGCACCGGCAGACGAGCTCACGGTCGAGGATCTTGGAATGATCAAAGCGAACAAGTTCGACGCGGACGCGGAGACGGCCGAAGCGACACCCGAAGCCGCCTGATCGGGTGGCCCGGCGCTCGCCCGTCCCCGCATGGGTGCCCGACGATCTACCCGCACAGCCGGGTGTCTACCGGTTTCTCGACGCGGTGGGAACCACGCTGTACGTGGGAAAGAGTGTCAACCTCCGACGCCGGGTCCGCGGGTATTTCTATGGCTCGGGCCCATCCGACCGTCGCCTCGCGGAGATGCTCCGCATGGCCCACTCCGTGCGCGTGTTGCGGACGGGAACCGATCTCGAGGCACGGCTGGAGGAGGCAGAGACGATTCTGCAGGATCGTCCGCCCTACAACCGTGCCATCAAGCGCCGCTGGCGAGGCTGGTACCTGGAGATCGGCTGGAGTGACCCCTTTCCGAGGCTGCGCGTCGTGCGCGCGGCGCGCCACCGCGGAGCACAGTACTTCGGCCCGTTCTGGGGCCGGCGCATTCCGAAGGAGATCGGCCGTCTGATCGAGAAGATCTGTCGGCTCCGCACCTGTCACGAGGCGATTCGCCCCGACCCCGGCAGCAGTGCGTGCATCCAGCATGAGCTGGGCCTTTGCTCGGCGCCGTGCATTCACGCCGTCGGGATCGACACGTATCGGGCGCAGGTTCGGCGAGCCGCCCGGCTCCTCTCCAGTCAGCGTGCCGCGCTCGAACTCTCCAGCCAGCTGGAGGCCGCGCGTCGACGGGCAACCGAGCGCCTCGAGTTCGAGGAAGCGGCTCGGCTTCAGGCTCGTCTCGAGTGGCTCGAGGGGCTCGAAACCTATCGATTCGCGCTCGAGCCCGATGCGGGAGACCGTTCCTGGCTGGTGCTGCTCCCGGGTGTGAAGTCGGACCACTGCGTGATGGTTCCCGTCGCCCGCGGTCGAGTTCTCGCCCGCAGGCCGCTTCGCTGGAGCGACGCCG
>JBDHLB010000112.1:0-5299 GCA_039586095.1 Gemmatimonadota bacterium
GTTCTCGAACTTGTCCGACGCCTGCGACCCGATCTGATCGTCCTCGATCTCCTCATGCCCGAAATGGACGGCTTCACCGTGATGGAGGCGATCCAGTCGGAAACGGATGAAGAGGCGTACCTGCCCATCCTCATCCTCACGTCGGACATCAGTCGGGAAGCACGCCGTCGAGCGCTCTCCTCCGGCGCGAAGGACTTTCTGACGAAGCCGATGAGCCCCACGGAGGTGCGCTTCCGCGTCGCCAACCTGCTTCAGACGCGCTCCTTGTGGTTGGAGTGCCAGCGTCAGCGGCAACTGCTCGAGACGACGACGTCCGGGGCCGCGGAGGCGGCCGGCGACGAGCTGCTCGAGCGGTGGGCACTCTGTATCGATGCCGCGACAGGCGCCCCGGAAGGACATGCGAAGCGGGTCGCGTGGATGGCGACGCGGGTCGCCAACGAGCTCGGCCTGCCGGCGGAAGAGGCGGAGCTGATCGGTCAGTCGACGCTGCTGCACGATCTCGGGGCCGTGATTGCGCCCGAGGCGGGGAGGAACGCGAGCGCGGATCCCGGCGAGCCCGGATTCGAACACCCGGAGGTGGTCGGACGGCTCCTCGACGGGTCGCGCGCGCCGGTCCTTCGACTCGCGCGCGAGATCGCGCTCGCCTGTCACGAGCGCTGGGACGGACTCGGCTTTCCGGCCGGGCTCGTTGCGGAAGCGATCCCTGCCCCGGCTCGCATCGCCGCCGTCGCGCACCACTTCGATGAGCTTGTCTCGGGGCCGCAGGCTCTGCCCGAAGCAGAGGCGCTCGCCCGAATCGACCAGGAGGTGGGTTCAAGGTTCGAACCGGGTGTCGTGGAAGCGCTCGCCCGGTGTCTCGGAATCCCCGTTGGGTGACTCCGTGAGCGGCAAACCATGTGTGTCGGCGTCAAGATACGCCGTGTATGAGGGCGCATGAGCGTTCAGTCGAGACTGATCCTGCTGTCGACCCTGATGATCGCTGTCCTCATCATGCCGGCGTACTACGGCCTCCGGCAGCTCATGGAGCTTCGCGAGATCGCCCTCGACCTCCGGGTTCGCCAGGGGCCTGCTCTCGTGGCGGCCGGCGGGCTGCAGGCGAATCTGACGGATCTCGAACGGCACGCCCGCAGGTACGTGGCCGATCCTGATTCCATCACGCGCGGCGAGGTGCTCATTCTGCTGGAGCAGGCGGCGGCCTCGCTGCTGCGACTCGCCGAGAGCGGCTACACGGCGGAAGCGGAGGAACTGGGTGAGAGTCTCGATGCCGTGACGGCAGAGACGTTGCGTGCCGATTCCATGATCCTGGCCGGAGACCCGGCAGGAGCTCGGGCGTCCTTCGTGGACGCGAGAGCGGACCTGCGCGCCGCACCCGACAGGGTCGCCAGTCTGATCGAAGCGATCGACGCCCAGGGCGCCGCCGCCGCCATCCGGGCGCAGGAGATCAGTGCCGCTGCGGTCCGGATCACGTCCGTCGGTACGGGCATCGCTGTCGGTTTCGGCCTCTCACTCGCCGTGATCTCGATCCTCACCCTGGTCGCGCCTCTGCGGCGCCTCCGGTCCGCGATGTCCGCTGTGGCGGCCGGGCGGTTCGTGCCGCCGCGCACGCTGCCGTACAGTCGTCCGGACGAGATCGGGGACCTGTCGCGGTCGTTCCGCTCGATGACCGAACGGCTTGCCGATCTCGACAAGATCAAGGCCGAGTTCGTCGGAATCGCCAGTCACGAACTCAAGACACCCGTGAACGTGATTCGGGGCTATGCCGAGATCATGGAGGACGGCTTCTACGGTCCGCTAACGAAACGCCAGGAGACCATCCTGGAGCAGATGCGGGAGCAGACGGATCTGTTGTCTGAGAGGGTGAACCAGCTTCTTTCGGTCAGCCGGATGGAGGCGCGCGGCCTCGAGATGCGTATGGTCGAGGTCGCCACGCGCGACCTGCTGGACGCGATGAGACAGGCGTTCGACCCGGTCGCGACCCGGCACGACATCGATTTCCGTGTGGAATCACATGCCTCCGCCCCGGAGCGTCTGGTGCTCGACGCGAGCCGGATTCAGAACGAGTTGTTCGGGAACCTTCTGGCAAACGCGTTCAAGTTTACCCCGGAGGGGGGGCAGGTTCGGCTGCGAGTCCGTGGGGAGGACGGGCGCGTCGTGTTCGAGCTGCGGGACACCGGTGAGGGCATCCCGGAGAGCGAGCTGCCGTACATCTTCGAGAAGTACTACCAGGCAGGTCATCATGCCGGCAAAGTGGGAGCTGGCCTGGGTTTGGCGATCGCTCGCGAAGTCGTCGAGGCACATGCCGGCACGATTCGGGCGCGGAGCGAACCTGGACGCGGCACGGAGTTCTTCATCGAGCTGCCCGTTCTGGGTGACGGAGGCCACGCGATACCTGCGATCTCGAACGAATCCTCGTTGGCGAAGCACAGCGACGAGGATCCCTCCGACTGAGCCCATCTGGACAGCCCGACTCCAGCCGGGCATCGTCAGACCCTGTGAAACACATACGTTCGACCGTGTCGCGCTGTGCTGCCGCGCTCTTGATTCTCTCCGGCTCGCTTCCGGTCGGCGGTTCGGCGCAGGAACGTCCGCGAGCCCGAGAGGCCGGCGTGGTCATCGGCGAATTGCCGACGGGACCCGAGAACGCGATCACCGACGTGGCCGGAGTGAAGGTCGGCCACTTCACGCTGGTAGAGGGTGACTCGATCCGGACGGGCGTGACGGCGGTCCTTCCCCACGGCGGCAACGTGTACCGAGATCGGGTTCGGGCGGCGATCGCGGTGGGCAACGGATTCGGAAAACTCGTCGGCCTGAGCCAGGTAAACGAGCTCGGCGAAATCGAGACGCCGATACTGCTCACCGGCACGTTGAGCGTGTTTCGCGTCGCCGACGCGCTTCTGGACACTCTCCTCTCTACGCCGGCCAACGCGAACGTACGGTCTATGAACCCGGTGGTCGGCGAGACCAACGATGGGTACCTGAGCGACATTCGGGCACGCCCGATCCGACCGGAGCACGTGCGCGCGGCGCTGCGCAGCGCTCGCTCCGGACCGGTCGAGGAGGGAAGCGTGGGTGCGGGAACGGGCACGCGTGCCCTCGGTTGGAAGGGAGGCATCGGGACCGCGTCGCGGGTGGTGTCCACGTCGAGTGGCGATTACACGGTCGGCGTGCTGGTGCAGACGAACTTCGGCGGCGTACTGCGCGTGAAGGGTGTTCCGGTGAGTGCCACCCTCCTGGGTGAGGAGAGTCGGGACGACGGCTCCGTGATGATCGTCCTCGCGACCGATGCACCGCTGGCTCATCGCGAGCTCGAGCGTCTCGCCTACCGGACTTTTCTGGGAATCGCGCGCACGGGCTCACACATGTCCCACGGCTCCGGGGATTACGCGATCGCCTTCTCCACGTCGAAGGAGCGGGCGAAGGGCGATGGTTCCACCCTCACGCTGCTCTTTCAAGCAGCGGTAGAGGCGACAGAGGAGGCCGTGATAAATTCCCTGTTGAAAGCCCGTGGAATGAGCGGATTCCGGGGTCGCCGAGTGGATGCGCTTCCGATCGACTTGACGCTCGAGATGCTCCGGATTCGAGGGCTCCTCGAGCCTCCGAGTGCGGACGGCTCGCGCTGAGAGTGCGCTACCAGGCCCGCACACGACCGGGTCTGGACCGCCACCTGATAGCAGGCTGAGAGGGCGCCATGCGCATCATAATCGTCGGAGCCGGTGCGGTAGGCTTCCACCTGGCTGAACGTCTCTCCGAAGAAGAACACGACGTCGTCGTCATCGACAACGATGCGCGACGAGCGGATAAGATCGGGGACCAACTCGACGTCCTGGCCATCGCGGGAAACGGAGCTTCCGTGCCCGTGCTGGAGGAGGCAGGAACCGCGGACGCCGCACTGTTTCTCGCCGTGACGAACCGCGACGAGGTGAACATCATCGCCTGCCTGGCCGCCGATATGATGGGGGCGGGCAACACGGTAGCCCGGCTGAGCGATCCCGAGTTCTATCTGGAAGGCAGTGTCCTCTCGCAGGAGCGCCTCGGGATCGATCTGATGATCAATCCCGAACGCGAGGCGGCCTGGGAGACATACCAGTTGCTCGGCAGCGAGGCTGCCACGGAGCTGGTCCGCTTCGCGGAGGGGAGAGTCCAGCTGATCGGTCTGCGGATCCTTCCGGACGCGCCCGTGGCGGGCAAGACCATCGTGGAGCTCGATCGCGAGCTTGCCGACATGCACTTTACGACCGTCGCCGTGTCCCGTGACGGCGACACTCGCATTCCCCGAGGTGCGACCACGCTCGAGGCGGGAGACCACGTGTTTCTCGTCGTACCCTCGAGCGAAGTGCAAAAGATTCCGCCTCTGGCCGGCTACGATTCGTACCGTCTTCGGCGTGTGATGATTGCGGGGGGAAGCCAGGAGGCGGTCTATCTCGCCAAGTACCTGGCACAGCACGGCGTCGCCTGCACGATCATCGACATGGACCGCGAACGCTGCGTCGAGCTGTCGGAGCAACTTCCCGACGCTCTGGTGCTTCACGGCGACGCGACGGATCTCGAGCTTCTCGAAATGGAAGGCGTCTCGGACGTGGACGGGTATGTCGCCTATACGAACCGCGATTCGACGAACTTGCTTTCGAGTCTGCTCGCGAAGGCTTCGGGCGCGCGCAAGGTAGTGAGCCTGCTGCACAACTTCCGCTACATTCCACTCGTCACCCGGGTCGGTATCGACGCGGCGGTCTCCCCGCGCATCTCCGCCGTGAATACGATTCTCCGTTATTTGCACCACGGCAACGTCGCGCGCGTCGTCGCCCTGAAGGGCATTGAAGCCGAAGCGATCGAGGTCAGAATCGGCGGAAAATCGAAAGCCCTTGGAATCCCGCTCCGCGAGCTGGAAATACCGGATGGCGGAGTGGTCGGGGCGATCATCCGGCGTGGGGAGGTGATCACGCCGCGGGGTGACGATTCCGTCCAGCAGGACGATCGGGTGATTCTGTTCGCGATGCCGAGCGTAGTGCACAAGCTGGAGCTGATGTTCGCGTGAGATACGCGCACCTGGTCCATGTCGTCGGCATCATCCTGATCGCCCTCGCCGTCGCCCTGGGGTTCACCGCTCTCGTCGCCTGGTACTTGGGCGACGGCGATGCACCCGCCTTCGTCATCACGGCCCTCGCGGGTGCAGTCATAGGCTGGGTCGCCTACTGGCGGACGCAGCTCACCCGCGATCTGAGCGTGCGCGAGGGGTACGCCGTCGTCACCCTCGCGTGGCTCGGTGTCGGCTTGCTCGGCGCCCTTCCGTATCTGCTGACCG
>JBDHLB010000113.1:0-5284 GCA_039586095.1 Gemmatimonadota bacterium
CAGCGTGTCCTCTGACAGAGACACAGCCTCGGTGGACGACAGCCACGTGCGATACGTCTGCTCAGGCAGGACGCTGCGGGCGTCGGCAGTGATTCGGGACCAGACCTCGCGTGCCGTCAGTTCCATCCTTGTCGACGCTATCCGAGAAGCCGCAAGAGAAATTTGGGGTCGCTGATTGTAGACGTCCGGTTCTGAGGTGTCAACGCGTCAGGCACTCCTTCGAGCCCGCTTGTGGAGGATGGCGACAAACTCGCCCGGGCGCAGCCCTGGATTGACACCATGGCTCTGCGTTTCTACCCTTAACGGCTAGTTTCAGCAAGGTTCGACGGTGCAGAAGAGTCAGCGCAGAGGGATACGGAAGGTCCATGGGGAAGCCCACATATCGCAAGCCCACCAATCGAAAGCGGGTCAAGGACCATGGCTTTCGGGCTCGCATGAAGAGAAAAGCCGGCCGCAAGGTCCTGTCACGACGGCGCAAGAAGGGGCGCCATCGGCTGACAGTGAGTGACCAGCTTCACCGGAAGCGGCGCTCGCGCTGAGGGGCCTGCGGAAGGCCAACCTCCCGGCGGTCGGAGGCTTCCGCGCGACGCCCGAATCGGGACCGGACGGGAGATCCGACGGATCATCCGGTCGGGCCGCCGCGTACCCTCCGGCACCGTTCATGTGTTCGTCGCTCCGGCCTCGCGAGACCGACCGAGAGTAGCCATCGTGGTACCACGCTTCGGACACAGCGCCGTGCAGCGAAACCGACTCCGCCGCCGTCTGCGTGAGATTGCGCGCGTCGACTGGATGCCTCTGGCGCTGGAGAGGCGGCTCTCACTCGATCTGGTTTTGATGGCACGTACGCCGGCATACCGTGCCAGCTTCGACGAGCTCCGAGCCTCGTTGCGAGGCACGTTCAAGTCCCTATGATTCGGAAGCTGATCATCGGATTGATCCGCCTTTACCGGGCGGGGCTGTCGCCCCTCTTGCCTGCCAGCTGTCGCTTCACCCCGACGTGCTCCGAATACGCCGCCGAAGCGGTCGACCGCTTCGGGGCCTGGAAGGGCAGCCTGCTGGCGGCACGACGGCTGCTGCGCTGCCACCCGCTGGGCGGCAAGGGGTTTGACCCGGTGCCCGCGGAACCGATCGCACCGGACGCGGCCCTGGACTCGACCCCGGACGAGCGCTAGCCATGGAACGACGACTCGTGCTGGCGATCGTCCTGATGATTGCCGTCATGCTCCTTTCGAACCTCCTGTTCCCACCGATCGAGGCCCCGGACGCGGGCCGCACGGGTGCGGACACGATGGCGGTCGTCCAGAGAGAGGACACGGTCGGACTTGTCCCGCCGGCAGGGGGAACCCCGCCCGACACAGGCCGCGCATTCGTTCCGGCAGACACGGTGGACGCGCTCCCGGCCGAGGTGAGCGTCGATCAGGATCAGGAAGTCCCCGGGACCGGCGCCGCGACGGAGGTGGCGGCCGAGGCTCCGTCGTCGGATACCGTTCGGGTGAGAACTCCGTTGTTCGAACTCGCCTTCGACACGCGTGGCGCGACGCTCGTCAGTGCGCAGCTACCCAACTATCTGTCGTACAGCCCGACGGTCGAGGATCAGCAGCCGGTAGACTTGATCCGCCGTGGGGATCGACTGTTCGGCCACCGGATTGCGGTCGGAGGCGACACGCTCGATCTGCGGGACGCGGTGTTCGGGAGCGATCGGGAATCTGTTGAGCTTACGGCCGCGAGCGGGCCGGATTCTGTGAGCTTCCGTCACTCCGTCCCCAACACGCCGCTTTCACTGATCGTGACCTATCGGTTCCGGCCGGACACGTACCTGTTCGAGGTGACCGGTCGCTTCGAGGGGATCGGTGGGCGCGGCTATACGGTGCTGACCTCGCTCGGCCGGGGCCTGCGATCAAACGAGGCGAACGAGAGCGAGGACCTGACCGAGATGTCCTGGGCGGCTTTGAATCGGGGTCGCGATGTGGCGACGGGGCGCCTCGAGCGGGTGGACCCCGACGACCTCACGGCGGTGGAAGGCGGGCCGTTCCGATGGGTGGCGACAAAGAACAAGTACTTCCTCGTGGCCTATCTTACCCGACCGCCGGATCCGGGCTTCGGTGGACTGCTCGTGAGTGGAAACACCGAGGAAAGCTCCGCCGAGATGCGGGCCGCGCTCCCGGTGCCAGCTGGCGCTCCGAGCTTCCAGTTCGACGTGTTTCTGGGACCTCAGGATTACGGACGGCTCCGGGCCGCCGGCGAGGATCTGCAGAACGTGAACCCGTTCGGGTGGCGCTGGCTGCAGCCCGTGATTCGACCGTTGGCCGGGCTGATCATCGCGATCCTCGTGTGGATGCGCGATTTCTTCGGGCTCGCGTACGGTTGGGTCCTCATCCTGTTCGGGGTGCTGACGCGGATCGTGCTGTTCCCGCTGTACCAGAAGTCCATGCGGGCCCAGATGTCACAGATGCAGGTGCAGCCGCTCATCAAGCAGATGCAGGAGAAGCACAAGGACGAGCCGCAGAAGATGCAGCAGGAGATGATGAAGCTCTACAAAGAGCACAACATCAATCCACTGGCCGGCTGTCTTCCCATGCTGCTCCCGTTCCCCATCCTCATTACGCTGTTCTTCGTGTTTCGGAACACGATCGAGTTCCGGGGCGTCCCCTTCCTGTGGCTGCCGGATCTGTCGCTGAAGGATCCGATTTACATCGTGCCTTTCCTGATGGGGGCCTCCATGTTGCTCCTGAACTGGATCGGGCAGCGCGGCATGGAGACGAACGCGCAGATGAAGATGATGACGTACGCCATGCCGGTCGTCTTCACTTTCCTGTTCGCGAGCTTCCCGGCCGGTCTCAACCTCTATTACGCGACGAGCAACATCGCCTCGCTGCCGCAGCAGGTGTACCTGTCACGCGAGCGACGCAAGGCGAGGGCGGCGGCTCCATCGATCGAACCGAAGTCGGGCGGCTCTCCGAAGTCGGGGCCACGGAAGCGTAAGAAGCCGACCTGACCGCCTGACGATGGGGCGAGCCCAGGTCGCCTGGGATCAGCGACGGAACGAGAACGTCACTGAGATGAGTCGTTCGTCCTCACGGAAGAACTGCTCGGCCCGCGAGGGACCGGTTCCCAGCCCGAGGGCAAGGCTTATGTAACGTCCGAGACGGACTCCCCCTTCGAAGGCGAGCGTCGGCTCCCAACCCAGCTCGGACCAGGCATAGGCGTCGAAGGCCACGTAGGGAACGGCCCACGGCCGATGCTCTCCATCCTCCGAGGCTTCCTCCCCGGGCTCCCCGGACGTCACGAGGCGCGCAAACTCCCATTCGAATCCGGCCCGTAGAGAGGCCGGGTCCAGGGATTCGGTGCTCCTGAACAGCACCCCCGGTCCGCCGTACAGCAGGAGCCCGGGAAGGGGTTCGCCCTGTAGCAACAGATCGATGCCCTCCCGGCTGGTCGAGATCGGCTCTCGCCCGGTCCGCACGAGGTACTCATCCCCGAGGTGCGAGCTTACGTGATAGAGCTCGGCCCGCAGCGCGAGCCCTCGATAGCGCGCGCGAGCCTGCAGTCCGACGCGGAAGTGGACTTCGATAAACTCGTTGTCGGTGCTCTCGAGATCGAAGCGCGCAAAGACGCCACCGGCGACAGCTCCGGCGAGCTCCCACGGGCCGTCGGGATCCCGGTGGATCCAGAACGGAAGCCGCTCTCCGAGATCCGGAAGCGCCACGAGTCGGTCAGCCGTGTCCCGCGAGACGTGCGCGACGGAGAGGCGAGTGAGCGGCTCGGACGGGGACGCGCCGGGTGTGCGAAACGGGTAGCCACCGGTGTCCCTGATGAGACCGGTCGATTGACCGAGCAACGGAACGCTGCCTCCGACGAGGAGGAGGCAGACGAAAGGCAGAGACCGCGCGCCCGAATGCCAGGGCTCGCCTTTCCTTTCGCCTCTGCCGATCATCGGGCCACCCCGCGTTCCCGGAACCATCGAGCGAGGCGGTTCCCCGCCCCGCGAACGGCGTCAGCACACAATACTCGGGCGGCCGGCGGCGGGCGATTCTATACTTGTCCCATGTTCGACGATACGATCGCCGCGATTTCGACAGCGCCGGGGCGCTCGGGGCTGGCGGTGGTGAGAGCCAGCGGGCCGGAGGTGCGCGCGATCGCGGCGTCCCTGGACCTGTCGAGGCTGGAGCCTCGCCACGCGACCTTTGCGACGGTCAAACACCCGGAGAGTGGAAAACCGCTCGATCACGTCGTCGCCACGCTGTTCGAGGCTCCCGCCTCTTACACCGGCGAAGACGTGCTCGAGGTCACGTGCCACGGAGGCGCGCTCGTGCCGCAGCTCGTGCTGGATGCGATGTTCGCGGCGGGCGCTCGTCTCGCCGAGCCGGGCGAGTTCACACGCCGTGCGTACCTGACTGGAAGACTCGACCTGCTCCAGGTGGAGGCGACGGCCGATCTGATCGACGCGCGCAGCATCGCACTTCACGACGCGGCGCTCCACCAGCTGGACGGCGGTCTCTCCCGGCGCATCGAGGGCATACGACAGGCGATCCTGCGCCTGGAGGCGATGCTGGCGTACGAGATCGATTTCCCGGAGGAGGACGAGGGGCCGATTCCCGTTGAGCGCATCGACTCAGCCGCACGAAACGCCGAGGAGGAGCTGCAGGGGCTGCTCCGGAACGCGACGGAAGGCGAGCTTCTCCGCGAGGGGGCACTGACCGTGATCGCCGGACGGCCGAACTCCGGGAAGTCCAGCCTGTTCAACGCGCTGGTGGGTGAGTCGCGGGCGATCGTCACGGAGATTCCGGGCACCACGAGGGATGCGATCGAGGCGCTGGTCTCGCTGGGCGGCTATCCGTTCCGACTGGTAGATACGGCGGGGCTGCGCGATGAGGCCGAGTATGTGGAAGAGTTGGGAATCGAGGTGGCGCGTCGCTACCTGGACCGGGCCGATCTCGTGCTGTTCTGTGTGGAATCCGATCGGTCGCTCGACGCGGGAGAATCCGAGTTTCTGCGCGGCCTGGGAGGCGATCGCACGGTCATTCTCGTGAGGACGAAGCAGGACTTGCGGGAGGGTGCGCCCGGAGAGGATGCCCCGCACGATGAACGACAGCCGGACAAGACAGCGCACGTGGTGCCCGTCTCCGCACAGGGGGGCACAGGCTTGAGCGCCCTGCGAAAGGTGCTGCTATCGTGCGTCTATTCCGGCATTCGCGCAGCGGAAGACGCACCGCTTCTCACCCGGCGTCGGCAAACGCGTGCGGTCAACTCTGCGCTCCGGGCGCTGCAGGAGTTCGCCGCGGCC